>NC_013524.1:626365-1252731 GCF_000024985.1 Sphaerobacter thermophilus DSM 20745
TCGAGACGGTCTCCGGCTTCGGCACGGTGGGCCTCTCGACCGGGATCACTCCCCAGCTCGGCCCCGGCTCGCGACTGTTCCTGATCGCGATAATGTTCACCGGTCGCCTCGGACCGCTGACGCTGGCGCTGGCACTGGCGGCGCGGCCGACCCGGCGCGGCATCGGCTATGCGCGTGAGAACGTGAAGATCGGCTGAGAGGGGTGCCGTGGGACGACAAGTCTTGGTGATCGGGGTCGGTCGATTTGGTAGCGCGGTGGCGCGGGAGTTGGAGCGGCTCGGACACGAGGTGCTCGCGATCGATCGCGACGCGCGGGCGATCGAAGACATCGCGGACGACGTGACGCATGCGATCATCGCCGACGCGACCGACAAGGATGTCCTCAGGAAACTCGGCGCGCAGGACTTCGACGTCGCCGTGGTCGCCATCGGCACCGACGAGCGCTCCAGCATCCTGGCAACCACGTTGCTCAACCGGCTGGGGATCAAGCGGGTCGTCGCCAAGGCCCAGAATCCACTCCACGGCGAGATCCTGAAGATGGTCGGCGCCGACCGGGTCGTCTACCCCGAGTCGGAGACAGGCACCCGTTTGGCCCACAGCCTGACCATGCCACTCTCGGTCAGCGACTACTTCGACGTCGGCCCGGGCTACGGCCTGGCGAAACTCTCCGTCGCCTCCTTCGCCGGCAAGACCCTGGACGAGCTGCAGCTACGCAGCCGCTACGGCGTCACCCCCCTCTTCCTGCGCCGCGGCGACAAGGTCATCGTCAACCCCCACGGCAGCGAGCGGCTCACCGCCGAGGACGAACTCACCGTCGCCGGGAAAGACGAGCAGTTGGAGAAGCTGTTCTTGTAGCGTGCCGCGTGTTCCGTGTTGCGTATTCCGTGTTCCGTGACGGAGCGGCGCGGGCTTGGCGGGTCGCAATCAGCATAGTTACGGCGGCGCATTCCCGGGGTTGATTGCATCTGACAATCCGCGACGGGGCTACGGCGGTGGCACGTGCCCAGGGTTCGGGGTTGATGGCGTGGGGATCCCGCACCGTGGTATGTGCCCGGGCCTAAAGGCGCCGGGCTCACACGATAAGCCGGCTAAAGCCGGCTGGAAACGGTGGCGAGGGAAACGGGTGTGGTGAGAGGAACATCGGCGTCGGCGCGTGCCCGGGGGTAAACCCCCGGGCTGAGTAATGGGTAAGCCCACTGAAGGGGCTGTGATGGCGACATCCAGGCGTCTCCGGTTCGGCCGCGGGCTGGACACCGCATCCCCAGCCCCTTTAGTGGGCTTCGCCTTCTCAGCCCGGTGGCTTTAGCCCCGGGCACATGTCGGGCGGCGAGACCCGACGCCGAGATGTGAGTCCCGGTCCCCCAGCCCGCTTCAGCGGGCTTCGCGTTGTGAGCCCGGGGGTTTACCCCCGGGCCCATACCACAGTCCGGAGATCTCCACACCACCAATCCCACTCCTACAGCCCCTATGCAACACGAGGCCAGGCCCCGTCGCACCGCGGGAGTGGTCTGTTACGATAACAGGTACGCCCGGTGTTGCCGGGCGCGAGGGGTGTTACGCGGCCGGAGGAGGGACGGATGAAGATCGCACGCTTCGTTGAGGCTGGGCAGCCCCGGCTTGGCATCGTCGAGGACGGGGTCGTGTATCGCGCGGAGGGGAACCTCTTCGACCCCGGTGCATTGCGGCGGGGGGACGCGGTGGGGCCGCTGGAAGAACTAGAGCTGCTGACCCCGGTCCAGCCAGGGAAGATCGTCGCCGTGGGACTCAACTACGCGCTCCACGTGACGGAGAACGATCCGACCCGCCAGGTGCCGGATGAGCCGGTCCTCTTCATGAAGCCGACCAGCGCGCTCCTGCCTCACGGCGGGGTGATTCTCCTGCCGCCGGGCGACCGGATCGACTACGAAGCGGAGCTGTGCATTGTCATCGGCCGCCGCGCCAGCCGCGTGCCGGAGTCGCAGGCGCTCGACTACGTGCTGGGCTACACGTGTGGCAACGACGTCAGCCACCGGGACTATCAGCGCAAAGACGGCCAGTGGGTGCGCGCCAAGGGATTCGACACCTTCTGCCCGCTCGGCCCGGTGATCGCCACCGACCTCGACCCGAACGACCTCGCCATCCAGTCCCGGCTGAACGGCGAGGTGCGTCAGAACAGCCGCACCAGCAACATGATCTTCTCGCCCGCCTTCCTGGTCAGCTTCATCTCCAACGTTATGACGCTGGAGCCGGGCGACGTCATCATGACCGGAACCCCCGAAGGGGTCGGGCCGATGAAGCCGGGCGACACGATCGAGGTCGAGATCGAGGGCATCGGTACGCTGCGCAACACTACCCGCGCCCGGGACTAGTGCGGCGGCAGGCTGTGCGCAGGCCGAGCGTGGAACCGGGCGACGCTGGGGAGGGCGGACGCGCACGATGACCGACCGGTGGGACGGAGTCCTGGACGTGCTGGCACAGGCAGGGGCGCTCAAGCGGCTGGTCCGCCAGGGCTGGGTCGACCGCGGCGTCGAGGAGCCGGAGTCGGTCGCCGACCACAGCTACCGGGTGGCACTGCTGGTCCTTCTCCTCGCTGCGGACGATCCCGCGATCAACCTGACCCGAGCGCTGACGCTGGCGCTGGTCCACGACTTGCCGGAGGCCATCGCCGGGGACGCGACCCCGTTCGACCACGCTCTGGCCTCGCCCGACGCCGCGCCGGAGGAGATCTTCCGTCAGCCTCCCGTCTACTCAGAGGAGGCAGACCGGGCCAAGCGCGCAGCGGAGGAGGCGGCTATCCGGCAGATGACGGAGCGGCTGCCGCCGCGGCTGGCGGATCTCATCGTGGGCGCCTGGGAAGAATACGAAGCAGGCGCGACGCCCGAGGCCCGGCTGGTGCGCCAGGCAGACAAGCTGGAGACCTGGCTCCAGGCGCTTGAGTACCGTGCCGTCCAACCCGACCTGATCATCGAGTCGTTCCGGATCGGCACGCAGGAGGCGGTCACCGACCCGCGGCTGCGCGATCTCCTGGCAGCCATCCAGGCGCGGTTCTCGCACGAGTGACCGACCTCGCATCGAACACCCAGAGGGGAGGGGATCGTTACGGACACCGACACAGGCACCGAGACCCGAGACCAGCGAGAACGATCGGAGAAGACTCGGGAGCGGGCACGGAAGCAGCGCCGCCTGAGTGCGATCACTGGATTCGCCACCCGGCTAACGCTGGGTCGCACCACCCCGCTTCGGGGAGCTGGCGCGCTCGCCGTCCCCGTGTACCGCAACTTCTGGCTGGCCAGCATCGTCTCCAACATCGGCAGTTGGATGCAGTACGTGGCCCAGGGCTGGCTGATCCTGGAGCTGACCAACTCGGCCTTCTACCTCGGGTTGGTCGGCTTGATGCGAGCCGTCCCCGCGCTGTCGATCACTCTGTTCGGCGGGGTGCTGGCAGACCGGCTGGACCGCCGCCAGGTGCTTCTGGTCACACAAGCGGCCGCGGGAATTCTGGCACTGACCCTCGGCCTCCTCGACGCCTTCGGGGCCGTGGCCATCTGGCACATCCTCCTCATCGCCTTCCTCAGCGCCGTGGTCATGGCGATCGACAACCCGACGCGGCAGGCGCTGGTGCCGGATCTGGTCGGCAAGGAGAACATCGCCAGTGCGGTGGGGCTCAACTCGGCTGCCTGGAACGGGGCGGCGGTGGTCGGCCCGGCGCTCGCCGGCCTGCTCGTTGCAGCCATCGGCACGGCAGGGGCCTTCCTGCTCAACGGCGTGAGTTACCTGGCGGTCCTCGCGGTGGTGTACCGCATGCCGGCGCAGCCGCCGAAAGGCGACATGCGCGAGTCGATCCTGCAGAACCTCGTCGCCGGGCTGCGCTATATCCGGAGCGACCGTCGCATCTGGGGTCTGATGCTGGCGATCGGCGTGCCGACCTTCTTCGGCCGGCCGTACCTGCAGTTCATGCCCGTCTTCGCCCAGGATGTCCTACGGGTCGGCGCGGGCGGCTACGGCGCCCTGATGGCCGTCAACGGGATCGGCGCACTGATCGGCGCCATCGCCGTCGCCCCACTTGGGGGGACGAGGCGCAAGGGGTCGCTGCTGCTCGTGGTCACCGCGCTGTTCGGCGCCAGCCTGCTCCTGTTCACCGGCTCTCGGTGGCTGGTCACGTCGATCCCACTGCTGATGGTGATCGGTGCGACGCAGACGCTCAACATGGGCCTGACCAACACGCTGCTGCAGCTCACCGTGCCGGGCGACATGCGCGGCCGGGTGATGTCGGCCTACACGCTGATCCCGATGGGCCTCATGCCGCTGGGGCAGATGGTGACCGGGAGCGTCGGGGCGCGCATCACGGTGCCCCTGGCCGTCGCCATCGGCGCCGGGGTGGTCCTCGCCTTCTCTGTCGCCGCCAGCCGCCTCCTGCCGGCCGTGCGCAAGATGCCGTAGCGCACTAGTCGCCGGTCAGTTGGGCGAAATAGGCACGCACGCGCTCCAGATCCCAGCCGGCGCCCAGCGCGAACATCAGCGCGAGCCGCGCCTTCGGGCCGGAGAGGTCACCGCCCGAGATCACACCCAGCGCCTCGAGCGACTTACCGCCGCCTCGGCCGCCGTAGGTGAACGTCACCCGGCCGCCGGGGCAGCGGGAGACGACCACCACCGGGATGCCGGCTGCGAGCAAGTCGGCGATCGCGTCCTCCCACGGCTCGTACACGTTGCCGGTCCCCGAGGCCTCGACGACCACCCCGCGGGCCTGCCCCTGCAGCGCGGCACGCAGCAGCAGGTCTTCCATCCCAGCGGCCATCTTGATCAGGTAGACACCCGGGACAGGATCGACCAGCGGCAGCGGAGGCGGCGCCTGCGTCGGCTGCCGGCGCAGCCAGACGCCGCGGTCGTCGACGATCCCGAGCGGGCCGAGCCCGGGTGAGATGAAGGTGTCGAGCGCCGTGGTGTGGCTCTTGGTCACGTCGCGCGCCGCGTGGATCTCATTGTTCAAGACCACGACGGTGCCGAGCTGCCGCGCCGCCGGGTCGGCCGCGACCCGGACCGCTGCTACGAGGTTGCGCGGCCCGTCGAACCCCGGTTCGCTGGCATTCAGCATGGCGCCGGTGAAGACCACCGGCCCCTCCGAACCGAGCAGGAGACTGAGGGCGAAGGCCGACTCCTCCATCGTGTCGGTCCCGTGCGTGATCACGACGCCCGCCGTCTCCGGCTCGGCCAGCAGGTCACGAACCGTGCGCGCCAGCGCGGCCATCCGCGCGGGAGTCATGTTCCAACTGCCGACCAGGGAGAACTCGGTCACGCGGATCTCGGCGATCTCGGACAACACCGGAACCTGAGCCACCAGCTCGTCTGCCTTCACCACCGGCACAGCCGCGCCGCTCGCCGGGTCAATGCGGCTGGCGATCGTCCCTCCCGTGGTCACAATCTGGACAACCGGCATACTCGCTCCTGTCGATCTTCACTCCGTGTGCACGTCGCCGCGCGGACCTACCGCATCGGATTACTCCTCGCCAGCCTCCGCGCGCCCGCCCAACCGGCGGAACTGGCCGATCACCGTCGGAATGAAGAGCGCGGCCACGATCACAAAGGTGATCAGGATCGTCAGTGTCCCGAGCGCGTAGAGGTCCGGCTCGATGATCTGCACCGTCAGCATCGCCCAGAGTTGCAGCGGCAAGGTGTTGTCGGACGTCACCAGAACGCTGCGCTCGAATTCGTTCAGGGACAGGGTGAAGCCGAAGAGCGCGGCACTCAAGATTCCCGGCCAGATGATCGGCAGCACGACCTCGAAGAAGGTTCGGGACTCGCTGGCGCCGAGGTCGCGGGCCGACTCCTCCACGCGCGGGTCGAAGCGGTTGAGTACGGCAATCATCACCAGGAACGCGAAGGGCAGCGCCCACACCACATGCACTCCGAGGAGCGCCAGGTGGCCGGGCTGGAAGTTGAGGATGCGCCACCACAGGCTCATGCCGAGGCCGAGCAGGATGCCCGGCGTCATGAGGGCGAGCAGCACCATGGGGAGGAGCGCCGACGATCCTGGGAGTCGCCTCCGGTAGGCGAAGGCGATAACCACGCTGAAGACGGCGGCGATCACACCGGTCTCAACCGCCACCAGCAAGGAGCGCAGGATGGCCTCCTGTAGTTCGGAGGCGCGCACCTGGAACAATCGCGTCCACCAGTGGAACCCGAAGCCGCGCATGGGGAAGGTCATTCCCCCCTGCGGCCCCTGGAGGGAGAGGACCGCCATCACCAGGATCGGCCCGTAGAGGAACAGGAGGATGATAACGAAGTAGAGACCGAGGAACCGGTCGAACCAGCGGCCGCGCGCGCGCATCACAGGTCCTCCCCGATTGCCCCCCAGCGCAGGAGCAGCACGACGCCCAGAACCGTCACCAGGACGAGGATGCTGGCCGCCGCAGCCGCCTGGGGAAACTGCATGTATGTCACGAAGTTCTGGATCGACAGCCCGACGGAGGTAGAAGCGCCACCACCGATCAGCCGGACGGTCGCGAAGTCGCCCATGCTGAGGACGAAGACGAAGACGGCGCCGATCACGATGCCGGGCCGGGCCAGCGGCAGGAGGATCTCCCACAGGATGTTCCACCAGCGAGCGCCCATATCGCTTGCCGCCTCCAGCACCGCCGGCTCAATGGTCGACAGCGAGAAGAAGATCGGCGAGATCATGAAGAGCAAGTACAACTGGGCCATAGCCACCCGGACGGCGAAGTTGGAGAAGAGCAGGAAGTCGAGCGGCGCGGAGATGATGCCGAGCGAAAGCAGCGCCGAGTTGAGGACTCCCTCGCGCCCCATCATGGGGATCCAAGCGACTGCACGGATAAGGAAGCTGGTGAAAAAGGGAGCCAGTGCGATGATAAAGAGCGCGAAGCGGGATCGCAGGTTTGGCACGACGAGCGCAAGGTAGTAGGCGACCCAGAACCCGGCGAGGAAGGTCACGACGGTCGTGATGAGCGCGCTTAGCACGGTATTGACGAGTGTGCTGAAGAACGGACCGGACGTTAGCAGGAGCCGGTAGTTGTCGAGGGTGAACGACTGCTCGAAGCCGGACAGAGTCGGCTGGAAGAAGCTGACGACGAGCACCACCAGCACCGGCACGAACAGGAACACGAGCAGCCACAGCAGAGGCAGGCTCAACAGCAGTGCCCACGACAGATTGGCGGTCAGTCGCCGTCGGCCGAGCGCCGGCACCGGCGCGGCCTCAGGCAGTGAGTAGCTGGACATCAGCATCATCCCAATACAACACCAAGTCGGTTTCGTCCTCCCGGATGTGCTGCCAACTCGTGTCGCTCTCCGGGAGCTTGGCGATCAGCGACAGGCCGCTCGCGGTCTGGCAGTGCAGCTTGACGATGTCACCCAGGTACTCGATGAAGGTGGCCCGCGCCGCCACGCAATTGGGTGGAAGATCCATGGCGGCGGTCGCTTCCGGGCGCACGCGCACCGTGGCCGCCCGGATCGAAGCGTGGACGGGCTGATCGACCGTCAAGGGGTGCGGTACGCCACTGGTCCGCAGCCGCAGGCCATCACACACGACCTCGACAACGTCGCCATCTATGCTGAGAACACGCCCGGCCAGGATGTTGTTGTCCCCCATGAAGCTGGCGGTGAACAGGTTGCTGGGGCGGCGGTACACGTCCTGCGGCGAGCCGACCTGCTTGATCTGCCCGTTCTCCATGACCACGATCTGGTCGGCGATCGCCAACGCCTCTTCCTGGTTGTGCGTCACGTGAATGAAGGAGATCCGCAAGCGGCGCTGGAGCGTGCGGAGCTCGACCCGCATCCGGAGCTGGAGGAGCCGGTCCAGGTCTCCCAGTGGCTCGTCGAGCAGGAGCACCGTCGGCTGGGTAACCAGGGCACGCGCCAGCGCGACGCGCTGCTGCTGCCCTCCGGAGAGTTGCTTCGGGAACCGATCGCGCAGGTTGGAGAGGTCCATGAATTCCAGGGCCTCGGAAACCCGCTGCTCTCGCTCCGCCGGGGGAAGGCCTCGCATCTTCAAGCCGAACTCGACGTTCTCCGCCACCGTCTTATGCGGAAAGAGAGCGTAGTGCTGGAAGACGGTCGAGATGTCGCGCTGGGCAGCAGGGACGTCGTTGAGCCGCACTCCGTCGAGCAGGATATCGCCTGCGTCGGCCATCTCGTGGCCACCGATCATCCGCAGGAGGGTCGTCTTGCCGCAGCCGGATGGGCCGAGCAGGACGACGTAGCTGCCACCGGGAATTGTCAGATCGATGTGATCGACGGCCGTGGTCGCGCCGAAGCGCTTCGTGACGCCGCGGAGTACCACCGTCCCCCGCTGGCCGCCGGCCGCCACTCCCTCCTCCGAGGGACGCTCATCCTGAGCCAGGATCGCCACTGTTCCGTGCTCCTCACGCTCGCACGAGTTGCGCACCTAGGCTGGGAACCGCAGCCGGTGCGCCAGGTTCCCCCAGCGCACCGGCCAGCGCAGGTCCTACGAAGCCAGGAACTCGTTCCACTTGGTCACGAGGTACTGGTGCTCGTCCATGACCGAGTTCCACACGGCAATGTTGGATACCCGCGTCACGAGATCGCCACCGTCGCGAACCGAGCCCGCCTTGGCGACGACAGAGCCAAAGGGATCCAGGAGATCCTCGGCGGCCGGCTTGCCGTCGTACCAATAGTCCCAGTCAGCCTGGGAGAGGTGACGTTTCACATTCTCCGGGATGCAGAAGTAGTAGCCCTGCCGGGCAACGACTGCGCCAGCCCAGCCGTTGAGCCACCAGTTGAGGTACTCATAGCAAGCGTCGAGGACCTTGTCCGACGCGTTCTTGTTGAGCATCATCCCACCGTACCAGCCGCGATAGCCCTCCTTCGGGCTGGCGTAGACGACCGGTACGTCGCGCACCTGGAGCGCGGTCACGGCCGGCGACCACATGCTCTCAACGACCACTTCACCGCTGGCCATGAGGTTGACCGACTCGTCGAACGAGTTCCAGAAAGCACGGAACTGACCCGCCCGCTTCTGCTCGATCAAGATCTCCATGATTGTGTCGATCTCCTCGCGGGTCATGTTGCCGATGTTCTGGAAGGTGGCTAACCCAGCGGCCTGTGCGCCGAGGGCGAGGTCCATCAACCCGGTCGAGGGGTCACTGTAGAGCCCGATCTTCCCCTTGTACTTCGGATTGAATAGGATCGCCCAGGAATCGACGTCCTCTTCGTCGACCAGATCACTGCGGTAGCCGAACGAGTCGACATTGAAGGTCAGTGGGAGCATGGAGATCTGCTCGGTCGGGATGGAGCCGAGCGTGTTGTCGGGCTGAACGTAGAGGATGCGGTACGGCGCGTCGCCATCCCCCTCCTTGGCTTCCGGCGTCAGCTTCCCTTCTTTCGGCATCGGTGAGATCTTGTCCCACTCCTGGATGCGGTTGATATCGATGGGAGCGGCATTGCCGGATCCCCAGACGATCTTCACCGAGTTGAACCACTGGTCGTAGAGATCCCACGACTGGGGCTGGGTCGCTGCCTTCTGCTGCGCGGCAGGGCCATCGTTTACGTCGTATTCGAGCTTGATCCCGAGATCCTTCTCGGCCTGCTCGCGGATGGGCTCCAGCAGCGTCACCCCGGTGCCCACCACGCGGAGGGTGACGCCGGTGATGACAGCCGGGGCCGGAGAGCCCGAGGCTGTGGTCGGCTGGGCACCGCCCCCACCCGATCCGGTTTGGGTAGGCTGGCTCGCCTCAGACGAACCGCACGCGGCGAGGAGCGAGGCCCCGAGCGCTCCAGCGGTTAACTGTAGGAACGATCGACGCGAGAACCCCCGTTGCTTCATGTTCTTTCTCCTCAGCCCTGGTATCATCGAATCCGAGGACAACAGGCCTTAGTCTCACCGCGTGCGTGTCGCTACATCGTCGCTCCTTCCCGCGAGCTACGCAGACTGCGCCGCATTCTGGAAGGCGTGCAAGGATTCCTCGATCAGATCGATATCAAGGTCGCGCGTGATGACGACGATGCGGCTACGCCGGTCGTCGTCGGGCCACTCCCGCAGGTGGCGCGGCGCGTGGATGACGTGCTGCACGCCTTCAAGCACCAGCGGCCCACCCTCGCCGCCCACGTTCAGGAAGCCCTTCATCCGCAGGATGCGGCTGCCGTGGCGATGGAGCAGCATGGTGAGCCAGACGCCGAACATATGCCAGTCCAGGGGACGGTCGATCACGATGCAGCGGGACGCGACGGCGCCCATTCCATGAGCGACAACCGGCGCCGGTTCCGGTCCCGTGCCGTCAGCGCTGACCGCTTCCAGCGCCCCAAGCCCGGCCACGCCGGCAGCCAGCAACCGGTCGAAGTCGGTGCGACCGAACGCGCTGTCGAGCACCATCGCGCTCGGGTTGATCGCCGCCAGCGTGGCCCGCAGCTCGTCGACGACCTCCTCCTCGACGAGGTCCAGCTTCGTCAGGATGACCGCGTCGGCCGCGGCGATCTGGCGCACTGCTTCCCCGTAAGTTGCGAGATTCGTCTGTCCGCTGACCGCGTCGAGCGTGACCGCCAGGCGCTCGACCCGGAAGTGGTTGCGCACGACCGGGTCGGACACGATCGTGTGCACAATCGGCACCGGATCGGCCAGGCCGGTCGTCTCGATCACGACGCGGTCGAAGCGCGGGATGGCACCGCGGTCGCGCTTGCTCAGAAGCTCTCGCAGCGCGTGCGCGAGATCGCTACGCATGCTGCAGCAGATACAGCCGTGGTCGAGCAGGACCGTGCGCTCATCGGTCTTGCGGATCAGGTGGTGATCGATGCCAACCTCCCCAAACTCGTTGACGATGATCGCCACCTCTCCCGCCAGCGGGTGGCGCAGGAAACGACGGAGCAGGGTCGTCTTGCCACTCCCGAGGAAGCCGGAGACGATGAGGACCGGGATCCGGTTCTCGACACTCACAGGCGACAGGCCTCTCCAGGCTTACGCACCGCGCCGCAGGGCAGCCAGCAGGTTGGGATCGAGGGGGTCGAGCGGGGCCCCAAGCATGTCCTCGGCGGCCTCCCACACCTGGGCCAGGTCCGGCACGACGGCCGAATTCCCCTTCCGGTCGCGCACGATGTAGCTGCTCCCCTCCCAGTCCTGAAGGGTGATGCCCCAGGCCCGCAGCGCCGTGCTCGCCATGCGCGCCCGGCGCGCCCGATCCCGCAGCCGCTGCCCGCGCCGCGCCATGTGGACCTCCATGACGACGGTGCCATCAGGCTGATCCGGAATCTCGTCGGCACCGACTTCGGACCAGTGATCTTCGGTCCAGAGCACTCCACACAGGACACACACGTCGGGCCACTCCGTTCAACCGGGCGTGGCCGCCGGGTCCGCGTGCCCGGCGGCCACGCTCCTAATCTCTTTGGGATAAGGCAGTACGAACCTCGTGGTCTGCGACAGGGACGCTGCCCGACACCTGTGGAGTGGGCGAATGCCCGAGTCCCGTCCCACGTCGGGCGCGCCCCCGTGCGGACGACACGCTAGTCAGCGACCCACTCCTCGATGACGCTCTCCGGCCGGGCGCTGCCGGTGCGCGGGTAGCGCTGGGCGAAGTCGTCGGCGATCTCCTCGAAGGTCACCCAGCGGACTCCCGGATGCTGGTTGATGTAGGAGATCAGCCGCTCGTGCATCAGCAACACCTGCGGCCGGCCGCTGACGTCCGGGTGGATCGTCATGGCGAAGACGGCGTAGTCGTACTCCCGGTACACCCAGTCGAACTGGTCCCGCCACAGTTGCTCGATGTTGCGCGGGTTTTCGAACCCGTAGCTGTTGGGAGACTTCTTGACGAACATCATGGGCGGGAGATCGTCAAGGTACCAGTTGGCCGGGATCTCGATCAGGTCGGTCTCCTCGCCGCGCACCAGCGGCTTCATCCACGCCTCGGCCGGCTGGGAGTAGTCGATCTTGGTCCAGGAGTCCCCAACCCGGGCGTAGAACGGGTGGAAGTCGTTGTCCATGCGGCTGTGGTCGTACTTAATGCCGTGCTTCAAAAGGAGGCCGACCGTCGCCGGGCTCAACTCCCACCAGGGAGCCACGTAGCCGACCGGTCGCCGCCCGGAGAACTGCTCGATCAACTCGATACAGCGGACCAGGACCGCCTCTTCCTGCTCCGGCGTCATGGCGATCGGGTTCTCATGCGAGTAGCCGTGGAGGCCGATCTCGTGTCCCGCGTCCGCCACCATCTTCATCTGCTTGGGGAACGTCTCGATCGAGTGGCCAGGGATGAACCAGGTGGTCCGGATACCGTACTTGTGGAACAGCTTCAACAACCGGGGGCTACCGATCTCACCAGCGAACAGACCGCGCGTGATGTCGCAGGGTGAGTCCTCGCCGCCATAGGAGCCGAGCCAGCCGGCAACTGCATCCACGTCAACGCCGTAGGCGCAGAGGATCTCCTTCGCCACTGGAACCTCCTCGAACTACGTCACGTTCCGAGACACCAATACCCGCGCATCTGTGCACAATTGACAGAGACGCGGACCTATCCTGAGATTTGCGAGTATCTGCATCGTAGCATAGGCCCACACAAACGTCAACGCAGTCCTGGCTCCGTTTCCGCACCTCCGTCGTGAGAGGCGGCACCGATCCCAGTCACACAATGCCCGGTATTACCTCCATCCGCCATTCTTGGCGAACCCGGCGGCATCCCCTCTGTGTCCCTCCTTCCCATCGCGCTCGCCACGGATTGCACACAACCGCCATCCCCGAGCCCATCTCGCACGCTTCTCGGCCCGGATACAGCGCGCAAGCATCGCGCCTTCTGGTTGCCCTTGCCGGAAATCCGGTACAGAATGGAAGCATCATCGGGCAACAATCCACGGACTGGAGACGCACACGCACCACCCCTCCCCTCGCTACCGGCAACCCGGCCGACGACGGACGACGAAGGAGGTTCGCATGGACGGCCTGATGATGGACTTCCCGCTGATCCTCCCAACCATCCTGCGCCGCGCCGAGACGATCTTCGGGGACAGAGAGATCGTCAGCCGGCAGCCGGACCGCAGCCTCCACCGCTACACCTACGCCGATATGGCCCGGCGCGCGCGGCGGCTGGCTGCGGCGCTGACCGCACTCGGCCTGCGCCCCGGCGACCGGGTCGGCACCTTCTGCTGGAACCACCACCAGCACCTGGAGGCCTACTTCGGCATCCCGCTTTTCGGCGGTGTGCTCCACACCCTCAACCTCCGGCTACACCCCGACGACGTGGCTGCCATCATCACCCACGCCGAGGACCGCGCCATCCTGGTTGACGCCGTCCTGCTGCCGATCTTCGAGAAGATCTGGCCGAAGGTGGCCGTGGAGCACCTGATCGTCATCGGCGACGGCCCGC
The DNA here is from genome assembly GCF_000024985.1 of Sphaerobacter thermophilus DSM 20745. Classification (NCBI taxonomy): domain Bacteria; kingdom Pseudomonadati; phylum Thermomicrobiota; class Thermomicrobia; order Sphaerobacterales; family Sphaerobacteraceae; genus Sphaerobacter; species Sphaerobacter thermophilus. The sequence continues at coordinate 639,655 of NC_013524.1, forward strand.
TGCCCGAGGGCGCGATCGCGTACGAGAACCTGCTGGCGTCAGCCGACCCGGAGGGGTTCGTCCCGCCGGAGATCCGCGAGCAGCAGGCCGCGGCGATGTGTTACTCCTCGGGCACGACCGGCCGGGCCAAGGGGGTGCTCTACTCCCACCGCGCCATCGTGCTCCACTCGCTGGTCAGCGCCACCGCCGACGCGGTCGGACTGCGCGAGGCGGACGCGGTCATGCCGGTCGTGCCGATGTTCCATGTCAATGCCTGGGGCCTGCCCTTCACCGGAACCCTGGTCGGAGCCAAGCAAGTGCTGCCCGGCCCCTTCCTCAACCCGCCCAGCTTGATCGACCTGATCGAACGCGAGCGGGTGACCATCACCGCCGGGGTGCCCACCGTCTGGCTCGGGGTGCTGCAGCACCTCGACCAGAATCCAGGCGCACACGACGTCTCCAGCCTGGCCCGCATGATCGTCGGCGGACAGGCAGCGCCGGAGGGGATGATCCGTGCCTACCAGGAGCGACACGGGATCGACGTGGTCCACGCCTGGGGCATGACCGAGATGAGCCCGCTGGGGACCATCACCTACGTACCGAGCAGCCGCCGCGATGCGCCGGCCGAGGAGCAGTACCGCTACCGCGCCAAACAGGGCCGGCCGCTCCCGCTGGTGGAGATCCGCGCCCGTGGCCCCGAGGGGCTGGTGCCTTGGGACGGGAAGACCATGGGCGAGCTGGAGGTACGCGGCCCGGCAGTCGCCCGCGCCTACTACAACAACCCGGAGGGCGACACCCAGTTCACCAACGACGGCTGGTTCCGCACCGGCGACATCGTGACCATCGACCCGCTGGGCTACATCGAGATCACCGACCGAACCAAAGACGTAATCAAGTCGGGCGGGGAATGGATCAGCTCCATCGCGCTGGAGAACGCGCTGATGGCCCACCCGGCCGTGGCCGAGGCGGCGGTGATCGCAGCAGCCCATCCGAAATGGCTGGAGCGGCCGGTAGCAGTGGTCGTGCTCAAGGAAGGGCACACCGCCACTGAGACGGAGTTGCTGGCCCACCTCGCACCGCACTTCGCCAAGTGGTGGCTGCCGGACGCCGTCCTGTTCGTCGACGAGATCCCACGCACCTCGACCGGCAAGTTCCTCAAGTCCGCCCTGCGCGAGCAGTACCGCGACGTGCTGCGAGCATCGGCCATACCCCCCGCGCCCGAGCACGCCGCCTCAGTCGAGACGAGCGAGGGGTGAGGTCCATCGCCCGGCGAAGCGGGCCGGCGGAACGATTTGGCGTGCGGCGGCCTGAGCCGCGGCTTTGGTAGCGCGCGGCATGATGCTGCGCTACGGTTGGTTTCGTACCGTCATCGGGACGCGAGATGGGTGACGCGAGGGGTGTCGCGCGGTGGCACGTGCCCGGGGGTAAACCCCCGGGCTCACAATGAAAGCCCGCTAAAGCGGGCTGGGGACATGGGGGCTCACATCCGGATGATAGGGTGTTCACCACCCGTCGCGTGCCCGGGGGTAGACTCCCGGGCTGAGAACGCGAAGCCCACTGAAGGGGCTAGAGACGCGGTCCCCGGTGGAAGACCGGACCGGATACGCCTGATGGTAGCCATCACAGCCCCTTCAGTGGGCTTACCCATCTATTTAGCCCGGCGGCTTTAGCCCCGGGCACGAACCGGGCGGCGGGAACCTTATCACCTGGGGGTCGATCCCGCTCTGCTCCAGTCGGCTTTAGCTGGCTTTCCGTTGTCAGCCCGGGGGTTTACCCCCGGGCCCCAACCACGCGCCTACGGCTCCTCTGTGCCCGGAGTTGCTGGGCCGGAGCGCACAATCCCGGCCTCCCGCAGGCGCTCAATCTCGTCGTCGGAGATGCCGATTTCGCGGAGGATCTCGTCGGTGTGCTCGGCGAAGAGCGGCGGCACCCGGTGCAGCCCCGCCGGCGTCTCACTGAACTTGACCGGAACCCCCAGCAGCCGCACCGTCCCCATCGTCGGGTGCGCGCGCTCGACCACCATCTCCCGGTGCCGCACCTGCGGGTGCTCCAGCGCCTGGTCAACCCGGTAGATCGGCCCGCAGGGGATCCCCGCCTCGTTGAAGATGCGCTCCCACTCGTCCGCGGTCCGCGCCTGCAGCTTCTCGCTGATCAGGTCCGCCAGCAGCAGGCGGTTCTCGTGGCGCGCCCCATTGGTGGCAAAGCGCGGATCGGTCAGCCACTCCTCGGTGCCGAGGATCTCGCACAGCTTCCGCCAGCGCTTCTCCCCGGTCGCTCCCAGCGTGAGGTAGCCGTCCTTGGCCCGGAAGACCCCGTACGGCGCGTTGATCGGGTGGTGGTTCCCGGCCGGCGGCGGGGTGCCGGCGCCATTGAGGTAACGCACCGCCTGGAACGACATCAGCCCGACCATGCACTCCAGCAGCGAGGTCTGGATGTGCTGACCGCGACCGGTGCGCTCCCGCGCCTGGAGCGCCGCCAGGACGCCGTAGGCGCCGAAGAGGCCGGTCACCAGGTCGGCGATGGGGATACCCACGCGCACCGGCTCGCCCCCCTCGAAGCCGGTGACGCTCATCAGCCCCGAGACGCCCTGGATGATCTGGTCCAGACCGGGGCGGTCGGCGTAGGGGCCGTCGGCCCCGAAGCCGGAGATCGAGCAGTAGATGATGCGCGGGTTGAGCGCCGAGACGCGCGCGTAGCCGATGTTGAGGGCGTCCATCACCCCCGGGCGGAAGTTCTCGATGACCACGTCGGCCTCCGCCGCCAGGCGGCGGAAGATCTCCTGCCCCTCCGGACGCTTGATGTCCAGCGCAAGCGAGCGCTTGTTGCGGTTGGCTGAGAGGAAGAAGGCGCTCTCGCCGTGGAAGAACGGTGGTCCCGAGGCCCGGCCGTCCTCGCCGCGATCCGGGTTCTCGATCTTGATCACATCGGCACCGAGGTCGCCGAGCCACATGGCGCAGGTCGGCCCCGCCTGGTGCCGCCCCAGGTCCAGTACACGCACCCCCGCCAGCGGCATCGGCTGAGATCGTTCCTGCTCCGGCACGTCAAACTCCTTCCACAGCCACCGTCACGCCCGAAATTGGCCTGGTGTGTTCCCGAGCCCCCGGCCCCGCATAGTCTATACCTGCCGGCGCCGCGTCACGTGCCCGAGGTTGCTTTGCTCGGTACAGACTCGCGTCGAGTCCGCCGGGGGCACGCGACGCTGCGTAGCACGAGAGGGCAACCGTCGATAACAGTCAGGTGTGGGGAAAACCTGGAGAACCGACAGAATCGGGCGTACCACGCGTCAGCCCACCCATGATGGAAACATTCGCTTCACTACTTGCGCATCGCTCACTTTACCAGCGACCAGAGACAGGCGTCAATACCGAGGATACGGTGACGCAACCTCAATCTTGGTGGTGGTCACGCCTCTCAGAGAAGCAAGGCCGCCGTGATCCCCGACCGATGGATACAGGCCGGACTTGACGCCCGCCAATGATTCCTCTACAGTGACAACAAGCGCGAGACAAATAACGGTGTACGAGCTATCACGCTATACCGAACATGTGTTAGCGGCAGCTACTAGCTTGCGCTGTCGCTGCTTGCTCAGTTCCCGTGAGTCGGCCGGGGTACCGACGAAGCGCGGACCGCCGGAGGTGTCAGCGGTGGGACACCGATTGGGGGATGCGGAGATGGAGCGTGATCGTAAACCGAGCGGGGGCGGCTGGAGGTTGCTGGTTGCCGTAACCCTGATAGCGTCGATAACGCTGGCGGCATGCGGCACGGCCGCCGGACAGGCCCGTGGCATTCCGGACGACTACCCCGACAAGGCCATCGAGCTTGTCGTCCCATACGCCCCAGGCGGCGGCTCGGACAACATGGCCCGGACCATCACAGCGATTCTCCAACGCGAGGGGATCTTCACCAAGACCATCAACGTGGTGAACCGCGAGGGAGGCAGCGGCACCGTCGGTCAGACGTACGTCGCCGGTAAGAAGGGCGACAACTACACGATCATGACGATGACCTCCGGCATCATCACCAACGAGTTCGTGCTCGATACGGACATCACCTACCGAGATTTCACCCCGATCGCGAGGCTGGCGCTCGACCAACTGCTCATCATCGTCCGGGCCGACTCACCCTTCCAGACGATCGAGGATCTGATCAATGCCGCGAAGGAGACGCCGGATGGCGTGAGTTGGGGTGGCACGGGCCTCGGCGGAGAGGACAGTCTGCTGCTGGCGCAGATCGAGAAGGAAGCCGACGTCCAGCTCAACTACATCAGCTTCGACAGCGGCGGCGAGGTCCAGGCGGCGTTGCTCGGCGGTCATATCGATGTCGCCTCGGCCAACCCCAACGAGGTGCTCGGGCAGATCGAGGCCGGTGAAATCCGCGCCCTGGCGGTCGCCGGCCCCGAACGGCTTGGCCAGCTTCCTGACGTACCGACCCTGAAGGAGAAGGGCATCAACGCGATCTACGAGCAGACGCGCGGGATCCTCGGGCCACCGGACATGGACCCTGCAGCGGTCGAGTTCTGGGCGGAGATCTTCCGCCAGCTCTCCGAATCGGAGGCCTGGCAGACCGAATTCATCGAGGCCAACATGCTGCGCTCCGGGTATCTGGGGCCTGAGGACTACCGGAAGGCGATGGACGAAGAGTCCGCAACCGTCAAGGAACTCATCGAGGAGATGGGTCTCGGATCGAATTAGGGGTAGCTCATGCGGCTGGCGGAATACATCGCAGCGATCGCGGTGGCGGCGCTGGGGATCGCTGCCATCGGCCTCGCGCGCCAACTGCCGTATCGCGCCGAATTCGGCGTCGGCCCCGGATTCTTCCCGCTGTGGCTGGGCGTGGTGCTGGTCATCCTCTCGGCGGTCCTGGTTCGGAGCATCTGGCAAGCGGACCGGCAGCCGGCGACCCCAAGTGAGCCGGCAACCGACGAGCCGGCCCCGAACCAGATCATCCCGGCAGCCGAGGCCCGCAAGCCGTGGCTGATCTTCCTGGTCAGCACGGCCGCGGTCGTGTTGCTCTTCTCCTACCTCGGGATGGTCATCTCCATGGGGTTGTTCATGCTGGTTACGGTGCGTTGGGTGGCCGGCCGGTCATGGCGCGCGAGTCTCGCGTACGCCGTCCTATCCCCGATCGCGTTCTACATTGCCTTCGGCGTCTTGCTCTCAGTGCCGCTCCCAGTGGGGCCGTTCGGATTCTAAGGACAGAGAGTAGGGCGGCGTGATTGATCTGCTCCAGAATCTGCTCCACGGCTTCGCGGTCGCGCTCACACCCACAAATCTGCTCTTCGCGCTGATCGGTGTGTTCGCCGGGACAGTCATCGGCGCCCTGCCCGGCATCGGCACCGTCGTCGGCGTGTCACTGCTGCTGCCGCTCACGTTCGGCATGGATCCGACCAGCGCCATCATCATGCTGGCCGGCATCTACTACGGCGCCCAGTACGGCGGCACGATCAGCTCCGTGCTGGCCAACATCCCCGGCGAGTCGGCAACCGTCGTGACGACCCTGGACGGGTATCAGATGGCACGCCAGGGCCGGGCGGCGAAGGCCTTGGGCATCGCGACCATCGGATCGTTCATCGCCGGGACATTCGGCGTGGTGATGGTGACCCTCCTCAGCCCGGTCCTGACCCGCGTCGCCCTCCAGTTCGGCCCTCCCGAGTACTTCGCCCTGATCCTGCTCGGCTTCACCGCGATCTCCGCCATCAGTGGCCGCTCGCCCGTCAAGGGACTGATCTCGGTGACCGCCGGGCTGCTCCTGGCCACCGTCGGCCTGGATGTCATGTCGGGTCGGCCACGCTTCACCTTTGGGCAGGACTGGATGCTCGACGGCTTCAGCTTCCTGGTCGTGGCCATCGGGCTCTTCGGCCTCGGTGAGATCCTCGAAGGGATGATGAAGCCGGGCGGGCACCCGGTGGTGCAGGCGCCGCCAAGCTGGCGCGATGCGCTGCCGTCGGCCGCCGACTGGGTCCGCTCGCGCTGGGCGATCGTGCGCGGCACCGTCGTCGGGTTCATCGTCGGCATTCTGCCAGGCGCCGGGTCGACGCTGGCGTCGTTCATTGCCTACAGCGTGGAGCGCAAGGCTTCGAAGCACGGCCACGAGTTCGGCAAGGGGGCCATCGAGGGCGTCGCCGCGCCCGAGTCCGCCAACAACGCCGCCTCGGCCGCCGCGATGATCCCGCTGCTCACCCTGGGCATCCCCGGATCAGGGACAACGGCGGTGCTGCTCGGCGGATTCCTCCTCTGGGGCCTTCGGCCCGGACCCCTCCTGTTCACCGAGCACCCGGACTTCGCCTGGGGCCTGATTGCCAGCATGTACATCGGCAACGTCATGCTGGTCCTGCTCAACATGTTCGCCATCCCGCTCTTCGCCAGTGCGCTTCGGGTGTCGTACCCGATTCAGGCATCCTTCATCGTGATGTTCGCCGTGGTCGGTGCCTACTCACTGGGGAACAACCCGATCGACGTGCTCTTCATGGGGATCTTCGGCCTGCTTGGGTTTATCATGAAGCGGCTCGACTTCCCGGCGGCCGGATTGATCCTGGGGTTGGTCCTCGGCCCGCTGGCAGAGCAGAACCTGCGTCGGTCACTCACGCTCTCGCACGGCGATTGGTCGATCTTTTTCACCCGCCCCATCTCCGGCGCGCTGATGGTCCTGGCCATCACGGCGCTGCTGTGGCCGGTCATACGCAGCCAGATCATCGAGCGCTGGCGCGGAGGAGTCGAGCCTGAGCCAGAGCCCGAGGCCGGACTCACCGACGGCGATTAGATCCGGCACAGGCTGACGACGTTCAGCGGTCCTTTGGATTGAGTAAGGGGGGCAGGTCGTTGTCGGGACCATTCGCGGGAGTGAGAGTCCTGGACCTTTCACGCATCCTCAGCGGACCCTACTGCACCATGGTGCTCGCCGACTTCGGCGCGGAGGTCATCAAGGTCGAGCGCCCCGGCGCCGGCGATGACACGCGACACTGGGGACCACCCTTCGTCGGGGGCGAAAGCGGCTACTTCCTCAGCATCAACCGCAACAAGAAGAGCATCACCGTCGACATGAGCACGCCGGAGGGGCGAGAGATCATCTACCGCCTCGCCCGCACCGCCGACGTGGCCATCGAGAACTTTCGGCCGGGCACGGCCGATCGCCTGGGCATCGGCTACGAGCGGCTGCGCCAGGAGAACCCCAGCATCATCTACTGCTCCATCTCCGGCTTCGGTCAGACCGGCCCCTACCGGGACCGGCCCGGCTACGATGCCCTGGCGCAGGCCATGAGCGGCATGATGGCGATCACCGGAGAGCCGGACGGCCCGCCGATGAAGCACGGGATGTCGATCGCTGACATCGGCGCCGGCATGTGGGCGGTCTTCGCGATCGCTGCGGCGCTTTACCACCGCGAGCGAACGGGAGAAGGCCAGGCCATCGACGTCTCGCTGCTCGACGCGCAGCTCTCCTGGCTGACCTACGCGGCCGGCAACTACTTCGCCTCCGGGAAAAACCCCGGTCGCTACGGCTCCGCCCATCCCAACATCGTCCCCTACCAGCCGTTCGCCACGGCCGACGGCTACATCATGCTGGCGGTCGGCAACGACCGGCTCTGGCAGCAGTTCTGCCAGGCGGCTGGCCGGCCTGAGCTTGCGGACCAGCCCGGTTTCCGGACGAACGCCGAGCGCGTGACGAATCGCGCGGACGTCGTCGCCACCGTCGGCGCGATCATGGCGCAGCGAACGACCGCGGAGTGGATGGAGCTGCTGGAGCGCGCCGGGGTGCCAGCCGGGCCGATCAACACCGTCGAGCAGATCCTGCATGACCCACACGTGCTCGCCCGAGAGATGGTCGTCACCCTCCAGCATCCGACCGCCGGTGAGGTCAAGACCGTGGGGATCCCGGCCAAGCTGTCGGACACGCCCGGAACGGTTCGCTCGGCGCCGCCGCTGCTCGGCCAGCACACGGACGAGGTCCTCGCGGAACTCGGCTACGACGCCGCCGCGATTGCCGACCTGCGCGAGCGCGGCATTGTCTAGCCACTGGGCCATGGCCGACTCGGGGAAGGAACGCGTCACTTCGCGGTCCCACCGGGAACACCGCGATAGCCACGAGCCGGGTCAAAGGAGAGGACAGGGAGCGATAGACGATGACGACCGACCCCGCAAACGAGATCCTGTTCGAGGTGGATGGCCCGGTCGCCACCATCACGTTCAACCGGCCCGAGGCCATGAACGCGATGACGTGGAACATGTACGACCGGCTGATCGAGTACTGCGACATGATCGACGAGGACGACCGTATCCGCGTCGTCCACCTCAAGGGCGCGGGCGACCGCGCCTTCGTCGCGGGCACCGATATCAGCCAGTTCCGCACCTTCGACGACCCGGAGGACGCCATTCAGTACGAAGTCCAGACCGACGAAGTCGGGAACCGGCTGGAGCGGGTCCGCAAGCCCGTCATTGCAGTGCTGCGCGGCTACTGTGTCGGCGGGGGCGCGGGGCTGGCGTTGGCTGCCGACTTCCGCTACGCCACGCCGGACCTGCGTTTCGGCATTCCGATCGCGCGCACCATCGGCAACTGCCTCTCGATGCGAAGCTACAGCCGGCTCGTGTCGTACGTCGGGCCGATCAAGGCCAAAGAGATGCTCATGCTTGCCCGGCTGCTGAACGCGGAGGAGGCGCTGCAGCTCGGCGTCGTGACCGAGGTGGTCCCGGCCGAGCAGTTGGAGACCCGAGTGGCCGAGGTGACCGAGCGGCTGCTCTCGCTCGCCCCCCGGACGCTGAGCGCGACCAAAGAGGGCATCCGCCGCATCGTCGAGCAGCAGGCGCTCGACACCCACGAAGGCGAAGACCTGATTATCTCGTGCTACATGAGCGAGGATTTCCGCAACGCAGTCCAGGCGTTCGTCGAGCGGCGCAAACCGGTCTGGACTGGGCGGTAGCGCGAAAGGAGCAGCGACCCTATGCCCGTTCGCCCCTTCCGCGGTAAGCACCCCGAGATCGATCCCAGTGCCTACGTTGCCGACGGCGCCCAGATCATCGGTGATGTCGCACTCGGCCCGCACGCGAGCATCTGGTTCAACGCGGTGCTCCGCGGCGACGCCGACCGGATCGAGATCGGGGCCGGGAGCAACATCCAGGACGGTGTGATCGTCCATGCCGACCCTGGCTTCCCCTGCCGGGTGGGGCGCGACGTGGTGGTCGGCCACGGTGCGATCCTCCACGGCTGCGAGATCGGTGACGAGTGCCTGATCGGGATGGGGGCGATCATCCTCAACGGCGCCCGGCTCGGGCCCGGCTGCGTCGTCGCGGCCGGAGCGCTGGTGCCGGAGGGGAAGGAGTTCCCGCCCCGCTCGCTACTGATGGGCGTACCGGCGACGGTCAAGCGCAGCGTCAGCGACGAGGACCTGGCCGCCACCCGAGCCGGTGCCGCCCACTATCGGGAACGCGCCACCCTCTACCGGGCGGAGTCGGGGGACACCGAGGGCCGGGGATGAATGCCGACACCTTGCGCATATCGCAACGTTCATGACGCGTGACGCCTCATCCTTGCTATGGCAGGAAATGTGCGCTAGGATAGCAATATCAGCCTCTCAAGAATAACGGCGGACAGGCGCACATCCCGCCTGGACCAAGGAGGCGTTACGATGTCGGAACGTCCCTGGCTAGCGCACTATCCGCCCGGCGTCCCGGCGACGCTGGAGTATCCCGAGGTCACGCTGGACCAGTTCATCGAGCAGTCGGTGGCCAAGCACGCCGATCTGACCGCGCTGCGCTTCGCCACGATCTCGATGACCTACCGTGAGCTGTGGGGCCGGGTGCTGCGCTGCGCCGCGGCCCTGGCGGAGCTGGGCATCGGCAAGGGGGATCGCGTCGCGCTCATGCTGCCGAACTGCCCCCAGTACGTCATCGCCTACTTCGGCACGCTGCGGGCAGGCGGGATCGTCGTGCAGGTCAGCCCGCTCAGCACCCCGCGCGAGCTGGTGCACCACCTCAGCACGTCGGGCGCGGAGACGATCGTCGTAGCCGATATGCTCTACCCGATGGTGCAGGCGGTGCTGCCCCAGGTGAACCTCAGGAACGTGCTGGTGACCCGGCTGCGGGGTGAGGTGACCCCGGGGCCGGAGGCCCGCGCCTTCGAGGAAGTGCTGATGTCCACGACCGGCGCGCCGCCGGATGTGCAGGTAACGCCCGATGACGTCGCGGTGCTCCAGTACACCGGCGGCACCACCGGCATCGCCAAGGGCGCCATGCTGACACACCGCAATCTGGTAGTGAACGTACTGCAGTCGGCCGCCCCCAACCCTGACTTTCCCAGCGGCGCCGACCTGCGGGTGCTGACGGTCCTGCCACTCTTCCACGTCTACGGCATGACGGTCTGCATGAACCTGGGGCTGGCCCGCGGCGGGGAGTTGATCCTGCTCCCGCGCTTCGAACCGGCCGAGGTGCTGGAAACGATCAAGGCGACCCAGCCGACCTCGTTCCCCGGCGTCCCGACGATGTACGTCGCGATCAACAGCGTCCCCAACGCCGAGGAGTACGGCGTCGGCTCGATCCGCTTCTGCAACTCGGGTGGGGCGCCGATGCCGCTCGAGGTGATGGAGGCCTTCGAGCAGCGCTTCGGCGCCACGATTATCGAGGGCTACGGGCTGTCCGAAACCTCCCCGGTCACGCACGTCAACCCGGCGACCGGGCTGCGCAAGCCGGGGACGATCGGCATCCCGGTGCCGGACACCGACGCCGAGATCGTCGATATCGACACCGGCACCCGCGTCCTCCCGCCCGGCGAGCCGGGCGAGCTGCGCATCCGCGGGCCGCAGGTGATGGCGGGCTACTGGGGCATGCCGGAGGAAACGGCGGACGCCATGCGCGACGGCTGGTTCTACACCGGCGACATCGCCACCATGGACGAGGACGGCTACTTCACCATCGTCGACCGCAAGAAGGACATGATTCTGGCGAGCGGCTTGAACGTCTACCCGCGCGAGGTCGAGGAGGTCCTCTACGAGCACCCGGCGGTGCTGGAGGCCGGCGTCATCGGCGTGCCCGACCCCTACCGGGGCGAGTCGGTGAAGGCCTACGTAGTCCTGAAGCCGGGGGCGAGCGCGACGGCGGAGGAGCTGGAAGCGTACTGCCGCGAGCATCTCTCCGCCTACAAGGTGCCGCATGCGTTCGAGTTCCGCGACACGCTGCCCAAGAGCGGGGTCGGCAAGGTGCTGCGCCGCGTGCTGGTTGAGGAGGAGCGCCAGCGCACGCCGGAGGAGACCGCCACAAGCGAGTAGCAACTCCAGACGGACGTAATGCACCGACACACCCGGCGTCGTCACCTGTCCGGTGGGTCAGGTGACAGCACCGGGTGTGTACGTATAATGCGAACAGATGAGCGATCCCCGGCAGGTTCGCACGGCCTCACCGCCGAGAGGAGAAAGCATGGCCCCGAGGATACGGGTCACGAGCCTTTTGGTTGACGACCAGGAGAAGGCCCACGCCTTCTACACCGAGAAGCTCGGCTTCATCACCAAGCAGGACCTCAAGATGGAGCAGGGCTGGTGGCTGACCGTCGCCTCGCCCGACGCGCCGGACGAGGTTGAGCTCTCGCTTGAGCCCAACAACAACCCCACCCTCGCGGGCGCGGCACAGGCGTACCAGCGAGCGCTGTTCGAGAACGGCATTCCGGCCACCGCCTTCGCCGTGGATGACATCCATGCGGAGGTCGAGCAGATGAAGGCGCGGGGCGTGCAGTTCACGATGGATCCGACCCCGATGGGGCCGGTCATCGTGGCGATGCTGGACGACACCTGCGGGAACCTGATCCAGCTCTTCCAGGTCACCGCGCAGCAGTAGCCCACGCCGCGCGCACCAGCGGACGCGCACCAGCATGGTACAGTTGAGACGCCGGGGCCACCGTGCCCTGGCGTTGGTTCGTCTGAGCAAGGACTTGCCGCTTGTGCGCGACATGGCACCTGCACGTTGGCTCCGCCGCGCTCACCGCCTCCGGCACCCGTTCCTCGCCCTCCTCGTCTTCACGCTCGCCACTCTGATCGCGCCCGCGGCCCTCGCCCACGGCGAACTGGACGTGGCGCGCAGCACACCGGGGCCGGGGTCGATCAATGGCGTGCCGCCGGAGGCGGTCGAGCTGTGGTTCACCGAGCCGCTGGAGGAAGCGCGCTCCTCGATCGAGGTCTACGACGCCGACCGCCAGCGGGTCGACAACGGCGATGTGCAGGTCGACCCGGCCGATCCCCAGCACATGCGCGTCACCCTGCCGCGCCTCCCCGACGGCACCTACACCGTCGCCTGGCGCTCAGCGTCGCTCGTCGACGGCCACGTGCTGCAGGGGACCTTCGAGTTCCGCGTCGGGCAGGCCCGGCTGCCGGCCGGAGCGGCGGCGACGGACGGGGAGCGCCCCGCCCCACAGGCGGTCGCGCTGCGCTGGCTCACGCTACTGGGACTCGCGGTGGCCGCCGGGTGGTGGCTGCTCGGCCTCCTCGGCGCGCGGCTCACCGCTCGTTCCCGCCGGCTGGCGCTGACGGGCGCGGCCGCGGCGCTCCTGGCCGACCTGGCGCTGGTCCCGATGACGGCCTACCTGCCGCCCGGCGATCTGCCGCGCCAGTCACTCGGCCAGGCTTTCGGCATCATGCCCACGCCGTGGCTGGCTCGCGTCGGGCTCGACGTGGCCGTCGTGGCGCTGCTCGGCCTGCTGGCGTTGCCCACCCTGCGGCGACGTTGGCGACCATTGCTCGCGCTGGGCGCCCTGCTGACGGCTGCCGCGGTGCTGACGCTCACCCTCACCAGTCACTCAGCAGCGCGCGAGTCCTACCGGCCGCTCGCGATCGCACTCAACGCCGCGCACCTGGAATCGATCGTCTTCTGGATCGGCGGGGTCGTACACCTGGCGGCCACCCCGCGCCTCTGGCGCGAGCAGAGCAGCCCGGCGCTCCGCCGCTTCTCCCGGCTGGCGCTGGTACTGGCACCGGTCGCCTTCCTCGCCGGTGCGGCGAACGCGGGCGTGCTCCTGCCGCTGAGTCGCCCGCCGTGGACCAGCCCCTACGGCCGGGTACTCCTCCTGAAGACCGGCATCGCGCTTGGGATCCTGGTGCTCGCCTGGTTCAACCGGCGACAGATCCAGACCGGTCTGCAGCGGCTGGTGGCGCTGCTCCGCTCGCTGCGGGGAGAGGCCGTGCTCGGCATGGGCGCGCTGCTCGCGGCAGCGGTGCTGGCCCTCACGGCCCCTCCGGCACCTGCCCAGATCGAGCCGCTCCACCTGCGGTTCGACCTCGACGACGAGCGCTATGCCCACCTGTTCATGTCGCACCCGGACACCGGGAACCGGGATCTGACGATCTGGCTCAGCGGCCCGGACGGTACCCCGCTCCCCGACGTCCAGCGCGCCTACGTCACGCTCCGCATGTTGGAGCGTCCGATCGATCCACCGCGGCTGCGCGCCGAGCGCCAGGAGGACGATCGCTGGCTAGTCCCCCGCGCGCCGTTCAGCGTGAAGGGCTGGTGGATGGCCGAGGTGGAGTTCGCCGGAGACGCCCCCGAACCGGAAGTGGCGACCTTCGTCTTCCTCCTCCCGGACCCGATCTTCATCGGTCCTGAACAGCGGGAGGAGAACGACCCGGCCGCCGAGGAGCTCTACCAGGCCGCGATCGACCGCCTGTCCCGGCTCACTTCGATGTCCAGCTTCGAGCGGCTGACGGACGGCTCCGGAAACAGCGTCACCACGGAGTTCGCCTTCGCCGCGCCGAACCGCCTCCGCTACGCCACAGCCGTCGGCGGGGAGTCGATCGCGATCGGGGACACGCAGTACTACCGCGACGGCAACGGAACCTGGACGGCGCAGCCACGAGCGCGCCCGGTCCGCTTCCCGCTGGCCCAGGTGAACTACTACACCAACCCGCAAGGGCTCACCCTCGGCCGGGAGATGGAGATCGACGGCGAAATCTGCCGGCTGGTGAGCTTCTACGCTCCCGCCGACAACACCCGCGGCGAGGTCTGGTACCTCTGGTGGGTAGGCACAGAAACGCACCACATCCGCCAGGAGGCGATGGTCGCCAACCACCACTACATGATCACCACCTATTCCGACTTCGACGCCCCGGTAACGATCGACGCGCCCGAGGTAGCGAGCCGGTGAGGCGTGGGGATTAGTGCGTAGTGCGTGTTCCGTGTTGCGTGATCCGTCATCAGCACGCGGAGTGGAGGCATAACGGAACACGCAGCACGGAACACGCAACACGCACTACTCAACACGTCACCGCCGCAGCAGGCGCATGCCGTTGGCGATGACGAGGAGCGAGGCGCCGACGTCGGCGAAGACGGCTTCCCAAAGGGTCGCAACGCCGCCGACCGCCAGCACGAGGAAGACCGCCTTGATGGCCAGCGCCAGCGTGATGTTCTGGAGGATCACCCGCTTGGCGGCGCGGGAGAGACGCATCGTGTCGGCGATCTTGCCCAGGTCGTCCCCCATCAGGGCGATGTCTGCCGTCTCCAGCGCGGCGTCGGTGCCAGCCGCACCCATCGCGATCCCGACCGTGGCCCGCGCCAGGGCCGGGGCGTCGTTGATGCCGTCGCCGACCATGCCGACCGCGCCGTAGCGCGAGAGCAGGTTCTCGACGGCGCGCACCTTCTGGTCCGGGAGCAGCTCCGCCTCGACTCCGTCAACCCCCAGTTGGCGCGCGATCCCGTCGGCCACGGCCTGCCGGTCACCGGTCAGCATGATCGTCTCGCGGATGCCTGCGTCCTTGATAGCGCGGATCGCGGCGGGCGCTTCCGGCCGCGGCGCGTCGGCCAGAGCGATGATGCCGGCCAGTCGCCCATCGACCCCAACCAGCACCGCCGTCTGCCCCGCCTCCTCCAGGCTCGCCAGGCGCTCCTCGACCTCCGGCGGCACCTCGCCGCCCAGCACCAGATCGCGCGAGCCGACGCGGACCGTTGTTCCGTCAACTCGCGCCTCGATTCCCCGCGCCGTGTGAGCGGTGACGTCGTGGACGGCCAGCCCGTCCGTCTCGATGCCCCGCGCCACAGCAGCCCGGCGGATGGCCGCGCCCAGCGGGTGCTCGGAGTAGCGCTCGGCGGCAGCGGCGACGCGGAGCAGGTCGGCCTCGTCGGCTCCGTCGAGCGGGATCACCGCGGTGACCTCGGGCTGGCCGACCGTGAGCGTGCCCGTCTTGTCGAAGGCCAGTGCCCGCAGCGACCCGGCAGCCTCCAGGTAGGCACCGCCCTTGATCAGGACGCCGCGCCGGGCAGCGGCGGCGATCGCCGACACGATGGTGACCGGTGTCGAGATGACGAGCGCACAGGGGCAGGCGACCACCAGCAGGACCAGCGCGCGGTAGAGCCACTCGGACCACCCGCCATCGAACAGGACGGGCGGGACCACCGCAAGCGCCGCGGCCAGCGCCACGACGGCGGGCGTGTAGTAGCTGGCAAAGACATCGATGAAGCGCTGGGTCGGCGCCCGCTGGGCCTGCGCGTCCTCCACCATGCGGATGATCCGGGCGATGGTCGAGTCGCCCGCGCGCCGCGTCACGCGCACGTCGAGCACCCCGGCGCCGTTGATGGTCCCGGCGAAGAGGTCGTCGCCCGGGGCCTTCCCGACCGGCACGCTCTCGCCCGTGATCGGCGCCTGGTCCACGGTCGACTCGCCGGCGAGGACCACGCCGTCTACCGGCACCCGCTCGCCCGGCCGCACAATGACCACCTCGCCGGGCGCGATCTCGTCGACCCGCACCCGCTGCTCGACGCCGTCCCGGCGCACCACGGCCTCAGCCGGGGTGAGCCGCATAAGGGAACGGATCGAACGGCGCGCACGGTCCATGGTGTAGCCCTCGAGTGCCTCGCCGAGGGAGAAGAGGACGACGACGGTGGCCGCTTCGAGCCACTCGCCGATGAAGGCCGCGCCGATGACCGCAATTGTCATCAGGGCGTTGATGTCGAGCCGGTGGGTGGCCCGCGCCGTCGCGACGGCCTTCCGCGCGATCGGCAGCCCGGCCACCAAAGCCGCCAGGGCGTAGAGGAGGGTCGACGCGAGCGACGGGGCACCGAGCAGCGCAAGCGCGGCGCCGGTGATGGTCGCCACAGCCCCGACGGCCAGCGGCAGATGCTCTTTCGCCAGCCAGGAGGGACGCTCCGGACGCGCCGCCGCAGGGTCGCCGCTCGTCACCCCGACGCGGTAGCCGAGGTCGGACACCCGCTTGGCGATAGCCTCCCGGCCGACCCGGTTCGCGTCATACTCGACGGCCATTCGTGCGCCGGCGAAGTTGATCGATACCCATTCGACGCCCGGCAAGCGGCTGATTCCGCGCTCGAGTGTCCGGGCGCAGTCGGCGCAGTCCATCCCCTCGATGGGGACGACCTCGTGGACGTAGCGTGCATTAAGCCGCTGGCCCTCACGGCGAGCCAGTGCCTCGATCGTGGCCAGCGGGATCAGGTCCGGATCGTAGTGCAGGATCACCCGGCCGCGCTGACCGGCGACGTGCACACCGTCGATCCCCTTGGTCGACTGGAGAACGGTGTACACCCGGTCGAGACACTGGTCGCAGGCGGCCGGCTCGGGCGGGAGCAGTTGGGACAGGTCGAGGCGCTGCGTCACGATCACCGCGCATCCTCCTCCCGGTGCCGCACGTGGTCGAGCGCCTGTGCCACGAGGGTCACGACGTGCTCGTCATCAAGGGCGTAATAGACTAGGCGCCCCTCCCGCCGCGAGCGCACCAGCCCGAGGTCGCGCAGCGCGCGCAGTTGGTGCGACACGGCCGACTGAGACAGCCCGATGGCGGCCGCGAGGTCCCCAACGCAGAGCTCCTGCACCTGGAGGGCGGCGATGATCCGGAAGCGGGTCGGGTCACCGAGAGCGGCGAACAGGGCAGTTGTCTGGTCGAGCGTTGCCGCGTCCGGCAGGTGTTGCCGGGCACGACGCACCGCGTCAACGTGCACGATTTGGCCGGCCGCCGGGGCCGGCTCCAGCTCCCGTAGCTGCTCATTGCGCCGTGGTCGTGCCATCTACCCTGTCCCCCAGCGTCCGCTCTCCGCAATCACATGAATAACTACACATATACTGGGGCGAGTGTAGCACACAGGCGCGGCGGAGGCAAGAGGGGGTTGGCCCTCACCCCCAACCCCCTCTCCCAAGGTTGGGAGAGGGGGCGTGTCTCATCATCGCGTTCCCCCTCTCCCCTTGTGGAAGAGGGGGTAAGGGGGTGAGGGGTATGCGCCTACACCCCGATCGCCGTGGCCGGGGTGAAGGGGAAGACGCCGCCATGCAGCTCGCCCGTCTCCTGGTCGATGAGAATGCCGTTCGGCCGGGCGAAGAAGCTTGCCGAGATCGTCTCATCGCGCGGCACGATCTGGTGGCCGCGCTCGGCCAGGGCGGCGCGCACCTCCTCCGGGAACCGGGTCGAGATCTCAAGCGCCGGCCCCTCAGTATGCAGGCGCGGCGCGGAGATCGCCGCCTGCATGCCGAGCCCGTAGTCGATCAGGTTCACCAGCACCTGGTAGATCGCCGACATGACCCGCCGGCCACCGGGGGAGCCGAGCGCGGCGAACGGCTTCCCGTCGCGCAGCACCACGACCGGCGTCGCGGCCGACATGACCCGCTTGCCCGGCCCGATCGAGGCGACCGCGCCCGGCTCCGGGTCGAACCAGGTGACCGCGTTGTTGAGCAGGATGCCGGTCCCCTCGATGACCACCCCGGAGCCGAAGATGCCGCCGAGCGTCGAGGTGAGCGCCACCATATTGCGGTCGCGGTCGATGACGGTGATGTGCGTCGTGTTCCCCTCGCCGGGCGCGCCGCTGCGCTCGACCGGGGACTTCCCGCCGCTGGGATCGAACGGCCAGGGGTCGCCGGGACCTTCCTCCGGCGTCGCCCGAGACGGGTCGATCGTGGCGCGGCGCACCGCTGCGTACTCCGGCGAGACGACGCCCTGGAGCGGCACCGGCATGAGTGCCGGGTCACCCAGGTGGCGCAGCCGGTCGACCATCGCTCGGCGCAGCGCCTCCGCGATCAGGTGCAGCGCGTCCGGCGTCTGGAACCCGGCTCCAGCCAGGTCGAACCCTTCGACGATCTTCAGCGCCTCAACGACGGTGGGGAACCCGCTGGACTCGAGCGCGCCGGCGATCTGGAAGCCGCGGTAGCTCGCGAGGTGCGGCGAGCGCTCGTAGGTGCGGTGTGCCGCGAGGTCCTCCTCGGTGATCAGACCACCGTTGCGCTTCATCTCCTCCGCGATCATCCGGGCGATCTCACCCCGGTAGATCACGTCGACGCCCTGTTCGGCGATGATGCTGAGCGTGCGGGCCAGGTCGGGCTGCACCAGACGGTCGCCCGGGCCGGAGATCGGCGGGGCTGGCGGCGCACCTGACGGCTTCAGATAGACGCGGCGTGTGGACGGGAAGCGCTGGAGCAGGTCCCAGTTCGCCGCGATCGACATGGCGATGTAGTGGTTGACCTCGAAGCCGTCGGCAGCCAGGCGGATGGCAGGCTGCACGACCTCGCGCCAGGGCAGGCGCCCGAAGCGCCGATGCGCCTCACCGACGAGGGCCGGCATGCCGGGCACCCCGGGCGCGAGCCACCCGGTGTTGTTGGCGTCGTCCTTGACCGCACGCCAGTTGTACATCCCGGCCCGCTGGTCGCCCGGCAGGAGTTCGAACATCTCCGGCCGAATCGCCGCCGGGAGGACGGTGCTGCCGTCGAGGCAGGTGATCTCACCGGTAGCACCGTCGCGGTACACCAGGAACGCGATGCCGCCCAGGCCGCTCATGTGCGGCTCGACGACCCCGATGGCGAAGGCCGTCGCCACCGCCGCGTCGATGGCGTTCCCGCCGCGGGCAAGTATTTCCGCGCCCGCCTCGGCCGCCAGCGGTTGCATCGCCGCGACCATCCCGTCGCGCGCAACCGCCTCGGTCTTGTCGATAATCCACTCGCTCCGTCGGCTCCGATTCGCCGCTGCACCCATCGCCACGCCCCTTTCATCACTGGTCATCACGGCACGCCTGCAGCGCCGTTTACTCTAACCGATCATGGAAGTGATGGAATGCATTTGAGGGCGGTGGATGCATACACCGTGGTCGGGACTCGGGCTCATTGATGTGAGGATCGCCGCGCCGAGGTAGGGGCCCAGACGGATGGTACAACGGTTCCCGCACCGTGGTCGGTGCCCGGGGGTTCACCCCCGGGCACCGACCTGGACGCTAGACACCGTACTAGCAGGGGTTGCCCCGGGCCCACACCAACCACGGCACGCGCGATCCTGCGGCGGGCATGACCCCGCCGTCAGGCTAGGGCAAGTCCGCGACGGAGTCGACGATCCGGGTAGGCTGGTAGGGGAACTTGGAGACCATCTCGCGCGTGGTCACGCCGGTGAGCACCAGCACCGTCTCCAGGCCGCTCTCGATCCCGATCAGGATGTCAGTGTCCATCCGATCGCCGATCATGATCGTATTCTCGGAGTGCTCCCCGAGGCGGCGCAGCGCCGTGCGGATCATCAATGGGTTCGGCTTGCCGATGAAGTACGGCACCGCGCCGATGGCGCGCTCGATCAACGCCGCGACCGCGCCGGTGGCCGGGACGATCCCCTCCTCGCTTGGTCCGGAGGGATCGGGGTTGGTGGCGATGAAGCGGGCGCCGCCCTGGATCAGCCGGATGGCACGGGTGATCCGTTCGAAGCTGTAGTCCTGGGTTTCACCCAACACGACGTAGTCGGGGGAACGGTCAGTGAAGGTATAGCCGATGTCTTCCAGCGCTTCGTAGAGCCCGTCTTCCCCAACGACATAGGCGGTGCCCCGGGGGTGTTGGCTGTTGAGGAACTGCGCGGTAGCCAGGGCCGAGGTGTGGATACGCTCCTCAGGGATCTCCAATCCCATGCGCCGGAGGCGGTGGGCCAGGATGGCTGGCGGGTACATCGAATTGTTGGTCATCACGAGGAACGGTCGTCCATCGGCGATGAGCCGCTCGATGAACTCGGGCGCCCCGGGGATAACCGTCCGGCCGCGCACCAGCACCCCGTCCATGTCGGTCAGAACGGCCTTCCGATCTTGCGCCATACGCCCTCCCGCCTCTCCCGGTGCGTACTGATCCCTCACAAAAGTGTAGCCGAATCCGAGCAACGGGCTTGCGCAGCGCCGGGCGCGATCCAGCTATGCCGGGTAACCGAAATGTAATTCTTTCTGTGGCCACATCGGTTGAAAATGGAAAGATGAGCAGGGAATCATAGGTGCAATACAGTCATGCGATGAAGGACGTGGCGATGCAGTTCGTCCTCCTTGACCCGAATCCGGACTCGGCTGCAGAGGTGCGATACGTACTGAGCGAAGCGGGGCACGACGTGGCGCTGGCGACAACCATCGACGAAGCGTGCCGGGCGGCGGTGCTCACCTCCCCCGACGCCGTGTTGGTCAGCACCACGGCCACGCAGATCGACGTGCGCCTGCTGCGCGACAAGCTCCAGCAACTGAACTATACCGGCCCAATCCTCAGGATCGAGCCGGGCATGGAGTAGGTTCTGCGGGAACGGGGTGGGGACGTGATGCTTGATGCGTCACGCGTCATACGTCATACGTCATGCGTCATCCGTCAGTCGCCGACTTCCACAGAGCACGCCCCTCTCCAGACACTGGGAGAGGGGCGTTGTCGTATCGAAATCCAATGAAGATGGGGAGAGCGGCGGCCGCGCCAGACCCGCGTGACAACACTGAGGATCCTTGACGGATGACGGGTGACGGATGACGTATGACGCCCCTACCGTTGGATGCGCTCGTAGATCAACTCCTGGGTACGGGCGGCGACCTCCTCAGGGTCGACCGGGATGCGGGCCACACCGGTCTCGACAGCGGCGCGGGCCACGGCCGCGGCGACAGCGGCGGGCACGTGCAGGTCCAGCGCACCAGGGATGACGAAGTCGCGACTCAACTCCTTGGGCGAGACCAGGTCCGCGATGGCGCGGGCGGCCGCCAGCTTCATCGCGTCGTTGATGTCGGTCGCGCGGGCGTCGAGCGCGCCGCGGAAGACACCGGGGAAGGCCAGCGAGTTGTTGACCTGGTTCGGGTAGTCGGAGCGCCCGGTCGCCACCACGAACGCCCCGGCCTCCTTGGCCTCGTCCGGCAGGATCTCCGGCTCCGGGTTGGCCAGGGCGAAGATGATCGGGTCCGGTGCCATGCTGCGGATCATCTCCTGCGTCAGCGCTCCGGCGACGGAGACGCCGATGAAGACGTCCGCCCCGACGAGCGCTTCGGTGAGCGTGCCGGTGATCTGCTCCTTGTTGGTCAGGCGGGCCAGTTCCTCCTTGACCCGGTTCAGATCCTGCCGCCCGCGATGGACGATGCCCCGCCGGTCGCAGAGGATGATGTCACCCACGCCGACGGTCAGCAGGAGGCGCGCGACCGCGACGCCCGCCGACCCGGCACCGTTGATGACGATCTTGACCTCTTCGAGCGGGGTACCACGCAGCGTGCAGGCATTGAGCAGCGCCGCCAGCACGATGATCGCCGTGCCGTGCTGGTCGTCGTGGAAGACCGGCAGATCGAGCCGCTCCTTGAGAGCCGCCTCGATCTCGAAGCAGCGCGGCGCGGAGATGTCCTCCAGGTTGATCCCGCCGAACGACGGCGCGATGGCGGTGACGATGTCGACGATGGCCTGCGGATCGCGCTCGGCCACGCAGATCGGGAAAGCCTCGACACCCGCCAGCGACTGGAACAGGACCGCCTTGCCCTCCATGACCGGGAGCGCGGCCTGCGGGCCGATGTCGCCCAAGCCCAGTACGGCGCTGCCGTCGGTCACGATCGCGACCAGGTTCTCCTTGACCGTCAGGTCGTAGACGACGCCGGGGTTGTCCTGCACCTCGGCGACCGGCGCCAGCGCGGCCGGGGGGACATACAGGAGCTTGAGGATGTGGTGATCCTTGATCGGGATCTTGCTCCGGATCTCCAGCACGCCGTTGTACCGCCGTCGTAGGTCGATCGCCTGCTCGCGGAGGGTACGCGGGCGCGGGGCCGAAGAAGGGGCCGCGGGCCGGGTCCGGGCGGTGGGCATGCCTTCGTAGACGTAGCGCAAGGTATTCTCAGCTACCTCTTCCGGCTCGACATCGTGGACGGCCTCGCCGGTCTCCTTCGCCGCACGCACCACAGCGGCAGCCAGCGTCGGCGCCACGCGGAAGTCAAAGATGCGGGGCACGATGTTGTCGGCGTGCAACTCATCGTCAGGCACGAGCCCGGCCAGCGCCTCGGCGGCATAGACCAGCGTCCGCAGCCGGATGTTGCGGGCGCCCGAGTCGAGCAACCCCCGGAACACGCCCGGGAAGACGAGCGAGATGTCCATCATGTTGGGGTGGTCGGAGCGACCGGTGCCGACCACGGCGGCCCCGGCGGCCTTGGCCTCCTGGGGCGAGATCTCCGGCGTCGGCAGCGCCATCGCGAAGACGATCGGGTCTCGCGCCATCTCGGCGATCATCTCCGGGGTGACGGCATCGCCGGTGGAGACCCCAATGAAGACATCGGCGCCACGCAGCATCTCGGCCAGGCTGCCGCGCCGGTGCTCCGGGTTCGACTCCTTGGCGACGTAGGCCTTGGCCCAGTTCATCCGGTAGGGCCGGTAGGGGTAGATGGCCCCCGCCCGGTCGCACACGACGAGGTCGCGCACGCCGACGCGGTGGAGCAGGCGGGCGATGCCGATGCCGGCCACGCCCGCCCCGCCGATGACCACCCGAATCTCATTCAGTTGCTTGCCAACCACCTTGAGCGCGTTCATCAGCGCCCCGAGCACGAGGATGGCGCTGCCGTGGTGCTGGTTGCTGAAGACCGGGATGTTGCTGCCCTTCTCCAGGTGGTCGGCGATGGTGAAGCTGTGCGGCGCGCTGATGTGGTCCAGGCAGATCGCGCCGAAGGTGGGCGTGAGGGCCAGGATGGTCTCGACGACTGACAACGGGTCCCGCTGGTCGAGGCAGATCGGGAAGGCGTCGATCCCGGCGAAGGTCTTGAAGAGGACGCTCTTGGCTTCCAGCAGCGGCAGCGCGGCCTCGGGCAACCCGGCAGCCAGACCGAAGAGATCCGACCCGTCAGTGACGATGGCCACGGTGTTGCCGCGCGAGGTCAACTCGAAGGAGCTGAGGGGGTCCTCGCTGATGACACGGCACGCCTCGGCCACGCCAGGGGTGTACACCAGGCTCAATACCGCGCGGTCGCGAATAGGTACTTTACTGGAAACCCCGATCAGTCCGCTGTGGCGGCGCCGATAGTTGAGCGCCTCGTCCTGTTGCTCAATGAGATACACGTGACCTGCCCAACATCGCTACGCGGGGTGTCGCCCGGCCAATGAAACGCCCGGCAGATTTTACATGGCGGCCACAGCCTGCACAATCAGGTTTCAGGCGCCGGATCGCACGTCGTCCAGGACTCGCGCAACACCCGCCGCAGTAACTTGCCACCCGCGTTACGCGGTAGCGGTTCGTGAGTAAATCGCATTCGCGACGGGATCTTATAGCCTGCCAGCCGCCCCCGACAGAAGGCGCGGAGGTCCTCGGCCGACAGTTCCGCTCCCGCTTCCAACCGTACCACGGCCGCCACGGTCTGGCCCCACTCGGGGTCGGGTAGGCCGAACACGCCCGCCTCCCGCACCGCGGGATGAGCCAACAGCACCGCCTCCACCTCGGACGGGTAGACGTTCTCCCCGCCGGTGACGATCAGGTCGTCGCGGCGATCGAGCACGTAGAGATAACCGTCTTCATCCAGGTAACCGGCATCGCCGGTGTGCAGCCAGCCGTCCACGATCGCCCGTGCCGTCGCCTCCGGCCGCCCATGGTAGCCGGCGGTCACGATCGGCCCGCGGACCAGGATCTCGCCGGCCTCGCCCGGCGCCGCCGGTCGCCCGTCCTTTTCGATGCGAACCTCGTTGGGGTAGAGCGGCTTGCCGGCCGAGCCGATCCGGCGAAGCGCGTCCTCTGGCGCCAGCGTCGCCACCTGCGACGCCGTCTCGGTCAGACCATAGGTCTGCATCACCGGAATGCCGCGCGCGGCGCACATCTCCAGCAGCGGCCGCGGGGCAGGCCCGCCGCCAAGCAGCAGGCAGCGCAGCCAGGGGGGATACGGCTTTTCGCCCCGTGCCGCGAGCATGCGCCACACCATCGTCGCCACGACCGAGGCGATCGTCACCCGCTCCTCGTCGATGGCGCGGTTGACCGCCTCGGCGTCGAACGTCTCATGGAGGACGACCGTCATGCCGTAGATCGCGCCACGGGTCAGGATCGACAGTCCGCCGACGTGGAACAGAGGCAGGCAGGCCAGCCAGCGGTCGTCGGCGTGCAGGCCCAGGTTGAGCGCTGAGCCGACGGCGCTCCACCAGAAGTTTCCGTAGGTGAGCAGCGCCCCCTTGGGCCGGCCGGTCGTGCCGGAGGTGTAGACGATGCTGTGGATCTCCTCCGGAGCGTGTCGATCGACCAGCGCCACGTCCGCCTCCGGGACTGTCTCCAGCGCGACGGCCCCCGGCGGCGCGTCCGGCACCGCGCCGACCGTCGCGAGCCGCGGCACCGGCACCGCCGCCGCCACACCTGCGGTGTGCGTGTCGCACACCAACAGCCGGGCGCCGGAGTCGGCCACCTGCCAGGCGACCTCGCCGGCCGTGAGCCGAATGTTGATCGGCACCAGCACCGCGCCGAGGCGGCCCAGGGCGTGGACGATCTCCACGACGGCCGGCCCGTTCCGCAGCAGGGTCGCGACCCGGTCCCCGGCGCCGACGCCGAGCGCCGCCAGCCGCCGGGCCATAGCGTCCACCCGCGCGTCCAGTTCCGCGAATGTCCAGGACTCCCCACCGGCCATCAGCGCCACCCGCTCCGGCGTGCTCCGGGCGCGGGACGCGAGCCAGTCGGGGAGGGGGTGGGTGGGTAGGAGTTGGGTCATAACGTAGT
Organism: Sphaerobacter thermophilus DSM 20745; assembly: GCF_000024985.1. NCBI lineage: Bacteria > Pseudomonadati > Thermomicrobiota > Thermomicrobia > Sphaerobacterales > Sphaerobacteraceae > Sphaerobacter > Sphaerobacter thermophilus. The sequence continues at coordinate 664,493 of NC_013524.1, forward strand.
TCCGAGCTCCGTATTTCGTGTTCCGTGTTCCGTGTTTCGTGTTCCGTGTTTCGTGTTCCGTTAGAGATCATCCGCGTCGTACGGGGCTCGGTCCTCGTGGACGGCTCGTCCACGCTGGGCTGGGATGATCACGAGCAAGGAGCGGATTATCTGGGACATCAAGTCGACTCGGTGATGGATCACGTCGTGGTCAAGGACATGCCTGGCCTTGTAATACCAGTCTCGACTCTCTCGAGCGGAGCCTAGCGAATACTCGTAAAACCGAACACGGTCCCTGTCGGATCCGCGGCTGTACCCTTCAGCGATGTTCGCGCTGATCGACCCCAGGGATCGGTAGAGTTGCGTCGACAAGGCGAGCGTACGGCGGTCGCGCGTCAGTGCTGTCACGTCGCTCCAGCCGATATCCGCCGCGTACAGGCTGAGCCGATAAACCTCCATCCGCCATAGCGGATCAGCCACAATCGCCCGCGGCACCGATCGTTGCCATTCCTCAAATGGTACCGTGCCCACCTGCCTGCGATCGCCCACCCGTCGTACCTCCGTGCGCTCTACGGTGTCATCATCCCCGTGTTGCCTCTATGGCATGGCTAAGGGGTGCCGTGAGGTAGCCCACGCTTCTTTCACTCGGATTATCCCGCGTTCCGCCACACGCAACACGGAACACGCAACACGGAACTCGAATCACACCTCCACTCCCAATCCACCTCCGGCCGGGAGTGCCATCCTCCCCTGGTGAACCTCGAGCGGGCTGGCGAGAAGGTCGCTGGTGAGGAGGGAGCCGGTGGCCAGACCGCAGGCGGGGATGGGATCGGGCAGAGTGGCGGCCACGTGCAGGGCGAGCGCGGTGCCGACCCCGGCGTCGATGGTGCTGGTCACGATCGCACGCAGCCCGGCATCGGTCGCCTCCTCGATGATGTCCCGCGCCGCTCGGGGACCGCCCGCCACCATCGGCTTGACCACGACAGCATCGACCGCGTCGGCCTGGAGCAGCGCCCGCACAGCATCGAGTGTGGTGGCCGACTCATCGGCCGCGATCGGTACATCGACCGCCCGTCGTACCCGCGCGAGCCCGGCCACGTCACCCGGCGGGACGGGCTGCTCCACCAGATCCAGGTTGTAGGCGGCGAGTCGCCGCAGCAGGGCGATAGCCTCGTCGGGCGTCCAGGCGCCGTTGGCGTCAAGGCGTAGCGCGACGTCGGGGCCAACCGCCGAACGTACCGCCGCCACCCGCTCCACCTCGGCCGAGGGCGACCCGACGATACCGACCTTGAGCTTGACCGTGCGGAACCCGGCCTCGACGGCCTGCTTCGCGGCCGCGGCCGCGTCCTCCAGGCCGGGGACGCCGACGGTCGCGTTGACCGGCACCTCCGCCGCGTGGTTCGGCGCCAGCAGGGCCGCGAGGGGCACGCCCCGCGCGCGGCCGAGCACGTCGAGCGCGGCCGTCTCCAGCGCGCAGCGGACCGCGGCCACGCCGGGCCGATCGAGCGGCAGGGCAGCGCAGCGGTCGAGCAGTGCCTCCAGCGTTGCGCCGGTGAGCGCCGGTGTGAGGGCCTCCAGCAGGGCCGCCGCATCGGCAGCAGTGCCGCCACCGAACTCCGTCAGCGGCGCAGCCTCGCCCAGACCCTCGACCCCGGCATCCGTCGCCAGCCGGAGGATCAGGCCCTCGCGCGCTGTCGCACGGCCGTGCGCCGTGGCGAACCCGGCGGCGAAGGGGATGCGGTAGGGTGTGATCTCAAGCCGGGTGACCCTCACAGCAGCAGGCCCAGAGCAAGCAATGCGCCGAAGAGCAGGTGGAGCTGGCTCGTGCGCTTGAGTATCGGGTTCAGGGCGGTGCCGGTCGCGCCGCCGAGCGTGGTCCGGACCAGTGCAATACCCAACGGCAGCGAGAGCCACGACAGCAGCACCCAGGCGCTGGCGGCGCCGGTCAACCACAACAGCAGCGGGACGAGATAAGCGACAAAGGCGAAGAGGGCGTACTGGACCCGGCTCGCGCGGGCGCCGATCCGCACCGCCAGGGTGCGCTTCCCGGCGGCACGGTCGGTGTCGATGTCCCGCAGGTTGTTGATGACCAGGATGTTCGTCACCAGCAGCCCGACCGGCACCGAGACGGCGAGCGAGAGCGCGTCGACGGTGCCGGACTGGAGGTAGGCACTGCCGGTGACGGCGATCACGCCGAAGAAGATGAAGACGAAGAGGTCGCCCAGCCCGTGGTAGCCGAACGGCCAGGGGCCGCCGGTGTATGCCCACCCGCAGAGGATCGACAGCAGACCGATCACCAGGATCGGCCAGCCACCGACCATGACCAGGTAGAGGCCGACCAGGGCGGCAGCGCCGAAGGTCAGGATCGTCGCCCGCTTCATCTGCTCGGGCGTCACCAGCCCGCGCTGCGTGACCCGCACCGGGCCCAGCCGCTGAGCGGTGTCGGCGCCCCTGTGGAAGTCGGACAGGTCGTTGGCGTAATTGGTACCGATCTGGATCAGCACGGCGGCCACCAGCGCGGCCAGGAACGGGAGCGGGCGGAAGGCGCCGGCGGCCACCCCGGCCGCAGTTCCGACCAGCACCGGCGCGATCGCGGCCGGCAGCGTCGGCAACCGCGCGGCCATCACCCACACCTTGATCCGACTCGGCGGTGTCAGCGTCCCGCTCTGCTGCATCTGTGATCGGCCCTCACTCCTCAGCCCTCATTGCTCCCAGGGGCAGTCTCCCCTCCCCCCTTCCCTCCTCTCGGACGGAGCCCACGAGGGGAGAGGGGGAGAAGACAGGCCGGGCAAGGCTCCATGCGATGCCCGCGTGCCCGATCGCGCCGCCCTCACCCGCGTCAATCCTACGGAAAGCGTGGGAACTTGGAGAAGTCGGGCTTGCGCTTCTCGATGAAGGCGTCGCGTCCCTCCTTGGCCTCATCGGTCAGGTAGTAGAGCAGCGTCGCGTCGCCCGCGAGCTGCTGCAGTCCCGCCAGGCCGTCGGTGTCGGCGTTGAACGCCGCTTTGAGGAAGCGGATCGCCGTCGGGCTCTTCTCCAGGATCTCGCGCGCCCACTGCACCGCCTCCTCCTCCAGCCGCTCCAGCGGGACGACGGTGTTCACCAGGCCCATCTCGAGCGCTTCCTGGGCGGTGTACTGACGGCAGAGGTACCAGATCTCGCGCGCCTTCTTGTGCCCGACGACCCGGGCGAGATAGGTCGCACCATACCCGGCGTCGAAGCTGCCGACCTTGGGGCCGGTCTGGCCGAAGATTGCGTTGTCCGCGGCGATGGTCAGGTCGCAGAGCAGGTGGAGCACGTGGCCGCCGCCGATCGCATAGCCGGCCACGACCGCGATCACCGGCTTGGGCAGGAGCCGGATCTGCCGCTGGACATCGAGGATGTTGAGCCGCGGAATCCCCTGGTCATCGACGTAGCCACCATCGCCCCGGACCTTCTGATCACCGCCGGAGCAGAACGCCTTGTCCCCCTCGCCGGTCAGGAGCACCACCCCGATCGTCGGGTCCTCCCGCGCGTGGTGGAACGCATCGGACATCTCGAACACCGTCAGCGGCCGGAACGCGTTGCGGACCTCCGGCCGGTTGATGGTGATCTTGGCGATCCCCTCCCCCTCGGCCCGCTCGTAACGGATATCGGTGTACTGCTTGATCGGTACCCAGGTGACTCCGCTCATTGGACCTCCTCCCTCATGCGTCATGCGTCATACGTCATCCGTCCCCTCACCCCGGCTCCCTCTCGGACAGAGCCCACCAGGAGAGAGGAGAGCACGTCGTCACGATGTTCCCCCTCTCCCAACGTTGGGAGAGAGGGTCAGGGGGTGAGGGCCGCTCTCGCGGCTCACTTCCCCCGCTCCCACTCGTCAGCCAGGAGGGCATAGATCAACGTGTCGCGCAGCGCGCCGGACGGCGTAATGGCCTCGCTGCGCAGGCGGGCCTCCAGCCGGTACCCGGCGCGCTCGGCAACCCGGGCGCTGCGGGCATTGTTCGCGTCGCAGCGGATCTCGACTCGCCGCGCGCCGAGGGTTTCGAAGGCGAAGCGGGTGATGCCGCGCACCGCTTCGGTTACGTACCCCTGCCCCTCGTACCGGGTCCGCACCCAGTAGCCGATCTCCATCTTGGGCACCCGCCAGTCGATGCGGTGCAGGCCGCTGCTGCCCACGAAGGCGCCGGTCGTCTTCTCGTACAGATGCAACCGGAGCTCAGTGCGGGTCAGGAAGTCGGCCCGCGCCTGGCGGATGTTCGCTTCAGTGTCGTCCACGCTCGGCACCGGGTGGACCCACTCCATCCAGGGACGCAGCCGGTCGAGCGACTCCAGGATCGCGGCGTTCACCTCCGCGCCGTCGCCCGGCAACGGCGCCCGGATCAGCAGCCGCTCCGTCTCGAACTGCTCCGGAAAATCGCGCAGGATGGGTGGGATCATGAGATGCCTTCGCTTCCATCCACGGTAGGTTCGACCCGGACCAAACGCCTCCCCCGGCTCATCGCTCCAGGGAGAGACTCGCCAGCGGCAACTCCACCGCCTCGAGGCGCGACAGATCAGCGACCTGGCTGGCATGGTCGATATCGATGCCAACGAGCCGGCCCTCCGCGTCGAAGTCCAGCACAACGCCGGGCGCGACCTCGCGCGACTCTGCGCTGGGCCGCTCGGCCAGATCGATGTAGAGCGAGTCGGTCTCGGGGTAGTAATGGAACTTCACGGCTGGACCTCCTTGAAACCGCGATCGGGGAAGGCATTGTGCACGGTCTCGCCGTCCTCGAGCGTCACCACACGCAGATACTTCTAGAGCTCGGGCACCCAGATCCAATATCGAACTCGTCCGTCACCCTGCACCTCGCGGTGCGCCGGATTGCGCAGCGCCTCCTCACACCACTCACGCCGGATATAGGGCCGCTTCCGCAAGACCTGCTCTTCAAAATACCGCGTCGTCTTCACGTCCGAGCCGGTCGCTCCCTCTTCTCCACCAGGAACCCCAGCACCGCCTCGACAAACGCCTCAGGCTGCTCCAGGTGCGGGGCATGCCCGGCGTCGGGGATGATCCTGACCGTCGCCTGCGGCATGGCGCCCGCCATGGCGCGACTGATCTCCACGTATTTTCCGTCAAGCTCCCCGGCGATGAGCAACACCGGCACAGCGATCTCACCCAGGCGGTCGTGCACCGGCGCCATGGCCCCGGCGCCCATGCCGCGCAGGCTATTGGCGAGGCCGCGTGGGGTGTGGCTGAGACGCTGCGCTCGCAGGCGCGCCCGCGTCGCCTCCGGCAGCCGCTGCTGGCTGGCGAAGAGGGGCAATCGCTCCCAGGCATCGACGAAGGCTTGCAGCCCCTCACGCTCGATCCGGTCGGCCAGGGCCGCATCGCTTGCCACGCGGGCCGCGCGCTCATCCGGGTCGGCGATGCCCGGCGACGCACCCTCCAGCACCAGCGCGCTCACCCGCTCGGGCGCGGCCAGCGCCAGGTGCAGCGCCGTCCGCCCACCCATCGAATAGCCGAGCACGGCAGCGCGGTCGATGTCGAGCGCGTCGAGCAGCGCGACGAGATCCGCCACGCAGCGATCCATGGCGTACCGGGCCGGGTCGGCGGGCACGTCGGAACGGCCGTGCCCGATCAGGTCGGGCGCGACCGTGTGGAAGTGCGCCTGCAAGGCGGGCAGCAGCGGCTCCCACGTGGCCGCGCTGCCGGTGAAGCCGTGGAGCAGTAGCAGCGGGGGACCGTCGCCCCCGCGCTCGACGTGGAGACGGACGCCGTTGACCGCGATCAGGCCCACGCCGGCACCTCACCCGCCAGCGCGGCCGACACCGCGCGCCACATCTCGCGGTGGAGCGCCACGTTCCGCTCCCGGTCGGTCGGCACCTCGACGATGCTCAGACCCGACGCCGCGACGCCTTGCGCAACGGCCTCCCGGAAGGCGTCCCAGGTCGCGATCCGGGTGTACGCCGCACCGTAGAGGTCGGCCACGGGGCGGAAATCGAGGCCATGGGGCGTGCCGAAGAGCGCCTCGAAGTGCTCCGGATAGGCGGCCTGGGGCAGGAAGGAGAAGATCCCACCGCCGTCGTTGTTGAACAGGACGATGGTCGCGCTCAGGTCGTGCAGCTTCGCGGCCAGCAGGCCGTTCATGTCGTGGTAGAAGGAGATGTCGCCGATCGCCAGCACCAGCGGTCCGTCGCTGGCGGCCGCGGCGCCGAGCGCGCTGGAGATCACGCCGTCGATGCCGTTGGCGCCCCGGTTTGCCAGGAAACGGATCGCCCGCTGGCTCCGAGGGAAGAAGGTATCGAGGTCCCGCACCGGCATGCTGTTCCCGGCGAACAGGGTGCTCCCCTCCGGCAGCAGCGCGGCAAGTTCGGCGAAGACCTTACCCTCGAACAATTCGTCCATTCCGGCCAGCCGCTGCGCGATCGCGCCGCGAGCGGCGCGGTCGGCCTGCTGCCAGGTGGTGAGCCAGGTGGGTCGGCCCTCACCCCCCGACCCCCTCTCCCAATGCTGGGAGAGGGGGAGATCCGTAAGCGCGGAGCAGAGGTGGGTGGGCGAGGCGTGGACGACCTCGGCAGCGAGGAGTGCGGGATCCTCCCAGCCGTCGCCACCGTCGACCACGATGTGCCGCGCGGCCGGGTGGCGCTGCAGGTAGAGCAGCACCGGCTTGGATGTCGGCATGGCGCCGAAGCGCAGCACCAGATCGGGCGCCAGGCGCTCGACGAGCGCCGGGTCGCGCAGGAACGCATCGTAGGCGTCGAGCACGACATCGTCCACGTGCGGCCCACAGCGCACGTGCGATAGCGGGTCGGCCAACACCGGGAAGCCGAGCGCGCGAGCAAGCCCAACCACCGCCGGACCGAGGTCCGGGTCTGTCTGCGGCCCGCAGACGATCAATCCCCGCCGGGCGGCGGCCAGCTCCTTCGCCAGAGCCTGCACCGTCGCCGGGTCGGGCACGCGCGGGGCACGCGAGACCGTGATACCCGTCGCCACGCCCTCGGCGGGCGCATCCTCCTCCGGTGACAGCGGCATGAGCGGCTCGCGGAAGGGGAAGTTGAGGTGCACCGGGCCGGCCGGGTCAGCGAGCGCGGTGGCGGCGGCGCGTGCGGCGAGCATACGGGCGTATCGCAGCATGCCGGGCGTCGCCTCCGGCGGGGCCGCATCAACGAACCACTTCACGTTGCTGCCGAAGAGATGAATCTGATCGATGGCCTGCGGCGCGCCGACATCGCGCAGCTCGTGCGGGCGGTCGGCCGTCAGCAACAGCAGCGGCACCCGGGCATAGCGGGCCTCGACCACAGCGGGGAGGAAGTTCGCCGCCGCCGTTCCGGAAGAGCAAACGACCGCGACCGGCTCGCGCCGCGCCTTGGCCATGCCGAGCGCGAAGAAGGCGGCCGAGCGCTCGTCCAGGTGCAGCCAGAGGCGGATGTCCGGATGGCGCGCCAGCATCACCGCCAGCGGCGTGGAGCGGGAGCCGGGCGCGAAGACCACGTGGCGCACCCCCGCCCGGGCGAGCTCGTCCACGAAGGCACCGACGTAGGTGAACAAGACCTGCTCGTGCGTCACTCGGTCTCTGCCCCCTCGATCCCCAGCGCCGCGAGCATCGGCCGCAGCTTCACCGACGACTCGGCATACTCCCGCTCCGGGTCGGAGTCGCCCATGATGCCGCAGCCGGCGAACAGCGACGCCTCGGCCCCCTCGACCAGCGCCGAGCGCAGGGCCACGGCGAACTCACCCTGACCGGAAGCATCCATCCAGCCCACCGGCGCGGCGTACCAGCCGCGATCCAGTCCCTCGTGCTCCCGGATGTAGCGCAGCGCCTCCGCGCGGGGCGTCCCGCCCACCGCCGGGGTCGGGTGCAGGCGCGCGACCAGGTCCATCAGCGTCGCTCCGTCGCGCAGCCGTGCGGTGACCGGGGTGTAGAGGTGGTGCACGTTCCGGACGGAAAGGATCTCCGGCTCGTCCGGGGTCTCGACCTCGACGCACGGACCGTCGAGCGCCGTGCGGATCGCCCGGACGACGACCGCATGCTCGGCGCGGTCCTTGGCACTGGCGAGCAGCGCAGCGGCCAGCTCCCGGTCCTCCTCCGGGGTCGCCCCGCGCGGGATCGACCCGGCCAGGCTGGCGACACGGACTGTCCGGCCGTCCAGCCGCACCAGGCGCTCGGGCGTGGCGCCCAGGAAAACCCGCTCGCCCCGGGCCACGGCGAAGACGTAGCAGCTTGGATAGGCATCGCGCAGCCGCCGGAGCGCCGCCTCGACATCGAACGGCTCCTCAGCCTCGACCCGCACCTCCCGCGCGAGCACCACCTTCTCCAGATCGCCACGGCGAACCGCCGCTGCAGCCTGGGCGACGGCGGTGAGGAAACGGGGGACGGCCCTCACCCCCTGCCCCCCTCTCCCAACGTTGGGAGAGGGGGAATCCGGCGCCGACTGCGTGCTGGGCATTCCGTCGTGCTCAATGCTCCCCTCTCCCAAGGTTGGGAGAGGGGTCGGGGGTGAGGGGTGCCGATCCCCCACCACCACATTCACACGCCGCCAGCACTCGCCGCCCTGCAGAGTGAGCGTCTGGCGCGGGAGGATGAGGCGAGCGTCAGGGAAGCCGCACCAGCGGGGAGTGGATGGGCGCTCGGGATCGAAGGCGAAGCCGCCGATGACGGTCGGGCCGGGCCCGTCGCCAACGATCAGCGCCCCATCGAGGAGCGCGCGCCAGGCCGCGTCCGCCGCCGCGAAGCGCTCCGGACCGGTCGGCTCGATGACATGGGCGGCGCCGACCCCGACCAGGGCGAAGTCCGCGTCAGGTTGGAGCCAGAGGCAGCGGTCACTCGCCGTGGCCGCCTGAGCGAAGACATCGATCGGATCCTCCGCAGCGACCCGCTCGCTCCAGCTCACCAGGACCGGCGCGCCGCGCTCGGCGGCCAACCGGCGGGCCCGCGCCAGGAGCGGCGCCAGCACCTGCTCCGTGTCGATCCGCTCTGTCACATCGAGGGCCACGACACGTCTCCTTCAGGCCCCTCGGACGGCATGCCGACACTGCGGCGGAGCAGCGCTCTGAGGGTCGGGTAGTACGACTCCAGCGGGGGTGGGTCTGGGTCGAGCAGCCAGTCGGTGACGACCTCGTTGATGGCACCGAACCAGACCAGCCCCGCAACCCGTGTGTCGACCGGCGCGATGTCGCCGCGGCGGATCCCCTCGTCCAGGTGGCGAGCGATCAGGCCGGCGAACTCTCGGTGGATCTCCAGCATCTTGGTGTTGAACTCGCGCCCGGCCCCGAGCGCGTCGACGAGGAAGAGCCGGGCCAGCGAGCGGTGCCCGCTGAAGGTGTCGAGGACCACGCGCAGCGCGGCATCCATCTTCGCCAGCGAGTCCGTCTCGGCGGCGATGGCCGCTTCGGCGCGGGTCATCAGGAGCGCCGCCATGCGGTCGAGCAGCGAGAGGAAGATGGCCTGCTTGTTCGGGAAGTGGAAGTAGACCCCGCCCTTGGAGGTGCCGGACGCCGCGGCGATCTCGTCCATAGCGGCATCCCGGTAACCCCGCCGGGCGAATATGGCGAGCGCGGCCTCCAGGATGCGCTCGCGCCGGACCTCGCTGCGCGCCTGCTCTCGCGTCACACCCCGCTCCCCTCACCCGCGGCTCTCGGCGACAAAACCGACCGACGAGTCGGTCGGTTTTTCATCATAGCAGGGAGTGGGGGTGGGGGGAAGGGGGGAGGCGAGCGCGTCATGCGTCACACGTCATACGTCACTCGTCATGCGTCATGCGTGTTGCGTGTTCCGTGTTGCGTACGTCGTATTGCGTAGTCCGTGCTCGGTGTCCGTGGGCGATAAGGCAGCGGTGGTCCACGAAACACGGAACACGCAATACGCAACACGCATCACGTCTCACCCCCACACGATCCGCTCCAGCGTCCCATCGGGGTGGTACGACGCCACGCCGAGACGCGGGGGCTCGCGGCCGGCGGGGTCTCGCGTCAGGCCGTCGATGAGAAGGGGCAGCACCTGGGCCGTGTTGTCGATGACGTCGAGCCCGGCGATCTCGTCAGCCGTGACCCAGGCGAGATCGCCCTCATCGCTGGTGGGGAGCACCGGCTCGGCGAGGGTACCGGTGAAGTAGAGAAGGAGCGTCAGCGGTGCGCCGGGGCGGGCCTGGACGAGCACCCGCCGCAGGGTCAGGCCGGCGATCTGCTCCGGCGCGATGCCCGTCTCCTCCTGGACCTCCCGGAGCGCGGCGGCGTGCAGATCGGCAAGCTCCTCCGGCTCGACGCGCCCGCCGAGCCCGGTCCAGCGGCCGGGCGCGAAGCGCTTGGTGGCGGCGCGCCGGAGCAGCAGGTAGCGCCCACCGTACGCGAGCAGCACCATCGAGTAGACTTCAAGCGCAGGTGGCCGCGCGCGGTCCGCGGCGTCGTTCCCGGTTACCATGCTCGCGCCCCCTCACAGTCCATCGCCAGCTCCAGGCCCGCGTTGTTGACAAGCGTACAATATGTACGTACACTCGGGCTACGCAGCGACGGCCCCCCGTCCCGGCCGTGACCGGGTACCTCCAAGGTGGTGAGCACATGGCAGCACCGGCAGATCGGCAGCAGGCGTTCGAGACCCCGTTCCCGTTTCGGTCGACACCGCCGACCGTCCGGCTCATCGGGCAAGAGTCGGCGCACGACCCGTTCGCCCTCACCGTCGCCGCCGCCTGGACCTGCTACGGCGCGCGCCCGGCGCGGGTTGAGAACGTGCTCAAGCTGATGGACCCGTCGCTGGATGAGCCGGGCGACGAGGTGCGCCCGGCACGGCGTGAGCGTGCCCAGCGGCTTTACCCTGACCTCTTCGCGGCCGGCCACCACACCACCTTCCAGCACGCGAACTTCGTCTTCGTGCTCGACGGCGTCTCCCGGCTCGCGATCTGGTCCTTCTTCCACAGCCACCCGCACTACAACTCCGAGCAAGTCTCGCAGCGCTACCGCGAGGTCAGCGGCAAGACGATGGTGACGCCCGACCTGCCCGAGCCGCTGCTGGAGATCTACACGGCTGCCATCGAGCGGGCGCTGGAGGGCTACCGGCGGCTGGTCGACCTGCTGACACCCGACCTTACCGCCCGCTACGCCCGCGTCTTCCCCGCGCGCGCCAAGGCGCGGGATCCGGAGATGGCGGAGCGGGTCCACCGCGACGTGCAGCGTAAGGCGCAGGAAGTTGCCCGCTACGTGCTGCCGCTGGCGACCCCGGCACACCTCTACCATACCGTCAACGGGCTGACGCTGCTGCGCTACTACGTGCTGGCCAACCAGCTCGATGTCCCGGGCGAGGTCCGCTACATCGTGAATCGGATGGTCGAGGAGGTCTTGAAGGTCGATCCCAACTTCCTCGGCGCCCCCGGCCACCCGCTCGACCTGCGCCTGATCGCGACCGAGGACACCCCGGAGTACCAGGCGCTGGCCAACCTGCGGGCAAACCTCGACCAGACCGGCAACGAGGAATTCTTCCGCGAGTTCGACGCCGAGCTGGGCAACTACCACTCAAAGCTCGTCGCCTACAACCCGAACGCCGAGCGCCTGCTGGCCAACGCCGTCCGCACCGTGCTCGGCCGCAGCCGCGACGAGCTCTCCGACGCCGAGGCGATTGCGCTCGTGCTCGACCCGGCGCGCAACCACTACCACGGGCACTCGCTCTTCCTGGCGATGCACTCCAAGCTGATGCAGACGATGAACCACGTCCCCTTCACCTTCCAAAAGCGCATCAGCGGCGCCGAGGAAGCGCAGAACCAGCGGCACCGCGGCACGCTCTCCTCCAGCCCGGTGCTCTCAGCCCACCTGCGCCAGGAGCCGGACGTGATCGTGCCGTACGACGTGGCGCGGGTGCCGGAGGCGCTGGAGGAGTACCACGCCACGGTGCGCGCCCTCTGGGACGCCAAGAACCGGCTGCTCGACGCGGGCGTCCCGGTCGAGCAGGTGCTCTACCTACTGCCCAACAGCCACCACGTCCGCTTCTACGAGACGGGCACGCTGCTCACCTACTTCTGGAAGTGGGTCAAGCGGCTCTGCTACGACGCGCAGCGGGAGATCTTCGAGACGGCCCGGCAGGAGACAGAGCAGGTCAAGCAGGTGCTCCCCGAGATCGGCCGCTACGTCGCCCGGCCGCCCTGCATGCTGCGCCACGAGGCGGGCACCCGCCCCTTCTGCCCCGAGGGCGAGCGCTACTGCGGCATCCCCGTCTGGCGCAACTACGACTTCGCCCGCATCGCCGAGCGGCGGATCCTGTAGGCGTCGTGTGTGTTCCGTGATGCGTGTTGCGTGTCACGCGTGTTCCGTGATGCCTGTCGCGTGACCTTCTGGTGAGGCACAAGCGGTGTAATCGACCGGGGTCGAGCGCTTCCTCGCTCGACCCCGGTTTCATGCTCCAGCGCGGTGACCAATCCCCTGCACGCCGCCGTGTGTCACACAATGCTGGACGACCACGCCATTATGTCATCCTGAGCGAAGCGAAGGATCTCGCGTCAGAACCACCACCCAGTGGGGAGATCCTTCGACTCGGACGGAGTCGCCAGGCCCGGCTGATCGCCGCTCCCGGCTCCGCTCAGGATGACACGGCCTCAAACCAAGACTGCCACCACGGGTGCCCGGCGCTCGCTCGTCGGCGAGGGCCGCACTCCGGGACTGTTGTGGAGTCGATACTGTCAGAGATACAGCGGGGCTAGAACAGTGTGGATCGCCTGCGTATTGTGCGCCGGACTCGTCGTGGCGACCTCGTCACCCGCGATGCCGGCCGGAGGTGCTGTCGAGGTAGTCGATCACCTTCTGGTAATCGGCGGTGTCGATCATGCCGCTCTCGTGGTAGTACGTGATCATCATGCGCAGCCCGAGGATGGGCATGACCCGATAGCCGTGCTCGTGCAGCCGGGCGACGCCGCCCTGCTCCCGATCGATCAGGACGATCGCGTCGCGGACGATCAAGCCGGCCTTCTCCAGGGTCCGAGCGGTGGTGAGGATGCTGGTACCGCCGGTCATCAGGTCGTCGATCACCAGGACGGTCTGCCCCGGCACGACCCTCCCTTCGATCTCCGGGTGCGAGCCGTCGGGGCGCACATAGAGCAGCGGGGTATCGCTGACGAGCGCGTAGGCGGTAGCGATGTGCAGGCCGCCCATCGGCACGCCAGCCACCGCGCCGAAACTGGCCAGGCGGGGCTTGCGCCGGACCTGATCGGCCTGGATCTCCTGATGGATTAGCCGCGCGATTTGGCGCAGGACCGCGGGGTCGCTGATGAGCACGCGCGGGTTGATGTAGATCGGCGACCGGCCGGCGGTCGGTCCGAGGTCGAAGTCGCCAAACTGCACACCACCAAGGGCATAGAGCGCCTGGGCCAGATCGAGCTTGGATTCGGACCCGAAGAACACGCTGTCGTCGTCCTCCCGACGTGCGGCACGGCCGATCGGCACGATAGTGGGGAGACGATACCATAATCCCACACTGGTTGCGTACTGTTTCCTATCCCTCCACACACGCGCCCGGCCGGTGATAATGCCCGCCCGGCACGCACCGCCGCGCTCCTCACCACCGGCACCACCTACACCGTCGTGACTGCCGTCCCCAAGGCGATGCGGATCCCTCCCCACCCCGCGCACGAACTCGCCCCGGGCGCTATGATGAGCGTCGGGACAAACGGGGTTTAACGCCGCGGCGAGGGAGGGGGGAGATGGACTACCGGGAGGCGATCGCCTACATCATCGAGCGCTCCGGCTACGACCGGGGCTTCGTAGCCAACCCCTTCGACGCCGAGACGGTCGGCCTCCAACGCACCAAGTGGTTACTGGAAGCGCTCGGCAACCCCGAGGAGCGCTTCACCGCCGTGCACATCGCAGGCACCAAGGGGAAGGGCTCGACCGGGGCCTGCGTCGCCGCCATCCTGCGCGCCGCGGGAAAACGCACCGGCCTCTACTCCTCACCCCACCTCCACACCTTCCGCGAGCGGGTCCAGATCGACGGCGAGCCGATCACGCCTGAGGACTTCGCCGCCCTGACCGCCGAGCTTGCCGCGGTCAACAGCCGCCTGGCCGAGGCGCGGCCCGACTGGGGCGAGGCCACCGCCTTCGAGGTCTCCACCGCGCTCGCCTTCCTCGCCTTCGCTCGGGCTGGTGTTGAGGTCGGCGTGGTCGAGGTCGGACTCGGCGGGCGACTCGACGCCACCAACGTCGTCACCCCGGCCGTCGCCGTCATCACCCCGATCAGCTACGACCACACCGCCATCCTGGGCGACACCCTCGACGCGATCGCGACCGAGAAGGGGGGCATCATCAAGCCGGGCCGCCCGGTCGTCCTCGGCCCACAGCCGCCCGAAGCCCTGGCCACCCTGGAGCGGATCGCCGCCGAGCGCGGCAGCCCGGTCTACCGGGCCGGTCGCGACTGGCATGCGACCGGCACCGACACCGGCTTCGACCTGACCGGCCCGTGGGGGACCATCCGCGACCTGCGCGTCGCGCTGCGCGGGCGACACCAGGTGGAGAACGCAGCCACGGCCGTCGCCGCCTGCTGGCTACTGCGCGAGCAGGGCATCGACATCCCGGAGGACGCCATCCGCGCCGGGCTGGCAGCGGTCCACTGGCCCGGCCGCCTGGAAGTCGTGCGTGAGCAGCCCCTGGTCGTGGTCGACGGCGCGCACAACGTCGACGCCGCCGCCCGCCTCGCCGAGGCGCTGGTCGACACCTTCGGACAGCGCCGCCGCACGCTCGTCCTCGGCATTGCCCGGGACAAAGACATCCCGGCGATGCTGGAGATCCTCGCCCCGCTGGCGGACCGGATCATCGCCACTGCCTCCCACCACCCCCGGGCCGCCGATCCGGCCCAGGTCGCAGCCGCCGCCCGGGCGGCCGGCGGCGCCGGGCTCGCCGTCGAGGAGGCTCCCGACATCGCCACCGGGCTACACCGCGCACTGGATGCCGCCGCGCCGGAAGACCTGATCTGCGTCACCGGCTCCCTCTACGCCGTTTCCGAGGCCCGCGAGGCCCTCGGCCTCGCCCAGGCCGACGACTTCGAGCGCGAGCTGCTGTTCCGGTGAGGAGACGAATACCGCGAATCTCCAGACCGCTGGTGTGAAGAACCCCGCACGTGGCGCGTGCCCGGGGGTAAACCCCCGGGCTGACTAATAGAAGCCGGCTGAAGCCGGCTTTGGAGTGCGGCGGCAAAGCCGCCGCTTTGGTATGGCGCGGCGTGATGCCAGGCGCCCGCAGACGGATGGTGCGCGGGGCGCCGCGGCGTGGTTGGCACCCGTAGATGGGTGGCGCGAAGGTTCCTGCGCCGTGGTCCGGGCCGGGGGGTAATGCCGCCGGGCTGACAGGGGAAGCCCGGGGGTTTACCCCCGGGCACATGCCAGCGGACGGGGCCGGCACTGCTCCGTTCGGCGCCCACGCTCCGGATCGTGTCCTATGCCCGAAGCCTGCAAGATTCCGGCGCTCCCACGTCATTCCGCTTCCACCCCACCCAACCGTTGACGAGGCGGCACGGACTGGCCTATCCTCTGCAGCAGCGTGCGGTCATGACCGTCGATCGAGGAGGAAAGACCGTTGGAGAGTCCTGAACGCGCCTATGGCCGGGCCGCCGTCGCCTTGGTCGTCCTGTTGATGCTGAACTTCGTAGCGCTGTTCGGCCTCATGGCTCTCGGCCTCTCGCAGGGCTTCAAGATCACCTGGTAACGCGCCCCGCACTTTCCCCACAGGTGAGTACAGAACATACCCCGCCCGCCCGGCATTTTCGGGCGGGCATTGTCTGCTGATCTGGTTCACCGTTCCCTACTCCCATCTGCGTGACGCGTATCCGGCGACGGGCCGCCCCTTCCCGAAGGCGGGAGAGAGGTGCATACGTTCGCAGGACTTGACGCTCACGATCCATTGCGCATCCGGTCAACAGACCCTACACTCGTCGTGTAGAATGAACCGGCGGCGGTGGTCTTTCGCGGGAGGTGGAGCGTACGGTGAGTCAGCAGACGGTCGCGACACGGCAGGAGCCGGGAACCGAGGGGTTCCTCGACCGGTTCTTTCATCTCAAGGAGTTCGGGACAACCGTCCCGACGGAGGTGATGGCGGGCCTGACCACGTTCATGGTCATGGCCTATATCCTTTTCGTAAACCCGATCATCCTGGGCAATCCTGATCTTCCCGATCAATTCCCGATCCGTGCCACCGCGACCGCGACGGCGCTGGTGGCGGGCGTGATGACGATCATCATGGGCCTGGCGACGAACCGCGCCTACGCCATCGCGCCGGGGATGGGGCTCAACGCCATCGTTGCCTTCCAGCTCGTCGGCTCGATGGGGCTGACCATGCCCCAGGCAATGGGCGTGATCGTGGCCGAGGGTCTCGTCATCACGGCGCTGGTGCTGCTCGGCATCCGGCAGGCCGTGTTCAACGCCATCCCAACCGAGTTGAAGAAGGCTATCTCGGTCGGTATCGGGCTTTTCATCCTGTTCATCGGGCTGGTCAACGGCGGGATCGTCGTCGCCGACCCGGCGACCCTGGTGGCGCTGGGTGACCTGCGCGGGGCGCCGGTTTTCGTCACCGCCTTCGGTCTGGCCCTCACCATCGCGCTCATGGCGCGCAACGTCAGGGGCGCAATCCTGTGGGGCATCCTGGGCAGCACGGTGGCGGCGATCATTGCCAAGGCGGTCACCGGGACCGACGCGTTTGCGCCCGGCGTGGCTGAGTTGCCGAGCCAGTGGATCGCGACGCCCGACTTCGGCACGATCGGTCAGTTCTCCTTCGGCTTCATCGCCGAACTGGGCGTGCTCACCGCCATCCTGGTGGTCTTCGCGCTCATGCTCTCCGACTTCTTCGACACCATGGGCACCCTGATTGGGGTCGGCAGCCAGGCGGGCTACCTGAACGAGAAGGGTGAGCTGCCCCAGGCGCAGCGGGCGCTGGTCGTCGACTCGCTCGCGGCGGTCGCGGGCGGCGCGGCAGGGACCTCCTCCGCCACGACCTACATCGAGTCAGCGGCCGGGGTCGGCGTCGGTGGGCGCACGGGGCTGGTGGCAGTGGTCACCGGCATCCTCTTCCTGCTGGCGATGCCGCTGGCGCCGCTGGTCGAGGTCGTCCCGAGCCAGGCGACGGCGCCGGCGCTGATCATCGTCGGCTGGATGATGATGTCGGTGCTGAGCGAGCGCGAGACGCGCACGCAGGACGGCCGGACGATCGTCGGCCGGGCCATCGACTTCGCGAACCTCGAGGAGGGACTGCCGGTCGTCGCGACGATGGTGATGATGCCGCTGACCTACAACATCACCAACGGCATCGGCGCCGGCTTCATCACCTGGACGCTGATCAAGATCTTCAAGGGGAAGTTCCGCGAGGTGCACCCGGCGATGCACATCGCCAGCCTCGCCTTCCTCGTGTACTTCCTCCGCAGCTACCTCGGCGTTGAGGTCTAGCCAAACGCGGAGGCACGCCACACGCGCACGACGGGCGGCGGGGACGGGTTCTCCGCCGCCTGATCATTCCCGAGGCCGGCGCGCCAGGACATGGTGCGCCCCCGCACCGCCCCAGACCCCAGGAAGGACGGGTAGCCGACCATGGACCACGCCGACCACGTCCGCCTGCTGCGCGACGGGGTACCCACAGAGCCAGGGGTCTGGGCCGACCTCGGCTCCGGTACTGGCGCCTTCACCCTGGCGCTGGCCGACCTGCTCGGCCCCGGCGCGACGATCTACTCCGTCGACCGCGACGCCGACGCACTCCGCCGGCAGGAGCGCGCGATGCAGGCCCGCTTCCCGACCACGACGTTGCACCTCCTCGTGGCCGACTTCACCCGCCCGCTCCCGTTGCCGCAGCTCGACGGCATCGTCATGGCCAACTCGCTCCACTTCGTACGGGACAAGGAGCCGGTGCTGCGCCTGATCCGCGGCTACCTCCGACCCGGCGGACGCCTGCTCCTGGTCGAGTACGACACCGACCACGGCAACCGCTGGGTCCCCTACCCCCTCAGCTACGACACCTGGGAATTCCTCGCCGCCCGCGCCGGCTTCACCGCCACGCGCCTCCTCGCCGTCCACCCCAGCCGCTACTTCCACCGCATCTACTCCGCCGCCAGCGAGCGGGGGGAGGACAGCGCACGCCCCTCGTAGGAGCGGATTCGAGGCCCCGGCCCTGCCGCGCCTGCGCGGACGCCCGGGCCGTGGCATGGGCCAGCACGTGTGGTGGGAGGGTTTTCGCGCGGTGGCGTTTGCCCGGGGGTAAACCTCCGGGCTGACAACGAAAAGCCCGCTAAAGCGGGCTGAGGCGGACCAGGGCTTACACCGTGGCGTTGGGTGCCCGCCGTCCGGTCGGTGCCCGGGGATAAATCCCCGGGCTGACACGGCGAAGCCCACTGAAGGGGCTGGGGACGCAGCGCCCGGCGGGGTGCCGGATCGGATCCGTCTGGATATAGCCATCACAGCCCCTTTAGTGGGCTTACCCTGTATTCAGCCCGGCGGCTTGAGCCCCGGGCACGAACCGGGCGGCGGGACACCATGCAAGGGTGTGAGG
Organism: Sphaerobacter thermophilus DSM 20745; assembly: GCF_000024985.1. Classification (NCBI taxonomy): domain Bacteria; kingdom Pseudomonadati; phylum Thermomicrobiota; class Thermomicrobia; order Sphaerobacterales; family Sphaerobacteraceae; genus Sphaerobacter; species Sphaerobacter thermophilus. Next base: position 682,929 of record NC_013524.1, read on the forward strand.
ACTGTCCCACCCCAGCCGGCTTCAGCCGGCTTTACTTGTCAGCCCGGTGGCTTCAGTCCCGGGCACAGACCGCGGTGTTGGACCCCTCCCCACCACCCCACCCCACACACCGACCTGCAATCACGCTTGCACCATGCCACCTTCTTCGCTATGATCGTTGCAGCATCAGACCGGATATACGGCGGGGGAGCGCGGCCCTGCCCGCGCGGGTGCGCCCAGTCCCGCGCGGGGAAGCGCGGAAGGAAGAGGGGGCTTCGGGACCGATGAGTACCCAACGGCAGATGCGCCTCATGTCGCCCACCGGGCATCTCGGCTTCACGCCGATCGAGCGCGGCAGCTTCGAGATCGGCCTCAGGCACGAGCCGGACGCCATCGTGGCCGACTCCGGGAGCTGCGACATCGGCCCCTACCCGCTCGGCTCGGACCAGGCCCACAGCCCGCGCGAGTGGCAGATGCACGACATCGAGCTGATCGTCCGCGGCGCCCGCGAGCTGGGGATCCCGGCCATCATCGGCTCGGCCTCCGACACCGGTACCGATCGGGGTGTGGATGACTACGTGGCGATGGTGCAGGAGGTGGTCGAGCGGGAGCGGCTCGGCCCGGTGCGCGTCGCCGCGATCTACTCCGAGATCGACCGCGAGTTTCTGCGCGGGCTGATCCGCGACGGGGTGGAGATCGCCGGGTTGAACGGCCGGCCGCCCCTGGACGAGGCGACGCTAGACCGCACCGACCGGATCGTGGGGGTGATGGGCGCCGAGCCAATCATCGACGCGCTGGATGCCGGGGCGGAGATCATCATCACCGGCCGGGCGTCGGACAGCGCCATCTTCGCGGCGCCTGCCCTGCGCGCGGGCTACCCGAAGGCGCTCGCCTACTGCCTGGGTAAACTCCTGGAGTGTGCTTCCTTCTGTGCCGAGCCCTACATGGGCAAGGAGACCGTCATCGGCACGATCACCGATGAGGACCTGGTGCTGGAGCCGATGCACCCGGGCCAGCGCTGCACGCCCGCGTCGGTCGCCGGGCACGCCATGTACGAGCGGATCGACCCGTTCACCGAAACGGTCGCGGCCGGGTCGCTCGACCTGCGGGAGATCCGGTATGAGGCAATCGACGAGCGGCGGACGCGCGTCACCGGCCCGCGGTTCATCGAGGCTCCGCGCCCGACGATCAAGCTGGAGGGTGCGGGCAAGGTCGGCGAGCGGGCGCTGGCGATCATGGGCATCCGCGACCCGATCACCCTCTCCTATCTGGACGAAGTGATCGCCTTCGCGCGGAAGAAGGTGGAGGAACGCTTCGGCCCGCCCGGCCAGCCCGGGGGCTACGAGCTCTTCTATCATGTCTTCGGCCGCAACGGCGTGATGGGCTACCTGGAGCCGACACCGGAGGTCGTCGGGCACGAGGTGGCCGTGGTTGTCGAAGCCGTGGCCCCGACCCGGGCGATGGCCGACGAGATCGCGGCGATGGGTTCACGCAACATGTTCTACGCCCGACTGCCGGTCGTGAAGGGCACCGCGGGCGGGGCGTCCTTCTTCTCCGATGAGGTGCTGGCGGCTCGGCCGGGCTACCAGTGGACGGTCGCCCACGTGCTGCCGGTCAACGACCCGCGTGAACTCTTCCGCACGCGACTGCTGACGGTGGGAGGGTAGGAGATCCGATGGCAGGAGAGACCGGCACCACGATGAAGCTGCGGGACATGGCGACGACGATCCGGAGCAAGAATGCCGGGGTCGACCACGTCACCTTCGACATCATCTTCCGGGAGCCGCGCTACTACGAGGCGGCGAAGCGGAGCGAGGCACTTACCCCGCAGCGCATCGCCGAGCTCTACCACATCCCGGTTGAGGACGTGGTCAGCTTCGCGGCCTTCGACCCGGCGCAGGCGATCAAGTTCACCATCCGGCGGCGACGCCCAGCCGGCAGTCCCGGCGAGCCCGATGCCTTCGGCTCGCAGATGTACCCGCCGCTCTTCGGCATCGAGATCGCGGTGAACGACGCCGATTGATCCACGGCCACAGCGTGGCTTCAGGAACGTCACCCCCAACAACCCACAAGCGGGAGGGAGCGCGCTCCCTCCCGCTTGTCGTATCGGACAATGCCGCGCCCGCGCTACTCCGCGACGACCGGGATTGTCTGGTAGGGGCTGGCGCACGGCAGGCCGTGGGCAATTTCCAGAAGGCGGTCTGCCGGGCGGAAGATGGTACAGGAGATCGTCTCTGAGGCGCGCTCCGGGGTGCGGTGGACGCAGATGGAGCCGACCGGGCCGTCGTGCCGCGCCATGAGAGCCCGCGCAAAGGCGGGATCGACCTGCCCGGCGGCCTCGGCGAGCGCGGTTTGGACGGCGGCATAGCGGCGGCGGGAGTGGTCGGCGGCGTCGGGCCAGGCCTCGATGTAGGCGTCCGCCAGCGCGGGAGAGACGAAGTGGTTGGTGGCCACCACGGCATCGCCCGCGCGACGCACGATGGCGCGCGTATGGTAGCCGCACTCGACGGTGGCGAGCGTGCCGTGAGCGTCGGCCAGGACGAGGTTGCCCGTGCCCTGCATCGGGACCGAGGCGAGGTACGCCAGCGCCGAGTCGACCGTCTCGTGTTCCTCCAGCACGTGGAGCATCAGGCTGTAGCGTGGCAGCCCGGGCCCCAGGTCGCGCGAGGGGACATGCGTGTCAGCGATCGCCAGACCGGCCGCGTTCATGCCGGAGCTGTAGACGCCGGGCGCGCCGGCGCTCGTCACCGCGCACCAGGGGATCCCCCGCTCGGGCCGGACGCGCAGGACGATCTGAAGTGACAGGTGATCGAGCCGGTAGTCGCGGTTCTTCACCAGGAGCGGGGTACCGTCCCGGGTCGCGGCGCCGCTGGCCGCCCAGGTAGTGCAGCCCTCCTCGGGGCCGGGGTGTCCGGCTCGGGCGAGATTGTGCAGGTAGGAGGCGGTCGCCGCGCCGAAGAGGACGTCCGGGTCGATGTCCATGCCTTCGGCCAGCCCGGCGATCTGCTCCAGCGTGGCCGGAGAGTGGCGCTCGAGAGCCGCGCGCAGTTCGGCGAGGCGCGCTCGGCGTGCCTCCGCCGGGAGCGGCACTTCAGCCTGGTGGCGTTCGGCGGCGGCGCGGATCATCGGCGCGAGCGACTGGACAGCCTGCCCGTGCTGGCGGCCGATCTCCCGGTGACTCCCGGCGACGTCGACGACGCGGATGGCGGCGCTCGCCGTGGCAGGCTCGCTCATCGGTTCCCTCCCGTGGTCGCCTCGGACGCGAAGAGGTGACAGGCGACGCCGTGGCCGTTCCGCTCCACCCAGCGCGGCACCTCGGTCTCGCAGATGCGGCCGATCTTGTAGGGGCAGCGGGTGTGGAAGCGGCAGCCGGACGGCGGGTTGGTCGGATCCGGCAAGTCGCCACGGAGGACGATTCGCTCGCGCGGTCGGCGCTCCAGTCGCGGGATGGCTGAGAGGAGCGCGCGGGTGTAGGGGTGCTGCGGATTCGCGTAGAGCTCGTCGGTGGGCGCCTGCTCGACGATCTTGCCGAGATACATCACCGCCACCCGGTCGCTGACGTGACGGACGACCGCCAGGTTGTGAGCCACAAAGAGGTACGAGAGCCCGTACTCCTCCTGCAGCTCCTCCAAGAGGTTCAGGATCTGCGCCTGAATCGACACGTCGAGCGAGGAAACTGGCTCGTCGGCGACGATGAAGCGCGGGCGGACGGCCAGGCTGCGGGCAATGCCGATGCGCTGCCGCTGGCCGCCGCTGAACTGGTGCGGGTAGGCGTCGAGGTGGCGCTCATTCAACCCCACCCGCCGCAACAGCGCCACGCTCTCGGCTTCCTGGGCGTAGTAGTCGCGCACACCCCGGCGCGCGAGCGGCACGGCCAGGATCTGGCGCACCGTCTTCCGCGGGTTGAGTGAGGCGTACGGGTTCTGGAAGACGATCTGCGCCTCCTGGCGGAAACGGGCCAGCCGCTCGCCGCTAGCGTTGTCGATGCGCTCTCCGTCGAAGTAGATCTCGCCGCTGGTCGGCTCATGCAGGCGCAGGAGGAGCCGACCCAGCGTCGTCTTGCCGCAGCCACTCTCGCCGACCAGGCCGAGTGTCTCTCCTCGACGGACCGCCAGATCGACCCCGGCGACCGCCTGAAGGACCGTCTCCTTCTCACGAGCGATGAGGCGAGCGACGATGCCGGGACGAGACACGAAGTGCTTAACAACGCCGCGCGCCTCGACCAGCGTGCGGTCGTGTGTTGCCGTCATGCTTCTCCCTCCCGCCGGTCGGCATCGAGCAGCAGGCAGCGCGCGTAGTGGCCGGGGCCGACCTCGACCCGGGGCGGCACCTGTGCCGTGCAGGCCGGGATCGCCCGGTGGCAGCGGGGCGCGAATGGGCAGGCGTTCTCCGGCAGCGCGGCGAGGTCCGGCACTTCACCCGGGATCGGCTCAAGTGGGGTACGCTCGCCTTCGAGCCGGGGGATCGAGCGCAGCAGCCCCTCGGTATAGGGGTGCCGCGGCCGGAAGAGCACCTCCTCGGTGGCACCGCTCTCGACGATGCGGCCAGCATACATAACCGCAATCCGGTCGCAGAACTCCGCCGCCACGGCGAGGTCGTGCGTGACCAGAATGATGCTCGTGCCGTGGTCGCGGTTGATCTGGCGCATCAGGTCCAGGATCTGCGCCTGGATGGTGACGTCGAGCGCGGTGGTCGGCTCGTCGGCCAGCAGGATGCGCGGTCGGCACGAGAGCGCGATGGCGATCAGCGCGCGCTGCTGCATGCCGCCGCTGAACTGATGGGGATAGTCGCGGTAGCGCAGCTCCGGCGCCGGGATGCCGACCTCGTGCATGACCCGCACGACCTCCTCGCGCTCAGCGCACAGTCGCTGGCGGTCGATCAGGTCGTGCGGCCAGCGGCGCTTGCGGTCGGGGTCGAGCCGGCCGTGGATACGCAGCGCCTCGCGGATCTGCTCCCCGACGGGGAACACCGGATTCAGCGTCGTCATCGGGTCCTGGAAGATCATGGCGATGTCGCCGCCGCGCAGCGCGCGCATGGCGCCCATCGGGAGGTCAAGCAGATTCTGACCACGGTAGCGGATCGCGCCCCGAGCAATGCGTCCCTGGCGCGGGATGAGCCGGAGGATCGACAGCAGGGTCATGCTCTTGCCGCTGCCGGACTCTCCGACGATGCCGAGGATCTCGCCCTCGTGGAGGCGGAGACTCACGCCGTCCACCGCGCGCACCGTGCCGCGCCGGGTCGCGAACTGGACCGCGAGGTCGTCGATCTCCAGGAGGGGTGTGCCGCTGGTCGGCGCCTGCCGGGTCGTCTGCATCGGGAATCTGCCTACCTCCCCGTGGCCCTATTGGGCCTTCAACCGTGGGTCGAGGATATCGCGCAGCCCCTCGCCCAGAAGGTTGATGCTCAGGACCAGGATCAAGATGGCCAGGCCTGGGAACGTTGCGACCCACCAGGCATCGAGCATATAGTCGCGCCCCTCGGCCACCATCGAGCCCCAGGCCGGGGTCGGCGGCTGGATGCCCAGCCCGAGGAAGGAGAGGGACGCCTCGGCGATGATGAAGGTGCCCATGCGGAGCGTGCCGACGACGATGACCGGGTTCATCACGTTCGGCAGCGTCTCGCGCAGGAGGATCGCCCAGCCGGGCTGGCCGAGGGCGCGGGCGGCCTCGACGTATTCCTTCGTCTTCTCCGCCAGCATCTCCCCGCGCACCAGGCGGAAGAACTCGACCCAGGACTTGAAGGTCAGCGCGAGGATGATGATCCAGAAGCCGGGTCCGAGGATCGTCATTACGCCGATGGCGAAGATGAGCATCGGGAAGGCGAGCAGGAAGTCGGCAATCCGGCTGACGACCGCGTCCAGCGGGCCACGGTAGTAGGCCGCGACCGCGCCGAGCAGCACCCCGACCACGGCCGAGAAGAGGGTCGTGAGTACGCCGATCGCGATCGAGACCCGCGCGCCGTAGATGATCCGGCTGAGGAGATCGCGCCCAACCGGGTCGCCGCCCAGGATGTACCCATCGCCGCCGAACCCGGCCGGCGCCGCCAGCCGCTGGGAGAGCTGGCTCTCGTCGATGCCGTGCGGCGCGATGGCGGGTGCGAAGATCGCGGCCAGGATGTAGATCAGGACGATCACGCCGCCGAGCAGCGCCGTCGGGTGGTGGAACAGCTCAACGGCAATGCCAGCCAGGCCACGCCCGGCGAGACGCAGACGGACCAGGGCCCGGCTCCGCAGGGCGGCAAATCGCCCCGGCGGCTTCGAGTACGTCGTCTCAGTGATCGTCGGCTGCGCCTTGCTGATCGGTCCACTCCCTCCCCGGACTAGAGCGCGATCTTCGGGTTCAGGTAGGTGTAGGCGATATCGACGGCCAGGTTGGCGAGCGCGAAGGTGCAGGCGTAGATGATGACGACCCCCTGCACCAGCGGGTAGTCCCGGGCGAAGATGGCGTCCACCACCAGACGGCCGATGCCCGGCCAGGAGAAAACGGTCTCGACGATCATGTTGCCGCCGAGCAGGGTGCCGACCTCCAGGCCGAGGATGGTCACGGTCGGGATCAGGGCATTGCGCAGCGCATGCTTCCCGACGACCACCAGCTCATGCAGCCCCTTGGCCCGCGCGAGGCGCACGTAGTCCTGGCTGAGCGCCTCCAGCATGCTGGAGCGAACGACCCGCGCCAGAAGCGCGGCCATGACCGCGCCGAGCGTCACCGAGGGGAGGACCAGATGCTTGAGGCTGTCGACGAGGGCCTTCCCGTCGCGCGTCAGGATGCTGTCGAGCACGTAGAGGCCGGTGACGTGTTCCGGCTCCAGACCGATCGTCGCCCGGCCGCCGACCGGGAGCCACTTCAGGTGCACGGCGAAGAGCATGATGAGCACGATCCCGAGCCAGAACCCGGGCATCGAGATGCCGACGAAGGCCCCGGCCATGCTCAGGCGGTCAACCGGCGAGTTGCGCCAGTAGGCGGAGAGGGTTCCGATCGGGAGCGCCACCGCCAGCGCGAAGAGAAGCGCGCCGAGGGCGAGCTCGATCGTCGCCGGGAAGCGGTCCATGATCAGGCCGGTGACCGGCTTGCGCTGCACGATCGACGTGCCGAGGTCCCCCTGCAGGACGCCGGAGAGATATGAACTGAGCTGGACATGGAGCGGCTGATCGAGCCGGTACTGTGCCTTGAGCAGGTCGATTTGCTCCTGGGAGACGTTGCCCTCCTGGCCCATGATGAGGTCGACCGGGTCCCCCGGCAGGTAGCGCATGAAGAAGAACACGAACACGGCGATGGCCAGCATCAACACGCCGGTCGCGATAAGTCGCTCCACGATCCGCGCCGCGCGCAACGCGTTCCGTCCTCTCCGCTACGCTGTGATCGCCGTGTTCCCAGGCGTGCGGGCGTCGCACGGAGCCTCGCCCGTCGCGCGTCCCCTCACCACGGGATGGACGGGCAGGGCGCCCGCACTCCCGTACTCCCGAAACTCTACCCCGGTAGGGGCAGGGCTTGTCACCCGCCCCTACCGGAGGATCAACGCGGCCGGGCATGCCGGCCACGGGCGCGCCCTAGCTCGCCAGCCACGTGTCGGCGAGCAGTTCGCGGCCGTCCGGACCGGGCTCCCAGTTCTGCAGCGCCGCGGACCCGGCCTCGACCTCGTTGGGCACCCAGAGGAAGACCCAGGGGGCATCCTCATACAGAATCTGCTGCACCCGCTTGTAGATCTCGGCCGCCTCTTCCTTGCTAGCCACAGCGCCCCGCTCCAGCAACTCGTCCAGCTCCGGGTTGCTGTACTGCGAGTAGTTGCCGCGGCCGCCGGTCATGAGCGTCGGGTTGATCAGGTCGACCGGGTGCCGGAAGGAGTTGCCCCACGAGCCGAGCAGCATCTGCCGCTCACCCTTGAGCGTCGCCTCCTGCAGCACCGGCCACTCCCAGATGCGGACGCTGGCGTCCAACCCAAGCTGGCGGTATTGCTGCACGATGATCTCAGCCACCGCCCGGTCCGGCTCCTGGGCGTCGAGCACGAACTGGAAGTTCGTCCCGACCCCAGCCTCTTCGAGCAACTGCTTGGCCTTGTCCGGGTCGTAGGGGTAGGGCTGCAGCGAGTCATCGTAGAACTGGCTGAAGGGCGGCACCGCGCCGGTCATGCGCACCGCCTCGCCGCCGAGCACCTCATCGATGATCGACTGGACATCCAGCCCATAGTTCATCGCCTGGCGCACCAGCTTGTTGTCGAACGGCGGCCGCGTCACATTCATGGCGAGCCAGGTGGTCCGCGTGCCTTCGTACGACTTCACTACGATGTTCGGGTCGGTGCGGAGCGACCGCGCACTGTCCACATTCAGGTTCTGGACGATGTGTACGTCGCCGGCCTTGAGCGAGGCGAGGCGCGACGACAACTCCGGAATCACCCGGAAGACCACACCGTCGGCCTTGGCCGGGCCGACCGGGGGCATGTCCGGCGAACCGCCGTAGTAATCGTCGTAGCGCTCCAGCACGATCCGGTCGCTGACGTCGCCTTCGACGAACTTGAACGGCCCGGCGCCGATCGGCTTGGCCGCCAGCCCCTCGCCGCCGACCTCCTCGACGTAGGCCTTCGGCACGATCTGGTTGTGGACCAGGCCCGCCAGCAGGATCGCCTCGGGCACCGCGCTCTCCAACACGATGCGCACGGTCTGGTCATCCGGCGCCGTGATCTCGGCGATCGGTGGGAGCAGGCTCTTGCGCGGCGAGGTTTCGCCGTCCATCATGCCGTCCATCGCCACGCGCTCCAGGGAGAAGCGCACGTCCTCGGCCGTGAGCGGGTCGCCGTTGTGGAACGTCACGCCCGAGCGGATCTTGAACTCCCACGTGGTGTCATCGATCTGCTCCCAGGACTCGGCGATCTCCGGGACGATCTCGCCGTCCTGCCGGCGGGTGACCAGGCCGTCGAACATGGCGCGGAGGACCGTCTCCGTCACCCGGTCCCGGTGGTTCGCCGGGTCAAGCGACTGGAGCGGCGCGGTGATCGCCACGGTGATGACCCCACCGCCCTCACCGGCCGGCTCAGGTGTCTCATCGGCCGCCGGGGTGCCGTCGCTCGCCTGGGTCGGGGTCGAGTCGGCCGCCCCCTGCTGCCCACTACCGCCCGAAGGCGTGGGCGTCGAGTCCCCACCGCCGCATGCCGCCAGCAGTGCGGACAAGGAGAGCCCGGCCGCGGAACCCGCGGCGAGACGAAGCAGGGCCCGGCGGCTCAGGTCCGTCCGGTACAGGCGATCCATGTTTCCCGTCACATTGGGATTCTCATTATCGGCCATCCACCATCTCCTCTCCTCCGGCGGCCGTACACGGCTCACCCGTTCTGCTCCGCTCCGTCCACCATCCCTTGCTCTCGGTAGAGGCGATCGACCTCGCGCAGCACGGCCAGAGCGCGCTCTGGCTCCCGGACCGCGATCTCGGCCAGCAAGAGGTTGACGACCGCTATGAGGCCAACCGGCGACAAGCTGTGCCCGACCCCGCGCGTGGCGGCGACCAGGACGTGGTCGGCGATGCGCGCCGGAGGCGATACGCTGCTGTCGGTCAGGGCCATCGTCGGCACCCCACGCTCGGCCGCGCCGGCCAGGGCCGCAACGGTGTCCCGCAGGTAGCGCCAGACGCTGACGCCGATCATGAGGTCGGTGGGTCGTAGATTGGCGAGGGTGATGGTCAAGGTGGAGCCGCCCTCGGTCAGCACGGTGGTGCGGATGCCCAGGCTGTTCAACCCGTGCCCCAGGAAGACGGCCACGGCGGCCGAGAAGCCCATGCCGACGACGATCACGTGGTCCGCGCGGCAGATCGCCTCCACCGCGGCCTCGATCGCCTCCGGCTGGGTCTGATTCAGCGTCTGGTTCAGGTTCTCGATGTCATTGGTGAAGACCTGCACCGGCAACTGCTGCCGGTCCATGGGCTGCTGCCGCTGCTGTTCGATACGCTGGACGAAGGTCAGGCGCTCCGGGATGCGGCCGCGGATCACCCCTTGCAACTCCGCGTAGCCGCTGAACCCGAGAGACTGCGCCAGGCGGACCACCGTGGCCGCGTCGACATCGACCGCCTTGCCCAGCTCGGCAGCGGACGCGAAAGCCGTGAAGGCCTCGTTGTCGGCGATGAAGCGCGCCACCTGCCGCTGTTTGGGGCTGAGCTGGTCGTAGCGCTCGGCAATCCGCCGCTGTAGCTCAGAAGGTACCATCGTTCCTCCAGCGCACACGTGGCGCCCACGGTTATGCAGCCTAGGTCTCAGCTTGACCTCAATCTAGCACAGACCCCGCCCTCGTGCAATACATGTCGCAGAAACCGCGCTCGTCGCTATGAGCGTTGCACGACGCGCCATCCCCGGCACACCGATGTCTTGCCGAATGTCGTGACCGCCTGCCCGACTCCCAGTCACTGTTGAAGTCCTCCTTGTTGCGCCGCTCGATAAGCAGAAACCCGCAAGGTGCCGGTACCCCGTGTGGCGTTTACAGCCCGGCGTCGCACGTGCGATAACGGCGCGGAGCCCGGTGGGGTGGCCGGGGCTGGTGGTAGTGCCGGGAGATCGAGCGGAGGAGCGCGCCGTGGCAGAACTGAGCCGTCTTGTGGTGGGGATTGATCTGGAGCCTGCCTATGTCGAGCGCATCCGCGAGGCGTTTCCGGACCTGGAGGTGGTCGTCTGCACCGAGCCGGCGGAGCTCCCGGCAGCGCTGGCAGGGGCACAGGGGCTAGTGACGTGGCGGGTTCCGCCGGAGGCGCTGGCTGCGGCGACGGCGCTGCGCTGGGTGCACTTCGCGGGCGCCGGGGTGGATGGCGTGCTGTCGCCCGCCTTGGTGGAGCGGAACCTGGTGGTGACCAACAACAGCGGGGTTGCCGCGCCGAACATCGCCGAGCACCTGCTGGCGATGATGCTGGCGTTCGCCAGGGGGCTGCCGGAGTTGATGCGCTATCAGGTGCGGCATGAGTGGCATCACCCGTCGCGGCGGTTCGAACTGGGCGGGCAGACGCTCGGGGTGGTTGGTCTCGGCGACATCGGCGCGGAGCTAGCGTGGCGCGCGGCAGCGCTGGGGATGCGGGTCATCGGGCTGCGCCGCCGGCCGGGGGAGCCGCCGCGGGGCGTCGAGCGGGTTTATCCCCCGGAGGCGCTGCACGAGCTGCTGGGCGAGTCGGACCACGTCGCCATCTGCCTGCCGCTGACACCGCGCACGCGTCACCTGTTCGGCCCGGCCGAGTTTCGCGCCATGCACCGGGATGCGTACCTCTATAACATCGGCCGCGGCGCGATCGTCGACCAGGAGGCGCTGATCGCCGCGCTGCAGGCGGGGGAGATCGCCGGGGCCGGCCTGGATGTGACCGACCCGGAGCCGCTGCCGCCCGATTCGCCCCTGTGGGATATGCCGAACGTGCTCATCACGAACCACACCTCGGGCGGCACGCCGCGCTACTGGGAGCGCGGCATCGAGGTGCTGCTGGACAACATCGGCCGGTTCCGGCGGGATGAGCCGCTGCGCAACGTGGTGGACCAGCGGGAAGGGTACTGACACGCGGCGCGGCCGGGTCAGGTACGATCGGGTCGGCTCGGAAAGCGTGTCGACGGGGCGGCGGCGACGCCGGGAGAGGCGCACGACCCGGCGGACGCCTTGGCCACGGTGGCGACATGTTCCACTACCTGCGCGCTGCCCTGCACTGGCGGCTTGTGCGCGCCGCGCTCTTCGCACTCCGGGGCGGTGCGAGCACGGTCGGATTTCTCGGCCGTGCCCCTGTCGGCCGCGCTGGCCGGGTTGCTGGTCGGGCTCATCGCCGGCTCCTGGTGGGCCCTGGCGCTGGGCTTGCCGGCCGCAGGCGGTGCCCGGCGTAGTGCGGGGGATCGAGGCTGGCCGCTTCCGGTGTCGGCATTGCCACCGGCTGGCCTACGCGAGCACGCGCGCCGACGCGGTGGATCGGCCCCGGCGCCGGGTGCAGCGGATCCGGATGAGGCTGGGGGGAACCGCCAACCTGCAGGCGCCCTTCCCCAGCAAGCCGCCGCGTATGCACCGGCGCACCTACTGGCGCCGGTACGACGAAGCGGCCGCGGCCGAAGCCGCCTACACCGCGGCCCTGCTGACCGTGCTCGAGCAGACCAGCGCCCGGATCGAGCGGGCGGCCGATCAGCCGCTCGAGTAACCCCATGCAATGCAATAATGAAGATTTGCGGCATGACCCAGCCAGGCTGATAGACATGCGCTGGGTTTTGTACTATGCTGTACTCACCGTCGTGCGGTGAGCCCACGCGAATTAAGAGCGCAAAGAGTCTGATAGCCAAGATTCAAGAGCCATCAAGAGCGTCAAGACACCCGCTTATGGTCGACTAGCTTCGCCCTGCTGTTCGCGTCGGGGGACCGTATCAGCTACGTGCTTCGGAAGGGGGGGATGGCTGTGCGACGAAGACGAATGCGAATGCTGGCGGTGGCGAGTGTGGTGATGCTCCTGCTCGTCGGTATGACTGGCCCCGCTCAGGCGGCGGACCCGGTTACGGTCGAAGAAGGCACCTCAGCGGCAGACACAACCCCCGTTGTTCCCCCAGGTGGGCACTTTGCTCCCTATGACCAATGGACAGTCTCTCCAGCCTGGACATCAGAGGTAATCACGGCCGGTGGTTGTCAGTATGCACAGGGTATTGATAACCCGCACATATCGGAAACCCGTGATGCCGTTTCCATCCACGGCTGGTGGGAGTATGTGGGTGGCACATGCCCGAGTAAGGCCAGGGTACAGGTGTTCTTGCAGGCCTATGCCTGTTATAGTTTCGTCTGCGATTGGGTCACGCTTACTGTCGGCCAGGGTGAATTCTATTCAGGGCCTGGCTCCGGCCGTTGGGCGAACGCAAGGTGGATCTGCAGCAACCAAGTGCAGTTCGTCGGGTGGCGCGGCTTCGTCGATGTCGATCTCATCGATCGGCCTGATCCGCCAGGAGTCTTTTTCTCTCCCATCATTAACCTTCGTTGCTATCCTTGATGCCGTACTGTTCGGCTGTTACAGCGGAACGTGAGGTTAGGTTGTGATCGAACGTTCAGGTTGGTCCCCGTATGACCCGAGGCTCGACCCAGACGCCGGAAATCCGGCCCACCAGGGTCGATCCGGGCGGGTGGTCCGCATGGGCGCTATCTGCGACTTTGCGACCGGGGCTCCAGATCCGGGACCGTCGCAGAGCTTCTCAATCCGGGAGTTCCTCGAGCTGGAGGATGGACGACTTGTCGTCACACGGGAGCTTGGCTTCAGCCTCAGTTCAGTCCGGGAGCTCGTGGAGCTAGAGGATGGGCGGCGGGTGGTCCTGGAGAATGCGGCCCCTATCCGCACTGGATTGACCCCAGACAAGATCCGACAGAACGCGCTGAACCTTGCCCTCGCTGATGACGACCTGCCCCAGGATGAGCACCCGTGGGAGTGGTTGGCCAGACGGGCGAGGGAGCAGGGTATTGACGTGACCGCGGACGAGTTGGGGGCGCTCCAATACGAGGTCTTTCTGACCAAACGATTACGCGAGTGGCTGGAGACGCCCTGAGACGGCCGAACTTCAGGCGCATGAGTGTCGATCGGTCACGCAGATCGGTCGCCTCTTCGCGACGCTGGCCCGGTGGTGATGGTGCCGCTCCGCGATCCGGCGATCAGTCTGCTCCATAGCGCCAGCGTGCGGGCCGTTGCCACCTTGCGGCGGCTCAGCCGCCATCCCACCGATATCCTCTCCTGATACCTATGTTGGCCCGTGGGCTGTGCTGCCCCTTTTCGTGCGCTACAGCCCCACAACGGCCGCGGCATTGTCGCGGAAGAGGCTCCCATCGCGGATGTAGCGCCGCACCATGCGCTCGCTGGTGTGCCTGGTCTGGCGCATGATGGCCCGCTCCGAGGCGCCGACGGCGGCCGCGCTGATGGCCAGGCCGGCCAGCAGGCGGTGGCCGGCGTAGTGCCGGGGATCGAGGCCGGCCGCTTCCGCCGCGCGCTTGACCACCAGGGCCACGGCCTGATCCGACAGGCGAACGGCCCCCACGCGCCCATGCCGATCGACCGGCCGGAAGAGCGGGCCGCTGGTGAGGCACGGCGCGCACCGGGCAGGTGTCGGGCTGCGCGCCGTAGGGGATCCCCACCGGCCGGCCCTGCCCCTCCTGGTCCGTCTTCGAGCGCCGCAGCCTCACCACCAGGCCGACGCCGGTGAAGGTGAGGTCGGCGACGTCGAGGCCGACCAGCTCGGAGCGGCGGAAGGCGCCGGCGAAGCCGAGCAACAGGAGCGCCCGATCGCGGAGGCCTCCGAGCGTGTCGGGCAGCGCCCCCACCATGGCGCGCACCGTCTCAGTCAGCGCCGGCGCCTTGCCGGCCGCGGCGGGCGCTCGCGCCGCAGCTACGGGGAGGCGACGCCAGCGGTGACGAGCTGGCCGTGGATGGCGCCGAGCAAGACGTCGAGGTCGAAGGGCTTCTCCAGCATCCCGTCCGCGGGCAGCAGGGCCGGGTCGAGGTGGAAGGTCGCGGCGGCCGACATGGCGATGATGCGGATGTCCCCGGTCGCCGGGTCGCTCTTGAGCAGGCGCGTGGCCGCGGCGCCGTCGAGCACAGGGAGCTGCAGGTCCATCAGCACGAGATCGGGGTGCGCCTCCTGGGCCAGGGTCACCCCGGTCTGACCATCGCCGGCGACGAGCATGTCATGGCCGGCCGCGCGCAGGGTCTCGACGAGGAACGACTGGATGGCCGGGTCGTCCTCCACGATCAGGATCCGCGCCACAACCTCCTCCTGCACACGCCATGACCGGCAGGGTCGGGCGGCACCGCGTGCGGCACGCGCGATGCCGGGCCCCACCGCTGAAGAAACGCGCGGGGTCCTGCCATGGTTGCAGCCGAGCGTGACGTCTCGGTGCTCCGAGACGACTGGTATACTGTGCCTCCCGCCTTCTGCCTGAACGAACCCTCATCGACGCGGCCGGCGAGGTGAGGGGGTGCTGTCAGCCACGCGCGATCAAATGAGGCGTACGACGCATGACGATCGACCGGGGCCGTCTAGCCTGCAGCCGTCGAGGGGGCACACCGATGCCGACCCGCCCGCTCACCTTTGCCGAGCACCTGGCCGACCTGCGGCGGCGCATCCGGTCGGGCGACTATGCGGCGGCAACCGGGCGCCTCCGCGGCTACTACAGCCGGGTCTACCTCATCGAGCAGGCGCCCCCGGAGCCGTCTTACGTCGTCTTCGCAGGGCCGTTCGACACGCTGGCCTACACCGTCCACCTCACCCCGGAAGCCGCCCGCGCCACCTTCGCGCGCGAGCGCGACCGGTACATCCGCTGGCTCGAGAGCCGCGTCGGGGGGTAAGGAGCGTTTCGCGTACTGCGTAGTGCGTATTGCGTAATCCGTAGGCAGGGGAGGGCGTGGGGCGGCACGCCCTGCTACCGCTCCCTTGAGATACAGCCGGTCGGACTCGCGAGCACCCCTACTCAATACGGAATACGCAATACGAAACACGCAACACGGCTCACGCGATCCGCAGCGTTCCCTCCAGCACCGGCACGGTCCCGCCGCCGACCTCGATCTCCTCTCCGCCGTCCGGCCGGGACCGAACCGTGATGTGGACGAAACTCTGGCGGCCGATCTTCGTCCCCTGCTCGCTGACAATGCGCACCTCGTCGGAGGAAGCGACCAGTCCGTGACGCACCAGATAGGCGCCGAGCGGTCCGCTCGCGGAGCCGGTCGCCGGGTCCTCGGCGATGCCGATGCCGTGCGCGGCAATCATGCGGGAGTAGACACGGTTGGGACCCGCCGCCGGGTTGGGCGCGAAGACGAACGTGCCGACCAGCTCCTCATCGCCAAACCAGGCGCTCAAGGCCGGAAGATCGACCACGACGCGATCGACCGTCGCCGGGTCCCGCAGCGGGATGTAGAGGAACGGCACACCGGTGGAGCCGACGCAGACCGGGACGTCCGGCAAGAGGTCCGCCTCGTCCAGGCCCAGGGCCGCGGCGAGTTGCGCCCGGCCCTCACGCGGTGGGCCGAAGGTCGCGGCCGGGTGGCGCATCCAGATGAACGTGGGGGCGTTCGGATCTCCCTCCAGCCGCACCGGCACCGGCCCGACCCTTTCCTCCAGCGCAAACTCGGTCGCACCGGCCGGCACGCGCCCGGACGTAGCCAGGACGTAGGCAGTACCGACCGTCGGGTGCCCGGCGAAGGGCAACTCGCGCCCCGGCGTGAAGATCCGCACGCGCGCGACGCAGTCGTCGCGCTCCGGCGGTAGGACGAAGGTCGTCTCGGACAGGTTCATCTCTCGGGCGATCGCCTGCATCTCGGCATCGCTCAGGCCGGTGCCGTCCAGAAAGACGGCCAGCGGGTTCCCACCGAACTGGCGGTCGGTGAAGACATCCACCTGGACGAAGGAATACGTGCGCGTCGCTCCCGCACTCATCGCTCACCCTCCCCGCGACCCACGGAGCCATGGTCCAGACCCACACATACACCCGCCTGCATACCACGCGCCCGCGCTCCTGTCACCCCGAACGCCCAACGCGGCACGGGCAGCGTCGGCGGGGTGGAAGAAGCCATCTCCCTCCGGCCCGCTCTCGGACGGAGGCCACCAGGGGAGAGGGGGGATAGCGCTATCCCGCCGCGGCGAGGTGGCGGAGGATGCGTTGGTCGCGGTCGAGGAAGCGGCCGAGGCCCTCGGCCAGGATGGTGTCAAGACGGGCATGGTCGAAGACGACCTCGGGCACGCGCCCGTAGCGCTCGATCGTCAGCACGGCGAAGGCCGGGCTCTGGATCAGGGCGCGCTCGCCGTAGCGGCGGCGGAACTCGTCGAGCGGCATGCGCCCGACCGCGGCCATCTCGCGCAGCAGCCGGGTCTGCTCGGCGGCCGTCGGACCCAGGTCCGCGGCGTTCGCGGGGGCGACCTGCGCCCAGCACTCCCGCAGTAACCCGGTCAACACGTGCCGACGCCGGGTCGCCTCCCGGTTGTCCGGCTCGCTCACCGTCATCGCCTGGGCCAGGCGCTCCTCCCAGCGCTCCGGCTGCCAGGGGAGGTCTGGCGCCAAATGGACGAGCCAGCGATCGGTCGGGACCGGGCGGTCGTTGATGAGGTAGATGGCGCTCAGGAGGTGGCGCAGCGCGAGGTTCAGCACGTGGTGCGCGGCCGGCGCGTCACCGCGGTACAGCCAGGCCGGGACGATCCGGTCCAGGATCTCCTCGGCGGCGCGCAGCTCGTCGAGCAGGTGACGGCGCCGCTCGATCTCGGGCGCGCCCGCCTTCTCCCGAAAGAGCTCGGCCAGCAGACCCTCCGGGTCGTAGAGAATCTCGGCCGCGGCGATCTGCCAGCGCTCGGCCGGTCCCCAGGGGCGCGCCATCTCCTCGGCGTAGTCGCGGTAGGTCAGGTCGAGCCGGAGGCCGTGGTAGAGCGACTCTCCCTCCGGCAGCGGGGCGGCCCCGAGCAGCCAGGTCTGGAGCGTCCGGTGGCGAAGGTAGACAGCGAGGTCGATGTCGCTGTAGCGGTCGGCCTGCCCCAGGGTCAGCCCTCCGGCGAGCGCCACCCCGACGACGCCCTCGAGCACCGCGAAGCGCCGGGCGAGTTCCCGCGCCCGCTCCAGGTACTCCGGTGCCAGATTGGGAGCCTGAGATCGCGCTTCGTTCTGCTCGTCCGGCACCGCGCTGCCCTCCTCGCCGATCGCCCGCCGCCGCGTCAATCCTACTCGACGGCCAGACGCCGGTGGGGCGATTCGGGCAGCACGGCGATGGGTCACGAACCGGTGGCGCGGTCGCGCTGCTGGTGTACGCGGGCCAGCTCGTCGGGCTGGTAGCCGCGGGTGGGTCGCAGGTGCCTGGGATTGGCCGGCTCGACGTGGACGGTCACATCGGTCGGCTCCCCCAACGCCTGCTCGACCCGTGCCGCCACGTCGCTGGCGATGTCGTGGGCCTCATCGACCCGGAGTGTGGGGTCCACCTGGATGTGCATATCCACCCAGATGAGCCCCTCGCCGCCGCGGCTCCGGATGTTGTGGACGCCCTCGACGCCGGGGACGGCACGTGCGGCACGCGCGATCTCGGGCGCCGGCACCGGCGCGACGTCGCTCAGCGAGAGCGCGGCATCACGGATGATCGTCCACGCCCCCCAGGCAATCACCAGGGCGATGAGGAGCGCGATGACGAGGTCGGCCTCGGGCAGGCCGAGCCGGATGGCGACCAGGCCGCCGATGACGGAGAGGGTGACGAAGACATCGGTTGCCGTGTGGCGCGCGTCGGCCAGCAGGATCGAGCTGCGCAGGCGGTGGCCGGCGCGCCGCTCCCAGGCAGCCACGAACAGATTGATCACGAGCGTGCCGAGCATGACGGCGAAGCTGAGGGCGGTGACGGTCGGCGCCGCGCCGGTCTGCCAGCGATGCCAGGCGCTCTGCAGGATCTCCTGCAGCGCCAGGAGCATGAACAGTGCGATCGCCAGCGACGTGAGCGTCTCAAACCGGCGGTGGCCGTAGGGGTGGTTCGGGTCCGGCGGACGCGAGGCGACGGCGATCGCGACCAGGCCGACGACGTTGGAGGCGCCGTCCATGAGCGAGTTGACGCCGTCTGCGGTCATGGCGAGGCTGCCGGTGAGCAGGCCGTAGCCCAGCTTGGCGCCGCCGACGAGCACGTTGAGCGCCAGCACGCCCAGCAGGGTGCGCTGGATGGCGCGCGTGCGCCCGCCGTGCCCGTGCTCGGGCAGCGGGGTGAGTGTGGTCGCTCGCTCTCGGTGCTCGTCCCGCGGCATTGATCCCTCGTCCATCGTCCTGCGGCGGGACGCGGTGTCCCGCCCCATCCCATGAACTGTAGCGCGGTACATACCACTTAGTCACGGAGCAAATCGCAGATTTGCCGCGGCAATACCTGACGTTGGCGGCATGTTCCACGCGACGTGTCGCGCAGACGGCGTGATTTCCCGAACCGACCCGTGCCGCGGCATTGATATGGAACTGATATGCCGGCCGCAAATGCGCGACACGGCATGCACGGCACCAGGTCTAGACTGCAAACGAGGGCAGACCGGCATGGCGCCCGGGCAGTCCGCAGTCGAGCAGAGAGGAACGGCATGGAAAAGCCAGGAACGGACCTCGAGCGGGCGTTGCGTACCTATCTGATCGGCGCGGTCATCGTCTGGGTCGGCCTGATCGCCGCCACGGCGATTCTGCTCCGTGGCAGCGATGAGTTCCCGATCATGCTGACGATCCTGGGCGGCGGCGCGGTCTGGTTCGTGGTGATCGTTCCGACCATGCTTCGCTCACGCTGAGGAGCACGCGATGTCCCGGCAGTGGGAGTTCTGCGCGCTCACGTCGCACGCGGCGATCGTGGACGACGAACACGACGAGCCGCACACCGCGGCTGGCCCCTTCCTCTACGAGCCGGCGGCGCCAGGCGTGGCGCCGCCCGCCGGCTCGCTCCCCGTTGCGCGTCGTCACTGGCGTGCCGCGCGAGCGGTGCGGGTCGGGACCAATGAATCGGCGAGATAGTGGCGGGTACATAGAAAGGATGTGCCACCATGGTTGAGCGCTGGAGACCACGCGCTGAGATCGAGCGCATGTTCGAGGAGATGGATCGCCTGCTGCCCATGCCGTTCCGGTGGGGGCGCACGCTGCCGAGGATGTTCACCATGCGCCACGGCGTCGACCTCTACGAAACCCCCGACCAACTGGTCATCAAGGCGCTGGTGCCTGGCGCTACCCCGGACGACATCGATATCTCGCTCGACCACCAGACCCTCACGATCCGGGCGCGCTACGGCTACACGCTGCCGGAGGACGAGGCGGAAGCGGTCACCTGGCACTTCCAGGAGATCGACAGCGGCCAGTTCACCGAGACGGTGACCTTGCCGGTGCCGGTCGAGCCGGAGCAGGTCACGGCGACGCTGCAGGACGGGATCCTCACCGTCACCCTGCGGAAGACCGCCGAAACCCGCGCCCGCCGCATCCCGGTCCGCACGACCGGTGCAGACTCCGATGGCGCTTCAGGAGCGTAAGCTCCCGACCGCCGGGGAACACGCCTGTGGCGCTAGATCAGGCCGAAGCCATAGGCGTCAAGGATCGCGGCAAGCAGTGACCGGTTAGCCGGGTCCGCAAGTCCCGGGAGGCGCGTCGCCTGCAGGAAGGGCGCGGCTCGGTCGAAGATGGCCGCGCAGGCTCGGGACGGGTCGTGGCGCGAGCGATAGAGGATGCCGTCCGGTTGTGACGGATGGGCCCAGAGCGCTCGCGCCCAGACCTGAGCAATCACGTAATCCCCGGAGCAGAGGCGTCCATCGGCACCGAGGCGCGCCAGACCTGGACCGGTTAGGTCAACCAGCCGTAACGGCTGCGACGCGTCGACCCGGGCAAGTTCACGTTCGGCGAGCGCGGCGAGCGTCACCACGCCCGCCGCGTTCGGCCCCTTGCCGAAGGTTTCGATGAAGGCGCAGTGAGGGTCCTCCCCCACATACAGCACCCCATAATTACCCTCCGGGTCGTCGAAGCGGAACACGGCGGATCGTCCGAAATGGAGCGGGTCGCGGCAGGCCCGGTGGAGCCGAAACCAGGGGCCAGTGGCGGTGACGATCGGGAGCTCCCGGCTGGGGAGATCGGGCGGTGGCAGCGGATGGGGACCGGGCGCTGGCTTACGCGGCACCCTGCTCACCATAGACCTCGGCCGCGCGCCGGACTGCCGCCACGTCGCCACGGCGCAGGACGGCGAGCGGCGTCTCCCCCTGCAGCCGCACATCCGGAGTAAGGAAGAAGGCGACCTGCATCCAGGGGTCGTGCTCGCGCAGAGCGTGCAGTACCTCCTCCAGACCCGGGAGGAGCGCGCCGCGCTCTGGAACGAATTGCCACGCCGGATAAGCATATCCACGGCGACCGGTCGCAAGGCCGATCAGCCGCCCTGCCTTGCGGCGCTTGTCCACCGCCTGCCGGGTGATACCGAGGATATCGGCGACCTCAGTCGAGGACAGGGTACCGCCCTCGGCGGCAAGCAGCCGGGCACGCGCACGCAAGCCGCGCAGCCGCGCCCCCACGAGCGGGTCGTCCTCTCGCAGCACGGCCAGCGCCGCCGGTGCGTCCAGCGCGTCCAGCAGCACCTCGTAGTCCGACCGCGCCCCGGCGGCGTCCCCGAGAGTGGTGTCGTCCAGCGCCTCCGTGAGCCGCGCCAAAGCGTTGAGCGCGCGGGCGACGAAGGCACCTTCGGCAGGCGAGTCGACCTGCTGGAGCAGGCGCAGGACAGCGGCGACGACGCTCGGCGCCGCTCCGTGGGCGGCGGTGGTGAGCTGATGGATGGCAGTAGCGGTCATGTCGCGCCTCCGGTTCACGTAGTTGTTACACCTAGAGTATAGCAACTTCGTCAACCGAGGGCCACTGTGAACCGGTGAGTCACTTCCAGTGGTCGAGGTCTTGACGCGTGCCTCCCAGCACCGAATCATGTACGTGCACCAAGGGAGGGGCGCCACATGACGGGAAAGACAAGGGCGGCGGTGATCGTGCGTCCGGCTGAGTTGCGCGACGCAGCGGCCATCGCCGAGATCTACAACCAGGGCATCCGCGGCCGGATGGCGACCTTCGAGACGGAGGAACGCACTGCCGAAGAGCGCGCTCGCTGGCTTGCCGCGCACGACAAGCATCACCCGGTGCTCGTCGCCGTCGACCCGGAGACCGACCAGGTGGCCGGGTGGATCTCGGCCGATCACTACCGGTCGCGGTGGTGCTACCGGGGTGTTGCCGAGTTCTCGGTCTACGTCCATGAGGACTACCGGGGGCGCGGCGTCGGTGCGGCGCTAATGGAGGCGTTCCTCCCTGCGTGCGAGCAGGCGGGACTCTGGAAGCTGCTCTCACGCATCTTCCCGGAGAACAAGGCCAGCCGCGCACTCTGCGCCCGCTTCGGCTTCCGTGAGGTGGGCATCTACGAGAAGCACGCCCAACTCGACGGCGTCTGGAAGGACGTTGTCATCGTCGAGCGCCTGCTGCCGGGGACAATCGCCAACCCGCCGGTGGATTGGTAAGCGGGAAACGGGCGCCGGGTTGCGTGTTCCGTGTTGCGTGTTGCGTGTTCCGTGAGCATCATCCCGCCAGGTCGTCCTACCGCCGTCGCACACGCCGTGAGTGCCGGACGCGGACGCCCGAGTAGCTCACCGTGCTGCAAAGGGAAATGGGGAACCGAGCAGCGTCGGGCCGATTCTCTCCACGATCCCTTTCGCGCCCCCTCATAGCGTTGACGAAATACCGTGGCACACCGGAACTGTCCCCGTGGCACTCGCGATGTCATCCTGAGCGGAGCCGGCCGGCGCGGAGCGCCGGGCGGCGGAGCGAAGGATCTCGCGTCGGATCGGCCCCGCATCAGAGATCCTTCGCTGCGCCGGGGACGGCTGACCACCGCCCCCGGCTCCGCTCAGGATGACACGCGGGGAGTCGGGGACTGCTGGTGGGGATGCCGGGTTAATCCCTCCGGGGCGTTCACGCTAGACAGCACGAGCCGGGACCGCCATCTGCCAGCAGAGGCTGCCTTGAGGCAGTTCGACCAGCCGCACACGCTCCGGCTCCGGGCGCTCCGGGCCCGGCAGGCGAAAGCCGGCCACCTCGATGCTCTCAGCGCTGGCAATGAACGTCAGCCGCGTCGCGCCCGGCGCGACCGCGGGGTTGAACGCCGTCCGCATCCGCTGCGTCGCCCACCACAGGGTCCGACCGGCCTCTCCCTCGTAACGCTGCAGCAGATAACGATGACCGAGATCGTCGACCAACTGGTCGAAGCCGGGCCAGCGCGGCAGCACGTGATGGAGATCCCCCGCTCCCGGGCGCCGACGGGCGCGGATCCGCGTCCGCACCGTGATCAGCGTTCCGCCCTTGCCAAAAGCAACCTCGTCGACGGTGACGCGTAGCCCGTGCTCCATCCGGATCACCGCTCGCGGGAACGTGACCTGCACCACCGGCCCGATCTGGAGCGAGTGGAGCGGCGGCCGCGCCTGCTCCATCAGGCGGTGCAGCGCCATCGCCGCGCCCTGCGACGCGCGCTCCTCGCGGAGCCAGGCCAGCGCGTCCACGTCCTCCGGCAACGCGAGCAGATCGGCGAGCAGCGGGCTGGCGCCGCGCGCCCTGGCGTCAGCGGGCTCCGGTGTTCCACGAAGCCGGCGCACGCGCCGGAGCGTCGCACGCAGGGCGTCAGGCGCGGCCAGTCCATGCTCCGGAATCGCGTCGAAGAGATCGGACTCCTCGGGCAGGTCGACGAGCTGGCCCAGCAACGCTCGCTCGCCCGCCTTGGGCATGTCGAAGCCGTACCATCGCGCCCGGCGCACGCCAACGACCCGACCTCTCAGCTCTTCGAGCGCGGCGTGCAGCGCAATCCGCGCGCACAGCGGGCCACGATTCGCCGCCAGCCAGGCGACGGGATCCTGCCCCGCGGGAAGCTGAATCAGGTCGGCGAGGAGCTGGCGCTCCTCGACCGACCCCGGCTCCAGCAGGTGGGTGCCCGGCGGCAGGTGCCGCAACGTTTCCAGCCGCTGGAGGTCTCGCCGAATGTCGTCGTCGGGATCAAACATCGTCGGCTCCTTGTCCCCCAGGCCCCGGACACACGCCGCGGCCAGGAAATCGTCGTGTCGTCCGTCGGGTACAACATCGCACGCGCGAGACCACCCACCGGACGAACCGTGCTGCTCATCGTCGCTCCGACGTCACCCGTCCAGGCCCACGCTCCCCTGCGACAACGTCACTCTTATGTGAATCGTTCGCCCCTATGCGAAACCCTCTCCCCGCTTCGTCAAAAGGCACGACTCCTCTTTCCGTCTGAGTGACCCGCCTGCAGAGCAGTGGAGATCGAGGAGACGCTCGCCCAACTCGACGGTGCCTGGCGGGACGTGGTGATGGTCGAGCGCCTGCTGCCTGGGACGATTGCGAATCCGCCGGAGGGCTGGTACGAGGAAGTTTCGGGCTTCAGGGGGCTGGAGCGTGATGCTGCCGCAACTCGCGAAAAGCAAAATAGTTCGCGATCACGCCCCGGAGCGGCTCCTGGTTCGCGATCGCCTTTTGCCGCAGCCGCTTGATGCTCGGCTCGACCTGGGTCAGGTCGAGACTGGTGACCAGATAGAGTAGCTGGGCGATCACCTCCACGGGTTGCTCGCCCTCAGCGAGGATCTGGCCCGCCGCCTGAACAAATGCCTCACGGTCCTCACCGGCTGTCCGGTGATAAAGATCCAAGACCGCATCCAGGCCATACCAATCCAACCGGCTATTGGCGACACCGCGCAGGTCGTCCGTCTCGCCGCGGAGCCGATTGAGGATGGCGTGGTAGTAGTCTGTCACGGCGGTCCTCCTCTATGGCCTCGGCTCAAGGCCGATCAGAGAGGTAAATGATACCATCGCGGTCCGTTGCCATCGACGTCGACGTAAACGACTTCCATCGTTTCGTCGAGCGGGAGGTTCCCAACCAAACACCACTCTCGCGCACCGCCGCCCGTCAGTCCCTGCCGCGCGCCCAAGGGCGGTACCGGCGTGTAGACCTCGCCGTCGGCCGGGATGGTGAAGCGCACGATCGCGCAGCCGTACAAGCTGCATGCCTGGTGAGCTCTCGTCGGAAGCCCCATCCTTCGCGCGAAGTCTGCCGGCCCATGCACTCCTTCGAGCGACTCGCGGTCCGTGAAGAAGACGAACTGAGCGCCGGGTGGCGCCAGCGGCGGTGGCGATGCGGAGATTCCCGCCGCGCGAGCCGAGACGAACAGCCGCCAGGGCCAATGCAGCAGCGTCCACCATGTGGACCCGGCGATGATCCGGTAGCCCTCGGTGGGTGGCTGGCTCGGTTGGAGGCTGCGCCACTGCCCCGGCGAGCCTCCGAAAGGGCAACCTCGATTAACCACCAGGCTTCCCTGCGCCAGACATTGCGTAAACCGGTCGCTCCTATCCTACAGCGCAGTCGTTCTTCGTCAAGAGGCACGACTTCCGTATCCGACCGGATGACCGCATCACACGTCGGCGACCGCGCCCGCCCCCCTGGACCGACGGCATGCAGGCTGCTAGCGTACGGGCCGGTACACGGTAGAATTAGCTGTGGCAAATTTAGTGACTAGGCTCGATGAATGGATGCGGTGAGAAGCCCAAGGACGGCGAGGTGGTGGGAGAACGACGGGTGATCCCCGCGGCAGGGCGGGAGGAGCAGCAGGGCGCCCCCGGACGGCTGGGCCGGATCCGGCGGGTGCTCCCCTTCCTCGGGCCGGCGTTCGTGGCGAGCGTCGCCTATATCGATCCGGGCAACTTCGCCACCAACATCCAGGGCGGCGCCCGCTTCGGTTACCTCCTGCTCTGGGTCATCCTGATGAGCAACCTGATGGCCATGCTCATTCAGTCGCTCTCGGCGAAGCTGGGCATCGCCACCGGGCGCAACCTGGCCGAGGTCTGCCGCGATCACTTCCCCCGCCCGCTGGTGTACGGCATGTGGGTGGTCGCGGAGATGGTCGCGATGGCGACCGACCTGGCCGAGTTCCTGGGCGCGGCGATCGGGTTCAACCTGCTCTTCCACATCCCGCTCCTGCCGGCCGGCATCCTGACCGGCGTGGTCACCTTCGTGATCCTGGCGCTCGAACGCTTCGGCGCGCGGCCCCTGGAGGCCGTGATCGCCGCCTTCGTCGGCGTGATCGCCGTGAGCTATGTCATCGAGACCGCGTTGGCAAGCCCCGATTGGGGCACGCTGGGTCGACACGCCTTGGTGCCGCAGCTCGAGGGCGAAGAGAGCCTCCTCCTGGCAGTGGGCATCCTGGGCGCCACGGTCATGCCGCACGTCATCTTCCTCCACTCCTCACTCACCCAGAGCCGGATCCGGCCGAAGGACGTCGCCCAGGCGCGGCGCATCTACCACTTCGAGATCCTGGACGTGGTCATCGCGATGGGGCTCGCCGGCCTGGTGAACATGGCGATGTTGATCATGGCGGCCGCCACGTTCCACGCCGAGGGGCTGATCGAGATCGCCTCGATTGAAGAGGCCTATCGCACGCTGACACCGCTGCTCGGCCCGCTGGCGAGCACCGTCTTCGCCATCTCGCTGCTCGCCGCCGGGCTTTCCTCCTCGACCGTCGGCACCATGGCCGGGCAGGTCATCATGCAGGGCTTCCTGAACTGGCACATCCCGGTCTGGCTGCGCCGTGCCATCACCATGGCGCCGGCGCTGGTTGTCATCGCGCTCGGGCTCGACCCAACGCGAACGCTGGTCATCAGCCAGGTGATCCTCAGCTTCGGTATCCCCTTTGCGCTTATTCCGCTGGTACTCTTCACCC
This sequence comes from Sphaerobacter thermophilus DSM 20745, assembly GCF_000024985.1. Taxonomy (NCBI): domain Bacteria; kingdom Pseudomonadati; phylum Thermomicrobiota; class Thermomicrobia; order Sphaerobacterales; family Sphaerobacteraceae; genus Sphaerobacter; species Sphaerobacter thermophilus. Next base: position 709,104 of record NC_013524.1, read on the forward strand.
GCGACCGGAGGATTATGGGCGACCTCGTGAACCAAACCTGGACGACCCGGGTGGCCTGGCTGGTCGCTTCGGTGATCGTAGGCTTGAACGTGTTCCTGCTCGTCGCCACGTTCCAGGGAGGGATCCTGTGACCAAGCGGCTCCGACACTTCCTGGTGCCGCTCGACGGCTCGCGGCTGGCCGAGGTCGTCCTGCCGACGGCCTACGACCTCGCCGCCGCCTGCGACGCCCGGATCACGCTCCTCCACATCATCGAGCATGACGCGCCAGCCACGGTTCACGGGGAACCGCACCTGGACAACGTCGAGACGGCCGACGCCTACCTGGCGGCCGTCGCCCACCGAGAGCAGAGAACCGGCGTCCCGACGACCACGCATGTCCACACCAACCCGGCGCACGATGTCGCCCGCGCTATCGGGGAGCACGCCGAGGAACTGGGCGTCGACCTGATCGTGCTGGCGACCCACGGCCGGGGCGGGCTGCGCGGTCTCCTCTTCGGGCGGATCGCGCAGCAGGTCCTGCACCACACGGCCACACCGGTCCTGCTGATCCGGCCGGTCGAGGGGGAAGCCGCGCCCACCCTGCGCCGTGGCCCCATCGTCGTCCCGCTCGACGGCACACCGGCGGCTGAGGCGGCCCTACCCCTCGCGCAGGCGCTGGCTGCCGCGACCGGCACCCATCTCCACCTGGTGCGCGTCGTCCCGACGGTCCAGACACTCACCACGGGGCGCGACCCGGCAGCGACGTTCACGCCGATCGCCACGGCGGCCCTGCTCGATCTGGAGGAGACGGCCGCGCGCGACTACCTGGCGGAGGTCGCGGACCGCGGCACGGGCGGGGTCCCGACGACGACCGAGGTGCGACGCGGCGAGGTGGCGGCCGAACTTGCGGCGGCCGTGACCGACAGTGAGGCCGGCCTCGTGGTCATGGCCACGCACGGCCGCGCCGGGATTTCCGGCCACCTGGCCGGCAGCGTGGCCACGCGCCTGCTCTCCCGGCTCGACCGGCCACTGGTCTTGACGGGAGCGGACGGGCGCTAGCGGCGCGTTCGGCAACGGAGCACGACCGGCAGCAAGGCACTCTCCAAAGGCGTAGACTTGGCATGGCGGCGGGTGTCGGGTCCGCCGCCGATGCTGAGCCTGCTGAAGGAGCACCGTATGAGCGATCTGCCGCAAGCCGGGGAACGCCGTCCCATCTGGATGCCGCCACTGGTGGGCGCCGCGGTCCTCTTCTGTCTCTTCCTGCTGGCGACCGCCGTGCGGAACAGCCCGATCGCCAGCAGCGGGCGGGGCGTGATGATCGTCCTCTCGACCGCCGCAGCCGCGGCCGTCACTCTCTACGGTCTCAAGATGGTGGTCGACGCACGCATCCGCGGCATCGCCAGCGCCGCCGCCGGAGCGGTCATGGTCGCCATGGGCGTCTACACCCTCCTCCACGTGCTGCGCTGACAGGGCAGGAGAGCGCGCACGCAGGATCGACGGCACGCGGAAGACGCGGCACACGGCTCACTCGTCCAGCGCGCCCCAGCTCGTGAGCCGGTCAGGGGCAAGGGCGATGATGGGTGCCGCCTCCAGCGCCATGGCGCGGTACTGCGCGTAGCGCTCACGCAGCAGGGCGACCGCGGTCGCGTGTCCCTCCGCGCCCGGCGGGAGTATCCAGGCGCGTCCGCGCGCGTGCACCCAGCCCAGGCGGGACCAGTCCTCGTCGTAGCGGTCAATGATCAGCGCGGCGCGGCCAGTGGCCTCCACATTCCGGACCCGGCGGAGCGGTCGGTCACGCCGTTTCGGCTTCTCGTCGATCGGCGTGTAGAAGTACTCCCCGTCGTAGGCGTAGCAGACGGGCACAACCGACGGCGCGCCCCGCGCGTCCACCGTCGCCAGATGGCCGACTCGCTGCCGATCGATGAAGGCGCGCTCCCGCACGCTCGCCCGTGCCACCGTCACCATCCCCTCCTCTCACCATTCGGCACCTTGACCTCGCCCTGCCCTTCATCGTAAAAACACGATGCAAGGAGGGCGAGCCGTGAAGCCGATTGAGCTGCCATCGAAGACGGATGAACGCCTTGTCGCCATGCTGCGGGCCGTAGCCAACCCGGTGCGATATCGTATCTTGCAGATCCTGGCCGACCGCGGCGAGTGCCAGTGCGGCCCGCTCGGCGCGGATCTCCCGATTGCCCAATCTACGCTGTCGCAGCACCTGAAAGTCCTGCGCGAGGCCGGCCTGATCAAGGGGACGGTTTCCGGGCCAGCCGTGTGCTACTGCCGCGACGAAGAAGCCATCGACTGGCTCAAGCGCGCAATCCAGTCGCTCTGACCCCGCAAGACCGCCGCCTGCTCACACCACCCGCGCCGTGATTTGGGCGCATAGCATGTGGTATGAGGATCCCCGCTCCGTGGCGCGTGCCCGGGGGTAAACCCCCGGGCTGACAACGAAAAGCCGGCTGAAGCCGGCTGGGGTGGGACATGCGGCACACCCCGGCATTGGGTCCCGCCGCTCGGCACGTGCCCGGGGCTAAAGCCGCCGGGCTGATATTTTGGAAAGCCCACTGAAGGGGCTGTGAGACCTACATGCAGGCGAACGCAATCCGGCCTCCCACCGGGCACTGCGTCCCCAGCCCCTTCAGTGGGCTTCGCATTGTCAGCCCGGGGGTTGACCCCCGGGCACCAACCGGATGGTGGGCACCGTATCACCGAGGGCTGAACCCTCTTCCCCCAGCCGGCTTCAGCCGGCTTTCGTTGTGAGCCCGGCGGCTCTAGCCCCGGGCACGCGCCACCCGCGCAGACCCTTCGCACGCGGAACCAGCGTACGGCGCTCTCGTGTCGGGAACGGTTATTGCTCTCTCGATAGCGACCGCGAAGGCGCATCAGCGCTCGCCTAGGCGACCGACGGGCGCTGCAGGAGCGGAACGGTGATGAGCAGTGAGCCGGTCGAGCAGGCGCGGGAGCATGGGTGGATAGACGAGGCGGCGTCCTTCGGCCGCGCCTTCGCCGGTGCCTACCTCTTCGGCATCCCGCTGCTGTTCACGATGGAGATGTGGTGGATCGGCACGTATGCCGATCTCTGGAAGCTCATCGTCTTCCTGGCACTCACCTTCCTCGCGAACGTGGTCCTGACCTACCTGGCGGGGTTCAAGCCCAGGCGCGAGACGAGTCTGATCGCGTCGATCGATGAGTCGGTCGACACCCTCGCCGTCGGGGTAGTGGCATCAGTCATCGTCCTGCTCGTGCTCAACCGGATCGCTCCGGGCGACCCGCTGGACAGTATCCTCGGCAAGGTCATCATCCAGGCTATCCCCTTGAGCATCGGCGCTTCGCTCGCCAACGCCGTGTTCGACCGGCACGAGGGTCGCACCGGTGAGCAGCCGTCTGCAGCGGAGTCGCATCCCTGGCGAGATGCGCTCAACGACCTCGGGGCAACGATCATCGGCGGGGTCTTCATCGGTTTCTCCATCGCGCCGACGGACGAGATCCAGCTCCTCGCGGCGAGCCTGGACATCTACCACGAGGTCGCGCTGGTGGCACTGACACTGGTCATCGGCTACATCATCGTCTTCACCAGCGGCTTCGACCCCGAGTCCGCAGGGCCGCGGCCGACTGGCCCGTTCCAGCACCCCATCACAGAGACCGTTGTCTCATACGTCGTCTCGCTGTCGGTGGCGTTCTGGGCGCTCTATCTCCTGGACCGCGTTGATTTTGGGGACCCATTCCCCAGCATCCTGTCACAGGTGCTGGTGCTGGGCCTGCCGACGATGGTCGGCGGCGCAGCCGGGAGGCTCGCGGTATGAGGGTCACGGAGCAGCGCGAGGACACTGAGCACCAGCAGAAGGAGCCGGGTCCGGCCCGGACGACGGTCGAGTGGATTACCCTCGGGATCAGCGTGCTGATCGTCGCCGCCGTAATCGGGCTCATCATCTACGCCTACGTCACCCAGGGTTCGACGCCCCCGATCATCGATGCGAGCGCGCCGGTGGACCGGGTCCGGCAGGTGCAGGACCGCTACTACCTGCCGGTCGAAGTGCGGAACAGTGGCGGACAGACGGCCAAAGACGTGCGCGTCGCGATCTCGCTGACCACCCCCGACGGCAAGACCGAGACCGCGGAGGTGCTGATCGACTTCCTCGCCGGGGAAGAGACAGCGCACGCCACCGCGGTGTTCACACGCGACCCACGCCAGGGCACGGTTGCGGTGGGAGTCATCAGCTACCTCGCGCCATGACCGGCTGATGGCTCTTGGCAGCCGGTTGCGCCGGTACATCGCCTCACATAAACTATCCGGAATACCCTGGTGTAGGCACGTGGTTGTGCCTGCCAGCCTCACGCGCGAGCGAGCGGGACGCTGCGCCGAGCCGCGGCGCGGTGACCACCGGATCGAACCCAGCGACGCCGCCAGCGGCCGGGAGCCGGTATGGCGGCTGGTGAGCAGGGAAAGGATCCCACCCATGTCGTCCCTCTCCCCGTTGTCCCCGCGTACGCGCGCGATCCTCGATATCCTGGGACCGTTTCTCAGTTCGATCAGGGATTCGACGTACGCCCGCCGACAGCACGAGCCGGGGATCCTCGACTTCATGCTTGGTGATCCCCACGAGCCGCCGCTGCCGGGCATCACCGAGGCGATCCAGCGCTGGAGCGTCCCGCAGGACAACCACTGGTTCGCCTACAAGCTAAGCGAGCCGCAGGCCCAGGCGGCGGTCGCGGCGGCCCTCCGCCAGCGCCGGGGCATCCCGTTCGCCGCCGAGGACATCCTGATGACCACGGGCGCGTTCGGCGCGCTGGCCAACTCGCTCCTGGCGCTGGCCGGCGAGGACGACGAGGTGGTTTTCATCTCCCCGCCCTGGTTCTTCTACGAGGCGATGATCGCGGCCGCGGGCGCCACGCCGGTGCGGGTTGCGGTGCAGCCCGGCACCTTCGATCTCGACCTGGAGGCCATCAGCGCCGCCATCACGCCGCAGACCCGGGTGGTGCTTGTCAACTCACCGCACAACCCCACCGGCAAGATCTACCCACCCGAGACGCTGGAGCGGCTGGCGAAGCTGCTCCGCGAGGCATCCGAACGGCACGGCCGGCCGATCTACCTGATTTCGGACGAGTCATACAGCCGCATCGTCTACGACGGGCGGACCTACCACAGCCCCGCGGCGTACTACCCGTACACCGTCCTGATCTACACCCTCGGCAAGACGCTGCTGGCCCCCAGCCAGCGACTGGGCTACATTGCCCTCCCGCCGGACATGCCGGAGCGGGAGCAGGTGCATCTGGCGATCATGATGCGCCAGGTCGTGGGTGGCTACGGCTTCCCGAACGCGGTGATGCAGTACGCCGTTGGGGATCTGGAGGAGCTCTCGATCGACATCGACCACCTGCAGCGCAAGCGGGACCGCGTGGTGGCGGCGCTGCGGGAGATGGGCTACGAGGTCCACACGCCGGAGGGCACGTTCTACCTGCTGCCCCGCTCGCCCTGGGCGGACGACCTGGCCTTCACCGAGCTGCTCGCCACCCACGGCATCTTCGTGCTGCCGGGGGCGAGCATCGAGGTGCCGGGCTACTTCCGCGTCTCGCTCACTGCGAGCGACGACATGATCGACCGGGCACTGCCGGGATTAGCCGCCGCGATCGCCCACGCCCGGACCCACGCGCCCGCGGCGGCCGGCGGCTGAGCACGCGGCGCCCGGCACGCCGCTTGACAGGCGCGGCCCCGGCGGCGGATCATGCCGGTCCAGCCGAAAGGAGGCCGCGATGAACCAGCGCCAGCCGATGTCCGGTGCCGGCCGGCCGCTTCGGGTCGGGCTGCTGCTCCCGACTGGCGAGGGGCTGATGGCCGGCGAGACGCCCCATTGGCCCGATCTGCTCGCCATGGCCCGGCGGGCCGAGGAACTGGGCTACGACTCCCTCTGGGTGCCGGACCACTTCCTGATGCGTTTTCCGGGACGCACCCGCCCGCCCCGCGGCACCTGGGACTGCTGGACCCTGCTCGCGGCACTGGCGGCGACGACCGAGCGCATCGAGATCGGCTCGCTCGTCAGCAGCACCACCTTCCGCAACCCGGCGCTGCTGGCCTGGATCGCCAACACGGTCGACGACGTGAGCGGTGGCCGGCTGATCCTCGGTGTGGGCGCCGGAGACGCCCCGCTGGAACACGAGGCATTGGGGGTCCCCTACGACCGCCGGGCCAGCCGCTTCGAGGAAGCGATCCAGATCATCACCAGCCTCCTCCGCGACGGCACCAGCACCTTCGATGGGACCTTCTACCAGACGCGGGATGCGGAACTTCGCCCGCGCGGGCCACGGCCCAGCGGCCCGCCGATCATGATCGGCACCGGCACCCGCGGCCCGCGCATGCTGCGCCTTGCCGCGCGCTACGGGGATATGTGGAATGCCTGGCTCGCCTTCGGCCGCAGCCAGCCCGACGCCATCCCGCCCCTACGCGAGGCGGTCGACGCCGCCTGCCGCGACGTCGGGCGGGACCCGGCGACGCTCGCCCGCAGCGTGGCCGTCCAGGTGGACTATCTCGGCCGCGAGGAGTACCCCGAAGGGCTCGCCCCGCTGACCGGCTCGCCCGAGGACCTCGCCGAGCAGTTCCGCGCCTTCGCCCACGAGGGAATCAACCACATCCAGGTCGTCCTCCGTCCCACCACCCTCGAGACCATCGAGCGCCTCGCGCCCGTGCTGGAGCTGCTGGATCGGGGGTGAGGGGCACTGCACGCGGAAAGCGTCACCGATGACGTCGGTGGGACCACCTGAACGGAACAGGCTCGTCGTATAATGCGGTCACGGATGAACTGTTCAGCAAACCGGTAAAGAAGTCAAAACCCCGGGGCTCTAATTTCACTAGCCCTGTGGAGGACTAGGAGAGGAACTCCCGGGGCACGGCACGCTCATTATGATGCTATTGTGCTGCCGAATGCAAGTACATGCTGCCTGATGCTGCCTGATGAGTGACCGCTCCACGGACTACTACCACCTGCTCACCAGATGTCTGTCGCAGGAGCGCTTAGACGCCTACGCTCGGCGTCTCCCTACACAACCCGCCGATGAGCTTGAGATTCTGGCGCACTATCTTTGGAACATATCGCTGAGCCAGGCCTTGTATCCGGCTCTTCAGGCATTTGAGATCGCGCTGCGGAACAACATCCACGCAGTGATGACGGCAGCCTACAACACCCCCACCTGGTTCAAAGGGAAGCCGGCCGGTCCTACCCTGGAGCCACACCATCGCCGGCTGATTGTCGATGCCGAAGCGAAGCTCAGGAAACGCCGTAAGGGCAATCCAAAATCGCCGACGCCAGGAGAAATCATCGCCGAACTCAACCTCGGATTCTGGGTCGGTCTCTTCAACAAGGAGTACGATCCCAGTGTTCATTCCATCTGGCGTGGCAACCGAATCACGAGCGTCTTCCCGTTTATCCCGCCAGACGAGTCATTTACTAAGCACAACCGTCGGATCTACCGGACACGTCACGCGATCTCCCAGATCCTTGGACGCATTCATCGGCTGCGGAACCGCGTCTCCCACCACGAACCGATCTGGTACTGGAAAGCTCCGCCCGAGATTCACAGCCTCGATGACCAACACAGAGAACTCCTCGAGGTGATCGGCTGGATGAATCCTGCGCTTTTCGCGACGTTGCTTCTGCTGGATGAGTTCCCGACGATCTTTGAGGCAGGGCCAGGCGCATTCCGTGAGAAGCTGAGAGACCTCGTCGATCACATAGAACTGCCGCTTCCGTAAGGCGCACGAGAGTGCCAGCGGCACCGGCCGGAGGGTGTGCACGATGAACGTAGACGCGAGCGACGCGCAGGCACAGCTGTTCCAGCTCCTAGACGAGGTTGAGCGGGGCGCTACGATCACCATTACCCGGCACGGATCTCCGGTGGCTCTACTCCTACCTGCGACGGACGTCGATCGACGCCGCGTCGAGGAGACCATCGAGGCGCTGAAGGAGTTCCGCCGGGGTAAGAGGCTTGGGCCTGTGACCCTCCGGGAGCTGATCGACGACGGCCGCCGCACCTGACGGCTCTGCCACCCATCCCCACCCCAACGCCCCTTGACGGCGCAGCAAGGTTGGCGCATGGTGAGGCCGGGCACGGATAGTGGGGCCTGTGCCCAAGGAGGGGAATGCAGGATGTTCGACGAGCGAGCGGAGCTGCTGCAGGTCTACCGGAGCACGCCCGACACGCTGCGGGCACTGCTGCGCGGCCTGCCGGACGAGGTGGTCCGTGCCGGTGGCGAGGGCGAGGACGCCTGGTCGATCGTGGAGGTGGTCTGCCACCTGCGCGACGCCGAGGCGCGCGTGATCGAGCGGGTACGGCTGATGCGCGATGAGGAGCGCCCCTGGCTCGCCGCGTACGACCAGGAGGAGGTCGCGCGGGCCGGCCGCTACCGTGACCAGTCGCTGACACAGGCACTCGACGAGTTCCACCGGCTGCGCGGGGAGCAGATCGCCATGCTGGAAGCACTGACGCCGGAACAGTGGCAGCGCACCGGGGTCCACGCCGAGGTGGGCGAGATCACCATCCAGCAACTGGTGGCGCACATGGCGGCGCACGATGCAATCCACCTCGCGCAGATCGCCCGCTGCATCATCCGCCACGTGATGAACGGGGGGCAGCCGATCCCGACTCCGTGAGGAGCCGGCGCCGCATCCTGCTCTCGACGGAAATTCTGATAGCATTGCAGCGAGGGAGCCCACTCTTGATGCCGGTCCGCGCGGGCCGGCACGCCCTGGGCTCGCATCGGCTCCAGCCAATCGATTCCCGCGCGGCCTGGGGCAGACGAGGGGGGCCTGGCGCGTGGTGAAGCCGTCAGCATCACAATGGCTCAGCGACGTCGCGAGCGTCGAAAAGGGATTCGCCGCGCTGCTCGAGTCGGCGCCGGACGCGATCGTGATCGTCGACCAGGACGGGCGGATCGTACTGGCGAACTCCCAAACCGAGCACCTCTTCGGCTACACACGGGAGGAGTTGCTCGGCCAGCCGGTCGAGATGTTGCTGCCCGAGCGCTTCCGGGAAGCACACCGGGCGCACCGGGCCGCCTACGTTAAGGCCCCGCGCACACGCCCGATGGGGATCGGACTGGAACTCTTCGGCCGGCGGCGTGACGGGAGCGAGTTCCCCACCGAGATCAGCCTCAGCCCCGTCGAAACCCCGCAGGGCATGCTGGTAACCAGCATCATCCGCGACGTCACCGACCGCAAGGTCGCGGAAGCCGAGCGTGCCCGCCTCCTGCTGAGCGAGCAGGCCGCGCGGGCAGAGGCCGAGCGCACCGCGGAGCGCTTCCGGCGCCTGCAGGCGGTCACCGACACCGCGCTGGCGCACCTGTCGCTCGATGCCCTGCTCGAAGCATCGCTCGACCGCGTCCGCGAGGCGCTGGACGTCGAGACAGTCACCATCCTGCTCCTGGACGCTGAGCGCGGGGCGCTGCGGCCGTCAGCGACGCGCGGCCTGGATCCGGACAGCCTTGGCGAGGTCGAAGTACCTCTCGGCTCCGGCTTCGCCGGCCGCGTGGCGGCCGAGCGCCGCACGCTGATCTTCGACAACCCCGCAGATGTTGGCCGGGTGCACCCGAATCTGCGCGTGCAGGGGGTGCAGGCGCTGCTGGGCGCACCCATGTTCGTCGAGGGGGATGTGATCGGCGTGGTGCAGGTCGGCACCACGCGACCGCGGGAGTTCACCGACGACGACGCCGAGTTACTGCAGCGCGTCGCCGACCGGCTCGCGCTGGCGATCGGTCGTGCCCGGGCGTACGAGGCCGAGCGCGCGGCCCGTGCCGCGACCGAGGCTGCCGAGCAGCGTGCGGCATTCCTGGCGCGCGCGAGTCAGATCCTCGCCAGTTCGCTCGACTACGAGACGACCCTGGCCAGCCTCGCCCGGCTCACTGTCCCGTCTCTGGCCGATTGGTGCACGATCGACGTGGTTGAAGAGGACGGTCGCGTGGCGCGGGTCGCGACGGCGCACGCCGATCCGGAGAAGGAACCCCTGCTGCGCACGATGATCCGCCGCTTCCCGACCGACCTCCCGGCCACAATGCCGCTGCGGCGAGCGTTGGAGACCGGGCAACCGCAGCTCGTGCCGGACCTCCCGGAAGAGCACCTCCCCCAGGTCACGCGTGCTGAAACGCTCGACGTTGTCCGCCGGGTGGGGGCGCGCTCGTTCATCGTCGCGCCGCTGGTTGCACGCGAGCGGTGCCTGGGCGCCATCACGCTGATCTACAGCGACTCCGGCCGGCGCTACGGGCCGGCGGATCTCGCGCTGGTGGAGGATCTGGCGCGCCGCGCCGCACTCGCAGTCGACAACGCGCGCCTGTACTACGAGGCGCAGCGGTCGCGAGAGCAGGTCGAGCGCCAGGCTGCGCGGCTGAACCTGCTGGCCGGGGCCGCGCGCCTCGTTGCCGAGGCGAGCCTGGATCTCCGAGCGATCCTGGAGACAGTCAGCCAGCGCGTCGCCGTGATCCTCGATGGCGCCTGCGTCATCGGGCTCCTCTCACCCGACGACGCACGGCTCGACCCGATGGCCTTCCACCATGGCGACCCCGCCACGCTGGAGGCACTGCAGACCATGCCGCCGGTCCCGCTCGAGGACGGCGAGGGGTTCATCGCGTCGGTCATGCGCAGCGGGGAGCCGCTGCTGCGCGCTACGATCGCGCCGGAGGAGGCCCAGGCAGGTCTGATGCCGGGTCAGGAGGCCTTCGTCGCACAGTTCCCCATCCACAGCCTGCTGATCGCGCCGCTCTCGGTCCGTGGGCGGAGCATCGGTGCCCTCATCGTCTGGCGCGACCGGCCAGACCATCCGTATACCGAGGAGGACCTGAGCTTCCTGCAGGACCTCGCCGACCGCGCCGCGCTGGCGGTGGACAATGCGATGCTCTACCGCGCCGCACAGGAGGCGGTGCTGGCGCGCGAGGAGTTCCTCTCGGTCGCCTCTCACGAGTTGAAGACGCCGTTGACGACGGTGAAGGGCTGGGTGTACCTGCTGGCCGACGAGGTGCGCCGCGAGGATCCCGACCGGGAGGCGATACGGGAATTCACTGACGAGCTCCAGAGCCAGATCGACCGCTTCGAAGGACTGATCGCCGATCTCCTCGATGCCTCCCGCATCCAGCAGGGGCGGATCGACCTGCGCCCGGAGCCAGTGGCCCTCAACGATCTGGCGCGGCGCGTCCTGGCGCGCTTTGAGCACGCGCCCGAGCGGACGCCACGCCACACGCTGACGCTGGAGGCTCCCGAGCCGATAGCCGGCATCTGGGACCCGGACCGGCTCGAGCAGGTGCTGGTCAACCTGATCTCCAACGCCCTCAAGTACTCGCCGGACGGCGGCGATGTCCGCGTCCGGCTGCGGCGCGACGGGGATGTGGTCGAGTTGACGGTGAGTGACGAGGGCATCGGGATCGCCCCGGCGGACCAGAAACGCCTGTTCCAGCCCTTCAGCCGCACGGAGGCGGCCCGCCAGCGCGCCAGCGGGACCGGGTTAGGGCTCTACATCACTCAGCGGATCGTGCGGGAGCACGGAGGGACGATCGACCTCTTCAGCGAACCGGGCAAGGGGACGACCGTCACGGTGCGGCTGCCGGTCATACTACCCGGCTGGACGCCAGAGACCGCATAGCCCGCGCAACCCGTCCCGTCAGGGGTTCGCCAGCTCCCCGGCGCCGGGATCGACCCCTTCGGCACGCGCCCTCCCCTGGGCGGTCACCTCAAAGAGACGCGCACCGCTGGGCGTCTTCGTTAGCTCCAGCGAGCCGTCTGCCGCCAGTGCGTCCAGGTCTGCCATATCGGCCGCGGTGATCGGCTCGATGCCCGGCCGGTAGATCACCACCCCGGCCAGCCCGACGCGGACCGCGGTGAACCGCTCCCACGGACCAGCCGGCGCGCTGCGCGAGGCCTCTACCAGGCGTTCCAGCAGCGCACGCCGCCGCTCTGCAACGACCAAGTTCGTGTTGTTATGCTGACCGTTTCTCGTGTCCAGAGTCATGGCGTACGCTACCCACATCTGTCCGCTTGCCCGAGCTGCACTCCCAACGGGGAGGCCTGCTCCCCACAGCTAAAGAATAGCCCGCTCATGCTCGCAGGCGTCTAACACAGGGTTGAAGCGGCGTAGCAAGGTCATTACAAGATGCGGACGGCGCGCGGGCAGGTAGACAGGCACCGGCTATGCTGGTCGACGGGGTCCACCGGCACCGCGCCCTGCGGAGGGCGCCCGTGGGAGTGGCAGGACTACCCGGTTCAGTTCAACCGCGAGCGGCGCTCACGTTCAAGGGTCTGCTGCTCGGTGACCCAGCGATGGAGCCCGTCTTCGCTGTCACCATACGGGGCGCCGGCCGCGTAGTAGCGATCCCGGAGGAGCGCATCGGCCTGGGCAGCCACGCGGAAGATGGCCTGGACGATCAGACGGGCGGTCGCGATCTCCGCCTCCGGGGCGGCCTGATCGAGCACGCGCAGGCAGCGACGGGCAAGGTTGTTGCCCTGCCGCACCTGCTCGGAGAGCCAGCGGCGCACGACAGCCACGTCCTCCGGTGTCTCAATCCCCATGGCCGCTACCTCCTCCCAGGGAGTGGCTCCCGAACGACCGACCCGCGATTAGCCCCGTCACATCCCGTGCCGGGAATGATCCGTCGCGCCCTACGACGAACCATTCCCGACCCGTCAAAGACTCGTCAGGACGACCCGTCGGTGCCGTCGAAGTGGTAGAAGCCGTGAGGCTCGATTCCCAGTGCCCGGTTCAACCGCGCCCGGTAGTTCTCCCAAGCACAGATCGCCGAGATTTCAACGATCTCGGGCGCGTCGAAGTGCTCCTGTAACTGGCAGAAGAGGTCGTCGTCGATGGTGGGAGGTGTCGCCGTCACTGCCTCGGCGAACGCGAGCGCGACCTGCTCCGCCGCGGTCAGGTCGGGGCACCCTCGCCAGTTGCCCGCGCGCACAGCCCCGATGACGTCCGCCGGGACGCCGGCCTTGCTGCCACCGGCAGCGTGCAGTTCCTGTCACAACGGGCAGCCGACGATGGCTGCGACACGGAGGTTGAGCAACGCGTTGAGGCGAGGGCTGGTGCGCATGCCACGGCTCAACTCCCGGCTCATGGCCGCAGCGGCGAGCGCGACGTTCGGCGCGTGGGCTGTCTGCCGGAGCGAGTTGAGCACGGTGCCATAGATGCGTACCTGAGCATCAGCCAGGGCACGTAATGAGGACGGAATCTCAGCATCGGGCACGTCGGGAAGTCGAGCCATACATCTCCCTCCTTTGAACAACACCTGTCGAAACCCTCACGAACTCGGCTATCGTAGCACACGGTCACCCACGAACCCTTGGCCCGCAGTGGACAATGATGCGAAGATACGGCATCCAACCTCCCAGCTCCGATCGCTCCGGCCAAGGCCGCTCGCGGGCTCCGTGGCCGGGGGAACGGGGAGGGAAGCTATCGACGCACAGCAGCGCAGATCCGACGCGCAGTGAAAGGAGATCGTCGGTGCCCGACCGATCCACCGGGCTGGTCTTCTGCGAGCGGTACCTGCAGCACAACACCAACCCCTACCGGCTCTGGCGCTCCGGCAACCCGCTGCCCTTCGTCGAGCAGGTCGACCACCCCTCGAACCCGCGCCTGGCGCAGCGCACCAAGCACCTGCTCGACCTGGCCGGACTGAGCCGGCGGATGGTGCGGATCGAGCCTTACCCCGCCACCGAGGAGGACGTCACCGCCTACCACACGCCGGCCTACGTGCAGCGCGTGCGGGAGATCTGCGCCGCAGGCGGCGGAGACACCGGCGAGGGAGCACCGGCCGCGCCGGACTCGTACGAGATCGCGCTCCTCGCCGCGGGCGGTGTGATGGCCGCTGTGGACGCGGTGATGACCGGCCAAGTCCGCCAGTGCCTGGCGCTGGTGCGGCCGCCCGGCCACCACGCGATGGCCGATCGGGGCATGGGCTTCTGCATCTTCGGCAACGTGGCGATCGCCGCGCACCACGCCCGGCGCCGCCACGGGGTCGAGCGCATCCTCATCGTCGACTGGGATGTCCACCACGGGAACGGGACGCAGGATGCCTTCTATGCCGACCCCGGCGTGCTCTTCGTCTCCATACACCAGGACGGGCTCTACCCACCCGGCTGGGGCGCGGTGGAGGACACGGGGACCGGCCCCGGCGCCGGCTACACGGTGAACATTCCCCTCCCGCCCGGGTCGGGCGACGCCGCCTACCTCGCGGCCTTCACGCGGGTCATCGCCCCCATCGCCGCGCGCTTCCGTCCGGAACTGGTCATCGTCTCTGCCGGGCAGGACGCCAGCGCCAGCGATCCACTGGGGCGGATGTGTCTCTCAACCGAAGCCTACCGCCGCATGACGGCCGTCATGCGCGACATCGCCGCGTCGTCCGCCGACGGCCGGCTGGTGGTCGCCCTGGAAGGCGGGTACAGCGAGATCTATGCGCCCTACTGCACCCTCGCGATCGCCGAGGAGCTGCTGGGCGAACGCACCGGCATCGAGGAACCGCTGAACCCCGAGCGCGTCGCCGCCTGGCGCACCTCGCGCGAGGTCTCCCATGACCAGGAGCAGGTTATCGAGCGCGTGATCGCCGTCCACCGCGAGCGCTGGGGGCTGTAGGCCGCGGCGGCGGTCCTCAGGAGCGCAGGCGTCGTACGCAGGCTCGCCCGGCCTCTTGGGAACGGCCCTTACCCTCGACCCCTCTCCCAACGTTGGGAGAGGGGAGCGGAAAGAATACGGCAGCGGCATGGGCCCGGGGTGACCCCCCGGGCTCACAACGGAAAGCCGGCTAACGCCGGCTACGGCGGACCTCGGCTCACGCCGAGGCGATACGGTCGCCACCGCTCGGCCCGTGCCCGGGGGTAACCCCCCGGGCTGAAAAAATCGAAGCCCACTGAAGGGGCTGGGGACGCGGCACCCGGCGGGGTGCAGACGTGGATTCGCCTGCATGTGGGTACCGAAGCCCCTTCAGTGGGCTTTCCCAATCTTCAGCCCGGTGGCTTTAGCCCCGGGCACGCGCTGCGGTGCGAGATCATTCACGCCACTCAACCAAGGCCCCAACCAAGGCGCGGATATGCGCTCATACCAAAGCGGCGGCTCAGGCCAGCGCACTCCAAAGCCGGCTTTAGCCGGCTTTTCCTTGTCAGCCCGGGGGTTCACCCCCGGGCACGTGCCCACCGGCGGAGCCCCGATCAACTCGAAGAATCCCCCCAACGCGGGCAGGGGCGACCGCGTACACCCGCCCAGGTCGGTCAATCGCGATTACCCCCAGGACCATCCCCATCGGGCAGGATCTCACGCACGGTGCGGAGTAGGGTGTCGGTGTCGCAGGGGCGGGGGAGTGCGGCGCGGGCGCCGAGGGACTGGGCATGCCCTTGGGAGCCGGGGTCATCGTGGGCCATCAGGGCGATCACCGGCAGGTCGGGATATCGCTGGATCGCGTCCACGACGCGGAACGCGGTCAACAAAGGCAGGTCCACGTCGATCACCATCAGGTCGGGCGCGGTCGTCTCCAGCGTCTCCCGCACCTCCAGCCCGTCCCGCGCCTCGCGAACGTGCCAGCCGTCCCGCTCCAGCGCCTGGACCATCGCCCGGCGCCCGCCGATCGAGTCATCCGCGACCAGCACGACGGGGGCACGGCGGAGGACGCTGGTCGGCGGCCCTCCGCGCGCAGGCACGCGCGCGGCGTCGAGGACCTGCGCCAGATCGAGGATCTGCGCGACCTCACCCGACGGCATCGCGGTCGTCGCGACGACGCCGGGGGCGACCGGTCCCTGGCCCTGCAGCCCCTGCGGCCGGATCATCACGGCCTGCGGTTCGAAGAGGGCATCAACTCGCACCAGCCAGCGTTGGCCCGCGTGGTGGACCTGAATGAACCGCCCGCCCGGCGCCGCCGCGTGTTCGGACGAGCGCACGCCCAGCAGCG
Source organism: Sphaerobacter thermophilus DSM 20745 (assembly GCF_000024985.1). Classification (NCBI taxonomy): domain Bacteria; kingdom Pseudomonadati; phylum Thermomicrobiota; class Thermomicrobia; order Sphaerobacterales; family Sphaerobacteraceae; genus Sphaerobacter; species Sphaerobacter thermophilus. The sequence continues at coordinate 724,988 of NC_013524.1, forward strand.
CGCCGAGATCCACCACCGGTAGCGTGTCGCCGTCCCACTGGGCAACGTACCCGCCCCCGTCCACGGCGATCACCTCCGGTGAGGGATCGCAGGCCGACGCATCGACGAAGGGCACCACGTAGCGCGTGCCGGCGACCGCCACAACCGGGGCCTCGGTCAGGGACGGGAGCAGCGGGACGCGGATGGTGAAGGTAGTGCCACGACCGACCTCGGACTCTACCGTGATCGTCCCCCGGATCTCCGAGACGGCGATGCCGGCGGTGTCGATCCCGGAGCGACGGGGCGGTCCGCCGTCGGCTGACGGCTTCATGCCAAAACCCGGCATGAACAGGAGTTGCAGCGCCCGCTCCCGGGTTAGCCCATCGGGAGGAACGGGGAAGCCGGAGCGTGCCGCCTGGCGGGCGATCTCCTGGTCGTCGATCCCCGCGCCGTCGTCGCAGATCTGGATCACCACCTGGCTGCCGTCTCGCTCGGCCCGCACGCGCACGGTGCCCTCCTCGGGCTTGCCGCGGGCGCGGCGGACATCGGGTGGCTCGATCCCGTGCTGCGCCGCGTTGCGGACGAGCGGCAGGAGCGCGGCCCCGACGCCTTCGAGCAGTGTCGCGTCGATCTCGGTCGAGCCGCCGTCGACGATGAAGCGCACGAGCGTGCCGGCCGCGCGGGCGGTACCGAGCGCGGCGCGCTCCAGGCGCGGCACCAGCGCGGAGAAGGGCACCAAGCGCAGCGCCCGCAAGCCGTCGTCCAGCTCGCCCAGCGCGTGAACCTGCCGCCGCCAACCGGCATCGAACTCGCCCCGCAGGTGATCGAGGTCGTCGATGGCGCGCGAGAGGTCGGCGACGAGCGCGACCAGCTCCGCCGCCAGGTCGGCCGCGTCTGCGGGACGCTCGGCCAGCATTCGCGCCACATCGCGGATACGATCGCGCCCGGCGCGCAGGTCCTGGGTCGCGACGGCGAGGCGGTAGGACCGGTACTCGTGCCCACCGGTGCGGACGGCCAACTCGCTCGCCTGCGCCACCAGTCGCTCGACCGCCTCGACATCCGAGCGGAGGGTTCGGCGCGCAGCGCGGAGCGCGGGCTGCTCGGTGTTGGCCTGCAGGATGACCTGCTCCAGGGCATCGGAGAGCGCATGGGCCTCGCGCAGCAGCGCGGCGCGGTCGTTGCCGTCGGCGCTGTCGAGCAAGGCGACCATCCGGGCGGCGTGCTCGCTGATCCAGCGCAGCCCGGCCGCCGCGGCGGCACCGCGCAGCGCGAGGAGCGTCCGCTCCAGCCTGCGGGAGGCAATGGGGGAGCCGGGGTCGCGCTCGAGCGCGAGGACGACCTCGGCCAGGCGCGGCAGCAGTGCGGCCGCGTCTTCGGCGAAGAGCGCCGTGGCGTCGCCCACCGGGCGGGTAAGCAACGGCTCCGGGTCAGGGGCGGATGCCGGCGGGCTATCGTCAAGCAGGTGCAGCGTCTCGCCCAGGCCGTCGGGAGGCGCCGTCAGCAGGTGGTCTTTGGTACCCACCGCAGCGGCCAGGGCGGCGTGGTCCGGCTCCGGCCAGTACTCCTCCAGGGGCTCGCTCGCCCGCCGCACCTGGATCAGCAGGTTGGACGCCTGCTCGACCAGCGCATCGACAGCCCGGGCGACCCGCGCCGGGTCGTCGAGCGCCTCCAGGATCATCGGGATGATCTGCTGCCCGGCAATGGCGAGCTCGACCCCGTCCGGGGTAAGCGACTGCTCGGTAGTGCGGAAGCCCTCAAGCACGCGACAGACTGCGCTCATGACCCGCTCGATCTGCTCCACGCCCATGCGGGTCGCCACGTCCCCCAGTGCACCGGCCGCGGCGAGCAGCTCATCGAGCGCCTCACGGCGCCCGGCGACGGTGATCTCCCGCACACACGCGGCGTAGGCATCCAGGCGCACGTAGATCTCCTGGAGGTCCGCCAACGGGAGGACCAAGCGGCGGGCGGGGGGGTTAGGCATCGCGGGCCGCGGCGCGGTGGCCAGCACCTTCGCCAGGAACTCTCGATCGCTGAGGTCAACTTCGATGAACTGCTGCAGCTCGCCGCGGGGCATAGCACGCAGCATCGCGCGGGCGTGCTCGAGGAGCGGTGCCGGGTCCTCGTCCATCAGCAGGGCGTGGACGATCCGGGTCAGGTCGGCTGCGGCGGCAGAGGCGTAGTGCCCCAGGTTCAGGGCCGGATCCGCTCCCTCGGCCCCGGCGATCTCCAGGGCCTCCCCGACGATGACCGCGGCCGCGGCCAGGACCTCGACGCCGGCCTCCTCCGCGATCTCACGCACCGTGGCCAGGGCACGCTGCGCCGCGGCGATCCGGCCACGGTCCGGTTCACGCCGGAGCGTCTCCACCGCCGCACTGCGGACCGTATCCAGATGCGGCTGAACCCGGAGCGCGACCTGCTTACTGGTCTGGACGTCCGACGACACCACGACGGACTCCTTAGCGGACATGGCCTCCCTGCACGGGGTCGCTCGCGGGCTGCGGCGCCGCGAGCAGTACGTGGTGTAAGATGCGCCAGCATCCCATAGGTAAGATAGCCGATCGTCCCGGAACACCCTTGGGCTGTTAGTCCTGATCTCCCGGGTTAGTTAGTAAGGTACGGGGGCCATCCGTACCTTCTCGGGATCCCCTGGATGCCTCCTCTCCATTTCCAGGAGGCTCGAGGGACCGGATTTCCGACCGGGACGTGGATTCCTGCATCATTGAAATCGTGGCGCACAGCGAGGGTCAGCAGTTCGTCATCGCGGCACGGCACGATAGGATTGCCAGGGATCGCGGCTGGTATCGCCCTCGCCCTCAGGTCCGCGGGCGCGAGGGTCGTCGAGGCAGCCCCTCCCGAGCGGCTTGGGCGGACCGGGGCCGCTCGGCGTGAAGCCGCGATCGCTCCTGCCAGCCAGGGGTGAGACGAGCCACCACCAGCGGACGGGGGATACTGATGCGACCGCTGCCACCATACCTGGCCGGGCAGATCACCGACGCGATCCTGGACGTCAGCATCGAAGTGGCCGAGCAACTCGGCTACCGCAGCGGGGACAGCGACGGCGTGCCGATCCCCACCGAAGCGGACATCGTCCGGGCCTTGCGCCAGCCGGTGCGTGCCGCCCTGATCCTTGCCCGCCTGGCGGAGATCCTCGGCGTCCAGGCCCCACCCGAGGTGCTCCGCGCATGCTATGACACCTGGGATGTCACCGTCCAAAATGAGGCGTCCGGCGAACCGAATCCGTGACAGGCCCGCCGCATCCGACATCGAGCAGCGAGCGAGAGCGGTGGATGCGCGTGACACCGTGAGCGGGTCTCCGGCGCCTCCAGGCCCAAACCCCGGACCGCCGGAGACCCGCTTATCCCTCACCTGCACCCGTCTCCGACCACTCGCGGTCGGTACGAGATCCCTACGCGCAGGTCAGGTCAACTTGCCGATCTGATCGGAGATATCGGTAGGGCTGTTGTAGCGCTGATCGGGTAAGCGCCGGAGCGCATCCAGCACCTCGCTGCCGGCTCCGGCATCGCGCGCCCGGTCCAACAGCGTGCTCTTGTCGATCGGGTAGTTGATCCCGCCCAGCAACTTCTGCAGCTCGATGGGATTCACCATACCGTGTCCGTGCTCCTGGCCGTGCTCGTGCTCGTGCATCGCACTGCCTCTCCATGAACGGACTGCCCGGCCTGCGGCCCTCGCTGCAGGCATGACCCCACCCCGCAAACGGGGTGCCGGGCTACGGCTCTACGCGCCGGCCCGCCACTAGCCGGGCGAGGATCAGGACCGCCGCGGCGACGGCGAGGAGCAGCACGGAGAGCGCGAGCGCCGCATCGAGATCCCGCTCCATCGCGCTCATGATGGCCAGCGGCATGGTCTGGGTACGGCCGGTGAAGTTCCCGGCGAACATCAAGGTCGCACCAAACTCGGAGAGCGCCCGCGCCCAGCAGAGCACCAGTCCCGAGGCGACGCCGGGGAGCGCGAGCGGGAGGGTGACCCGGCGCAGGGTGTGCCAGGTGCTCGCGCCGTCGATCGCGGCGGCCTCCTCGATCTCAACCGGCACCGCCTGGAACCCGGCCCTCGCGCCGCGCACGTAGAACGGTACCGACACGAAGACCTGGGCCAGCACCACCGCCGCGGTGGTGAAGGGAAGCTCGATGCCGACGGCACCCAGGGCGTCCCCCAGCAGCCCGCGCCGGCCGAACGCCATCAGCAGCGCCACGCCCGCCACCACCGGCGGCAGCACCAGCGGCAGGTCGATGACGACCTCGACGAGCCGCTTGCCCCGGAACCTCCGCCGCGCCAGCAGGTAGGCCAGCGGGGTTCCGGCCACCACCGCGACCGCGATGGTGATAGCCGTCGTGACCACGCTCAGCCGCAGCGCCCGCACCACGAGCGGCTGGCCGGCCGCAGCCCAGACCCCCGGCTCGCCCAGCGCACGCCACACCAGGGCGACGAGCGGAACGGCCAGGAAGAGAACCAGCAGCAGCGCCGCACCACCCAGCGGCGAGAGACCCGGGCGCCGAGCCCGACCGCGCTCCCGCTCGGGCTTTGCTTCGACCGCGCCGGCAAGTGCTGTCCAATCGCTCACTGGTCACCGCCGCTCGATGCCGGGAGGAAGCCGTGGCGTGCGAGGGTATCCTGCCCGGCGGGTGAGAGGACCGCGTCGATGAAAGCCTGGGCGCCCGTCGGGTTACCGGCGTTCTGAACGATCGCGATCGGGTAGCGAGCAACCACGTTGACCTCCGCCGGAATGTCGAGGACCGTCACCTCCGCGCGCACGGTCGGCGTCACGTCGGATGCATAGACAATCCCGGCGTCGGCCTCACCGAGCTGCACCTTGGCGACCACCTGCCTGACATTCGTCTCGTTCGAGACGACGTTGGCCAGCGCCTGATCCGTGAAATCGCTGCCGAACGCCGGGTCCTGCCCCATCGCCGCCAGCACCTGCCGCGCGTAGCGCCCGGCCGGGACCGTCTCGTCGGCCAGCACAAGCTTCAGCCCCGGCCGCGCCAGATCACGCACTTCCTGCACACCGGCCGGGTTGTCCGCAGGCAGGATGACCACCAACTGATTCTGGGCAAAGATGAGCGGCTCCCCCGCGATCGAACCGTCCTCCCGCGCGCCCTCCATCGTCACCTCGTCGGCCGAGGCGAAGACGTCCGCCCGGGCGCCTTCGGCGAGCTGCGCGCGCAGGGCCTGGGAGCCGGCGAAGTTGAACACGATCCGCAGCCCCGAGTTGTCTGCCTCCAACTGCGCGCCGATCTCCTGGAACGCGTCGGTCAGCGAAGCCGCGGCGAACACCGTGACCTCGCCGGTCGGCGCGCCGGCAGCCTCCGGTGTGGCCGACACCATGGCCCCGCCGGTCGGCTCAGTGATCGCCTCCTGCTCGGCGCCTCCGGCTGTCGCCCCACAGCCGGCGAGGACGAGACCGAACGCCAGGAACGCCACGACCGCCACCAGCGCCATCGAGCGGGGATGCCATCCTTCACGGCGCGCTGTGATCCGGTGCTGCTCCAGCATCGTCACGCGCCCAACTCCGCCACGATGGATCCGGCACGCGAGCTGTCGTAGCCGCCGAGCGCCTCCACCTCGGCGCGGTAGCCAGGATGAACCGCGATCTCTAGCAGCGCCTGCACCGCCGGAGCATCGAGGTAGTCGGTGGGGATCACCAGGTCGTAGCGCTCCTCCTGGAGCGGGAGGAAATCGAGCCCGAGCACCCGTGCGGCGGCAGCGATACCGGGGCCGGCATCGGCCGCACCGCTGCCGACCGCCTCGGCCACGGCCAAATGGGTCGGCAGCTCGCGCGCATACCCCCGCACCTGCTCCGGCACCACCCCGGCGGCGCGGAGCGCGGCGTCGAGCATGGCCCGGCTGCCGGAGCCGGGTTCGCGGTTGACGATGGTGATGTCGGGCCGCGCCAGGTCGGCAGGACCGGCGATGCCGCGGGGGTTACCGCGGGCCACGATCAGCCCCTGCTGCCACTCGGTCAGCGTCACGACGTGCAGGCGCCGGCCTGCCAGCTCGCGCCGCACAAAGGGGAGGTTGTACTCGCCCGTCTCCGGATCGCGCAGGTGGGTTCCGGCCGCGTGCGCCTCCCCCCGCGCCAGCCCGCGCAGCGCGGCGAGGCTCCCTGCATGCGTCCAGAGCAGCCGCAGGCTGGGGTAGCGCCGCGACAGGTGCGCCGAAAGCAGCGACAGCGCCGGGTCGCAGCCGAGCACGACCACGGTGTGTTCGACCACCTCAGGGTCGACCAGCAGATCAACCATCGCACCGCGGCCGCCCGGCGCTGCCTCCACCAGCAACCCGTCAGCCGGGGTGAGCGGACCACTGGCACCGGCGAGCGGCCGGGCCAGCAGCCGCCCACCGACGCGCGCCACCTGCACCCGCCGGTCGCCTGCCGAGACGTCGCCCACCAGGTCGGCCCGCACCCGCGGCGGGACATCCGGCAGGCGAAACAGCTCCTCAACCGGACATCCGAGCGCCCGCGCCAGACGCAGGGCCACCGCGGTGTTGGGCAGGTAGCGCCCCGCCTCGATGGCGCTGACCGCCTGCCGGGTCAGCCCTGCCCGCTCCGCCAGCGCCTGCTGGCTGAGCCCGGCGGCGATCCGGCGCTCCCGCACCTGGCTCTCGACTCTCTCGACGGCGACGCGACGCCCCACAGCAGCCTCCTTCGCCCCGAAGGTAACGGATAGAAGACACCATGTCAAGAATCCGTGACAACGAACCGGTAGACATGGGTCGGCGCGATGGTGCCGGAGTTATGTCACAAGTGCCAGGGGTCTTCCCGAATTGGGTTTCGAGCCCAGGTGTTCGCGTGCTCGCGCGGTGGTCGGTGCACAGCGCGGGTGGCACGAGGATCCCCGCGCCGCGGTATTGGCCCGGGGCTGAAGCCGCCGGGCTGACAACGAAAGCCGGCTCAAGCCGGCTAGGGTACAGAACTCACACCCCGGGAGTGGGTCCTGCCGCCTGCTAGGTGCCCGGGGCTAAAGCCACCGGGCTGACACGGCGAAGCCCACTGAAGGGGCTGAGGACGCTGGGTCCGGTGGGAGGCCGAACCGCGTACGCCTGGATGTCGCCATCGTAGCCCCTTCAGTGGGCTTACCCATTATTCAGCCCGGCGGCTTTAGCCCCGGGCACGCGCCGAGTGGTGAGACACAACGCCGGGCGGTGAGCCATGCCTCGTCCCAGCCGGCTTCAGCCGGCTTTTGTTGTCAGCCCGGCGGCGGCTTTAGCCCCGGGCACGCGCCGAGTGGTGAGACACAACGCCGGGCGGTGAGCCATGCCTCGTCCCAGCCGGCTAGAGCCGGCTTTCCTGGTCAGCCCGGCCGCTGTAGCCCCGGGCACGCGCCAGCCGCGCATCCCCAAACAAGTCGTCAAACGCCATTACTCCCGGCCACGCAGCACGATGCGGGAGCCCTCACACCACCCGCCCCGAGCATATTCGGGCGACCGCCGTCGCACCCCGACACCGTACCCCCCGCCAACGCACGCCGGTCAGCAGGCGGCGGACGGGTCCTCCACCAGCCCCAGCAGGTCGAGGACGGCGACGGGGCGGCCGCCGCGGAGGTAGACGCGCGGGATGCGGGCGGCGAGGGCGCTGACGATCTCGTAGTTGATGGTCCCGGCCAGGGCAGCGGCCTGGTCGGCGGTCATGGCACCGTCCCGGCCGTCGCTCAGCAGCACGGCCTCGTCCCCCTCGGCGACGTCCGGTGCGGCTTCGACCTCGATCACCGTCTGATCCATGCAGATGCGACCACGGATCGGGCAGACGGCACCGCCGACGACGGCCCAGCCCTGGTTGGAGAGCAGGCGCACCAGCCCGTCGGCGTAGCCGATCGGGAGGTTGGCGCAGCGGATGGGTCGCTCAGCGATATAGCTCCAGCCGTAGGAGATGCCCTCGCCGGGCGGGACGGTGAAGACCTGCCCGACGCGGGTCACGAGCCGCAGCACTGGGCGGATCGGCGCCGGGAGGGGAAGCTCCCGGCTTGGGTTCAGCCCGTAGAGGATGAGGCCGGCGCGGACCGCGATCGTGGCACGGGGAGCCGGGATCTCGACGACCCCTCGCAGGATGGCGGCGCTGTTGGCCATGTGCACCAGGGGCGGCTGCAGGCCCGCCGCGGCCAGGGCCTGGACCGCCGCGGCAAAGCGCCGGGTCTGCTCCTGCAGCACGCGGTCGTCGGCGGCGTCCGCGGTGGCGAAGTGGGTGAAGACCCCCTCGACCCGGACCCGCGGCTCCCGCGCCAGCGCGCGTGCCAGCTCGACCACGCCCTCCGGCTCGACCCCGAAGCGGTGCATACCGGTGTCGACCTTGAGGTGCACCGGGAGCGGCGGTAGGTCGTCGCCGAGGGCGTCGAGCAGCCGGTTCAGACCGGTGGCCGAGCCGACGGCCAGGGCGATCCCGCTCTCGGCCGCCTGGCGCGCCAGCGCGGGGTTGGCCGGACTGAGGACGAGGATGGGAGCGACCACCCCCGCCGCGCGCAAGAGCAGCGCCTCCTCGATACGGGCGACCGCCAGCCGGGAGGCCCCGGCTGCCAACGCGGCGCGGCCGCAGGGCACGAGGCCGTGGCCGTAGGCGTTGGCCTTGATCACCGCGATCACCTCGGCGCCTTCCGGGAGTTGACTGCGTACGTACGCGATATTTCCGGCGAAGGCATCGAGGTCGATCAGCGCGTGGGCGCCGCCCTGGGCGGCGGCCAGCCGCGCGGCGAAGGGCTCGATCACGTCCGGCAGCTCCTCTCTTCTCATCTCAGCGTCTGCCGAGAGCAAACACTGCGTACGTACGCATGTACGGACATTAACGGCGGGCGGGCAATAAGCACCACCGCGTCTTCCGTCCGATCCGTCCTACACGACCGGCCAGAGCAAGCCCCGGCCCAGGCCGGCCGTAAGCGAGAGCCACAGCAACACCCCGGCACCGCCGGCCACCAGAACCAGCAGCAGCCAGTCGACCGGCCGCATCGCCAGGTCGTGCAGCGTCGTGCGCGGGACCGGCGCGCCAAAGGCCCGCGCTTCCAGGGTCCACCCGAGCTGCTCGCTCAGGCGCAGTACCGTCACCAGCGCCGCGATCAGGATCGGGATCATCGCCCGCGCCCGGCGCAGCGCGCCCCCGATCAACACCAGCCCTCGCGCCTGCTGCGCGTCGGACACGGTCTGGAACACCCCGGCAAAGGTGGGGATGAAGCGGAGCCCGATCGTCAGCGCCATGCCGAGGCCGAACGGCAGGCCAAGGCGGACGAAGCCCCGCACGATCTGCCGCTGGTCGGTGGTGCTCAGCCAGAGGACGAAGACGAACGAGAGGGCGGCGATGCGCAGCGCAGCGGCAACTCCCCCCAGCAGCGCACGTCCGGTGATGCGCAGCGGGCCGGCCTCGAGCAGCACCGGCGTCCCGCCCCGGTTGAAGAGCGGCCAGAGCAGCACGATCAGCAGCAGGAAGGGCGCGAGCGTGCGCCAGACCCGCGCCAGCCGCGCTCCGGGCACTCCGGCGCTCATGAGCGCCAGGTGGATCAACCCCAGCGCCACCACGAACAGCGCCAGGTTGGACCAGACCAGCAGCAGCGCCAGCGCGCCGACCACGAACGCCATCTTGACCCGGGCATCCACCCGGTGCAGCCAGGAGTCGCCGGGGACGTACAGGTCGAAGCCCGCCGCGCTCATGGCTCACGCCCTTCAAACGTCCGCCCGCCGGCCGGACACGCCGCCCCGCCGGATGCACGGCGCAGGAACGCCTCGCAGAAGGACTCGACGGTGAGCGCCGGGAGCATCCCGGTGTCCGCGAGGTCCAGCGACAGGCGCGTCACCGGCGCCGGACGCAGTCCGGCCGCGGCCAGGCGCTCGGCGTCGGCCAGGATCGCCTCGGGCGGCCCGTCGGCCACCACCCGGCCGTCCCACATCACCACGACCCGCCGCGCGTGTGTTGCGGCCAGGCGCAGGTCATGGGTGATCAGGAGCACGGTGGTACCCTCCGCCACCAGCGCCTCCAGCGTCGCCATCAGCTCCGCGGTGTCCCGCCGGTCCAGCCCGCCGGTCGGCTCATCGAGGACCAGCAGGCGCGGGCGCGTGGCGTAGACCGCGGCCAGCGCCACGCGCCGCCGCGCGGCGCGGCCCAGCAGCATCGGGTGGCGATCGCGCAGGTCGGTCAGGCCGAAGCGCGCGAGCGCCTCGTCCACCCGCTCGGCCAGGTCCGCGCCGCGCGCCCCCAGATTCCGCGGCCCGGAGGCGACCTCGGCAGCGACAGTCGGCTGGAAGATCTGGTGGTCGGGATTCTGGAAGACGTAGCCGACGACGCGGGCCAGCTCCCCGGGCGGGTGCTGCCGCGTGTCGCGCCCGGCCACCAGCACCCGCCCGGCGTCGGGTCGCAGCAGCCCGTTGAGGTGCTTGGCCAGCGTCGTCTTCCCTGATCCGTTGACCCCAAGCAGCGCGACGAACTCCCCGGGCGCCAGAGTCAGATCCACCCCCCGCAGCGCCGGGACTGATCCGCCGTACCGGTAGTGCACCCCCTCGACCACGACCAGCGGCTCCGGTGCAGCAGCGTCGTGTTCGCTGGCAGTCAGAACGGGCTCACCTGCTGCTCCGCGTCGGTCGGCGGCGTTGAGGGATTCGTCTCCAGGCACCGGGTTATCACCCACGAACGGCTCCGCCCGCTCCTGGCTCCGCTCGGGATGACCAGGCTTGCGCAGCCGTGCCCGCAGGGCCGGGGCGGCCTCCTCCGGAGTCAGCGCCGCCAGGTCCGCGCCGAGCGCGGCACTCAGCCGGGCCGTGACCTCGGCCACCTGCGGCGCGAAGACCCCGAGCGCGGCGAGATGATCCACCCGGGTGAAGATCTCCCGCGTCGTGCCGGAGAGCACAATCCGCCCGGCGTCGAGCACCACGACGCGGTCGGACAGCCGCGCCAGCAACTCGGCGTCCTGCTCCACCAGCACCACCGTCAGGTCCGCGCCGCGCTCCCGGCGCAGGGCCGCGATCGCCGCGGCAACCTCCTCCTTACCGGTCGGATCGAGCTGAGCAGTCGGCTCGTCGAGGACCAACACCTGGGGTCGCATCGCCAGCACCGCGGCGATCGCCACCCGCTGTTTCTGCCCGCCGGAGAGCTGCGCCGCCGGCCGGCGGCGCGCGCTGGCCATCCCGACGGCCTCCAGCGCCCAGGCGACCCGGGCCGCGATCTCCTCCCGTGGCACCCCCAGGTTCTCGGGGCCGAAGGCGACCTCGTCCTCCACCGTCAACCCGACCAGGTTGCTCTCCGGGTCCTGGAAGACCATCCCGACCCGCGTCGCCAGCCGCGGCACCGGAACCTCCTTGGTGCTCCAGCCGCCGACGCGTACCTCACCCCGCACCGTGCCCCCGGTGGCGTGCGGCACCAGGCCGTTCAGCGCCAGGCAGAGCGTGCTCTTGCCGCTCCCGGCCGTGCCGGTCACGCCCAGGCATTCCCCGGCTGCGATGTCGAGCGTGATCCCGTCGAGCGCCGTCACCGGCGCCCCGCCCGGCTCGGCCGGGGGATAGCGATAGGTGAAGTCGCGGATCTCGATTATGTACGGCCCGTCGGCCACCGGATACCTCCCCGGGCGCCGCGGCGCCCTCCGCTGGGAGTGTACGCCAGCCGGCTGTTTCCAGCACCCGGCAGGCTTGGGCACGGACCCACGAGGGGTCCCTTATCCCCATCGCGCGACCGTTTCCGTAACAGATCGCACCGTGGCGCGTATGAGATAATAGGGAAAGGGGCCAGGCGCGGTGCCGCGGCCGAAAGGGTCAAGGGGAGGAAAGGGAAGAGGACACGGTTGTCGATCGTGAGGGGGACGAGGCGCCTACGCGCCTGGCTGCTGGCGCTCGTGCTTGTGAGCGTGCTCGCCGTGCCCGGCTCACCCGGCGCCCAGGCGGCGTCAGAGTTCGGCCCGCGGGCCGCCTACTTCCCGGAGACAGGCTTCTGGGTGAGCGACCCGTTCCTGCGCTTCTGGGAGCAGAACGGCGGGCTGCCGACCTTCGGCTACCCGATCAGCCGCGTCTTCTATCAGGACGGCCTGCTGCGGCAGTACTTCGAGCGCGCCGTCTTCGAACGCCACGACCACCTGGCCGGCTCCGGGTACGAGGTGCTCGTGACCCGGCTCGGCGCCCTGGCGACGCTCGACCGCCGGGATGAGCCGCCCTTCCAGCCGGTCAACGCCGCGAACGACCACCACTGCCGCGTCTTCCCCGCCACCGGCCACCGGCTCTGCGGCGGTTTCCGCATCTACTGGGAAACACGCGGGGGTCTGGCGGCCTTCGGCTACCCGATTAGCGAGGAGTTCATCGAGAACGGGCGCACTGTGCAGTACTTCGAGCGCGCCCGCTTCGAGTGGCACCCGGAGAACCCCTGGCCCCACGACGTACTGCTGGGCCACCTCGGCCGACAGGCGCTCGCGGCCCGGCCGGTCCCGCCCCTGGCGGTCACCCCGGAGGGACCAGGAGGGCCGGGCGCGCCCATCGGCCCGCAACCGCTCTACAACCACCCAGTCGGCTGCGCCTTCAACGTCTTCTGGTGGGGCGACGAACCGAACCACGTCACCAATGAGACCTACCTCGATCTCGTCCGCGACGCCGGCTGCGACTGGGTGCGGGTCCAGGGTCAGTGGGGCCTGATGGAGCCGGAGCCGGGCTACTACATCTTTCACCCGCTCGACCGTTTCGTCGACGCGGCGCGGGAGCGCGGGCTGCACGTGCTGGTCACGGTGAACGCGCCACCGGCCTGGGCACTCGACATCCCGCCCGGCACTCCCGCCAATCCGGTCTCGTTCGGGCGCTTCATGGAGGTCCTCGTCGCCCACTTCCGCGGCCGCGTCGACGCCTGGCAGATCTGGAACGAGCCCAACATCGCCCCCGAGGCCGGAGGACTGATCCGCCCGGCCGGGTACCTGGAATTGCTGCGTGAAGGGAGTCAGGCGGTCAGGCGGCAGGACCCGGACGCGCTGGTGGTACTGGCCGGGATGGCGCCGAGCAGCCTCCGCGAGCCGAACGTGATCTGGGACGACCTCGCCTACACCGAGGAGCTGCTCGCGCTGAACGGCGGGGAGGCAGGCCGCTACATCGACGTGATCGGCATCCACGCCTACGGCGCGGGCAACCCACCCGACAACTACTGGCCGGGCAACCCGGCCAATACGCCCGCCTGGAACAACGCGCCGGAGTTCTATTTCCGCCGCGCCGAGGCGCTGCACACCGCCGTCGTGAACGCCGGGCTGGGTCACCTGCCGATCTGGATCACGGAGTTCGGCTGGGGCACCGCCACCGACTGGCCCTCGTGGGGCTTCGGCAACTGGGTCAGCGAGGAGGACCAGGCACGGTACCTCGTGCGGGCCTACGAGATCGCACGCACCGAGTGGCCCTGGGTCGAGCGGATGTTCATCTGGAACCTGAACTTCGGCGCCTTCAACGGCGACGGTCACCCCTTCACCGCCTACGCCCTCCTCTACCCGGACGGCACCCCCCGCCCGGCCTACGAGGCGATCAAGGCGATGCCGAAGGAGTGAGGGCGAGGGGATTGAACCTTTCCCTGTCTGGTGTCAAGGATCTTGTGCAGCGGCGCGTACCCGGGCGGGTGAAGGGAGGATCCCCGCGCTGTGGTTTGGGCCCGGGGGGTAAACCCCCGGGCTCACAATGAAAAGCCGGCTAAAGCCGGCTGGGGCGGGCAGGCCCCAGACACCGGCGTTGGGCACCCACCAGCCGGTTAGAGCCCGGGGGTAAACCTCCGGGCTGACACAGCGAAGTCCACTGAAGGGACTAGGACTCGGTGCCCGCGAGCCTGCCGGCTTGAATGCGCCTGCATGTTGCCATCACAGCCCCTTCAGTGGGCTTTCCCCTATTCAGCCCGGGGGTAAACCCCCGGGCACGTGCCGCAGTACGGGAACCTTTGCACCACCCGTCCCAGGCACAGACCACCGCCGGAGACCCACCGCATCCGTCGAGGGCCATAACCCCCAGCACTTACCAGACGGCACACACCACCGCCCGGCTCCCCTACGCCCGACCGGCGGCCTGGCGGCTGCGGCGGGCGAGGGCGTCGATGGTGACGGCCAGCAGCAGGACGCCGCCGGTGATCATGAACTTGATCGCGGCGGAGAGGGCCAGCAGGTCCATGCCGTTGGAGATGGCCCCGATCACCAGCGCGCCGAGCAGCGCGGACCAGACGGTGCCCCGCCCGCCGAAGAGGCTCGTGCCGCCGATGACGGCCGCTGCGATGCTGTTCAGCAGCACGTCGCCGGAGCCGGAAGCCTGGTTGACGGCGTAGAGGCGGGAGGCGGCCAAGATGCCGCCGCAAGCCGCCAGCGTCGAGCCGAGCATGAAGACGGTGATCCGGACTCGATCGACGTTGATGCCTGCCCGCCGCGCCGCCTCGGCGTTGCCGCCGACGGCGTAGATATGGCGGCCGAAGCGTGTCCGCCGCGTGATCAGGTCGAAGACCACCACGAAGATCAGGAAGATCAGCACACCCGAGGGGACGCCCGCGATCTGCACCCGGGGGTTGGGGCTGCGGTCCACGCTCATGAGGGCAACCGCCGCGAGCACGCCGAGGGAAACGACCGCGATGCGCAGGGCCACGCCACCCACCGCCGGCACTGGGAGTCCGGCCCGCAGCCGCTCGCGGCGGCTCCAGAGGGCTGTCCCGGCATAGATCAGGACGAAGGCGATGCCGGCAGCCCAGCCGAGCCAGAGCGGCAGGAGGCGATTGGCGATCCCGGTGATGAACGGGTCGTTCAGGTTGATCGTCCCGGTCGACCCGAGCACGCGCAGCAGCGCCCCCTGCCAGCCGAGCAAGCCGGCCAGGGTCACGATGAAGGACGGCACCCCCAGCTTGAAGCTCCAGGCGCCCTGGAGGAAGCCGATGGCCGTCCCGACCAGGATGGCGGCGGCCACGGCTGCCAGCGCGGGCCACCCCTGCTTGACCGACAGCACCGCCATCACCCCGGCGGCGAGGCCGCTGACCGCGCCGACCGAGAGGTCGATCTCGCCGAGCAGGAGCACCAGCGTCACGCCGACCGCGATGGTGCCAACGGCGGCGATCTGGATCATGAGGTTGGTCAGGTTGAGCGCCGTCAGGAAGTTGCGGTTGGCAATCTGGAAGATGACAGCGATGACGGCGAGCCCGAGGAGGACCGGTAGGGCGCCGATGTTGCTTCGGGTTGCGCGCTCCCCGGCCACTCGCAGCCAGCCGCGGAGCCCGGGCGCGGCCGCCGGGGCATGGGACTCCTCCGCCGCGGGCCTGGTGCCGGTACTCATGGCGTCGCCTCCCCGTCCGGCCCCGCGACCACCCCATCAGGGGGCAGCGGCCCGTTGCCCTGCTGTCCGATCCCGGCACCGGTGATCGCGGCCACCACCTGCTCGGGGGTCACGTCGCGCCGGGCAAAGGTGGCGACCCGGCGACCCAGACGCAGCACGATGATGCGGTCGGCGACCTCGAAGACGTCGGCCAGGTTGTGGCTGACGACGACCACGCCCAGCCCGCGGTCGCGCAGGCGCCGGATCAGGTTGAGCACCTGCCGCGTCTGGGCGACGCCCAGCGCGGCCGTCGGCTCGTCGAGGACCACCACCGCCGAGTTCCACATCACCGCCCGGGCGATGGCGACCGACTGGCGCTGCCCCCCGGAGAGGGTCGCCACCGGGCTGCGGACCGAAGGGATGCGTACATTCAGGCTGGCCAGGACCTCAACGGCGCGGCGCTCCATCTCCACCTCGTCGAGCGGCCGGATGACCGGCGGCACGAGCGAGTCAACCCGCTCCCGGCCCAGGAAGAGGTTGGCGACGACGTCGAGGTTGTCGCAGAGGGCCAGGTCCTGATAGACCGTCTCGATCCCCAGCCGCGTCGCGTCGCCGGGGTGGGTCACCGCGACCGCCTCCCCGGCGAAGTGGTAGTCCCCGGCGTCGGCCCGATGGGTTCCGGCGATGACCTTGATGAGGGTCGATTTCCCGGCGCCGTTATCGCCGACCAGGGCGACGACTTCGCCCGGGTAGACCTCGAAGTCGACCTCATGCAGGGCCTGCACCGCGCCGAAGCGCTTCGAGATCCCGCGGAGTTCGAGGATCGGTGTCACGGCAGTGGTCATCGACAGGATCCGTCATGCGTCATGCGTCACCCGTACTGCGTAATGCGTACCGCGTAGTGCTCCCCCCTCCGAGAGTTGGGAGAGAGGCGGGGATGAGGGTCATCCCCTACGCAAGACGCAGTACGCAATACGCAGCCCTCGTCACTCCAGCCCTGCCTCGGCGCAGGCGTCGGCGTACTCCGGGGTGCAGATCTCGTCGACGGTCCAGAAGTCGTCCGCGACCACGGTGTCCGCGATGTTGTCCTGGGTTACGGCGACCGGCGTGAGCAGGATCGCGGGGACATCGGTCGCGCCGTTGTTGGCCGTCTGGCCGCCGGTGACGCTCTCCGGGACGTCCTGCCCGGTCAGCAGCGCGAAGGCCAGTTCGGCGGCGATCTCCGCCTCCGGCTGGATCGCCTTGTAGACGGTCATGTACTGCTCGCCGATCAGGATGCGCTGGATGCCGGCCAGCTCGGCGTCCTGGCCGGTGACGGGCGGCAACGGGCTGATCCCGGCAGCCTTCATCGCCGCGATCGCGCCGCTGGCGGTTCCGTCGTTGGCGGCGTAGACGCCGTCGACCTGGTTACCGAGCGCGGTCAGCGCCTGCTGCATCTCGTTCTGCGCCTGGTCCGGGCTCCAGTCGGGGGTGTCGTACTCCATGGCGATGGTCAACTCGCCCGCGTCCACCAGCGGGTCGAAGACGCTGTGCGCGCCCTCCTTGAACTCGCCGGCGTTGTTGTCGGTCGGGGAGCCGTTGATCATGACGATCTGGGGATCGTCCACCCCCTCCAGCGCGTCAACCAGCGTCTGGGCCTGCAGCCGGCCAACCTCCACGTTGTCGAAGGAGATGTAGTAGCTGACGCCCTCCGAGTTGAGGATCGCTCGGTCATAGGCGATGACCGGCACACCCTGGGCCTGTGCCTGCTCGGCGATCGCAGCCGCGGCGGCGGAGTCGACCGGGTCGAGCACGAGCACCTGCGCACCGTTAGTCAACGCAGCCTCAGCCTGCTGTTGCTGCGTCGCGGCGTCCTGGTTGGCGTTGTTGTAGATGATCTGGCAATTCGGGCAGAGTTCCTGGAAGTACGCCTCGAAGAACGGCCGGTCGGCGCTCTCGTAGCGAGCCGTCTTGGTCTCGGGCAGGAGGAGCGCGATCGTGCCGTCCTCAGTGTCGGACGGCGTGGCCCAACCCGTCAGATCCTGGACACCGCCGGTACCGCCGGTCGGAGTCCCACCCGGCGTCCCGACGGGGCTGGCAGCGGGGCTGGCGGCGGGGCTCGCGGCGGGACTGCCGGTCGGGCTGGCGGCGGGTGAGCCGCTGGGCATCGCGGCGGTCGCGGTCGTCACCACCCCGCCGGCGGTGGGGCTGACCTCCTCCGCCGCCCCCCCGCCGCAAGCCGCGACGACGAGCGCGGTGATAACCAGGAGGACCAGCACGACGAAGCGATTTGGCGCGGGCTGGAGGTGCATGGCCTGACCTCTCTCCCCATCGGCCTCGCGGCCGCGGCACAGCGGCGCATGCACCAGGAGGCGCATCGCGCCAGCATCACAACATGCAGCGGCGATGCCGGCGCAAATTGCATTCCTTCGGCGTGAATAGTTACGCAAACGCGCGGTGCGTCGGGAAATCTCAGCGCACCCCGCGAGGACTACTCCGGCTCTTCGCGCCAGGTACGCCGGGCAGTCCAGGTGGCGATCGGCGGGTAGGCCTGGCGCACGGCTAGCACCAGGGGGATGGCGACGACCGCACCGGTGACGGCCTGCAGGGTGTTGAAGCCGGCATCGGTCACGGCCACGCCGAGCCCGACGCGGACCACGGCCAGGTCGTACAGGAAGTAGCCGCCGACGATGATGGCGCCCCCGGCGATCACCGCCAAGATCATGCGCGGCACCCCCGCGCGCCAGCCGATCATGCCCGCGACGAGCCCCTGAAGACCGTGGATGACGAAGGTACCCGGCGCGTAGCTCGGGTACGACAGGAGATCCGACAGCGTCGGGCCGAGTGCCCCGGCGAGCAGGCCGACGATGGGGCCGAAGACAAACGACGCGAAGTAGATCGCGATATCGCCGAAGTGGATGTAGCCGCCGGGGATCGGGATCTTCACACTGAACGTGGCGACGAAGACGACGGCGATCATCACACCGATGATCGCAACGAGCCGTGCACTCAATTCAAAGCGCGGTCGATCGCGGGTTGGCTCCATCAGGTCCCCTCCAGGCTGCTGCCCCCATATCCCCCCCTCGCGAGGGGCACCTCCGAAGACCCATCTTGGCGCACTGCCCAAAGAGTGCAAGGGCCAATTGGCACCATCCAATTGGCCGCCGTGCATCGTACGAGCCGCCACGCGATGAGCCAGCGACACCCGTCCTCCCGTTCCTGTCCTTCCGAGCAGAGCCCGAGGCACAGCAACGGCGCCGGAGGTGTTCTCCGGCGCCGTCGTGTGTCCGTATTCATGACGGGCGAGGGTGGTTATTGCCGCTTCTCTTCGTCGTCGCCCAGGTCGCTCAGGCGGTCGCGGGCCTCGCCCATTTTCTCACGGGCCTTGCCCTTGATCTCCTCGCCCTTGCCTTCAGCCTCGGTCTGGGTATCATCGGTCATGTCGCCCCAGGCCTGCTTGGCTTTCCCCTTGAGCTCTTCGCCCTTGCCCTTCAACTGGTCGCGGTCGTCACTCATGGCACGTACTCCTTTGCGGTTTTCGCCATATCCGCCGCGCCGTGGTGGGACGGGCAGACACCAATGCGTGGGGCCCCACGACCGCAATGGCGCAAGCAACGTGCCGCGAGGGACGGCCGGCGACCTAGAGTCCGTTCGCCTTGATGTAAACGAGGCCGAACAGGAGCGCCACGAAGCCGACCGCGCAGAGGACGCCAAGAAGCACCTGGAGCCACGATGCAGCAGCCTGGCTCTCCATCTCCGGCTGATCACCCTGCTGGTCCTGCTGGTCCCATTCGGCCATCATGTCCCCCTCTCAATCACACCGTAGGGGCCAGGCACTAGGAACGCGACTCGTAGAGCTGGCGGGTCAGCAGGGCCTGGCCCAGGTGCTCACGGCTGTGCTCGACGGCATGGAGCAGCCACCAGATCCCGGGGTGGCGGCGATTCAACCGGTCCCCCGCCGGCTGGCGGATCGCCGAGAGGTCCTCAGCGGTCACGCGATCGAGCAGCTCGGCGGTGCGGGCACTGGACTCGTCGATGAGGCGCAGCAGCGTCGTGGCGTCGGGCGCCTCGGCGCGGAACTCGGCCTCCCGGTCACGCTGAACCGCCTCACCGACGGCCGTGGCGATCAGAAACTCTTCGGCCCCAAGCGAATGCGTCACCAGCACCGCGAGCGAGTTCATCTCCGGGCCGGGGCTCCAGTTGAGTGCCTCGGCGCTCAATCCATCGAGCACCTGCCGCCAGGCGTCGTGCTGCTCGGCGAGCACCTGCTTGAAGCCATCGCGCAGGCTCTGGATCGCGGTGTCCATGGGCGGTCTCCTCTCTGCTCCCGGCACATCTGCGGGCGGCGTAGTCGGCTAGCGGTCGTCGGTTCCCGCGCGCAGCGCCCGGTAGCTCTCGTACCGATCGTAATCGATCGCACCGGCCTCCACAGCGGCCAGCACGGCGCAGCCCGGCTCGGTCAGATGGGTGCAGTCGGCATAGTAGCACTGGTCGAGGTAAGGGCGAAACTCCGGGAAGTAGTGATCGAGGCGCTCGAAGTCGATGCCCCAGAAGCCGAGCTGGCGGATGCCGGGAGTGTCGGCAATATAGGTCTCGTCGTCGAGGAGGATCAGGGTTGTGGCAGTGGTCGTGTGCCGCCCCTTTCCGGTCACGGCGCTGATTTCCCCCACGCGCAGGTCTAACTCAGGGTGCAGCGCGTTGATGAGGCTCGACTTGCCCACACCGGAGGGGCCGGAGAGCGCCGAGACCTTACCGTGCAAGATGGCGCGCAGCTCGTCGATCCCGACGCCGGTGGTGGCGCTCGTCTCGATAACCGGGTAGCCGGCCGCGCGGTAGGGATCGAAGATGCGACGCAGCTCCCCGGACGGGTCGAGGTCGATCTTGTTGACACAGACCGCCGCCGCCAGCCCGCGCGCCTCGGCGATGATGAGGAAGCGGTCGAGCATACGCGGGTGCGGCTCGGGCTCGGCCACGGCAAACACGGCGACTAACTGATCCGGGTTGGCCAGGATGACCTGTTCGACGTCCTCGGTGCCGCGAGCGCGCCGCGAGAGGGTCCGCAACCGCGGCGCGACCGCTTCGATCACCCCCTCACCCGGTCCGGTCAGCGTGATCTCGACCCGATCCCCAACCGCCACCGGGTCGGTCTTGCGGCGCGCACGCTTGAGCACACCGCGGACGGTGCAGCGCACGATACCCTCGGGTGTGCGGACATCGTAGTACTGGCCGTAGCCGCGGATGACGATGTTTGGCGGTCGGGGATTCGCGTCTTGCTCGAGCGGTGTCTGGGCGATCGGATCCGCCTCCATAGGCTCCAACGCGACCGATACGGCCTACCGGCGGCCGTCCGCGGCCCCGGCGTGCCCGGACATCGCTGCCAGTCTAGCACGGTATATCGGGATGGCTCCATCTCGCGGATCTCGCGCCACGAAGCGTTGCGACCATCCAGGTGATGGTCGATGGCTGGCCGATCGAGCCGCACGATGTAGCAGTCGAGCCAGACTGGATTGCACAGGACGGATCGTCCGGTATGCATTGTCCGGTGTAATTGACCGTGTCAGCCGAGACATAGCCGCCGGCAGGTTGGTCGACATCGGGCTGACCAATAGTGATTACCGGTCCGCCCCCCGTACCACGCTTGCACCAACGAGATCGCCGCGCTATACTGACGCTAGGATAATCTCCTGTCAAAGGTTCCGCCTTGATGACAAGAGCCCAGTGGGCTCTCCCGTAAGGGTAGTCAAGGCGGTCACTCTTAATTGGGGGGCTTGGGACGTCCCGACGCGTGTCTCTCCAATTCCTGGAGCGCATTCAACTCGACGCGCACCGCGGACCTGATCCGATCGAAGCTGCGTTCATCTCCCTTCTCCCGCTTCCGGTACACAGCCCAGTTCGCGTAATCAGCGACCTGCAAGCCCCACCACGCTTTCGAATCGTGATGAAGAACACGGTATCGGGTCTCTGCAGGCAACATGGCAGCAAGTGCCAGCTTGATGCCCTTCTCAACCGCACGGCGCTTTCGTTTCACAGGAATGCGATCCGTAATGACGATGACCTCGGCCACGGTCGGCCAATCGACCTGACTCAGCGTCCACCTGAGTAAGCAGCCGAGCATCCACGGATACAGGTGCTCAACTTGTTGGAGCTCCACGGGTACCGCCGCCTTCTCGGCGATTACACAGTCGATGTGCAGTGCGTCCAGAGCGCCGACGATTACGTCGAATACCCGGTTCCGGATGGACTGTGCGTCCTCACTGGCATGAAAGTACTCCAGTTCGATGCCGCGCTCGACCAGGTCACACCGCAACTCATCCAATGCAGCGGCGAACGGGAACGGTCGGTAAAGAGCGACGCTCGCTACCGCGAAGTGCCTTGTCCCGGTCGCACCGAAATCGAAGTTCCCAGCCTCATCGAGGAAGACGTAGAGGCATTGCCGACGCCCAGCACCCGCCACGGACGCCACCCCCACCGAAACCGGTACCGTACCTTCCACCCCAACAAGCGATTATGCGTCGAAGCCTGTCGTGATTCTCGCATGCTCTCCCACTGATGGAAAAGCGATAATTGCCAATCCTCCTATAGATCGCAGCTCACTCTCCCGTTCGGATCGACTCTATCCCCCACCCCCATCGCCTTCCCCGTCGCGCGCGGGTAGAATGCCGGGGCGTGAGTGAACGAACACCTCCGATCAAGGACGATCGCCTGCCCCGGCTCGGCTTCTCCGCCGGGATGCTGCTGCTCCTGGCGGCGGCCGGGGCGCTGCGGGTGGTCTGGCTCGGCGATCTGCCGCCGGGGCTGCCCGGTGCCGCGGCCGAGCACGGGTTGCTGGCGCGGGCGCTGGTGGAGAGCGGCATCCCGGGGGCGCTGCGTGACGCGGACGCGGCCTCGGTTCCGCTCGCTGCGCTCATCGCCATGGCTGGTCGCCTCACCGGATTCGACGTGGCGACGCCGGCGCTGGGCGCGGCGCTGGCCGGAACGGCGACGGTAGGCTTCACGGCGCTCTGGCTGCGGCGGGCCGTCGGCCCGGTAGGGGGACTGGCCGGGGGCGCGCTGCTCGCGGGCAGCTTCTGGTCGCTCCTCTTCGGCCGGTTGGGATTGAGCCCGGCCGTGGGCGCCGCGGGGCTGGCGGCGCTGCTCTGGCTGGTGCTCGAAGCGATCCGCCGGCCGCTCCGCCTCGCTCTCCCCTGGTACGTGCTGGCCGGGCTGGCCGCGGCGGTCGCGTTCGCCGCAGACCCGGTGCTGCGGGTCGTGCCGGCGCTGCTCCTCGTCGCGCTGGGCGCGGCCCTGTGGCGGGCACGAAGGAGCGAGAGCGACAGGGCTGTGGCATGGGGACTCGCGATCTCGCTCCTGGTTGCCACCCTGGCTGCACTGCCGGTCGTCGCTGGCGGGGGCGGTGCGGCGGGACGCCTCGGCTTCTGGTCACCCACGCCCGGCCTTCCGGGCGACACCGTCTCCGGTATCACCGAAACTATCCACGGCTATGGGAGCGCGCTCTCTCGGATCATCTGGCCCGGTGCGCCGGACACGGCGTTGAACCTGCCGGACGCGCCGCTGTTCGACCTATGGCTAGTGCCCTGGGTGCTGGTGGGAAGCGTAGTCGCGGTGCGCCGGGTCCGGCGGCCGCTGGCGACCGTCGGCCTCGTCTGGGGAGCGCTGCTGCTCCTCCCGGCCGCGCTGGTCGACCCCGACCACCCCGGGCGGCTGCTCCCGGCGCTGCCGCTGCTCACCCTCCTGCCGGTGCTCGGTATGCGGGTCGCCGTCGAGCGCGCCCACGGGCGGTGGCGACGCGTGGTGATGACCGGCGCGGCAGTCGCCACCATCGCGGCGACGGTGATCACCGGGGCGTGGCGGTACTTCGCGGGCTGGGCCGCGGACCCGGCCACGGGATGGGCCCTGGACGCCGGGGTGGTCGCCTCGCTGGCGGCGATCCGGGACCTGCCCCCCGACGGGATGGTGGTCTACAGCACATACGGCCGCGACGCGGTCGTGCGCTACCTGTCCGGCGACGCGCCACGGGTGGACGTCGACGGGCGGCATCTGCTGCTCCTACCCGGCGATCCTGCGACCGGGGTGCGGCGCGGGTGGCTGGTCGTGCCGGCGGCCACACCGGTTGATCCCCACCTGATGGAGATCTTCGCGGAGATCCCGCCGGTAGAGGTTGCCCACGCCCCCGACGGCGCCGAGCTGTACCGCGTCTACCGCATCGACGAGCGCCTGGGCCAGCACATCCCGCTCAGCGTGCCGACGATCCCCTGGGGAGACGGTATCGTCTTTCAGGGATTTCGGCTGACGCCGTTGGAGGGCGGCCGGGTGACGCTGGTGTTCGCCTGGGCATTGCCGGCGGGCAGCGCAGCCCACACGGCAGCGGTGCAGCTGGCGGGCGAGTCGATCAGCGAGGCGCGGCTGGCGCTGCCGGCCACGGCGCCGGACCAGCCGATGATCGCCCTGGCGATGGCAACGCTCGACATCCCGGGCACGTCCGAGCCGCTGGACCTCCGGCTGGCCCTGCTCGACGCCGACGGCCGGCCGAACGCGGTTCCCGGCGCGGATGCCGATGGCTTCCTCCTCCTGGAGCGATACCGGTTCGAGCCCTAGTCCGCGCTCATCCGGTAGGGACCAACGGTCGCCGGTCACGCCTAGAAGCGTCCGCCCGCACCACCGCCTCCGGAGGACGCGCTGTCGCTCGAGGAGGACGAGGACGACGACCGCTTGGAGGCACGGTGGTAGTCGTGCCAGTAGTGATAGAAGTACCAGTCGTCGCTGCGGCTGCCAGAAGGCCGCCTCGTCATCTCGAACCAGATCGGTTGCCAGCCGGCGGCGCTCGCCTCGCGGATACGCTTATCCAGCTTATCAATGACGCCGAACGCGACCGCGTAGGGGAACGCCTCGTCCAGGTCAAGCTCGGCGGTGCGATCGTACGCAGCCGCGACGATGCCCTCCATATAGCCACGCCACGGGACAGCCATGCTCTGGCCGAGCGCCGTGGTATCAGGCACACGCGCGGACAGCAACATGGCCCCCAGTACCCCCAGTACCCCCAGGGCGATCAGGACCGCGCCAAAGGGTGTGCCGGAGCCATTCGCGATGGACTCGGCGGCGACCACGCCAAGCAAAACGGGAACGGCCACCATGATGGCGAGGCGCACCGGGCGGCGCCCCTTCCCCTCGCGGTCGAAGAGGCCATTTGCTTCCAACTGGGCCTGGAGCTCGGCGCGCGCCCGTCCCCAGAACCTCCACAGCTCCCCCAGCGCCTCGCCTGAGATCGCACCGGTCTTCTGGCTCATGAGTTCGAGACTCGTCCAGAGGGCACGCTCGTAGGGCGCCCGAACGAGGCTCGGGTCAACCAGGCGGATCTGCATGCCTCCCTTGTCGGCCGGTTCAAAGACGAGCGCACCGCGCTGGGCGAGATCGATCAGGGTCGCTTCCAGTTGGTACGGGGTAACCCTACCCGCCACGAGGGCTCCGGCAATGGCCGGTGGGGTGTCATCCGGCTTCCTGGTCGTGGGCACGACCGGACTACGGGTGATCGAGCGCGCCTGGTAGGTGGCCAGGCCGGTGAGGACCATGAAGATGCTCACCGCGGCCGAGGCAATATTGGCAATGCTGAACCGCCCGGCGGTAACCGTACGGGCGAGCCACTTGTGCACCGGCTGCCTCGGCGGGCCGTTGGTCAGCGAGTGGGCGATCGCGTCGAGCCCAGCCCCGATCCCCTCAGCCGTCTGGTTCTCCCGGAGCAGCGGGATCATCTCCTCATCGATGATGCGCTGCAGCTCCGACTCCGGTAGGTTTCCTCCGTCGAAGTGCTTCTCCCCGGCGTAGATAAACACCTGACCACGACGGAGATTTCCGGGCCTGAGGTTGAAGAACATCACGACGCCGTCATGGGCACCGGGGGCTGACTGCACATCCCAGGCATCCATCAGGGCGCGGGCATCGGCCTCGGTCTCACTCTGGGAAGCGTCACGAGCCTGAAGGTAGACGACGATCGGAGCACCCGCGGCTTCGACTGCCGCGGCGCGTGCCTCCAGGTCGGCGATCTCCTCAGGCGTGAGCAGGTCAGTGGTGTCGTAGACGTGTTGCCCGGGGACCGGCTCGCCGTACTCGGCCGCCGCCGACTGCGCGGTCGCAGCGGTCAGCAGGAGCGCGACGAGGAATCCTGCAGCCAGCGTGAGGCGCCAGGAGGAGCAGGAAGATCGGATGAGCGCTAGCATACATGCCCCCTTGTTCCCGACGGCCGATACGGTCGATTGTCAAGAACCGTTCACGGGAGTATAGCGAGGAGCTGGGAAACGAATATCCCCCTACGATCGTAGGGGGATGTTGGTACGCTCGCGCTCTGGTGGTCTACCGCTGAGGAGCACCGGTTCCCAGCGCCGGGCTCGCCTGCCCACCCGTCGACTGAATGACGGGGCGCTCGGACGGCAGCGGCAGCGTGCGGTAGCACATGTAGCTCAGCGCCCCGAACAGGAGCGTCGCCAGCCCGGCGTGGCTGATCGTGCTGTAGACGTGCAACTTGCTCAGCACCACAAGCCCGCCGCTGAGCGACTGGAGCAGCATCAGCCCCAGCGCGATAACCGCGGACCAGTAGAGATCGGGCCGCGCCCGGCGCACGCGCCAGGTCCAGACGACGAGCGCGCCGATCAGGAGCGTGCCGGCCACTGCCGCCAGCCGGTGGGCGAACATGATGCCGACCGGTCCGCTGAGCCCGGGCCACACCTGGCCGTTGCAGAGCGGCCAGTCAATGCAGGCGAGACCGGAGTTGGTGTGACGGACGTAGGCCCCAACGTAGACGAGCAGGTAGGTGTAGCCCAGCGTGCCCCAGATCAACCAGCGCAGCCCCGACGGGACCGGCCGGTTCCGCATCGCCTCGAACCCACCCACCTCGTAGAGGAAGGCGGCGAGGAGCATGACGCTGGCGAACGCCGTCAGCGAGACCCCGAAGTGGAGCGCCATCGTGGCGGGCTGCTGCCCGAAGACGGCCGCCCAGGCCCCCAGAATCGACTGCAGTACCAGGAAGCCGATCATCAGGGGCACCAGAACGCGCACCTCGCTCCGCCGCTTCCAGCCGCGCCAGGCGCCGATCGCCAGCGCGACGATGAGCAACCCCTCCACCCCGGTCACCGCCCGGTGGGAGTACTCGATGATCGACTCCAGGGTGAACTGAGGGAGGACCCGCCCATGGCAGAGCGGCCAGGAACGCCCACAGCCGGCTCCCGACCCGGTACTGGTCACCGTGGCGCCGGCGATCAGGACGAGGAACATCCCGACCGTCGCCGCGACCGCCAACCGGCGGAGAGCCCGGGGACGTTTGACACGATCTCGCATCGTCGCCGCCTACCTGTCCTGCACATCGTTCAAGCCGGGCGCGCGGTCTCCCTGCCCCGAGCCGCGCGCGGCACACGGAGCAGCGACGCCGTCGTCAGCGCCGCCCGACGTTACGTCATGGCCAAGCATACACCGGAGCATCGGCCCGAGCGCGTCAAAATTCCGAAACAACTGCACACAGACTGACGGCAGCAGCCGGTCCCGCGCCGTGGGCCTTCCGGGAAAACCACCCCGGCGGGTAGGACGAAACCACCCGCAGGGCTGGGCCGACCCTCGGGCCGTGACAGCATCCTGCTCAGACGTGGCCCAGCCGGCTCGCCGGGCCACCCACATCGCCCCAGCGGCCCGCAGCGAGGAGGACATGTCATGACGCATACACCGGGCGCCCTCTCCAACCCGCCGGATCACCCACCTGCGGCCTACCCCGCCGCGCGAGCGGACCGGCCGCGGAAGCCCGACCTGGCCGCGATCGACTTTTCCCGACAGCCGTTCGTGCTCGCCTGGGAGTTGACGCGCGCCTGTAATCTGGCCTGCATCCACTGTCGCGCGGATGCCCAACTCCGGCGTCACCCGGGGGAGTTGACCACGGAGGAGGCGTTTCGGCTGATCGACGACATCGCCCGGTTCGATCTCCCGCCCATTCTGATCCTGACCGGCGGCGACCCGCTGCGCCGGCCCGACGTGATCGACCTCATCGCCCACGCCACCGGGCACGGCATCCCCGTCACGCTCACGCCGGCGGGCACGCCCCTGGCCAGCTACAACCGACTCGCCGCGGCGAAGGAGGCTGGCGTGGCGCGGATCGCGGTGAGCTTCGACGGGGCCACCCCCGAGACCCACGATGCCTTCCGGCGTGTGCCGGGCTCCTTCGGCTGGACGCTACAGATCGTCCGCCACGCGCACGACCTCGGTCTGCCGGTCCAGATCCACACCACGCTCTGCCGCCAGACACTCGGGGAGTTGCCCCGCCTGGCTGACCTCGCCGACGAACTGGGCGCGGTCGTCTGGGCGGTCTTCTGCCTGGTGCCGGTCGGCCGAGGCGAGATCCTGGAACCACTCAGCCCGGCCGAGTACGAGGAGGTCTTCAACTGGCTGATCGACCGGAGCCAGACCGCCCGCTGGAACCTGAAGCTGACGGAGGGGTATCACCTCCGGCGCGTGCTCGCGCAGCGAGGGATGGGACCGGTGTCGGGCCTCGGCTTCCGGGAGAGCAACGGCATCGGGCGAGCGCCCAAGGCGGTCAACGCGGGAAATGGTTTCTGCTTCGTGTCGCACCTCGGCGAGGTTTGGCCGAGCGGCTTCCTCCCACTGGCCACCGGCAACGTCCGAACAAGCTCGATCGTCGATCTGTACCGTAACCACCCCATCTTCCGGGCCCTGCGCGATCCCGCGCGGCTCAAGGGGAAGTGCGGCGCCTGCCGCTTCAAACTGATCTGTGGCGGCTCCCGCTCCCGCGCCTTCGCCGCGACCGGCGACTATCTCGCCTCGGACCCGGCCTGCGCATACCAGCCGGGAGTGCCGGCTCCCTTGGGCACCTAGCCGGCCGCGTGTCTGGTGACTGATGGGCTGCCAAAAATGCACCGCGCAGACGGCTACCGCGCCGGCCCGGTGTTTCCTCCCGCCCACTCTCTCCTAGACAGCCGGCCGGAAGCCGGATCACGGACGCATATGACGTTTGGCGAATCGGCTAATCGCCTGTCCGCGGTCGGCAGGGGTCTGGGGGTGATGGCGGTTGTCGAATACGAAGGGGCTCCGGCGGTGGCACGTGCCCGGGGGTGATGGGATTCGACGCATTGAAAGGGTTGTCCGCCGTCGGCGTGTGCCCGGGGGTAATGAAGTTTGACGAGTTTGGCGAGTGTACGTGGTCGGCCCGGGGCTGAAGCCGCCGGGCTGACAACGAAAGCCGGCTGACGATATTGAGCCGGGAGATCGGTGATTGTCCGCAGCGCGCCGCAACCGGCTCGTAGGCCAATTTGGAGTGCGGCGGCCAAAGCCGCCGCTTTGGTGTGGCGCGGGACGGTGGCGTGTGACCTGAGACGGGTGATGCGATGGTTTCCGCGCCGTATCCTGAGTCCAGGAACGATGAAGCGGGATCCTGCGCCGTACGTGTCCGAGACGAGTGGTGCGACCGTTCTCGCAGCGAGATCAGCGCCCGGGGTTAAAGCCACCGGGCTGATATTTTGGAAAGCCCACTGAAGGGGCTGCGGTGCCTCCATACAGGCGGATTCAATCCAGCATCCTGCCTGGCACAGCTTTTCCAGCCCCTTCAGTGGGCTTCGCCTTGTCAGCCCAGGGGTTTGCCCCCGGGCACCCACCGACCGGTGGACACTGTTCCACCGGGGTGTCAACGCTCTTCCCCCCGCCGGCTTCAGCCGGCTTTCGTTGTCAGCCCGGCGGCTTCAGCCCCGGGGCACGTGCCGACCGCGTACACCCCTGTAATTCGTCAAACTCCATTAGCCCTTGGCAGGTACCACGGTGCGGGGATCCTTGCACGGACTCCTCCGGAACTTGACCGCGACACAGGGAAGCTTCACACCGCCCACCCCGGACCCACGCCACAGCGCGAGAGCCTCCTACCACCTCACCCGACCGCACCACATTCCGGACACATGCCACGGCGCGGGAACCGTCGCACCGCCCATCCCCGGATGCACCACCGCCAGAGACCCACCTGATAGTCAGACTCCATGAGCTGGCTGGGAACGATCGGCGCAGATACCGAGACCATCCGGCGCATTCACTTGCGACGGGCACAGGCAACCCGGGTCAACGGGCCTAAAGGATCACACCGGTCACAGGGGTCGCCGTGCTGGCGCACGGCCTCACTCCCGCGCGAGACCGACGAGGCGGAGGAAGGCGGTGATCTTGTCGATGTCCCAGTCCGTCATGTCGACGGTCACGGAGAGCGTGACGCCTGGGCGGGACGGGAGGCCGTCGGTGGGCAGGGTGATGGAACCTGCGCCCGGCGACGTCGGGACAGCGGCGGCCGGGGCCGGCTCGGCAGTCTCCGGGCTCTGCTGGCGCAGGGAGGCCAACCGCGCGGCGACATCGGGAGCAAGGTCGAGCCGGGTCGGCTGGCCACGCACGCCGCGGCGGTACGTGCCGAGGCCGGCCTCATCGGCGAGGCGGAAGAAGAAGGTACGGGCCTCTTCGACACGGTTCCGGGGCTGGCCGAGCCGCATGTCAACCTGCCAGACACGCTCGACCCACGGGGCATCGAGAACAGTCAACTCTTCGGCGACGGCGCGCTCCAGCGGGATGGCGTAGGGCGGGTAGCTGAGCATAGCGCGAGCGAGTTCGTCACGGCGCTCACTCTCGCTGCTGGCGTAGGCCAGGCGCTCGCCCTGCGGTGTCAGGCGCACATCGCCGACCTCGTCCCGCGTGACGAGCCCCAACTGCTCGGCCGCGTTGAGGGTCTCGCGGAGCGACTCCCCGGCACCCATGCGTGCCTCAAGCGTCGCTCGATCGACCCCCTTCCCCTTGGCGTAGTCGAGCAGGGTACCCATGGCTCGCCAGTCGGTCCGGTAGGGGAGCATCACCTCGGCCATCATCACTCCTCGGGACGCCGCGCCAGTATCGCCACACGTTCAGTGTGGCACACGCCCAGGCAATCCGTCAAGCAATAATCGTCAAGCACATACCGCATCCATCGCTTTGCCCAGCGGATCTCGTATGCTTTTCACACTCGCTTGAAGATAGATTCTCTGCACGCCCATGCTTGCCGTAAGCCACATGCGCTTGATTGTTCAAGTACACTTCTGAAACCGACCGGTCTCAGTGTCACGGAGCAATGCCGGCCGTCGGAGCCTGCTGATGGCTCACGTCGAGTTGATAGGATCTCGGGCCGTGGCGCGTGCCCGGGGGTTCACCTCGGGCTCTAACCGGACGGCAGGCACCCTATCACCTGAGTGCACGCCCTGCTCCGCCACAGCTAGCTTTAGCCGGCTTCGCCTTGTCAGCCCGGCGACTCTAGCACCGGGCATCTGCCACCTCCGACGCAGCCCCGATCACTTCGTCAACTTCATCATCCCCGGGCACAGACCGTCAGCGCAGACCCCGGCCACATCACCATACCCAGCCAACCGACTTCGCCTTATCGGTCCACGACACGCCAGCCTCCATCGGCGAACGTTGCCACCAGCCCGGCAAGAAGCACCGGACACATGCCCCCCGACACCGAACCGAATCACCAACCCAGGCTTGACCACGACCACTCGATCGTGTTAGTGGTTTGCCAAGCAGCAACGTGCCAATACACTTGCAGAATCTCACGCCGCCTGTAATCACGTATCGCCCGATTCCTATTGAGGTATCACGTGGGATATGTTAGAGTACGGGTGGTGGGAAGGGCCAGTGGGGTGCCCCGGTGATCGGCCGTGGCGCGGGGCGCTCTCAATGGGAGGTGGGTCCGGTGCCGGACGAGGGACCGAAGGCCGCCGAGCAGGCAACGCCTCCCGCTGCCGCACAGCGCAGCGGAGAGGATGCCCGCCGTCGTGGCTGGTTCTGGCACTGGAACACCATCATCACGCAGTACGCCCCCCTGATCGGCCTCAAGGGCGTCGGGCTCCTCAACTCCTACACCGTCTGGACCGACCGCCGGGAAGAATCCCCCCACCGCGGCTACGCCTTCCCGAGCCAGCAGGCGGAAGCCGACTTCTACGGCGAGGACCGCGCCGAACTGATCACCATCAACAAGATCCTGGTCGCGCTCGACCTGATCGAGATCCGCAAGGAGATGGTGCTGCGCGTGGACGAGCGCGGCCGTCGCTGGCGTGTGCCCCACAACCTCTACCGGGTCAAGGACCATCCCGAGGGGTATGTGCTCGGGGTCGACGACGTCCTCCGCGTGGTCGAGCTGGCGGCGCGCGACCGCGCGGTCTACCGGTACATCCGCCGCATCTTCTCCAGCCGCTTTGCCCCGATCGACCGCGACAACGTCTGGCACCAGATCCTCCCCGTCGTGCGCCAGACGGAGATCTGGCAGCGCCTGGCCGAACGCGCCGAGCGCGAGGAGGCCCGCAACTCCGCCCGCACCCGAGCCGGCCATGCCAGCCGGTCACGCGCGGCCGGAAAGGAGGAACCCGCAGAACCGACGACGACCGACCCAGCACCACCAACAACCAATGTTGAACCCACCAACACTGGTTCACAGCCCGCTGTTGACGAGAGCAACAGTGGTTCTGACGCGGATGTTGCCGCGAGCAACAATGCTTCGGCCGCTCCGGAGGCTGGCAATGCTGCTCAGACCAACGAAGGTCCGGAAGAGATTGTTGATGAGAGCAACACTACGTATAACCAAGATCTTTCCACTACTACGACCACCACTGGCACGCCTGGGACGATGGCTGATACCGCGGGAGGCGACGATGACGACGTATTGCAGCGCCCGGCGGGCGCGGGTCCGATACTGGAGCCGACAGCTGCGGTGGTCGCCTGCTTCGAAGCTGCCAACGGGCGGACCGCCACCCCGCTCGAGCGCGAACTTCTGGCAGAGCTTGAAGTGGCATTCGACGCTGCTGCTCGCCGAGCAGGCGCGAGCGGCAGCGCATGGGTCGAAGCCGCGATTCGGGAGGCGGTCAGCAGCGGATCCCGGTTCGTCGCGCCCAAGCGGATCCGGGAGATCCTCAGCCGCTGGGCCCGCGAAGGCGAAGCCGTTCGGCCGGGCGCTGCGACGGCGCCGCCGCTAGGCGTGGCGCCGGACGCGCCGGACTTCCCCCTCCCGCATGGCCCAGGCAGCCGGCGGACGTGGGAGTTCGTCCTCCGCCTCCTCGCGCAGGTGATCGACCGGGCCGAGATGGAACGGCTCTTCGCCGGGTCGGCCATCGTGGGCTACCGGGCCGGGACGGTCACGGTCGCGGTCGCTTCCGAGGCCATCGCCGCGCGGCTGGGGGCGGAGTACTACGACCTCGTAGCACGCAAGCTGAGCGAGGCGATGCGCCGCCCGGTGCGGGTGCAATTCACGGCACCGGACACGGGGGATGCCGCGGCTCCGGAGGATGAAGAGCCTGCGCCGGCGGCTCCTGAGCCTGCACCGCCACCTCCAGCGCGCCCCACGCCACCGGCCGCACCCGCGACGCTGCCACGTTTCGTCCTCCCGGGTGGACTGACGAACTTCCAGGTCTGGGAGGCGGCTCAGGACGACCTGGCACGGGAACTTAGCCAGGCCAACTTCGAGTCCTGGGTGCGCCCCGCCGCGCTGCTCGGCATGGACGATGACGGCACACTCGTGATCGGCGCTCCCAGCGCATTCGCCTGTCGCCGTCTGGAGGTGCTGCTACCCCAGATCTGCGCCGCACTCGGCCGCATCCTCGGCGCGCCGGTGCAGGCTCGCGCGGTCGTCACCCGCGAATGGCTCCGACAACACCAAGCTCCCGGGTCAGGGGAAGCGGAGGGAAGAGGCAGGGGATGAGGAACACTCCTCATCCCCTTGCCCCCTCTCCCAACGCTCGGAACGAGTGAGGTTCGCCGCGGCGTGGGTCGGGTCGGCCCGCGCGGAGCCACACGGGACGCGAGCGGTGGGCATCGCGCTTATGTCATTCCGGCAGGCGTCACCGTGGCACGACGGTGGACCGCGGAGCGGATGACCCTATCCCTCGGGCCTGCGCTGAGGCAGCCCGGGGGACGAGGTGGTATCGCATGGTGGCGTGTGTCGGGAGGCGATGGCGTCTCTCGGATGCGATGGATCATCGCCCGTGGCATATGGCGAGGATGGATGGTGCAAGGATCTCAGCACTGTGGCAATGTGCCCGGGATGTGGTGCGGACGGGCGAGGTGGTAGGAGGCTCTGGCGCTGTGGCACGTGCCCTGGGGGTGTTGAAGTTTGACGAATTACCGTGCTACACCGGAGCCGCCCCCATCGACGGGTTGCTGTCATCCTGAGCGGAGTCGGGGGCGGTGAGAGCCGTCCCCGGTGACTCCGTCCGAGGCAAAGGATCGCTGCACTGGGGGTGGCTCCGAGGAGAGATACTTCGCGTCGCTCAGGAGACATGCCTTTACCCGATTTTCTGGTCATGGGTAGTCCGCTGGCCGCGTGAGCGGACACGAAAGGCAGTTTGCTGCGCGTGCAGCTCTAGCCCCTTCAGTGGGCTTTCCCGATTCAGCCCGGCGGCTTCAGCCCCGGGCAAACGTCACGGTGTGAGAACCTTCCCGCCGTCCATCTCCGGGCACACGCCACGGCACCGGGACCCTTCCCACCACCCCATCCTCGGCACGAGCCACCACGGAATATCCAACGCATCCGCCAGATCCCGTCACCCCGAGGCCCCCGGCACCGCCGGACACCCATCGCAGCGGCGCGTCACGGTCTTCGTGCGTCACGCTTATAGATGAGGAAGCCGGAGCCGCCGCAGCGCGGCGGGGGATCTGCTACGGTGCGGTGGGAGCGCCGGCGGGGTGCTCCGGCATGGGTGCCACGGGGAGGCTGAGCGCGATGGAGCGGGAGATGACGGTCGTGGATCTGGCGGAGCTGGCGGCGTCCGGTGGATCGGGCGCGATCTTCGCGCGGGAGACGGCGGATCTAGACCTGAACCTGGTGCGCTTCGCGCCGGGGTCGGGCGTTGGAGAGCATGTCAACCGCGAGGTGGATGTGGCGGTGATCGTGCTCGACGGCGAGGGTGTGCTGACGGTTGACGGGGCGGAGCACCCGCTGCGGGCCGGGAGGGCGACGATCATCCCGAAGGGGGTGCGCCGGGCGATCCGGGCGACCGGCGACGTGCCGCTGGTCTACGTCACGGTTCACCGCCGACGGCGGCGCCTCTGGCCGAGCACGCCCGATCGTCAGGCCTGAGCGGTCCCCGAGGTCCGGCCGAGCGCGGCGAGCAACGCGTCTGGTCGCCCGGCGAATGCCCGGCGCCGCTCGGGGTTCCGTGCAGCTTCTTCCAATAGCTCGGTCAGGGTGGCATTGACGGGGGTCGGGATGCCGAGCCGAGCGCCCAGGTCTGCGACCGCGCCGTTGAGCCAGCGCACCTCGGTCGTGCCCAGGCCGCGCTCGATGTCGAGCCATAGTGAAGGCCGCTTCTCGCCGCGGCCGCGTGCGGCGCGTGCGGCGATCAGGCGGCGCGCCAGCGGGGCGGGCAGGCGCATCGCATGGGCGAGGAGCGGCACGTTGAAGCCTGGCAGCGGGATCGGGCGGATGCCGGCGCCGAGCATCACCGCGAGCGCCTCGATGAAGGCGGCGCGCTCGACCGCGAAGAGGCGTGGGTCGGCATAGATCGCCGCGGGCGGGAGCGCCAGGAGAGCCGAGGTGGCGTTCGCCATGATGTTGAGCAGGAGCTTCGACCACGTGAGGTCCTGGTAGCGCGGCACGACACCGGCCGGGAGCCCCGTGGCGGT
Organism: Sphaerobacter thermophilus DSM 20745; assembly: GCF_000024985.1. Taxonomy (NCBI): domain Bacteria; kingdom Pseudomonadati; phylum Thermomicrobiota; class Thermomicrobia; order Sphaerobacterales; family Sphaerobacteraceae; genus Sphaerobacter; species Sphaerobacter thermophilus. The sequence continues at coordinate 759,815 of NC_013524.1, forward strand.
GAGGGCCGCGGCCAACTGGTCGAGCGGCACACCGCCCCGCACCGGGGCCAGCATGACCCCGCCGGTCGTCTCCTGCCGCACCGTTGCCGGACTGTCCCGCATGACCGAGGCGGTGATGGTGCCCGACGCGAGGCGCGGCATGTCCGGTTCCGCGAGCAGGGTCTCGACGGTGCCGACCCCGTTCTGGAGTGCCACGATCGCGGCGCCGGAAGCCGCGAGGCGGCGCAGGTCCGGCAGTGCGGCGGCCACGGCGTAGGCCTTCACGGTGAGGAGGACGAGGGCGGGCGGAGCCGAAATCGCGTCGATGCTTGTCACGGCAGGGATGCGGATGCGGCGCGTGCTCGACGGCTGGACGATGGTGAGTCCCTGCTCGTTGACGGCCTCGGCCACCGCGGGGCGGCCGAGCAGGGTGACGGGAGCGTCGGCCGCGGCCAGCACCCCGCCGAGAAGGCAGCCGACGGCGCCTGCGCCGTAGATCAGGGTTGGAGGAAGCGACGCGACCGGCTCAGTCGGCATGCCCGCCAAAGGTGGTGGAGATCTTCAACTCGGTGCCGCCGAGGAGGCGCAGGATGTTGGCCCGGTGGCGGTAGATCGCCAGCGCCAGCACGGCCAGGGCGAAGATCCAGTAGGCATCCGCGTAGCCCATGAGTGCCAGTACCGGCGGGAGAGACGCGATCATCAGCAGCGAGGCGAGCGAGGCGTAGCGGCTGGCGACGATCGCCACGGCCCAGACGCCGATCGCAATCAGCGCCGGGATCGGGGCGAGCCCGAGGACGACGCCCAGCGAGGTGGCGACGCCTTTGCCGCCGCGACCGCGCAGGAAGATCGACCAGTTGTGCCCGGCGATCGCGGCAAGACCCACCATGAACAGCGCGATGAGCGGCAGGTCGAGCGCGCTGCCCGCGAGCACAGGCAACAGGCCCTTGAGCGCGTCGGCCAGCAGGGTGAGCGCAGCAGGGCCGCGTCCGGCGGCGCGGAAGACGTTGGCGGTGCCGATGTTGCCGCTGCCGTGCAGCCGCACATCGATACCGCGCACCAGTCGGGTGATCAGCAGCCCGAACGGGATCGAGCCGGCAAGGTAGGCGCCTGCGATGAGCAGCAGCGCCACAGACCAGGATTCCATCGCCTGCGTCGGCATCCTCTCGCTATCACACGGATCGTACTCGGCCGTTGCATCCCGCCGGGTGCCGGCGGAAGCGATGGAGGAGTGGCGACCGGCGTTCACAGAAGGGCACGGTTGGACGGGTACACGGGCCCGACCAAGAGAATAACACCACCAGGGCTAAAGATACGAGGCCGGCAGCCGCCTCACGACGCCACGGCGGGCTCGCGCGGGCGGAAGCGCTCGGTGTACGCCCGGTAGTCGGCGACCTCGCGCTGCACTCGCGCGTCGTCCCAGCCCAGGTAGTCGCGCGCGATTTCCCCGGCGGTTTCGATCTCGTCGCGCCCCACATCGGGGTCCCACCCGACCATCGCCCGGCGCATGAACACATCGATGAGCGTCTGCGCCAGCTCCCACCGGACGGCGTAAGGGATCTCGGCGCCGATGGCGAGGGAGTTGGGACCGAGCGGAGCGAGCAGCCGAGCATCATCCCCGGCGAGCCGTCGCACCGTCGGGGCGAAGGTGCCGTAGATGCGGAGCAGGCGCTTGGCGACCGGCTCGTCCAACCCGGAGGTGGCGACGAAGTTGGCAGCGAACGCCTCCCAGTCGCGGGTGTTGCCGCCCGGCAGCGGGATGCGCCCGGTGCGGCAGGGCGGAGCGGGCCGGTTGAGTTTCTCGAACACGAGATCGACGGTTTCCTCGGCGAGGCTGCGATAGGTCGTGATCTTGCCGCCGATGATCGAGATCAGCCCGCCGAGTTGGGGCTCGTGCCGAGCGTGGTCGTAGATGATGTGGCTGCGGGTGATGCTGCCGGGTGAACCTTCTTCTTTATAAGGAAGGGGGCGCACTCCGGCGTAGGCGTAGAGGACGTCGTCCCGCGTCAGCCCGGCGCTCGGCAGCACCCGGTTCGTCTCGCTGATGAGGTAGTCGATCTCGTCCTCGGTGGGGAAGACACGGTCCAGGTCGTCGTTGTAGCGGGTGTCGGTCGTGCCGATGAGGTAGCGGCCGTTCCAGGGAACGATGAAGTAGGGCCGTCCATCGGCGCGGGCCTCGACGTACAGGGCCTCCGTCGGCGCACCCGGGAAGGGGTCGACCACGATGTGGGTCCCCTTGGTGCCGCCGATCATGCGCGGGGCTCCGATCCCGCGGAGGACCTCATCGACCCAGGGACCGGCGGCGTTGACGACCAGGCGGCCACGCGCCTCGTGCTCACCGCCGTTGAGCATGTCGGTGAAGTGGACGCCCACGACCTGGTCGTTCTCGATCAGGAGCCGGTCCACCTTGGCGTAGGTCAGGACGACCGCGCCGTGGTCGCGCGCCGAGAGCGCGTTCTCCACGGTCAGCCGCTCCGGGTAGGGCACCTGTGCATCGTAATAGAAGGCAGCGCCGACCAGGCCGTCCGGGTCGAGGCCCGGCTCCCGGCGCAGGGTGGCCTCGCGGTCGAGCATCTGGTGCCGCGGGAGGCTCTTGTCGTAGGAGAGCACGTCGTAAGCGATCATCCCGAGGCGGATCATGCCAGGACCGCGCTTCATGTCGCCGTAGATCGGGATGAGGAACCCGAGCGGCCGGACCAGGTGCGGGGCGATGTGGAGCAGGATCTCCCGCTCGCGCAGGGACTCACGCACCAGCCCGAACTCGTAGTACTCCAGGTAGCGCAGCCCGCCATGGATCAGCCGGGTGGAGGAGTCGGTCGTGCCGCTGCCGATGTCCTCCTTCTCGATCAGGAGGACGGAGAGGCCACGCATCGCCGCGTCACGCGCGATCCCGGCGCCGTTCACCCCGGCCCCGACTACGATCAGGTCGAAGGTGCGCCGGCCGATCTCGTCGGGAATTCTCCTGGGGGTCTCTGCTCCAGCCATGACCGCCCTCCTGCTTCGCTGCGGCATCTGCGGCACCAGCCTGTGGCTCGTTATGTTGATTATAAGACCGGTCGCCACGCAGCGCACGTCGCGGCCGCGGCGATCCGCTCGCATTGGAAGCCGCCGATCCCATCGGCAAGTCGAATGCCAGCGTGCCGGCAGGCACGTGCGATGCCCAGTCCGCACCCCGCCAACCGGCGCGGTCGAAACATCCTGATGTCATGTCTATTACTGAGGCAGCACAGGGGTTGTCCTGACAACGTTGACACGTGTCACGGTCCGGCGTAGGATCGTGGGTCGTGATGGACCTGCCTCCAGCCCGTCCGGCCGGGATGGTCGGGGGCGTTTCATCTATATCGCGAGGGCGTATGGCAGCAGCAGTGAGCACGACGGTACGAACCCCGCAGGGCGCGCACGCAGCGGTCCTGCACCGCCGCGACGTGCGCACCGCCTGGTCCTTCGTTTACGGCTTCTTCTCCAACGGTACCCCCTTCGACGCCCCGAACCGCAGCGAACCCTGTTGTCTCTGCTCAAAGAGCTGATCTCGCGCTCGTCGTAGCACCAGGCTACGACGAGGCCCGTGCTCTCCCCCGCCGGGGAGCGGCGCGTGGTAGCGCATTCCGTGGTGCGTGGCGAGCGCAGTCGCGTGGACGTGTGTGCGGGACGGTCGACCGTCCTGTGGTGATGTCTTGCCGGTGGGACTGGTCAGGAGGAGAGATCAATGAGTCGTCGTCCGTTGCGATGGGTATCGGCGCTGTTCGTGATCGCGCTCCTCGTGGCGGGCTGCGGCTCGCCGGGGGACGCGGCCGACAGCGATGAAATCAAGATCGCCGTGGTTGGGCCGATGACCGGGGACGCGGCGCAGTACGGTGAGGACTTCACCCGCGGCGCGCAGTTGGCCGCGGAGCAGATCAATGCCGCCGACGGCGTGGATGGCAAGCAGATCACGATCGTCACCTTCGACGATCGGAACGACACCACCGAGGCGGCCAGCGTGGCCCAGAAGATCGCGACCGATTCGAGCATCGTCGCGAGCATGGGCCACTTCACCAGCAGCACCGTCTACGCGGCCATGCCGATCTACAAGTCGAACCAGTTGCCGCTGGTGGTGATCTCCGCGTCCGACCCCGGGATCACGGAGCAGGGCAACGAGTGGGTCTTCCGGGTTAGCCCGACCAACAACCTCGGGGCGGAGGCAATGGCCGACCTCATCGTCAACGAACTGGGGCTGAAGAAGATCGCGATCTTCTACCTCAACACCGACTTCGGGAAGACCGAGCGCGAGTTCTTCACCGCGCGCGTTCAGGCCAACGGCGGCGAGATCGTGCTGGATGAGCCCTACCAGCCGGACGCCAAGGACTTCAGCAGCAGCATCATCAAGCTGAAGAATGCCGGGGCGGACGCGGTCTACCTGAGCAGCTACTACAATGACGCGGTGCTCCTGATCCGGCAGGCGAAGGACGCCGGGGTGGAGATCCGCTGGTTCACCTCGGCCGCGGTGCTCTCGCCCCAGTTCACCGAGATCGGCGGCGAGGCCGTCGAAGGGGTCATCACCAACCGGGTCAGCCAGGGCGATAGCTGGGATGCGGTCGCCGAGGCGTACCGGGCCAAGTACAACGACGATCCGTCGCCCTTCGTGATCTACGCCTACAGCGCGGTGCAGGCCGTCGCCGAGGCCGCGCGGAGCGAGGGGACGAGCCGCGAGGCAATCCGCGACGGGCTGGCCAAGATCCAGGGTCTGGAGACGGCGCTTGGGCCGCTGACCTTCGATGAGAACCGCCAGGCGGTGTACGAGTCGTTCGACTACCTCGAAGTGCGGGACGGGCAGTTCCAGCTATGGCAGCCGTGACGCTCCCGGTTCTGATCGATCAACTGGTCAGCGGGCTGGCGATCGGCGGCGTGTATGCGCTCGTGGCGCTCGGCTTTGCCCTCATCTTCGGCGTGCTGCGGGCAGCCCAGTTCGCCCACGGTGAGGTCTACATGGTGGTGGCCTTTCTGGTCCTGGCCGTGCTCCCGTGGTTCCCCGCGCTCGGCGCGCTGCAGTTCCTGCTGGTGATCGTGGCTGCGGCAGTCTTCGGCGCGATCGCCGGCATGCTCATCGAGCGCGGGGTGTTCCGCCCGCTGGCCGACGCGCCGCACATCGCGCCGATCATCAGCACGATCGGCCTCATGATCCTGCTGCAGAACCTGGTGGCGTACCTCAAGGGGTCGGAGCTACACCGCTTCGCGCTGGCCTGGCCGCAGGGCAACGTCCCGGTCGGCCCGGCCAGCGTCCCCGTGCTGAAGCTCGTCATCTTCGGCACAGCGCTGGTCATCCCGGCGCTGCTGCAGGTGGCGTTGGCCCGCACCCAGCTTGGCCGTGCGATCCGCGCGACCGCGATCGACGCCGAGACGGCGCGCCTGATGGGGGTCAACACCGCGCGCACGAGCCTGGTGGCCTTCGCCATCGGGTCGGCCCTGGCCGGCATCGCGGGTGTGCTGGTGGGGGCGCTCTACGGGGTGGTCTACTCGACCATGGGCGTGACCGCGCTGGTGAAGGGCTACGCGGCCACCATCATCGGCGGCGTGGGCAACCTGGTCGGAGCGGTGGCGGGCGGCCTCTTGCTCGGCATCTTCGAGGTCTTCGTGGCCAGCTATGTCTCGCCGCGCTGGACCGACGCCATCGTCTACACCCTCTTGATCGTCCTGCTCGCGCTGCGTCCGCAGGGGCTTGTCGGCCGCGCCATCCCGGAGAAGCTGTAGCATGCGGAGTGGGAACTACCGAACCCAGCACGCGCTTACCGCCGCTGTGATCGCCATGGCGGTCATCGCGCCGCTGGTGATCGCCGATGCCTACATCCACCGGCTGATGGCGACGGTCGTGCTCGCGGCGGTGCTGGCCGTGAGCATGAACCTGGTCCTCGGGTACGGCGGGCTCCTCGCGCTGGGCCACGCGGGCTTCTACGGGATCGGCGCCTACACCGCCGCGCTCCTGAGTCTGCATCTGGGGGCGCCGTTCCTGGTGACTGCGCTGGCCGCGGCCGCCGCCGCGGCGCTGGTCGCCTGGCTGGTCGCCCGGCCGATCCTGCACCTGCGCGGGCACTACTTCGCGATGGCTATGCTCGCGATCGGGGAGATCGTGGTCCAGGTCGCGTACAACTGGGACAGCGTCACCCGCGGCGCGAGCGGCCTGCCCGGGATCTCGCAACCTGACCTCATCGTCTGGACGGCCGTCACCCACCGCGACAACTACTATCTCGCCCTGGTCCTCCTGCTAGTGGCCATGCTGGCCGTGCGGCGCTTCGTCGCCTCGCCGCTTGGTCTTGGGCTGATCGCGGCGCGGGACGACGACCAGGGTGCCGCGAGCGTCGGGATCGGCGTCGCGCAGACGCGTACGCTGGCGCTCGCCCTGGCGGCGGGGATCGCCGGGGTGGCCGGGGCGCTCTATGCCCACTACATCACCTTCGTCAGCGTCGAGCCGTTCCAGCTCGAGCAGACGATCGCCCTGCTGGCGATGGTCGCGGTCGGCGGCATGGGGACGACCTGGGGGCCGGTCGTCGGGGCAGCGCTGCTGACGCTGCTGCCGGAGGTGCTGCGCGACTTCGCCGAGTTGCGCATGGTCATCTACGGCGCGCTGCTCATGCTGGTGGTCTGGCTGCGTCCCCAGGGGTTGCTGGGCCGGGGTCCTTCCCGCTGGGGGCTGAAGCTTCCTGGGCGAACCCGGCCGGAGCCGTCCGCGGCCTCCGACGCACCGGCGCTGGCGAGCGTCGTCGCCGCTCCCGCGGGCAGCCCGGCACTGGACGGTGTGGCAACCGAGGTCGCGACAGCCACTGACGTCGCACCCGCCCGCGCGGCACCCACGGTGCTCACCGTGCCGGAGCCGGCCCCGACCGGGGAGTCGCTGCTGCGGGTCGAACACCTGACCAAGGACTTCGCCGGGCTCCGCGCCGTCTCCGATGTCTCGCTGGAGGTGGCTCCTGGCGAGATCGTGGGCCTGATCGGCCCCAACGGGGCGGGCAAGAGCACCATCATCAATCTCATCTCCGGTGCGCACCGGCCGACCAGTGGGCGCATCTGGTTCAACGGCCAGGACATCACCAACAGCGAGACGAGCCGGGTGGCTCGCGCCGGGCTGGTGCGGACCTTCCAGCACATCCGCCTCTTCCGTAGCCTCACGGTCCGCCAGAACGTGGAGGCGGCGTACCAGGTGCGCCTTGGGCTGTCGCTCCTCTCGGTGATGACGCGTTCGCGCCGCTACCGCGAGGCGATGGAGGAGATGCGGGTGGCCGTTGATGAGGCCCTGGCGCTCTTCGGGCTGGAGGGCGTGCAGCATCAGTTGGCCGGGACGCTCTCGTACGGCGACCAGCGGCGCGTCGAGATCGTGCGCGCGCTGGTGACGCAGCCGCGCCTGCTCCTGCTCGACGAGCCGGCCGCCGGGATGAATGAGGCCGAGTCGGCCGAGCTGGCGCAGTTCCTCCGCGAGATCCGGCAGCGCCACAGCCTGTCGATCATCCTGGTCGAGCACCACCTGGACGTCGTCATGGAGGTCTGTGATCGGCTCATCGTGCTCGATCACGGCACTGTCATTGCATCGGGGCGCCCCGACGAGGTCGTGCGCCACCCGGAGGTGCTCCGTGCCTACCTGGGAGGGAGCGCATGAGCCAGTCAGCACCACTGCTGGCCGTGACCGACCTGACCGTGACCTACGGCGGCATCCGAGCGGTCGACCGCATCTCCTTCACGCTCCAAGAAGGAGAGCTGGTGGCCCTGATCGGAGCGAACGGGGCCGGGAAAAGCAGCACGCTGCGTGCGATCGCCGGCATCGTCCCCATCGCTGAGGGTGACGTGCGGCTGGCCGGGGAGTCGCTGCGCACCGTGCCGGCACACGAGATCCCCCGGCGCGGCCTGGTGCTCGTCCCGGAGGGCCGGCGCGTCTTCGGCGAATTGAGCGTCCTCGACAACCTGTACCTGGGTGGCTACACCCGCTCCCCCGAGGAGCGCGCGGCGGGGCTGGAGCGGGTCTTCGCCCTCTTCCCCCGGCTCAAGGAGCGGGTGAACCAGGCGGCGGGAACTCTCTCCGGCGGCGAGCAGCAGATGCTGGCGATCGGGCGGGCGCTCATGGCCAACCCGCGGGTCTTACTGCTCGACGAGCCGAGCCTCGGTCTGGCGCCGGTGGTGGTCGAGCAGGTCTTCGATCTCCTGCGGCGGCTGCACGCCGAGGGGGTGAGCATGCTGCTCGTGGAGCAGAACGCCCGGATGGCGCTGGCGGTGGCGGACCGGGCCTACGTGCTCCAGACCGGCCGGATCGTCATGTCCGGAGCGGCCGCGGAACTGGCGGCCAGTGACGAAGTGCGCGCCCGGTACCTGGGCGCGGGGCGGCTCTCGACCGTTCCGCGGGACGCCCCGGCGCCGGAGCCGGAGGAAGCACGCTGAAGCGCCGCGGTGCGGCGGGTCCCGGCGCGGAGCCGGGTCGGTCGATGGAAGGAGTCAGTTGTGGTTCGTTTTGGTCTCACGTTGCCGAATCGCGGTGTGATCACCGGTGTGACGACGGTCGATGAGATGGTGCGCCTGGCCCAGAAGGCCGATGCCGCGCCGGTGTGGGACTCGGTCTGGGTCGGGGACTCGATCTTCGCCAAGCCCCGGCTCGATGCGATCGTGCTCCTGGGTGCGCTGGCGGCCAAGACGGAGCGGGTCAAGCTCGGTCCGGCCTGCATGGCGAGTATGCCGCTGCGCCACCCGCTGCTGATGGCGTACCAGTGGGCAAGCCTCGACTTCCTGTCTGGCGGGCGCACGATCATGGTGGCCTGCCAGGGGCAGGCCGGGCCGGCCGGTGGGAACTTCTATGAAGAGTTCGCCGCCTTCGACATCGCGCCGGAGACGCGGATGCGGCGCATGGAAGAGGCGATCGAGATCCTGCGGCTGACGAGCAGCCAGGAGAACGCCAGCTACGAGGGCGAGTACTTCCGGTTCGAGAACGTCACCGTCCTCCCCCGCCCGGTGCAGCAGCCGATCCCGATCTGGGTCACGGCCAACCCGCCGATGGACAAGCCGAAGATGCGCGAGCGGGCGCTGCGGCGCGTCGCGCGGCTGGGTGACGGCTGGATGACGACCCTGAACACGCCGGAGACCTTCGGCGAGAACCTGGAGACGATTCGCGCCTACGCCCGCGAGGAGGGGCGTGAACTCGGCCCCGACTTCGAGGCCTGCCTCTACTACAACATCAACGTCAACGAGGACCGCGAAGCCGCGCTCGCTGACAGCAAGCGCTTCCTCGACGCCTACTACACGACCGACTACGATCGCGCGACCCTTGAGCAGTGGGTCGCTCACGGCTCGCCGGAGGAGTGCATCGAGCAGCTCCGCCGCTTCATCGACAGGGGTGCGACGACGATCACGCTGCGGCTCACCGGCGCCGATCAGGAGCGGCAGTTCCAACGCGTCACCGAGGAAGTGCTGCCGGCGCTCATCTAGCCGGTGCGGTCCGGCACGGCGGGACGCCGCGCCGGTGGGAAGGAGACAGCGGCGATGATCTCACGCTTCGACCATGTAATTGTCGGGGTGCGCGACCTGGAGGCGGCCAGCGAGCGCTACCGCGCGCTCGGCTTCGAGGTCAACCCCGGTGGGCGCCACACCGGCCTCGGTACGGCCAACGCCATCATCCGCTTCGGCGTCGACTACATCGAGTTGCTCACCATCGCCGACCCGGAGGAGGCCGAGCGTGCCGGTGGCAGCAGCAAGGTGCTGCTCGACCTGCTCCAGGATCGGCCCGGTGCGCTGGCCGGCTACGCCCTGGCGACCGCGGACATCGAGGAGGATGCCGAGCGGCTGAAGCAGGGCGGGCTTGCGGCCGTTGGCCCCTTCGCCATGGAGCGGCTGCGGCCCGACGGGCGGCTCCTCTCATGGCGCCTGCTCGTGCCGGAGGGGGTGAGCTGGCGCCGACCGTGGCCCTTCCTGATCCAGTGGGACCAGTCGGATGAGCAGCGGCTCTCCTGGGAACAGCCCGGTTCCCACCCGAACGGCGCGACCACCGTGCTCGGCGTGTCGGTCGTGGTCGCCAGCCTGGAGGACGCCGTCGAGCTGTACCGTGACAAGCTGGGTCTGGAACCGAGCGTGGAGGGCGATCGCGCGACGATCGCCGTCGGCGGCTTCCAGATCACACTGCTCCCCGCGTCCGCGGACGCTGCGGCGGCGCAGACGCTGTCCGAGATCGGCGAGGGGCCGGTCGCGGCGGTGATCGGCGTACAGGACCTGGCGCGGACGGAGTCCGTGCTGACCGAGGCCGGTGTGGCCTGGCAGCGCGAGGAGGACGGCGCGATCCGGGTCGACCCGGACCAGGCGGTCGGTGCCCGGCTCGTGTTCCGAGAGGTCGCATCCTCCTGAGGTAGAAGCGTTCCTGGAGGCCAGGAGCGCCGGCGAGCACGCCGGCGCTCCTTGAAAGGCCCCGGCCCCAGGTGGGCCGGGGCCGACTGCGTTAGCGCCCCTCGCGCGGCCTCGGCGCCAGCGCGGGCAGGGCAGCCTCGCGGATCTGGGCGTTGAGCGCGGTCACGTCGTGCTCGACGATCTCCGCCAGACGCTTGAGATGCTGGTCGATCGCCGCGGTCAGCTCCTCGTACGTCTCAACGGATTGCCGGGTCGGCGCGGCGTCGGCGCTGTCGACGATGGCCGCGAGCGCGGCGAGCTTGTTGTTGAGCTTCACCGGGAAGTTGAGCGGGTCCTCGATCTCCTTGGCCTTGACCTGGATCAACTCCTCCTCGATCTCGGTCAATGCCGTGATGAGCGATTCCGCGGCCGAGGCGATCGCGTCGCCCTCGGCGCTCTCCTTCGCCCGCTGCTGCCACTCCCGGGCCTGGCTCCGCAGGTCACGGATCTGCATGATGGCGTCGTGCGTCTCGGAGAGCTTGTCCCGGATCTTCAGCAGCAGGTCGAACTGCGCCTGCAGGTCCTCCTGGCTCACGGTGACCCGCGGGTCCACCTTCACCTCGAACGGCTGGGTGTAGCTCTGCCCATTGACGGTGAGGCGCACCTGGTACTGGCCCGGCAGCGCCAGCGGTCCGCGCAGGCTGCCGGCCCAGAGGATGGCCGGGGGATCGGTGTCGCGCGCATCGAGGTAGCGCAGATCCCAGACGAACCGGTTCGTACCGGCCTCCTTCGGGACCCGCGGCTCCTTCTTCTTCGGCTTGTGCCCTTTGGCCTCCGATTCGTCCCCTTTCGGCTCGGAACCCTTCTCCTCGCTGGTGAAGGTGCGGATCTCGTTGCCGTCCGCATCGAGGAAGGTCAGCGTGACCTCCCCCTCCGGCTTCTCCTTGAGCCAGTAGGTGACGACCACGCCGCCGGGCGGGTTCGCCCCGGCGTTGAGGAACTCCTCCCGCTTGCCCTCACGGCGCTGGATGACCTGCGCCGGCCCGGTCGAGAGGTACTCGCGCCCGGTCACGCCCGGCTCCAGGAAGTTCCGGAGGCCGCCGCGGTAGCGGATCGCCGGTCGCGGCGCGAAGAGGTGTGCCTCCTGCTCCGCGATCTCGGCCCGCATCTGGCGCAGTGGAGACAGGTCGTCGAGCACCCAGAACGAGCGGCCGTGCGTGGCGGCGATGAGGTCGCTCCCCTTCACCGCGAGGTCGTGGATCGGCACGACGGGCAGGCTCTTCCCGTTTCCAGGCTTGCCGTCGCCCCGGAGCGACTGCCAGTACCCGCCGTCGTCGAAGGAGACGTAGAGCCCGCTCTCAGTGCCGCAGTAGAGGAGCCCCGGTCGCTCGGTATCCTCGCGGATCACCCGCGTGAAGTCGTCCTCGGGGATGCCGTCGGTGATCCGGGTCCAGGTCTGGCCGTAGTCGCGGGTCTTATAAAGGTAGGGGGTGCGATCGTCTAGCTTGTAGCGTGTCGCGGCGACGTAGGCCACGGCCGGGTCGTGGGGCGAGGGCTCGATGATCGAGATCAGCGCCCACTCCGGCAGGTCGGGCGGCGTCACGTTCTCCCAGGTCTGCCCGCCGTCGCGCGAGACGTGGATCAGTCCGTCGTCCGAGCCGGCCCAGAGGAGACCCGGCTGCAGCGGCGACTCGGCGAAGGCGAAGATGGTGCCGTAGTACTCGACGCTGGTGTTGTCCCGCGTGATCGGCCCGCCGGAGGGACCCATCTTGCTCGTGTCGTTGCGGGTCAGGTCCGGGCTGATCGTCTCCCAGCTCGACCCCTCATCCGTGCTGCGGTGGACGTGGTTGGAGCAGACATAGAGCACGTTCGGGTCGTGCGGGGAGATGACGATCGGGAAGGTCCACTGGAAGCGGTACTTGAGGTCCTTCGCGGCCCAGCCCATGTGGTTCTCCGGCCAGACCATGATGTTGCGCTTCTGCCCGGTGCGGTGGTCGTAGCGAGTCAGGTGCCCACCGTAGCTGCCGGCGTAGACGATGTTCGGGTCGTCCGGCCGCACGGCGATGTAGCCGGATTCTCCGCCGCCGACCGGGTACCACTCGCCGTTGGTGATCGCGCCGCTGTCGGAGCGGCTGGGGCCGGAGAGGGTCGTGTTGTCCTGCTGTGCGCCGTAGACCCGGTACGGCTCACGGGTGTCGGTGGTCACATGGTAGAACTGCGCGGTCGGCTGGTTATAGATGCTCGACCAGCTCACGCCCCCGTTGTAGCTGACGCAGGCGCCGCCGTCGTTGCCGTTGATCATCCGCTGCGGGTTCTTCGGGTCGATCCAGAGGTCGTGGTTGTCGCCGTGCGGGGTCGGGATGCCGTGGAAGGTGTGGCCGCCGTCGGTGGACCGGAGCATGGCGAGGTTCAAGACGTAGACCGTCTCGGGATCGACCGGGTCGGCGAAGACGTGCATGTAGTACCAGGGGCGCTGCCGCAGGCTGGGGCTCTCGCTGAGGCGCTGCCAGGTCTGCCCGTAGTCGTCAGAGCGGAAGAGCGCCCCGTCCTCGGCCTCGACCAGCGCCCAGACGCGGCCGGGCTTCGCACCCGAGGCCGCCACGCCGATCTTGCCGATCATCCCTTTGGGCAGCCCCTCGTTGCGCGTGATCTCCTCCCAGGTGTCCCCGCCGTCGGTCGAGCGGAACAGCCCGCACTCCGGCCCGCCGCTCACCAGCGAGTAGGGAGTGCGATGGGCCTCCCAGATGCTCGCGTAGAGGATGCGCGGGTTATTCGGGTCCATCGAGAGATCGACCGCCCCGGCCCGCTCGCTGCGGTAGAGCACCTTCTCCCAGGTCTTCCCACCGTTGGTGGAGCGGAAAACGCCACGCTCCTCGTTCGGCCCGAAGACGTGACCGAGTGCGGCGACGTAGACGATGTCCGGGTTCTGCGGGTGGATGCGGATGCGGCCGATGGCGCGGGTGTCGGCCAGGCCGAGATGCTGCCAGGTGCGCCCGCCGTCGGTCGACTTGTAGACGCCGTCCCCCTCGACGACATTGCCGCGGATGGTTGTCTCCCCGGTGCCCACGTAGATCACATTGGGGTCGGACTCGGCGACCGCGATCGCGCCGATAGCGGCGGAGGTGAAGTAGCCGTCGGAGACGTTCTCCCAGGTCAGCCCGCCATCGACCGTCTTCCAGACACCCCCGGCGCAGGCACCAAAGTAGAACACGCGCGGGTCGACCGGATCGCCCGCTACGGCCACGACCCGGCCGCCGCGGAACGGGCCGATCAGACGCCAGGACACCGCCTTGAGCAGAGCCGGATCGACCCCGCCCCGCGTTCCTTGCGTCGCTGCGCGCTCGACCGCCATACCATCCTCCTCCAGATTCTGAACCGGTCCCTACCGCGGGCATAGTACACCGCCCCGCGCCGCGGCGCGAGCGGTGGTGGTGCTCTCTGGCACGCGGCGGCGCGGGGGCAGGGTGGTGGGGCGGTCGCGGTCTGACGGAGTGGTGGAAGGGTCTAGCGTGCTAGTACGTGCCCGGGGCTGAAGCCGCCGGGCTCACCATGAAAGCCGGCTAAAGCCGGCTGGGACTAAGCCGGGCTAACCCCCGGGTGATAGGTGCCCGCCGCCCGGTTAGTGCCCGGGGGTAAACCCCCGGGCTAGGAAGCGAAGTCCACTGAAGGGACTTAGGGCGCTGAGCCCGGTGGGTGGCCGAATCGGATTCGCCTGAATGTTGCCATCACAGCCCCTTCAGTGGGCTTTCCATCTTCAGCCCGGGGGGTTACCCCCGGGCACCGACCACGACGTCGTGATCCTTACGCCACCAAACCCGCGATCCGACGCCAGCGCGGAACCAACCGCGGCGCGGCGCCTCCATGCCACCGATCCCGTGTCCCGACGCCGTCGCGGCCACCCCCGGCGCACGGCTGATGCCGCGCGGTACCAAAGCGGCGGCGAGAGCCGCCGCACTCCAAGACTGGTCGCCAGCCGGCTTTAGCCGGCTTTCGTTGTCAGCCGGGGGGTTCACCCCCGGGCACGTGCTTCAGTCGCTCAGCCCGCCGATGATGCGGCGTTGGGCTTCCTGTTCGGCGTCGGCGATGCGGAGGCTACGCACGATCTCTTTGGCCCGGGGGATGCTGGTGGCGGTCATGCTGAGTTCGCGAATGCCCAGCCCGAGCAGCAGAGGGATTGCCTCCGGGTCGCCTGCCATCTCGCCGCAGACGGCGACCGACTTCCCGATGCCAGTGGCGGCTGAGGCGGCCTGAGCGATCATCCGCACGACCGAGACGTCGAGCGGGTCGTAGCGGCGGGCGAGGTCGGCGTTGGTCCGATCCACCGCCAGGGTGTACTGCACCAGATCGTTGGTGCCGATGCTGAAGAAGTCCACCTCGCGGATGAGCACATCGGCGGCGACTGCGGCAGCGGGTGTCTCGACCATGATGCCGATCGGCAGGTCGTCGGCGTAGGGGATGCCCTCGGCGTTCAGCTCGTCCTTGACTTCCTCGACGATCTGCCGGGCTTCGAAGATGTCCTGCACGGTGGCGACCATCGGGAACATCATGTGGACGTTGCCGTGGGCGGCGGCGCGCAGGATCGCGCGGAGCTGGGTGCGGAACAGGTCCGGGTAGCGCAGGGAGAGACGCAGCCCGCGGGTGCCGAGGAAGGGGTTCGCTTCCGGTTCGAGTTGCACCCCGGGCACCGGCTTGTCGCCGCCGACGTCGAGCGTGCGGATGACGACCGGGCGGTGCGCCATCACCTCGACGACGTGGTGATAGGCCTGGTATTGCTCCTCCTCGCTCGGCGGCTCGGGCCGGTCGAGGAAGAGGAATTCGGTGCGGAAGAGGCCGACGCCCTCCGCGCCGTGGGTCAGGGCGATCTCAGCCTCCCGTGGCGTGCCGATATTGGCGAGCAGCGTGATGCGGACGCGGTCAAGCGTGTCGGCCGGAAGGGCGTGCAGCGAGCGCAGCCGGGCACGCTCCTGTCGCGCGACATCGAGGCGGGCCTGGTAGCCGGGGAGCGTGTCGGTGTCGGGTGAGAGGATGAGTTCGCCCCAGTCGCCGTCGACGATAGCGCCCTCGCCCTCCTGCGCCTGGGCCAGCAAACCGGCAACCCCGACGATGGCGGGCATCTCCAGCGCCCGGGCGAGGATGGCGACATGCGCGGTGCGGCTGCCCCGCTCGGTGACGAGCGCCACGACGCGGTCGGGGTCGAAGAGCGCGGTGTCGGAGGGGAGCAACTCCTCGGCGACGATGATGGTGTTCTCCGGGAACTCTGGTGGGCGGGCGGGCTCGTCTCCTGCCAGCGCACGGAGGAGCTGGGTGGCGATGTCCTGGATGTCGGCCACGCGGGCGCGCAGGTACTCGTCATCCATCTGGGCGAACTGCTCGCGCAGCGCGGCTGCCGTCTCCTCGACGGCGCGCGAGGGCGGCTGTCGCTCTTCCCGGATGCGGCGCTCGATCTCGCCGGTGAAGGCGGGGTCTTCGAGCATGAGGAGGTGCGCGTCGAAGATGGCAGCTTCCTGCGCCCCGGCGGTTACGGCGGCCCGCGTGCGCGCCGCGTCGATGCGCTCGCGAACCCGCGCGACGGCGTCGTGCAGCCGTGCGATCTCGGCGTCAATCTCCTCCGGCTTGAGGGTGGTCGCCGTCACTGTGGCGCGGGCAGGAACGTAGCGGACGATGTGCCCCACCGCGACCCCAGGTGCCGCCGGGGTCCCGCGCAGTCTCCGTTCGGCCATGACTCCGCCTTTCGTGGTCACCGCGTCGCCGCCCGCACCGGAGCTGCTCGCAGGTGGTGTTCCAGCCGCTGCCTGTACCCGCCCGGGCTACTCGCGGAAGTTGGTTTCGACCAGGTCCCGGAGCGCGGCGATGGCGGCCTCCTCGTCCGGCCCTTCGGCCCGGATCAGGATTTCATGGCCGTGTTCGACCCCGAGCGTCATCAGGCTGAGGATGCTCTTGGCGTCGGCTTCCCGCTCCGGGTCGCGGGTCAGGTTGCGCACACGCACCGCGGCCTGAAAGCCGGCCGCGGTGCGGACGAAGAGCGCGGCCGGCCGGGCGTGCAGGCCGACCGGGTTGGTGATGGTCAGGCGTGCCTCGGTCATCGCTTCACCTTGGTCATCTGTCGGGCGTCGAGCGCCGTTTGGGCGACCTCATCCAGGGAGCGCCCGATCGAGGCCTCAACGGCTGCGACCACCGCACCCTCGACCAGGGGCGCGTCGCTCAGCACGACACGCCCTTGCAGTCTGTCGCCCAGCATCTCGACTGCCATCTCGGTGCTCAGCACCGCCGACCCGAGGTCCATCAGGACGAGCACACCGTCCGGGCTGTCGGCCGCAGCGATGGCCCGCGCGATGGCTTCGGCGTCGGTGCCCAGGGCACCGCCGGCGACGCCGCCCGCCGCCTCGATGGTGACGCTGCCACCCGTCATCTGCAGCGCCACCTCGCGCACACCCTCGGCGAGCCGCTGGCTGTGCGCGACGATGACCAGACCGACCGGCATAGATCCTCCTCACCCACTCACCCACGGACAGCCCTTTGACGCCGACTCTGGCGCCCACCAGGGGCGGGTTCGAAACCCGCCCCTGGCAGACATCGGGCACCCGTGCTGCTCCGAGCGAGGCCAAACCCCGCCCCTGCTGATCCCGACCGGGTGCGCGCCGTGCTACTCGCGAACCTCCCAGTCGCGGGCGCGCTCGACGGCGCGCTTCCAACCTGTGTAGAGTCGCTCGCGCTCTTCCTCGCTCATTTGCGGCTCGAAGCGACGATTGAGTTGCCAGTTCTGGGCGATGTCCTGCTCGTCCTTCCAGAAGCCGACGGCCAGACCGGCGAGGTAGGCCGCGCCGAGCGCCGTCGTCTCCGCCACCTCGGGCCGCTCCACCGCCTTGCCGATGATGTCGGCCTGGAACTGCATCAGGAAGTCGTTGGCGACCATGCCGCCGTCCACGCGCAGTTCCTTGAACTCGATGCCGGTGTCGGTCTGCATCGCCTCCAGCACGTCACGGGTCTGGTAGGCGACCGACTCCAGCGCGGCGCGAGCGATCTCCGCACGGCCCGCGCCGCGGGTCAGCCCGACGATAGCGCCGCGGGCGTAGGCGTCCCAATAGGGGGCGCCGAGGCCGACGAAGGCGGGGACGAAGTAGACACCGTTGTTCGAGCCGATCTGGGTGGCCAGCACCTCCGACTCGGCCGCGTTGCTGATGATCTGGAGCGAGTCGCGCAGCCACTGGACGGCCGCCCCGGTGATGAAGATCGAGCCTTCAAGGGCGTAGATGACTTTGTCGTCGACACCCCAGGCGATGGTGGTGAGCAGGCCGCTCTTCGAGGGCTGGGGCTTGTCGCCGATGTTCATCAGCATGAAGCTGCCGGTGCCGTAGGTCTGCTTGGCCATGCCGACCTGATAGCAGGCCTGACCGAAGGTGGCGGCCTGCTGGTCGCCGGCATCCCCGGCGATCGGGATCGCGCGGCCGAAGATGCTCGGATCGGTCTCGCCGTAGACGGCGCTCGACGGGCGCACCTCGGGCAGCAACGCCCGGGGGATGCCGAACTCCTTGAGGATGTCGTCATCCCAGTCGAGCGTGTGGATGTTGAACAGGAGCGTGCGCGAGGCGTTCGAGTAATCGGTGACGTGGACCTTCCCGCCGGTCAGCTTCCAGATCAGGTAGGTGTCCACCGTACCGAAGGCGAGTTCCCCGCGCTCGGCGCGCGCGCGGAGGTCGTAGACGTTGTCGAGGAGCCACTTGACCTTGGTACCGGAGAAGTAGGGGTCGATGACCAGTCCGGTCTTGTCGCGGATCTGCTCCTCCCAGCCGGCAGCCTTGAGCTGATCGCAGATGGCAGCGGTGCGCCGGTCCTGCCAGACGATGGCGTTGTGCACCGGGTTGCCGGTGTCACGCTCCCAGATCAGCGTCGTTTCGCGCTGGTTGGTGATGCCGATGGCGACCACGTCCTCGAGCGCCACACGACCGCTCTCCAGCACATGCTTGGCGACGGCGACCTGCGAGTTCCAGATGTCCTCCGGGCTATGCTCGACCCAACCTGGCTGTGGGTAGATCTGAGGAAATTCCTGGTTCCGCGCGAGGATCGGGCGGCCGTCATGGCCGAACAGAATAGCGCGTGAGCTGGTTGTCCCCTGGTCCAGTGCCAATACCGCCTGTGCCACGGTCGGGCTCCTTTCGTCAGCCGTCATACGTCATGCGTCGGTACGCGGTGCGTGTTGCGTGTTCCGTATCCCGGCTTGCGTCTGGCTCCCCGCTCCCCACTTTGGGAGAGGGGTTGGGGGTGAGGGCCATAGCGTGCGAAACACGCAACGTGTATGGTCCATGACGCATGACGTGCCACGCACTACCCGCTGTTCTCGCGAACAACATCCGCGATCGCCTGCACGATCAGGTAGGACGAGGTCGCACCGGGGTCCTGATGGCCGATGCTGCGCTCTCCGAGGTAGCTGGCCCGTCCCTTGGTGGCCAGCATCGGGATCGTTGCCTCCATCCCGGTCCGGGCCGCCGCCGCGGCGTGGTCGAGCGCGGTGGGCAGATCGAGGCCCTGCTCGACCGCGGCGCGTAGGGCGTCGACAGCCGGGGTGAGCGCATCAACCATCGTCTTCTCACCAGGACTGGCTTTACCCCGCGCCTTGATCCCCTCAAGCGCCGCATCGAACGCGGCCAGCACGTCGCGCTCGTCGATGTCGTTCTTCCCGTCGAGCGCGGTGGCGGCGCGGAGGAAGGCGGTGCCGTAGAGTGGTCCCGCGGCGCCGCCCACGGTCGAGATGAGCGTGGTGGCGGTGGTCTTGAGCAGCGCCGCTGGGGGCTGCCCGGCCATCGCTTCCACCTTCGGCAGGACGGCGTTGAAGCCACGGGCCATGTTGGTTCCGTGGTCGCCGTCGCCGATCGCCGAGTCCAGGCGGGTCAACTCCTCGGCGTTCTCTCGCATCACTTCCGTGATGCGGCGCAGGATCTCCAGAGTGATCGCGTCACTGTTCCCCACGGTGCATCCTCTGTTCGAGCTCCGTGCTGCGTGCTTCGTCCCTGTCACCCCGGCTCCCGCGGCGAGAGCCCCCGAGGGGAGAGCAGAGCGAGACGGATCACGGACCACGAAACACGCAACACGCCAGGCGCCCCTACACGCCCCACCGCAGCGCGGGGGTGTGGACGGGCGCGTCCCACAGGTCGATGAGTTGGTCGTCGAGCCGCAGCAGGGTGATCGACACGCCTGCCATCTCGAGCGAGGTGATGTAGTCCCCCACGAGGGACCGAGCGATGGTGATGCCGCGGTCGCTCAGGATTCGGTGTAGCTGGCGGAAGACGATGTACAGCTCCATGAGCGGGGTACCGCCCATGCCGTTGACGAAGGCCAACACCTGATCGCCCCGGCGGAACGGCAGGTCCTCCAGGATCGGCGTGACCAGCATCTCGGTGATTTCATCGGCCGAGGCGAGGGGGAGGCGCTGCCGGCCAGGCTCGCCGTGGATGCCAATGCCGATCTCCATCTCGTTCTCGCCTAGCTCGAAGGTCGGCTTCCCGGCGGTGGGCACGGTGCAGGACGTCAGCGCCATGCCCATGCTGCGCACGTTCTCGTTGACCTTACGGCAGACGGCTTCGACCTCGTCGAGGCTCGCCTTGCGCTCGGCGAGCGCGCCGGTGATCTTCTCGGCCAGGACGGTCCCGCCGACACCGCGGCGCCCTGCGGTGTAGAGCGAGTCCTGCACGGCTACGTCATCGTTGATGATGACGCTGCGGACCTCGATGCCCTCGGCCTGAGCCAGCTCGGCAGCCAGCTCGAAGTTCATGACGTCGCCGGTGTAGTTCTTCACGATGTGCAGCACGCCTGCGCCGCCGTTGACCGCCTTGGTGGCCTCCAGCATCTGATCGGGCACCGGCGAGGTGAAGACTGCTCCCGGGCAGGCGGCGTCGAGCATTCCCATGCCGACGAAGCCGCCGTGGAGTGGTTCGTGGCCGCTGCCGCCACCCGATATGACTCCGACCTTGCCCTCGATCGGCGCATCCTTGCGGATGATGACCTGGAGTTCCGGGTCCACCCGCAGGAGATCGGGATGGGCCGCTGCCATCCCTTCGAGTTCCTCACGGACCACATCCTCCGGGCGGTTGATGAGCTTCTTCATGCAGAACTCCTTCGCTGCGGTCGACGCCGGAGGAGCACCGGCCGGTGGCCGGTCGGTCACCGGCCGGTGCAGCTCATGCGATGTCGGTTAGTCGGCCGGTGCGGCGCGGCCGCGCTCCTCGGGGCGCTCTTCCTCAGGGCGCTCCTCGACGGCCCGGCCCTCGACCTCCAGGTCGGGCGCCGGTTGCACGCCGCGGGCCTTGAGCACGTCGTGGATGAACACGTCGTAGATGAAGGCGCCGATCACGCCGCCGACGATCGGCCCGACGATCGGCACCCACCAGTAGGAGTTGATGCCGGGGAACGCCCATTGGCCCCAGCCGGCCAGGTAGGCAAACAGCCGCGGCCCGAAGTCGCGGGCCGGGTTGATGGCGTACCCGGCGTTGGCGCCGTAGGACATACCGATCGCCGCGACGATCAGGCCGACGATGAACGGCCCGAGGTTCGACCGCGGCGCGAGGTTGAGGGTGTCCACCACAGCCAGGATCAGGAGCACCAGCAGCGCGGTGCCGATCACCTGGTCGATGAATGGACCGATCAGGCTGTCACCGAAGTACGGTGCCGGGAAGGTGGCAAAGATGCTGAAGGTCGTGTTGCCGCCCTCGCCGTCGCGGACGATGCCGGATGCGCTCTCAAAGGCGCCGATCGCGTCGCGGTAGTTCACGAACACGAGCGCGGCAGCGACGAAGGCACCGAGGATCTGGGCGATGATGTAGCCGGGCACTTTCGACCAGGGGAAACCCCGCTTGACGGCGAAGGCGATCGTCACCGCCGGGTTGATGTGAGCGCCGGTGATGCCACCCGCCACATACACCCCGAAGGTCACCGCCAGGGCCCATCCCCAGGTGATCAGAAGCCAGTCGCCAGAAGCGAGGAAGATCGTTGTCGGCTCGGCGGCCCGTCCCGAGGAGTTCAGGGCAGCCACAGCCATTGCAACTACACCATCACCGAACATGATCAGGATGAACGTGCCGAGGAACTCCGCGAGCAACTCACCCCAGATGGTGGCACGCCATCCGGTCTTGCCCAGGGTCGTCGGACTGGCCATCGAGTGCTCCTTCCTCCACCCGCCGGGAGGCGGGGGCGATCAACCCCGGTAGAAGGACACCGAACTGTACGAGTGGAACTGATGTGTCGTGGAGGATCCTCACGCGGTGCGCCGCGTGGGGACGGCCATCCCCGCCCCTCCTCTCACTCGCCGTGAAGGCATGGTTGCCAGTCGTCGACGTGATTGCACCCAGGCCACTCGTCGCCAGGTACTATCAACCGATCCGGCCCGAGGCTGATCGTCTTCCCCTGGCTCCCCCTGTCCTAGGGATCGCCGGATCAGCGCAGTGAACCGGATCGGTTGAGGGTCCGTGACGACCCGGGTGTGGCCGGGACGCCAATCCGCTCGGGAATGGCTCGCCATGCCCACAGCCCTATTACCAGTAGCAGCGCTCCCATAACCAGGAACGTCGCTCGGATACTGATTGCTGCCGCAAGACTCGCACCACCGAGCGGACCGACGAAGCCGCCGAGGGAGGTCGCCGCCGCGGTGAAGCCGTAGATGGCGCCGCGCCGCTCTGGCGGGGTCAGGTGGGCGACGATGGCGTTGGCCGTGGGTAGGGCGCCCCCGACTGCAAGCCCGAAGACGGCCTGCAGGAGGATCAACTGCCCGACCGACTGCACCCCTGCCTGCGGCAGGTAGAGCAGTCCGGACAGCACGATGCTGACCAGCAGGATGGGCCGGGTGCCGAAGCGGTCACCCGCGCGCCCGAGCAGCACCGACGCCAGGGCGCTGGTCAGGCCCATCACCCCCATCGTGATCCCAGCGAGGGAGGCGACGCCGCTGGCGCGGTTGGCGAGCTGCTCGACGTACAGAGGCATAATCGGCTGGATGGCGCTGCTGGCCGCGCGCAGGCCGAACAGCACCAGGATCATGGCGAGCATCGCGGGGGCGACGAGCAATGCTCGCATTGACACGCGCTCGGAGGCATCCTCGTCGCGCGGGACGGGTCGCTCGAAGTTCTCCTGCACCAGGACGAGGACCAGGACGCCCGAGATGAACAAGAGCGAGCCGGCCAGCACGAAAGTGGGGCGGTACCCGATCGTGTCACCCAGGACGCCGCCCAGCAGCGGGCCGACCGACGAGCCGGAGAAGATGGCCATCTGCATCAGGCCAAGGCTGTAGCCCAGGCGCTCCTTCGGCACGGTCGTGGCGACCAGCGCGGTGGACGCGGTGACGGTGCCGGTCAACCCCCCTTCGACGAAGCGCAGCGCCAGCAGGTGCCACGGACTGGTGGCGAGGGCCATCAGCCCAATGGTGCAAGAGCCGACGAACATGGCGCGGAGCACCATCGGCTTGCGGCCGTAGCGGTCGGCCACGAAGCCCCAGAGCGGGGCAGTCACGGCCATAATGGCGGCCCCGCCCCCGTTGATCAGTCCCGACCAGAGGGCCTGCTGCTCCATCGATTCGGCACCAAGGTCGCCGAGGAAAAGAGGAAGGAAGGGAGTGCGCAGGCTGAATCCGATGATGGTCAGCGTCTGTGCCAACCACAGCGCATAAAGCGTTCGTTGCCACGAGGTCATGCGAGCGTGTCCCCCACCGGTCCGGCATGCCGGATTCTAGAGTCTACGGGACCCACCGCTCACGGGCAATGGCTCAGGACATCGGCTTTTCGCCGGTTCTTCGCGCTGGTGGTGGAGAGGGTGCAGGCGAGCCTGCGGCGACTTGGTTCTGGCCGGGGTGGTGCGATAGCATTGCGGCTTTCGGGTTCGAGGAGTGACCGAAGCGAACTGCGAAGGAGAACGACGCCGCGTGGAACTCACACAGCAACTCGTTATCACCGGCACGAGCATCCTGGTCGCCGCGGCGGTGGTGCAGGTGCTGGCGCTCCGCACCCCGATCCCGTCGATCTTGCTCTACCTGGGCATCGGCATCCTGCTGGGGCCGAGTGTCTTCGGTCTGCTGGCGACCAATCACCTGGGTGACACCCTGACCGCGGTCGTCCAGCTCGCGGTCGCTATCATCGTGTTCGAGGGCGCCTTCTCGCTCGAGGGCTACTACCTGCGTCAGGTCCAGGCGCCGGTCCGCAACCTGGTGACCCTGGGCGTGCTGGTCACACTCGTCGGGGGCGCCCTGGTGGCACGCGGCGTCGCCGGCTTGAGCTGGCCGCTGGCCATCCAGTACGCCGCGCTGGTGTCGGTGACGGGGCCGACCGTGATCACGCCGCTGCTGCAGCGGGTGCGGGTGCGCGGCCGTGTGCGGGCCACACTGGCCGGCGAGGGCGTGATCGTCGACCCGATCGGCGCGGTTATCGCGCTGGTGGTCTTCAATATCATCCGGGCGTCGGACCTCGACCTGGGGGCCGCAGCCATCCACGCGGGGACGCGCCTGCTGATCGGGGCGGCCTGGGGTGCCGTCGGCGGCGTGCTGCTCCTGCTAGTGCTGCGGCGACTGGGCGAGGAGCCGAGCCGGGTGGCGCGGATCATGGCCATCGCCGGGGCCGCGGCGATCTATACGGCCATCGAGTCGGTGATGCCGGAGACGGGGCTGGCGGCCGTCGTGGTCGCCGGGCTGCTCCTCGGGAACGCCGAGTTCCCCCACCGGGAGGAAGTCCATGAGTTCAAGGGCGACATCACCATGATCGTCATCGCCACCGTGTACCTGCTGCTGGCCGCGACGCTGGATCCGTCGGACCTGGGCGAACTCGGCTGGCGTGGCCCGGTGGCGGTGCTGCTGATGATGGTGCTGGTGCGCCCGGCGGGGGTCGTCCTCAGTACCCTGCGCTCGGCGCTCTCCTGGCGCGAGCGTGCCTTTGTGGCGGCCATTGGGCCGCGGGGGGTGGTGGCGGCCTCGCTGGCCACCCTGGTGGCCCTGAACCTGGATGCGGCGGGCGTAGCGGGCGCTCCGGCGCTGCTCGGCCTCGTCTTCCTGACGATCGTCATCACCATCGCCGTGCAGGCGAGCTACGCGGGCTGGTTGGCTCAGCGATTGGGGGTCATACCGATGGACGTGCTCATCATCGGAGGCGGCAAGGTCGGGCGGATGCTGGCGAAGGAGCTCCTCGACGCCGGGGAGGACATCACGGTGATCGAGCAGGACCCCGACGTGGCCGAACGGGCCCGGCAGCTCGGCGCTCATGTCGTCCTGGGCGACGGAACCGATGCCGAGGTTCTGAAGCGCGCCGGGATCACCCACGCCAAGGCGGTCGTGGCCACCACCGGGTCGGACAAGGACAACCTGCTCGCGTTGCAGATCGCCCGGACGCGCTTCGGCCGGCAGAAGCTGGTCTCGCGCGTCAACGACCCGGAGGCGGTGGAGAGCTTCAAGGCGGCCGGCATCCAGGTGCTGAACCCGGCGCGGGCCACGGCGATGATCCTGGCCAACCTGGTGCGCCGCCCCACGCTCTTCCGGCTCCTCAGCGAAGTCCAAGCCCAGGGCGCCGACGTAATAGAAGTGGTGGTGGGGAGCGATGGAGTCGTCGGACGCCCGTTGCGCGAGGTGCCGTTGCCGCGCGACGTGCTCATCCTCCTCGTCCGCCGCAACGGGCGGCAGGTCATCCCGCACGGGGATACTGTGCTGCAGCCGGGCGACGCGGTGACCCTGGTCGGCGGTCGCGGCTCGACGAGCGAGGCGGCTCGCCTCCTCGAGGGCTCCTGACTCCGGAAGGTTGCATTCCCGTAACTTTTCGGTGCTCATGTGATGTCAGGCGCCCGACACATTCGTTTAATCGCGTGACACCGGTCGAGCCCCGGTTGCGAAGCTGGGGGTGTTCAACTTCGGGGAATGCCGCCAGCACGCGGAGAACGGCGCCCATTGGGCGTCGTGCCGGGGGCGAAATATCCGGGGGTAGACCAACCGGGCTCGCCGATGCCTGACCAGATGGACGTCTCAGGGTGGAGGGCATCAATGCGCATCGTAGTTATCGATCCGGACCAGACGGCTACCCGTCTCGTCGGATTCAT
This sequence comes from Sphaerobacter thermophilus DSM 20745, assembly GCF_000024985.1. Classification (NCBI taxonomy): domain Bacteria; kingdom Pseudomonadati; phylum Thermomicrobiota; class Thermomicrobia; order Sphaerobacterales; family Sphaerobacteraceae; genus Sphaerobacter; species Sphaerobacter thermophilus. Next base: position 785,162 of record NC_013524.1, read on the forward strand.
CCTCGGTGAGGCCGGGCACACCGTGGTTCAGGCAACGACGGCGGCCGCGGGGCTCCACGCGGTGTTCGAGCGGGAGACCGACGCGGTGCTGTTGGAGGCGGAGCTGCCGGACCTGGACGGCTGGGAGCTGTGCAAGGAGCTGCGAGGGCGGCGCTACACCGGGCCGCTGATCTTCGTCAGCGAGCAGGGCAGCACCCGGGCCAAGGTGCGCGCCTTCGAGCACGGCGCCGATGACTTCATCGTCGAGCCCTACGACCCGGCCGAGTTGGTGGCGCGGGTGGGGGCGGTGGCGCGCCGTTGCCAGCGGGCGGACTACCAGGCGATGGGCACGGTGCTGAAGGTGGGGGACGTCGAGCTGGCGATTGGGGAGTTGACGGTGCGAGTGGCCGGGCGGGAGCCGGTGCTGCTGACGCCGACGGAGATGCGGCTGTTGGAGTGTCTGATGCGCAACAGTCAGATCACCATCAGCCGGGAGACGTTGATCGAGCGGACGTGGGGGTACGACTTTGTGGGGGAGAGCAACCGGGTGGATGTGTACATCAGCCGGTTGCGCAAGAAGCTGGAGCGGGACCCGGCGGCGCCGGAGTACCTGCACACGGTGCGGGGCGTGGGCTACGTCTTCCGCCCCGCGCCACGACGCGCCAACGTCGTTGCCCTGCCGTCAAGCGTCGGCGTCAACGGCCACGTGGAGGACTTCATCCAGTCAATCGGCTGACGGCCGCCTGCCGGCAGCTCAGGACGCGGAGCCGGTCCGACCTATCGGCGGCACAACCAGTTGCCCGGCGACACCGGTTCGGCCATAATCGGTCCGGGTGAGGTGGTGCCCCGGCAGGGTCGGCTTTGCCTGCCGCGCCGGGGCTGTGGGACTGGTTGAGGAGGATCGTTCTTGATTAAGAAGATTTGGGTGCCGGCGGTCATCCTTCCGGTGATCATCTGCGCCTTCATCTTCCTGATGATCGTCGGGATCGGTGAGTCCCTGCTCTTTACGTCGATCGAGATTTCGGGTGAGGCGGCCGTCGCGCTGGGCGTGTCGCTCCTGACGATCATCGCTGGGGTGTCGTGGTTCGTGGCCCGGCGGGTCGACGAGTAGCTCCGGAGGGGGCGCCCGCATGACGGCCCTCCGCGGCAAGGTCGCGCTGATTACCGGCGCTGGCAGTGGCGTCGGTCGCGCGACCGCCCTGCGGCTGGCGCGGGAGGGCGTAGGCGTCGGCTTGCTCGGCCGGCGTCCTGAGCCGTTGCAGGAAACCGCGACCGCGGTGCGCCGCATCGGCGGGCAAGCGGTCGTGCTCCCGGCCGACGCAGCGGACGAGGTGGCCGTGGGCACCGCGGTGGCACAGCTCGCGGGCGATCTCGGCGGTATCGACGCCCTGGTCTACAGCGCCGGGGTCGGCCTCTACGGGCCGGTCGAGCACTACTCGCTCACCGACTGGCAGCAGACATTCGCCACCAACGTCACGGGCCTCTTCCTCTGTGCCCGAGCCGTGCTGCCGTTCCTCCGGCGGCGTGGCGGCGGCCACATCATCGCCATCTCCTCCGGCGCCGGGCGCCGCGGCTACGCCAATCTGGCCGCTTACTCCGCCTCGAAGTTCGCCGTCATCGGCTTCATGGAATCCCTGGCCGAGGAGGTCGGGCCGGACGGGATCAAGTGCAGCACGATCCTGCCCGGCAGCATCCTCACCGACTTCGGCCCGAGCACGCGCGCCGAGAAGCGCGCGAGCGGGAAGAAGTACCTCGACCCCGAGGACGTGGCCGACGCGATCCACTACCTCCTGACCCAACCCGACCACGCCTGGGCTCAGCAGATCAACCTCTGGCCGTTCTGACCCCGAGCGCACTCCGTGCGTGGACAAACCACATGCGGGCGAATGCGCATGGCTTCGGAGTGCGGCGACCTGAGCCGCCGCGTTGGTATGGCGCGGCATCAGCCGCGCTGGGAACTGAAGGGGCTGGGGACGCGGCGCCGGGCGGGGTGCCGAATCGGCTCTGCCTGTGTGTGGCCATCGCAGCCCCTTCAGTGGGCTTTCCCGCTATTCAGCCCGGGGATAAACCCCCGGGCCCTCACCGATCGGCGGACACTTATCATCTGGGTCTGAGTCCTGCTGCGCCCCAGCCCGCTTTAGCGGGCTTCGCCTTGTCAGCCCGGGGGTTTACCCCCGGGCACGTGCTATCAGACCGGCGTTCAGCCCCGGGCACATGCCGACTTCTGAAAACAGAAACCCCCGGCGGGGATCCCCGCCGGGGGTGAACTGTTCGGCTGGAACGCTACGCCGCGTTGGCAAGCTGGATCAGGTCCGAATTGCGCAGCTTGGCCAGCGCCTCCTTCTCGATCTGGCGTACCCGCTCGCGGCTGATGCCGTAGTACTCGGCAATCTCCGCCAGCGTCTGCGGCTGCTGGCCGCCGAGGCCGAACCGCAGCGTCAGGACGCCCCGCTCGCGCTCGCTCAGGCTCTCGAGGCTGCGGCGGATCTGATCGCGGATCGCGCTGGTGACCGCCTGGTCCACCACCTCGTCGCTGGCGGGATCAGGCAGCAAGTCGCCGATGGTGCTCTCTCCATCCTCGCCAATCGGCTTATCGAGGGACGAGGTCCGCGGGATCGCCGACCGGGCCTGCTCGATGCGCTCGACGTCGAGGTCGAGGGCCTGGGCCAACTCCTGGTCGGTGGCGGGCCGACCATGCAACTGCTCGAGCTGCGCCTCCGTCCGGCGCACCTTCGAAATCAGGTCATGCATATGCACCGGGACGCGAATGGTCCGGCTCTGGTTCGCCACGGCGCGGCCGATCGCCTGCCGGATCCAGAAGGTCGCGTAGGTGCTGAAGCGATAGCCCAGCTCCGGGTCGTACCGCTCAACCGCGGTCATCAGACCGATATTGCCCTCCTGAATCAGATCGATCAGGGGCAGCCCACTGGTCCGATACTTCTTGGCGATCGACACGACCAGGCGCAGGTTATGTCGGATCAGCTTCTCCCGAGCCGCCTTGGCACGCTCGATAATCTGATGCAGCTCCTCCGAGTCCTCACCGGCCTCGAGCCGCTTGCGCGCCTCAAGCCCGGCGCGAACCGCCCGGGAATACTCGATCTCTTCACGGTGCGTTAGGAGCTGGTGCCCACCGACGTCGCGAAAGTAGCGATAGACAGCGTCGCTGGTGGCCTGGTCGATGAGGTCCGCCGACTCATCGACGACGTCCCGAACCTCGGCCTCTTCCGCCAGCCGCTCCAGTTCGTAGGTGTCCTGGATCGCTCGCTCCGTCATGTGACTCCTTGATTCTGACACTTCACACATCCGCTCCGCGCTTTCGGACCAGACCTGCCGCCCGGTCCGAAAACCTAGATAGTTTAGCACACACCCGTTGCTATGTCAAGAACGTACAACGCCCCAAACGGATGCGGGGGACGCATCCGGTGCCAGAGCCGGTGCGGCTACGTGTTGTTGGTGGAGGAGTCGCGGAGCGACATGACTACTTGGAGATGATGCCCTCCAGTGTGTTGGCGAGATCCTCTCCACGGTCGGCGACATCCTCCAGGCGGTGGTAGAGCTCTTCCCAGCGGATCTCCTTGATGACCGAGGGGATATCGTGGACGTCGGCGTAGAGTTCGGCCAGCGCGTCGCTGAGCGCGTCGTCGGCTTCGTCCTCCAGGCGGTTGATCTCGACGATGTAGGTCATAATCTCGCGCCGATGATTGTCCTGCGCGAGCAGGTTCATCGCCGCGGCGATCGCCGTGCCCTGCTCCGCGATGATGCGCCCGAAGAGCCGCGCGCGCTCGGTGGGGCGGTCGATCTTGTAGAGCACGAGCCGACCGGCGGCGGCGGTGATGTAGTCGATGAAGTCGTCCAGCGCCGCAGCCAGCTCGCGGATGTCTTCGCGGTCGAACGGGGTCAGGAACGTGGTGTCGAGCGCCGTGAGGACGCGATGGGTGATCTCGTCGCCGCGATGCTCCAGATCCTCCAGCCGGCGCACCCGATCCGGGACGTCGGTGAAATCATCGAGGATATCGCTCAGGCCCTGCGCAACCTCACGCGCGTTCTCGGCCCCCTCTTGGAAGTACTGGAAGAACCGTGTGTCTCGCGGGAGGAGTCGCACCATCCGGTCCCGCCCTCACCCTCTCTCGCTCCTACCCCGGCTGGGGTGCGGCCTGTCTTTCAGAAGTCTACCGCACATTGGTGGCCGTGCCTCGCCGATGGCCACCCGGGCCGAAGACTTGCGACTACATCGGGCACGACTCTGCGCGAACCGAAAGCGGCGCTGCGACATGATGAGCAATTGACACCTGGACACTCTCGGACTATGCTCGGAACGAGCGACGCGACAACCGAATAGGGCGCTCGGCCAAGCCGCGCCCGCGCGGACAGGAGGTGTCGTCATGTGGAAACCGGAGCCGGCACTCCCCGACTTGCATTTCCTCCTCGACAGAGCGGGTCTGACGCGGGAGGCGCTGCTGGCACAGTACCGCCAAATGTGCCTGATCCGCGACTTCGAGGAGTTGATCGCCGAGCGCTACGCCATCGGCAAGACGCCGAACTTCAACATGGCAGCGGGGCCGATCCGCGGCGAGATGCACCTGGCCGTGGGACAGGAGGCGGTCGCGGTCGGCGTCTGCTCGTTGCTCACGGATGCCGATGCGGTCGTGAGCACACACCGGCCGCACCACCACGCGCTGGCCAAGGGCATCGACCCCGGCCGCCTTGCGGCCGAGATCTTCGGCAAGAACACCGGGTTGTGCCGCGGCAAGGGCGGCCACATGCACCTGTTCGACGCCGAGAAGAACTTCTCTTGCAGCGGCATCGTCGGCGCGTCCTACCCACAGGCTGCGGGGGCGGCCTTCAGCTTCCGTGCCCAGGGGCAGCCGAACGTCGCGGTCGCCTTCTCCGGCGAGGGCGCGGCCAACCACGGCACCTTCAGCGAGACGCTGACAGCCGCGGCACTCTGGCAGTTGCCGCTCGTGATCGTGATCGAGGACAACCTCTACGCCGACTCGACGCCGAAGTGGGCCGCGCTGGCAAGCACGCACCAGTCCCACCGAGCGCAGGCGTACAACGTCCCGGCCTACCTGGTCGACGGCATGGACGTCATCGACGTCTACGCCGCAGCGAAGCGCGCCATCGAGCGGGCGCGGGCGGGCCACGGCCCCACGGTGATCGAGGCGGTCTGCTACCGCTACCGGGGTCACTTCGAGGGGGACGGCGAGGACTACCGCACCCGTGAGGAGGTCGAACTCTGGCGCACGCTCGACCCGATCGAGCGGCTGGGTAAGCGCCTAATCCGGCTGGGTTGGGCCGACGACGCGACGCTGGCGGAACTGCGCGAGGAGGCAGCGCGTGATGCGGCGCAGGCGATTGCCTTCGCCGAGGAGAGCCCGCTGCCCGAGCAGCGTGAGGCGCTGATGGGGGTGTTCGCATGAGCGCACGAACGATGAAAGGCATCGCCTTCGCCATCGCGGAGGCGATCGACCAGGAGATGTCCGGCAACCCCAAGGTCGTCGTGATGGGCGAGGACGTTACCTACTGGGGCGCCGTCTTCGGCTTCACCATGGGCCTGCACCAGAAGTACGGCCGCGAGCGGGTGATCGACACTCCGATCACCGAGCAGACATTCATGGGCATGGCGGTCGGCGCCGCCGCAACCGGGATGCACCCGGTGGTGTCGCTGATGTTCGTTGACTTCCTCGGCGCCGGCTTCGACCAGATGTACAACCACATGGCGAAGAACCACTACATGTCGGGGGGCCAGTTCGCCATGCCGGTGACGGTCCTCACCGCCATCGGCGGCGGCTACGGCGACGCCGCGCAGCACTCGCAGGTCCTCTACGGCCTCTTTGCCCACGTCCCCGGCTTCAAGGTCGTCGTGCCGTCGACCGCCTACGACGCGAAGGGGCTGACGCTGACCGCGCTGCGCGACAACAACCCGGTGGTGATCTTTGGCCACAAGCTCCTGACCGGGCTGCCGTTCCTCCCGTTCGAGGGCGAGGAGGAGACGGTGCCGGAGGAGCCGTACACCATCCCCTTCGGGCAGGCGGCCGTCCGCCGTGAGGGGAGCGACCTGACCATCGTGGCGGCGGGCGTCATGGTCCCGCGCAGCCTCCGTGCGGCCGAGCGCCTGGCTCAGGACGGCATCGACGCTGAGGTGATCGACGTGCGCACCCTGGTGCCACTCGACACCGACACCCTGGTCGCCTCGGCGCGCAAGACCGGCCGGGTCCTCATCGTGGACGAGGATTACCAGAGCTACGGCATGACCGGGGAGCTGGCCTTCCGCATCCAGGCCGCGGCCTTCGACGCGCTCAAGGCGCCGATCCACCGGCTGGCGGTGCCGGACGTGCCGATTCCCTTCTCCGAGCCGCTGGAGTCGGCGGTGATCCCCGGCGTCGACCGCATCGTGGAAGAGGCTCGGGCGCTGGCCGGGGCACAGGTCACGGCGGATTGACCCGCGACGGGTGATGTGAGGGATCCCGCGCGGTGGTTGGGGTCCGGGGGTTCACCCCCGGGCTCACAATGAAAGCCGGCTAGAGCGGGCTGAAGGAAAATGGGCTAACACCCCGGTGTTGAGCGCCGACCGGGCGGTTAGTGCCCGGGGGTAAACCCCCGGGCTGACACGGCGAAGTCCACTGAAGGGACTAGGGACGCTGGGCCTGTCCGGAGGCTGGATCGGGTCAGCCCGGGTGTACGAGATGGAAGCCCCTTCAGTGGGCTTACCCATTATTCAGCCCGGGGGTTTACCCCCGGGCACGGACCACGCTGCGGAGATCCTCTCACCACCCGGTCGGTTCATGACCCCCAGCCCGCTTTAGCGGGCTTCGCATTGTGAGCCCGGGGGTTCACCCCCGGGAACGTGCCGGCCGCGTTCCCCCGACAAAGGCACCTCGTGCCCTCAATCCCCGGGCACGGACCACGGCGCGGAACCCCTCACCACACCGGACGCGTTCATCACCCGTTCCCACTGCCTATGCGCCTGTGTGACCCGCGTGGTACCCTGCGTGTGGAGACACGCGTTGATCAACGAGGAGCGATCGCCCCGGACGGTGCGGGGCGGGCGATGACGGAGGCTGGCGATGGAGAGCGCGGCACGAGTGGCGGATCGGCCGGATGAGGCGACGCTCAACGCGATCCGGGTTACGGTCGACCGGCTGCGGGCCGCGGTGGAGCAGGTCATCGTCGGCAAAAGGGCGGTGATCGACCGGCTGTTGGTGGCGATCCTCGCCGAGGGGCACGTGCTGATCGAAGACGTGCCGGGGATCGGCAAGACAAAGCTCGCGCGCTCGCTCAGCCTAGCCCTTGGTGGCACCTTCCACCGCATCCAGTTCACACCGGACCTGCTCCCATCCGACGTCTCCGGCTCGCTCGTCTTCGACCAGCGCAGCGCGACGTTCACCTTCCACCCCGGGCCGGTCTTCGCCAACGTCGTCCTTGCCGATGAGATCAACCGCGCCGGGCCACGCACGCAATCGGCACTCCTCGAGGCGATGGAGGAGCGGCAGGTGACGGTCGAGCGGCAGACCTACCCACTGCCCCGCCCCTTCCTCGTCGTCGCCACGCAGAACCCGGTTGAACTCGAGGGAACCTTCCCGCTGCCGGAGGCGCAGCTCGACCGCTTCTTCCTCAGCACGGCCGTCGGCTACCCGGAGCGCGAGGACGAGCGGGACATGCTGCGGCGCTTCCGGGTGCATGACCCGCTGGCCGAGGTGCAGGCGGTGACCAGCCCGGAAGAGATCACGGCGATGATCGGCACCGTGCGCCGGGTGTACATCGGCGCGGCCGTGGAAGACTACGTGCTGGACATCGTGCGCCTCACCCGTTCCCACGATGAGATCGAGCTGGGCGCCAGCCCGCGGGCGGCGCTGGCGCTGGCCCGCGCGGCGCAGGCGACCGCGGCAATGAACGGGCGCGGCTTCGTCATCCCGGACGACGTGCGGGCGATGGCGTTGCCGGTGCTGGCGCACCGGATCATCCCGGCCGCGCGCGTCGAACTCCAGGGCCGCACCAAAGAGGCGATCCTCAGCGACCTGATCGCCCAGGTCCCCGTGCCGGTCGAGGAGGAGACCGAGGCGTGACGCGTCATACGTGATGCGTCATCCGTCATCCGACTTTGTGCATGCTGACCCGAGACAAGAGGACAACACCGATGACAGAGCACGGAACGCGGAACACGCAATAGGCAGCACTCGTCACGATTGACGCATGACGCATGACGGATGACGCATGACGCCTGACGACGGGTCTCGCCCCGATACCGGCTGGAAGGATCCAGAGCGCATCCGCTATCTACTCGGCGGGGCGGTGGCGCTGTTCCTGGTGGCGGCGCTACTGCGCCAGCCGCTGCTGGCACTGCTGGCAATGGCGGTGGCGCTGGCCATCGGTGTGGCGCTTCTCTGGCAGCGGTACGGTCTGCGACACGTGCGCTACACCCGTTCCTTCTCCCGCTCCCGCGCCTTCCCCGGCGAGGAGGTGCTGCTGGAGATCACCGTCGAGAATGCCAAGCTCTTGCCGCTGCCTTGGCTGGAGGTAGAAGACCAGTTCCCCCAGGGGCTGGAGTTCCCCGGTCTGTCGCTGGAGCCGTCGCCCACGCCCAAGATCGATATCTTCCGCACGTTCTTCGCTGCGCGACCCTACGAGCGCGTCCGCCGCCGCTACCGGGTCGTCTGCGAGCGGCGGGGTTACTATCGCTTCGGCCCGGTGGATCTCAGCACTGGCGACGTCTTCGGTTTCGCCACCTGCCGCGGGTCGCTGGAGGTGGTCGATGCTCTCATCGTCTACCCGCGCGTGCTCCCTGTGACCGCGTTCGGCCTGCCGGCCAAGCAGCCGTTCGGCGACGAAAAGCCGGTCAAGCCGCTGCTGGAAGACCCGCTGCGCGTGGCCGGGGTGCGCCCCTACGTGCTGGGCGATCACCCCCGCCGGGTCCACTGGCGCGCCAGCGCCCGGACGGGCACGCTGCAGTCCAAACAGTACGAGCCGAGCGCGTTGCCGACGCTGGCGATCTTCCTCGACGTCAACACGTTCGAGCATTTCTGGCAGGGGATCGACCCGGAGGCGCTGGAGCTGGCGATCTCGGCCGCGGCCTCGCTCGCCGCGCATGGGCTGGAGGAGCGGCGCCAGGTCGGGCTCTACGTCAACGCCCCGCTGGTTGGTGGGCAGCGCTCAGTCCGCCTGGCGCCCAGCCGGCACCCGGCGCAGTTGGGGAAGATCCTGGAGGCGCTGGCGCTGCTGATCCCCTATACCGGCTTCCGCGTCGAGACGCTGCTTGCGAACGAGGCGCGGCGACTGCCCTGGGGTGCGACGGTCGTGGTCATCACCGGCTACGTTACCCCGGCGCTGGAGGAGACGCTGGCGCGGCTCTACCGCGCGGGGCACGCGGTGGCTCTGCTCGCGTTCGGTGAGCGGGCGCCCGATCTCCCTGCGCGCCCCGGCTTCACGGTCCACCGCTTCGGTCCGGAGGTATCGCTTGAGCGCATGGCTGCGTTCCGCCTGGGTTGATCTGCTGCTGTCGGTGCTGGTCGCGGCGGTCGAGGTCGCGGCCATCGCGCCGTGGCTGCACCTCCTGGCCGGCATGCTCGGGCACCCGGGCGCGACGGTCCCCGCGCCGCTCGGGATCGCCCTGGCCGGGCTGGTGGCCTTCTGGTCGGCGCGCGGCTTCCTCAGCAGCGGCTGGGACATCGCCGCCGCGCGGCTGCTGAGCCTCGGCCTCTGGCTGGCGCTGGTAATCGTTTGGCTGGGCCTGGCCGGTGCCGGCCTCGCGGCGCCCCTGACGCTGATCGACGGCCTCGTGAGCCGCGACGGTGCGGTCTACGCGCTCCTCGCTGTCGCCGGGCTGGCCTGGTGGCGCGGCATCGCCCTCGGCGTGCACCCCGACCCCTTCCCGCCCGGATCCGCGCGGGGCCTACTCGAACGCGGCATCGCCCTGCTGGTCGTCGCGTTGATCGTGGCGGCCGCGACCGGCGGCGAGGCTGGGCGGAACGCGTTCGCATCCGCTGCCACGGCGGTGCCGGTGGTGCTGATCGGTGGACTCGTTGCGGTAGCGGCGGCGCAGGAGCGGGTGGTGCGGGCGCGCGTCCGTGAGGGCGGCGCAGGCTGGATCGGGGCCGGCGCGGCGCTGGCGGTCGGCATCGTCCTCCTGGCGCTGCTGCTCGCGGGTGTGGCCGGGCCGGACGTCTGGCGCCAGGTGCTGCGGCCGCTCCTCCTCGTGTTCGAGGCGCTCGCGACCGGGCTGATTTGGGTCATGACCGCGGTCGCCTACCTTTTCTTCCTGGCGCTGACGCCGCTGATCTGGCTCGTCCGCGCCCTGGTCGGGGAGCGCGAACAGCCGCAGGAGGGGCAGTCCCCCGGCCCGCCGCCGCTGCCGGAGTTCCAGGAGCAGGCGCGGAACGCGCTGCCCCCGTTCATCGGCACGGCGCTGGAGATCCTGCTGATCGCAGGTGCTCTCGCCGCCGGGGTCTGGCTGGTGCTGCGCACGCTCCGCCGCTTCCGGCCCGAGCGGACCGACCAGGCGCTGGACGAGGTGCGGGAGAGCGTCTGGTCACGGGAGCTGGCGCTGGCGCAGCTCCGCGGCTGGCTGCGGGGGCTGGGCGCAGCGCGCGGCGGGCGCCGCAACGGTCACTACGACCTCGACGCACCCCCGACCAGCGTGCGCGAGGCCTATCGTCACCTGCTGGTCCTCGCCGCCCGCGCCGGCCTCCCCCGCCGGCCCACCGAGTCCCCCGGCGACTACGCCGCCCGCGCCGCCGAGGCGTGGCCGTCGGCCGGCGAGCCGCTCGCCGACCTCACTCAGCGCTACCAGATCGCCCGCTACGCCGACCACGAAACCCCCGCCGACCTCACCCACGCCCGCGCCGCCTGGGAGGCGCTGCGGGAGAGGGTGGAGCGGGGTGAGCGTGACGGCTCGTAGGCTACGGGCGCAGAAAATCCCCCTTGCGGACGCTCTCAATGGTGAGGCCGAGCAGCTCAGCTGCCTCCACGAGCCCTGTGTCGTCGGGGTGGATCGTCTCCGTGGGACACGGGTGGTGGACCATGCGTGTGTCGAAGATCGCCCAGCATTCCCAGTCCGGGTTGAGGCGGGAGGGATAGCGAATCCCGGCATAGAGCGGGTTACCCGCCTCGTCTACCTGCTCGTAGATGTACCGTGCGCAGTCCTGAGTGAAGCGCCGCTGTCTGCTCGTGATCGTGCTGAGATCGATGTCGTCGATTCCCAGTTCGGCCGCACGCTTTGCCAAAGCTGTGCGTAGGTGCGTCATCGTCTGGGGTGCGGCAAGGTCGACGAACCGCAGTGAGGGATCGAGGTATGTCACGCCGACGCGGCGTCTCAGACGCCAGTCGCTCGGAACCAAACCTCGTCGGGGGTCCTCAGGATCCACTACTCCCCGCAGTGTCTCCACAAGCGGTTCATCATCAACAACATCATCGACATCGGCGAGTTGCGCGATAAGCTCCAGCGACGGACGCATCCGGGCAATCGTCTCGCCGAAGGCAGCCGCTCGTTGTGTTGCGCAGTAGATGGTACGGAAGCGCTCTGACTCGGGAATCCCAACCAGGGCGCCGGGATCGTCGGATCGGTTCCCGAATGTCCCGTCGTCGTCTGCATATTCCCATGGCGGTGGCGCGAACGGGTCGGCGCCGCGCGCAACCCGGTAAACGGGGGTGTCGGGCGGCGGGACCGCAACGAGTTGGCTAACCACCGACCACAAATGCCCGCGCCGCGGCCAGGGCCTCGCGGAGTTGTCCCTCGCGGATGACCTCGGCTGGAGAGCGATCGTCGAGCTGGGGGTTGAGCCCGATAAACCAGGCCTTGACGGTCTGCGGCGAGTCGTGGAGCAGTAAGAGCTGGGCGATCTCGTAGGCCGTCCGGAGGCGCTGCTCGGTCTCGTGCTCGCGGATCTCCGTGACTTCACCGTTCGCCCAGCGGGAAACGGTCTTCCCGTCCTTGACCCCCGCGATGAAGGCCGTCAGCCGGCGTGAAAGTACCTCCTGAAGTAGCCCGGCAACCTCAGTTAGTGGAGCCGCGACGGCCTGTCGATGAACCTGCGTGATCGGGTCACTTGCGGTGTTGATGGCTGTCATGACCGCTTCCTGTCTCTGCTATGCCTCTCCTATGCCCCGCCAATGCCCTCTCTATGCCCCAACTATACCTCATGGGTACCGCACGTCAAGTGCCGCTGGTTGCCCCTGGTTCCGGTCACATCCGCACGACGACCCGGCCGCGGACCTGGCCGTGCAGGATGGCGGAGAGGGTGGCCGGGAGGTCGGTGAAGGGGATCTCCTGGGTGATCGGGTCGAGCAGGCCGGCGGGTTTCCAATCCGTGGCGAGGTGCTGCCAGATCTCGCGGCGTAGATCCATCGGGCACTCGACGGTGTCGACCCCGGCCAGTGTCACGCCGCGCAGGATGAAGGGGAAGACGGTCGTCGTCACCGCCGCGCCGCCGGCGACACCGCAGAGAGCCACTGTGCCGCCGTACCGGGTCGTGCGCAGCAGGTAGGCGGTGGTCGCCCCGCCGACCGGGTCCACGGCGCCGGCCCAGCGCTGGCTCTCCAGCGGGCGCGTGCTCTCGGCCGACGTCTCCTCCCGCGGCAGGATCTCCTGGGCGCCGAGGCTCCGGAGGTAGTCGTGCTCGGTCGCCTTGCCGGTGCTGGCGGCGACGTGGTAGCCGAGCTGGGCCAGGATGGAGACGGCGATCGAGCCGACGCCACCGGTGGCGCCGGTGACCAGCACCGGCCCCTGCTCCGGCGTGACGCCGTGCTCGCGCAGGCGGTGCACCGAGAGCGCGGCGGCCAGCCCGGCGGTGCCCAGAGCCATCGCCTCTTTCGTCGTCAGGCCCTCCGGGAGCGGGAGGACCCACTGGGCGGGGATACGCGCGTACTCGCTGTAGCCGCCGAAGTGTGAGACGCCGATCTCGTAGCTGGTGGCCAGCACCTCATCGCCGGGCTGGAAGCGAGGATCCTGCGACTCCACCACTGTGCCGGCCAGGTCGATCCCCGGCACCATCGGGTAGCGGCGCACGACGCGCCCGGTCGGGATCACCGCGAGTCCGTCCTTGTAGTTCACGCTGGAGTAGGCCACGCGGATGGTCACCTCGCCCGGCGGCAGGTCGTCCGGGCGCAGCGTGCGGAAGTCGACGGAGACGTCGTCCCCGTCCTTCTCGACGTACAGGGCGCGAAACTCGTTCGGGATCGCGGTCATTTCAGTTTCCTTTCCCTGCTCGGGAGTGCCGGCATTCCTGGCGGGGTGCGACGGGAGCCGGGAAGGACGCCGGCGCTCCTGGGTTCGTCACGGCCCGATGGTCAGCCGGGCGACGACGGGGCGATGGTCGGAGGCACGGCTGTCCAGGATCTCGATGTCGCGCAGCTCGATGCCGGTGGTCGCGAGGATGTAGTCGATCCGGCGGTGGTCCTCCGAGGTCCACGCCTCCGGCCCGAGCACCTCTCCGAGGTCGACGAACCCGGCCTCTGCCAGCGCCTGGAGCACCTCGCTGTCCGGTTCGGCGTTCAGGTCGCCCAACAAGAGGGCCGGTGTCCGCCCGCCCCAGAAGTCGATCAGCTCCGTCACCTGGGTCATGCGCACCTGGCCTGCCTCTGTCGGGTCATCGAGGTGGGTGCCGAAGACCCAGAGGTCGCCGCGCTCGGTTGCCAGCCGTACGCCGATGACGCCGCGCTTGAGATTCTGCGTGGTCGTGTACTGGCGGTGGGCGACTTCCAGGATCGGGGCGCGGGTCAGGATCGCGTTGCCCCAGATCCCGTCGTCGGCGTTTGTGCCGAAGACGTAGGGCATCCCGAGCCGGTGGCTGAACCAGCGCAGTTCGTCCACCCCGCTGGAGACGAGCCAGCCGCGGCTGACCTCCTGGAGCACGACGACATCGGGGTGGACCTCTTCGATCGTGCGGGCGAGTGCGTCCAGCGCGAAGTAGTTGTCGATGGAGAATCCGTTCTGGATGTTGTAGGTGATGACGGTGATGTCGGGGCCGAGCGGCGGACCGGCGGTCACGTCCTCGGTGCCGAGCCAGGACCAGCCGCAGGCGAGCGTGAGCAGGCCGGCGATGCCAAGCGTCACGCTCGGCACTGCCGACACGCGGGCCGGTGGGCGATGCGCGCGCGGCGCCGCAGCGGCAATCGCTCCCGCCGCGAGCAGCAGGACGGCGGGCCAGATCAGGCCCGGCCGGCCGGAGAAGGTGTAGTAGGCGAAGATGATCCCGACCTGCAGCAGCATCCCGCCGGTGAAGGCCGCGGTGTCGGCCCGGAGGCTCGCCCGCTCGCGCGGCGTGGGCGCGAGGAGCGCCAGCGTCACCAGCGGGAGGCTTGCCGCGCCGGTGGTCACGAGCCCGGCCCCGACCAGCGCCCACCCCTCGGCGTTCCATGCCAGCCAGAAACCGACCGCGACGACGATCGCCAGCACGGCCGCGCTGCTCAGGCGTGACCGGCGCTCACTCTGGCTCGCGACGACGCCGCTCACGACCAGCCCAACGATCGCCCCGAGCGCGAGGGTGGCGCCGGCGCCGGGAAGGTCCAGATCGAGCCGCGTCTCGGCTACCCCGAGGTTGCCGATCTGCAGGTGGAACAGGGCCAGCGCCGGGCCGATGGCTAGCAGCGGGAGCGCCGCGCCGGGCGTCGGTGTGTCAGACGCCGCCCGTGCCACGGCGACCGCGCTCCAGAGCAGCGTAAGTAGCAGGACCACCGTGACCACGTGGGCGCCGGGGCCGGGCAGCCAGGGGAGATCGACCGTGCCCCTCGCGATGCGGATGCCGAGGTCGAGCGCCAGACCGGCGGGCAGGCCGAACGCGACGGCGCGACGGTCAAGGGTGATGAGGCTCAGCGTGAGCCAGCCCCAGGCGATGATCGTGGCGGCACCGAGCACGAGCCGGGGGACCGGTGCGTCCCAGAACTGGAGGAGCAGCCGCGCCAGGGCCAGCGCCCCGGCTGTGCCGAGAAGCGCCTGCCGTGCTCCGACCACACGGATCAGCGGGCCGCCGAGCCCGACGCTGAGGAAGACCCCCACCGCCACGGCGGCCAGGGTTCCCCGGTTGGCCTGGTCGATCACGAAGACCATGTAGGAGACGAAGACCCGCATCGCCCCGACCATGACCGTGGTCGCCAGCGCTGCCAGCACCACACCCGCAAGGAGCGAGCGCTCCGGGCTCGGCGCTGAGCTCCGGAGCGACCGGGGAGTCAACGTCGCGGTCATTCCAGCTCCTTCGTGATGCGAGAGGGTGGCCCTCGCCTCCGTCCCCGCTCCCAGCTCTGGGAGAGGGACGCAACCATGTTATCCCGGCACGAGCCGCAGGCGGTGCGGTGGAGGGATCCGTTTCCCTTCACCCCTCCTGCACCTCGCAGACGGAGCGATTCCACTCCGATGTCGCACCATTCCGCTTCGGTCGGAATGACGTGATGCATTGTAGCGCGGGTGGCGACAAATCGGGTGTTCGCATCCGTCAGCGGAGGACGCTGACCCACCAGCGTGGGCTGTGCACCGGCACCCACTCGCCGCTGCGGTACTCGTAGGTGGCTTCGTGGCGGTCGAGGAGCGGCCCGGCGTCGATGGCGTCCTCGATCGTTCGGAGCGCGGCGTCGAGCAGGTCCGCCTCGCTGGGCGGCGTGCCGTCGAGCGTGTCGAGCAGCGAGTACATGAAGGCGAAGACGGCCACGCCGCCGCTTGGAGGTCGCACCAGGAACGAGGCGATCTTGCCGAGCAGGACCGGCGTGAACTCGAACCCCGGCTTGCGGCGCCAGATCGCGTGTCCGCGGTGGTCGGCGACGTGCTCATGGGTCGGCAGCACCATGGACTCCTCTCCGGTGAACCAGGCCCCCTCGGAACGATCATCCCGCGGGGTGGCCCGAAGTCGCTGGCGATCTCATGTGATACCATCGATGGTGGCAGGTTCGCCGCTCGTGGTGTTGTCGTTTCGCCACGGCGTTTTCGAAAGTATCTCATTGGTGATCGCGCTGCCGGAGCGCCTGCAAGCTCGCCTCTCGACACCCGCCGGAGGTCAGCGGTACTGGGAAGTCGATGCACTCCGTGGTGTCGCCATCCTCATGATGGTGCTCTACCACTGCCTCTACGACCTGGCCGAGTTCGGCGGGCACGACATTCGCGTCCGCTCCGGATTCTGGGACGGCTTCGCGGACGCGACGGCGTTCCTCTTCATCTTCCTCGCCGGTGTGTCGCTCAGCATCAGCTACGCGCGCATGCGCGGCTGCCAGCCGAGCCCGGTATCGAGCGGCTTTCCGAAGTTCGCGCGGCGTGGCGCCCGGATCTTCGCCTATGGCCTGCTGGTCAGCGTCGCAACCTGGGTGGTCGATCCGGAGCACTACGTGCGCTTCGGCGTGCTCCACCTGATCGGCGCGTCGATCATCCTGGCGTACCCGCTGCTCGGGCGCGCGGTTCCTGCCGCCGTGCTCGGGCTGGTGCTGGTGGCGGCCGGGGTCGCGCTGGAGGTCGTGCGCTACCCGCTCGGCTACCCGTGGCTGCTCTGGGTCGGCTTCCGGCCGGACCACCTGCCCGTGTTCGACTACCGGCCGCTGCTCCCCTGGTTCGGCGTGGTCCTGCTCGGGGTCGCGCTCGGCCAGTGGCTCTATCCCCAGGCCCGCCGGGTCGTCGAACTCCCCGACCTCTCCAGGTTCGCCCCGATCACGTTCCTGGGGCTCCTTGGCCGCCGGTCACTGGCGATCTACCTGGTGCACCAACCGCTCTTGCTCGGCGTGCTTGCCCTGCTCGGCGCCATCGAGCTGTAGCGCCCGGTGTGCCCTACGCCGCGCTGGCGGCCATCTGACGGCACGATTCGGCGCAGCGGCGGCAGACCTCGGCGCAGGCCTGCATCCGCTCGTCGCCGGTGAATCGCTCGCAGTCGGCAGCGCAGGCGTCGCACACCTCGGCACACACGGCGCAGACGCGCCCTTCGAGGGCCGAGTCGCGCAGCATGAACGCCGCCGCGGTCCGGCAGATATCCACGCAGTCGAGCATCAGCCGGATGTGCTCGGCTTTGGCGTGCTCACCACCGTGCTCCAGGCAGTAGCTGATCGTTGTCAGGCACGTGTCGTGGCACTCATTGACCACCGCGATCGCGTCGGCCATCTGGTCGTCCATGCCGTGCCGGCTGGTGTGGTGTGCCATGGTCGGCTCCTTTGGTGGTGCGTCCGGTGCGCGCGGTGGCACGCAAGGGGTATGCCCCTTGCCGCGGCCGGTCCGAGCGGCGACGATAAACCGCGGCGGCCCGGCCGCCCCGCGAGCGAGCGTAAGGAGGGACCATGTTCACCGGCATCGATCACATCGTGATCCTGGTGCAGC
Source organism: Sphaerobacter thermophilus DSM 20745 (assembly GCF_000024985.1). Taxonomy (NCBI): domain Bacteria; kingdom Pseudomonadati; phylum Thermomicrobiota; class Thermomicrobia; order Sphaerobacterales; family Sphaerobacteraceae; genus Sphaerobacter; species Sphaerobacter thermophilus. Next base: position 802,416 of record NC_013524.1, read on the forward strand.
GGCTCGACGACGCGATCCGCACCTACCAGGGGCTGGGCTTCAACGTCTACCCGGGCGGGGAGCACCCCGGCGGCACCCACAACGCCCTGGTGATCTTCCAAGACGGCGCCTACCTGGAACTCATCGCTTTCCAGCGGCCCGACTGCCCCCACGATCACCGCTGGTACCGCTTCCTCTCGACCGGCGGCGGGATAGTCGACTTCGCCGTCGGAGTGGACGATGTCGCGGCGACCGTCGAGCGGGCCCGGGCGGCAGGGCTCGACTACCGCGGCCCGGTTCCCGGTGCGCGCCGCCGGCTGGACGGCGTCGAGGTCGCCTGGCGGCTCGGCGTTACGGCCGAGGACTTCACCGGCGAGATGCCGTTCGTGATCGACGACGTCACCCCGCGCGAGGTGCGCGTGCCGACCGGTGACGTCGCGGTCCACCCCCTCGGCGTCGTCGGGCTCCGCTCGGTCGTCGTCGCCGTGCGCGACCTGGGAGAGGCGGCCGAGCGCTACGGCGCGCTCCTCGGCGTAACCCCGCCCGCTGCCGTGGCCGACGACGCGCTCATGGCCCAGACCGTCACCTTCGACATCGGCCCCCACCAGATCGTGCTTGCCTACCCCTCCGACCCCGGCAGCCCGCTGGTCCGGCGCATCCAGCGCCAGGGCGACGGCCCCTGGCAGATCGTCCTCACCGCCGAAGGCCGCGACACCCCGCTGGTGATCGAGCCGGCCGAGGCCGAGGGGGCGCGGCTGGTGATCGAGCCGGCGTAGGGGGCCCTCACCCCCGACCCCGCTCCCAATCCTGGGAGAGGGGCACGCATGACGCATCACGCAACACGGAATACGCTCTACACCGGACGGATGACAGATCACGTCTTCACGCTGATCCAGAACCGTGGTCAGTGTCGCATCAGACAAGACTGCGCTATGATGACCTTACAGAGATGAAGGGCTGATAGCCCAGATAATGTCGAGCATGACATCCTGTGGGATCCCGTACCGCGTGGTGTCTGGACCGGGGGGCGAATGGGGAGCGGGACTGCTGAGCGCGTGCAGCGCTATCTGCGACGGCTGGGGGACCTCGACGACGTCCGTGAGCTCTTCTCAGAGTTGAACTACGAGCCGGTAGCCGCGGCGCCCCTCTCTCGCCGCGATTGGCCTGACGAGGTGCAGCGGGATCTGGCGGACGACCCCTGCATCATCGCCCGCCACGGCGAGTTCCAGATCATCTACTCCCGGCTCGCCTCGCCCCAGCTCCGGCGCGGAACCGAGCGTGCCGTCGTCGATCGCCTGCTCCCCCAGTTCCGCTACGCGCTCTTCGTCTTCTCCGACTTCGACGCCTCCGACTGGCGCTTCATCAATGTCAAGTACGACGACCGCACGCGGCGTCGCGTCCTGCGCCGCTACACGATCGGTCCCGACGAGCGCTTCGGCAATCGGCTCCGCACCATCAGTGAGCGGCTGGCTCTGGTCGCGCTTGAGGACGACGAGTTGCCGCGCCTGGCCCAGGCGCCGCTGGAGATCCAGCGCCGCTACGACGAGGCGTTCGACGTCGAGGCGGTCACCAGGGAGTTCTACCGGGAGTATCGCCGCGTCTTCGAGGCGGTCGAGGGCAGCATCGGCGGGTTCGGTTCCGAACAGGAGCGGCGGCGCCTCTTCACCCAGCGCCTCTTCAACCGGCTGATGTTCATCGCCTTTATTCAGAAGAAGGGGTGGCTGCGGCTCGACGGGCAGCACGGTAACGAATACCTGTCGGCGCTGTGGACGACCTACCGGGCCGCGCGCGACCGGGGCGACGCGGCCAACTTCTACGAGGAGCGCCTGAAGCTGCTCTTCGCCCAGCTCAACACGCCGCACGGCCACGACGGCCGGCACGCCAACCGGGGCAGCGTCGTTCAACAGTGGATCGGCGATGTGCCGTACCTCAACGGTGGCCTCTTCCACCAGGACGACGACGACATGCGGTCAGACATCGTCGTGCCGGACGAGAGCATCCACCTCATCCTGCGGGATCTCTTCGACCGCTTCAACTTCACGATCACCGAGAGCACGCCGCTCGACGTCGAGGTCGCGGTTGACCCCGAGATGCTCGGCAAGGTCTTCGAGGAGCTGGTCACCGGGCGGCACGAGTCGGGCAGCTACTACACGCCCAAGCCGATCGTCGCCTTTATGTGCCGCGAGGCGCTGAAGGGTTACCTCGGCTCGATCCTGCCGGCCGAGCCGGCGGCCGCGATCGAGCGGTTCGTGGAGGAGCACGACCCGGGCGGGCTGCGCGACCCGGAGGCGGTGCTCGACGCGCTGCGGCGGGTGCGCGTCTGCGATCCGGCGGTCGGTAGCGGGGCCTACCTACTGGGCATGCTGCACGAGCTGCTGGACCTGCGCCAGTCGCTGTTCCAGGCGCAGCGTCTCGACCCGATCTCGACCTACCAGCGGAAGCTGGAGATCCTCCGGAACAACCTGTACGGGGTGGACCTGGACCCGTTCGCGGTCAACATCGCCCAGCTGCGGCTCTGGCTGTCGCTGGCGGTCGAGTTCGAGGGATCAGAGCCGCAGCCGTTGCCGAACCTCGACTTCAAGATCGAGCAGGGCGACAGCATCCTCGGCGCGGCGCCGCCGTCGCTGGAGCACGACCCGATGCGGTTGAGGCTGATCGAGGTCCTCGCGGGTCTCAAGGCTGATTACCTGACGGCCGACTCGAGCCAGAAGCGGCGGCTGGCACCAGAGATCGAGAAGACTGAGGCGCAGATCGCGACCCTCACCCCGCATGCTGCTACCGGCAACGGGTTCAATTGGGCTGTCAAGTTCGCCGAGGTCTTCGTCGACGGCGGGTTCGACGTCATCCTGGCCAACCCGCCCTATGTCCGGCAGGAGTTGATCCGGGACATCAAACCGGCGCTCAAGCGGGTGTACGGCCCGCTCTACTCCGGCACGGCCGACCTCTACGTCTACTTCTACTACCGCGCGCTCCAACTCCTGCGACCGCGGGGCATGCTCGCCTTCATCAGCAGCAACAAGTGGTTCCGGGCTAACTACGGCAAGAAGCTCCGTGCCCACATCGCCGAGGCGGCGGCGGTGCGCAGCATCACCGACTTCGGGGACCTGCCGGTCTTCGAGTCGGCCACGGCATACCCGATGATCTTCGTCGCCGAGAAGGGCGGGGTGCCGGGGACGACGCACTACACCGAGGTGCCGTCGCTCGACCCGCCGTACCCCGACGTGCGGGCGGTGATCCACGAGTACGGGCAGGCCCTCCCGGAGGGCGCGCTGGCCGGGGAGGACTGGACGCTGGCCGACGCCGCGACCGCGAAGCGCATCCAGGTGATGACCGCTGGAGGCACGACCCTGGGCGAGTACGTGCGGGGGCAGATCTATCGTGGCGTTGTGACCGGCTACAACAAGGCGTTCGTGATCGACGGGCGGAAGCGGGCGGAGTTGATCGCCGCCGACCCGAAGAGCGCGGAGATCATCAAGCCGCTCGTCGTCGGCCGGGACATCGCCCGGTGGCGGGTCAACTATCAGGATCGGTGGTTGATCGTCACCGAGATCGGCGTCGATATCGCGCGCTATCCGGCCATCTTCGCGCACCTCAGCCAATGGCAGCCGCAGCTAGAGAAGCGGTGGGATAAGGGGAATCATTGGTGGGAGCTCCGCGCCTGCGCCTACTACAATGCGTTTGAGGCGCCGAAGATCGTGTTCCCTGACATTGCCAAGGAACCCCGGTTTGCGATTGACACGTCGAGGTCATTCACTGGCGACACTACGGCGCTTATTCCAACGGAAGACCTGTACCTGTTGGGCGTGCTCAACTCCCAAGTTGCGCTCCACTTGATGGATCAGATCAGTCCGACGATCCGGGGCGGGTTCTATCGATACAAACCGCAGTACGTGCGACAGATCCCCATCGCTCATCCGTCGCCGTCGGACCGCACAGCTATTGAAGGTTTGGTCGAGAAGATCCTTGCTCAGCCGCAGGGAGCGGAGATATCCGAGCTAGAAGCCGAGATCGATGCCCGCGTCGCGCGGCTGTACGGTCTACCGAGTGGGAGGTGAGGAGTGGTCACGCACGCGCACACCAACGTCTCCGCCGCCTTCGATATCCTGCTCGAAGCCATGGATGAGGAGATCGCGGGCATCAACCGGGCGGTCACGGAGGCGCTGGGGCACGGCGACTATGCCCGGGCGAGGGAGCTCGTCGGCCTGGCGGAGCGGAAGGTAGGGATGCGCGAGCAGCTCTTGGCCTTCCGTGGGGAATGGGAAGGCGTGCCGGCCGCGCGTGTCGAGACGAATGGGCGGTCGACGCGCGCTCCGCGACGCAATCTTGGGCGCGTTGGCCCAGGGCTCCGAACTCGTGAGGAGGCGTTCTACCTCCCTATTCTGCAGACTCTGGATGAGATGGGTGGTGTGGCGCGAGCGTCTGAGGCGCTGGAGCGCGTCAAGGAGCGCATGGAGCACGTGCTGAAGCCTGCGGACCTGGACCCTCTTCCGTCCGACCCGAACATGCCACGATGGCGCAACAGCGCACTCTGGGCGCGGCATTACATGGCCAAAGAGGGGCTGGTGAAGTCTGACACTCCCCACGGCATTTGGGAGATCAGCGAGCAGGGGCGCGAGTATCTCCGGCGGGCACGAGAGCAAGGGCAGGGGGCGTGACGGCGCACGACATCATCGACAACCGGCACGAGCGGCTGGTCGACCACATCCTCGCTATCCTGCCGCAGGCCGCGCGCGCAAGGTTCGCCGTCGGCTACTTCTTCCTGTCCGGCCTGGAGGCGCTCGGTGCCAGCCTCGACGCGATCGGGGAGCTGCGCCTGCTGATCGGCAACACCTCGAACCGGGAGACGATCGAGCAGCTCAGCGAGGCGTACCGCCGCCTGGATCTGGTCCAGGAGCGGGCCGAGGAGATGCGCCTGGCCCGCCGGGCCGACCACCGGGCGCGCGCCCGCGAGACGGCGGACAACCTGCGCCAGACGATCGGCGTGATGGATCAGACCGACGCCGGGGAGGAGCTGGTTCACACGCTCATCCGCATGGTCGAGGAGCAGCGGCTGAAGGTCCGTGTCTACACCCGCGGCCGGCTCCATGCCAAGGCGTACATCTTCGACTGGACCAACCCGACTCCCGGCAACCGGGGTATCGCCATCGTCGGCTCCAGCAACCTCACCCTCGCCGGGATCCAGGACAACACCGAGCTGAATGTTCTGGTCCATGACAACGGCAACCCGCTTGACCCTAGCCAGGGGAACCATGCGAAGCTCGTCGCCTGGTTCGAGGAGCTGTGGGAAGAGGCGCAGGACTTCGACGAGCTTTTGATGACCGAGCTGCGCCAGTCGTGGGCCGGCCGGCTGGCGACGCCCTACGACGTCTACATGAAGACCCTCTACACCCTGGTCCGCGACCGGCTGGAGGGGGAGGAGCAGCGGACGCTGCTCGGGGAGGACGAGATCACCCGCTCGCTGGCCGACTTCCAGGAGGTCGCGGTGCGGCAGGCGATCCGTATGATCCGGGAGTACGGCGGGTGCTTCGTGGCCGACGTGGTGGGTCTGGGCAAGAGCTTCGTCGGTGCGGCGATCGTGAAGTACTTCGAGCGGGCCGAGGGCCGGCGGGCGCTGATCATCTGCCCCAAGGCGCTCAAAGAGATGTGGGACGAGTACAACGAGCGGTTTCACCTCAATGCGCACGTGGTCCCGATGAGCATGCTCCTGGAGGGGGATCGCGGCGTGGACCTGCTCCACGACGTGCAGTACCGCGAGCGGGACTTTGTGCTGATCGATGAGAGTCACAACTTCCGCCACAGCGACACGCAGCGGTACCGCGTGCTCCAGTCGTTTATCGCGGCAGACCCGGAGCGGCGTGTCTGCCTGCTGACCGCGACGCCACGCAATAGCCGTGCGCTGGATGTCTACCACCAGATCAAGCTCTTCCACCACGACGAGGTGCCGCGCATGCCGATCGACGCGCCGACCCTGCGCGCGTTCTTCAATCGGATCGGCGATGGCCCGGGGGCGGACGGTACGAACACAGCGCGCTTGCAAGACCTGCTGCGGCATATCCTGATCCGGCGCACCCGCCGAAGCGTGCTGCGTTGGTACGGCTACGCCGACGACACCGGACAGCCGCTCAGCGCGTTGAGCGAGTCTGAGGCCGCGGCGTACCTCGACGGCCGTGATGGTCGCCGGGCCTACATCCAGGTTGCCGGCCGGCGCCAGTATTTCCCTCGCCGCGAGCTGGAGACGCTGCGGTACAGCATCGAAGACACGTACAACGGTCTCTACGAGACGATCCGTGGTTATCTAGGCCGGCCAGGGCGCGGGCGGGAAGTTGCGATCGCGGAGCGTGCCGAGGCACCCGCCGAGCTGACCTACGCCCGCTACGGGCTCTACAACTACGTGCGCCCGGAGAAGCGCGACCAGGCTCCCTACACCGACTTGCAGCGGGCCGGGCGGAATCTGCGCGGCTTGATCCGGACGATGCTCTTCAAGCGGTTTGAGTCGAGCGTCGCGGCGTTCCGGCAGACGCTGGAGCGCATGGTGCAGACGCAGACGGCCTTCCTGGCCGCGCTCGACGCCGGGATCGTACCGGCCGGCGAGCCGGCCGAGCGCCTGCTGGGCCGGGCGGATGCCATCGGCGACGATCTGGTCGACGCGCTGGCCGCGGTCTCACGGAGCTACCGGGCGGAGGACTTCGATGTCGAGCGGCTCCGGCGGCACATTGAGGCCGATGTGCGCCTCCTGCGCACCATGCTCGACCTCGTCGCGCCGATCAGGCCCGAGCGGGACGACAAGCTGCGGGTGCTCCGGCGGCGGCTGGAGACCGCCCCGATCGCCGGGAAGAAGTGCCTGATCTTCACCCAGTACGCCGACACGGCGGTCTACCTCTACGAGAACCTGAACCGCGGCGGCGCGCGGGCCGACATCGAGGTGATCTATGGCGACGACAAGAGCAAGTCCCGCATCGTCGCCCGCTTCGCGCCACGGGCCAACCCCCATCTGCAGCAGCGCGAGGGGGAGCCGGAGATCCAGATCCTGATCGCGACCGACGTGCTGGCCGAGGGGCTCAACATGCAGGACTGCGACGTGGTCATCAACTACGACCTGCACTGGAACCCGGTGCGGCTGATCCAGCGCTTCGGCCGGATCGACCGGATCGGCTCCGAGCACGCCGTCATCTGGGGGTGCAACTTCCTGCCGGAGCGAGGGATCGAGCGCAACCTGCGGCTGACCGAGGTGCTGCGGAACCGTATTCAGGAGATCCACGAGACGATCGGGGAGGACGCCGCGATTCTCGACCGGTCCGAACAGATCAACCCCGAGGCGATGTACGCCATCTACGAGGGGAACACCAGCGCGCTCTCACGCTATGAGGACGACCCCGAGGAGGCATCGTACGTCGACCTCAATGAGGCGGAGGAGATGTTCCGGCGCCTGCGTCAGGACGATCCCGACGAGTTCCGACGTATCGCCGACCTGCGTGACGGCATCCGGGCGGGTATGCCGTCGCAGGAGAAAGGGTGCTTCGTCTTTTGCCAGGCCGGGTCTTTCCAGCAGTTGGTCCTCGTCGACGAAGCGGGCAACGAGATCACCCGCGACATCGGTCGCGTGCTTGCCGCCATCCGCGCCACCCCGGAGACTCCCGGTCTCTCCAGGCTCCCGTCGGGACACAACGATCGGGTGATGGCGGTGAAACGCCGCTTCGAGCAGGACGTGCGCTACCGACGGACGCAGCAGGAGCACACCGGGTCCCGCTCGGTCGCCCAGGACTGGGTGTTGCGGCAGCTCCGGGAACTTTATGCCGAGACCAGTGACGAAGGGCTGCGGGAAAAGATCAACATGCTGGAGCGAGCCTTCAGCATCTCACCGACGGCGGCAGTACGCCGGGAGCTCGGCACCCTACGGCGCGACGGTATTGCCGGCCTTCGGCTTATCGACAATCTCATCACGATCTACCACCGCCACCGCCTGCAGGACCGCCTCGAACAGTCTCAACGCCCCGACGGCGTGCCTGACATCCCGCACGTCGTCTGCAGTATGGCGCTGGCGTGAGGCATGTTGCGCATCAGAAGCACCGGAACTTGCTGGCTCACGTTCCCCAGGGGCATGGACGTCCCCCCTCTCCCACAAGGGGAGAGGGGCCGGGGGTGAGGGGTAACCCCACCTCACGCCGCCACGACCAGCGCCGTGAGGTACATGATCGCGATGCCGGCGGTGACGCCGGTGAGGGAGGTCCAGTCGAGGAGCGGGGCGCGGCGGTCGGCGCCGGTGAGGAGCCGGGCGACCTCGACGACGACCTGCGCGATGGCGCCGATGCCGATGGCCAGGAAGAGCGTGGCCCAGAGGGGACTGAACGCGAACCCGCCGATCCAGACCCCGGCGATGGCCGGCCCGCCGGCCAGGAGCGCCAGCCGCGCGAAGTGGGTCAGGCGCGGGCGTTCGCGCAGGATCGGCGCGGCGATGCCGACGCCCTCGGTGACGTTGTGGAGCGTGAAGCCGGCGATCAGGAAGACGCCCAGCGCGACCTCGCCCAGCGCGAAGGCCGCGCCGATGGCCAGCCCCTCGCCGAGGTTGTGCAGCCCGATGCCGAGCGCGATGCGGTAGGCGACATCCAGCCCGCGCCGCGGCGCGCCTTCCGGACGGCGCGCCAGGGTCATCAGCAGCAGGAAGGTGAGCAGCGCCACCACCGGGACGAGGAGCGGCCCGCTCAGTGCCCCGGGCACCCGCGCCGCCGTTTCCTGCGCCTCTTCGAACATGTCGATCGCCAGGAAGAGCAGCAGCCCCACCGTGAGTGCCAGCAGGAAGCGCATCCCGCGCCGGCCGAGCTGGCGCAGGGCGGGGTACCAGAGGAGCCCGATCGCCACCGGCACCACGCCGACGTAGAACCCGATCAACCCCAGCCGCACGAAGGTGCTCGCCTGCGGCGCGGGCGACTGCACCGCGACCGGTACCTCGGCCTCGAAGCGCACCCCGTTGCGCGACAGGAGGGTGATGGTGTGCGCCTCGCCCTCGACCCACGGATAGGGGATCGCGATGGTGGCCGCGTCGAGCCGGCCGAGCGTCTGGGATGGCTCCATGGTGAAGGCCCAGTAGGCGTCGTCCACCAGCACCTGGGCGATGGTGACCGGGTCGGGGCCGTCGTTGACCACCTCGAGCTGGATCATCCCCGGCGCGGGCAGGGTGACCCGCTGGATGCTGAGGGCCTCGATCGGCGGCACATCACGCCGGGTCAGCCCACCGCCGGTAGCGATGATCGCCGCGAGCACCGCCGCCAGCAGCACCAACGGCACCAGCGCGAGCACGACCCGTCGCGCGCTCCACCGCGACTCGGCCCGCTGCTCCACCCGCTCCGCGCGTGCCATGGTGCTGTCCCTTCGAGCGCGTCATGCGTCATACGTCATACGTCATACGTCATGCGTCAGCCGTACTGCGTATTGCGTGTTCCGTTGTTCTCCCCTCTCCCCGGGTGGGCTCCGTCCGAGAGGGGCCTGGGGTGAGGGGGACGTATGACGGATGACGCATGACGCTACCTCACCTCAAACAAGCTGCTCCAGCCCAGCTCGGCGAACTCCGACTGGTGGGCGTGGAACATGTACAGGCCCGGCTCGTGCTCCTGGTACGAGAACTCCAGGATCCCGCGCTGCGCCTGGCACTGCATGACCGTGTCGATCCGGCGCAGCGTCGGCTCCAGGGTGGTGCCGTGGTCGTAGTAGTCGAAGAAGTTCGCGTGCAGGTGCAGCGAGTTGACCGGGTCGAACTCCGTGATGTTGATCAGGTAGACCCGGATCGGCCGGGTCCGGTCCACCGGGATCGGGTGCTTCATATAGTGGAAGGCCACGGTGTTGACGGCGTAGACCTCGTTCTCGCCGTCGAAGTCGGTGTCGAAGGCGTTCATCACCATCACGAACTCCTGCCACGCGGCCGACTCGGGGTAGTCGGGGTGGCGGGCGCGTGCGGCCTCACCGTGGCGCGCCGGGTCGGGGTTGATGATGAAGGCGCCGTAGAGCCCCTTCGCGATGTGCTTCTTCAGCGGCATGCTGTGGCAGTGGTAAAGGTGGCAGCCGAACGGCTCCGCCCGGAACTCGTAGGTGAACGCCTCGCCGGGCTCGATATCGCCGCGGCCGATCCCCGGCACCCCATCCATGGCGGCGGTGTGGATGCCGTGGAAGTGGATCGTGTGCGGGTGGCTCCCGGCGTTGACGAAGTTGACGCGGACGAGGTCTCCCTCGTTGCAGCGCAGGGTCGGGCCGGGCACCTGACCGTTGTAGGTCCAGGCCGGGAAGAAAACCCCCGGCGCGATCTCGATCTCCTTGTCGAAGGCGGTCAGGGTGAACTCCCGCACGGTCTGTCCATCCGCGCCCACGCTGACGGTGCCGTAGTCGAACGCGGTAAGGAAGGCCGACGGGTCGTAGCCCATCGCGGCGGTGTCGACATCCCCCACCGTCATCGCCGGGCCGTGCGGGGTCGCCGCGTGGTTGTCGGTGTGGCTCTCAGCGTGGGACGTGTGGTCGTGATCGCGGCCGGGCGAGCGCGTGCCGAGCCAGCCAAGCCCGCCGACCGCCGCGCTCAGCGAGCCGGCCCGTAGGAACTGTCGTCGTGAGAGCCACCGCTCGCCCATACCCTCGCTCCATTATGTCGCCTTCCCAGCATGAACTGTGCCGTGGATAATTTCAAGTGTAGCTATGGCTAAATTTCGGGAGGTGTGGGGGGTGAGGGCCGTCTTCGGTATCCGACAACCCTGATCGCTGCATCGAACTTGACATCTCTTACAGTCTGCTGCATCGTGGGGCCGGACGGTGAGACGCGGAGGTGCGCGATGGTAGCAGCGGTCGTGATCACGGCAACGCCGGAGCTGGAAGCGACTGAGCCGCGCATCCACGACGCGCTGCGGCGTTTTCAGGAGCGCCTGAACGCGCTCCAGCCGTCCGAAATGGAGGCGGTCATCGAGGCTGCCACGCGCGCTCTGAGCCAGTCCGAGGAGCCGGTGCCCCCGATCGTCGACGCGCTCAGCGGCGGGCGGCGTCCCACCGCGGCCGAGCGTGTCGAGGCGGAGATCGATGTTCTGATGCGGTCGTTTGCTCGCCGTCGGGAACTGCTGGCTGGCGCGCTGACCGCGTCGCAGGTCGCGCGGTTGCTCGGCACTTCGCGCCAGACACCGCATGACCGACTCGCCGCCGGCACGTTGCTCGCCGTCATGGATCAAGGCGCCTGGCGCTTCCCGGCCTGGCAGTTCGACCCCGAGGGTGACAACGGGGTCGTCCCCGGGCTGCCCGAGGTGATCCGCGCGCTGCGCGTCTCCCCCATCGCCAAGATGAGCTGGCTCACGCGCCCCAACCCGATGCTCGACGGCGATACCCCGCTGGCCCGCCTCAAGGCCGGGCAGGTCGAGCAGGTCGTTGCCCTGGCGCGCGCGGTGGGTGCCGACTGAGGTGGTGCGGGTCGCTCTCCCACCGCCCAACCGGCCCATCGCCCCCTGTTTCCACGAGATCCCTGCCGGGGCGCGGCTCGTCCGCATCTTCGACCCGACGCGCCGGAACCAGACGGCGCTGACCTTTCGGTCGTACGGTCCCCTCAAGCGCTTCGACCATCACCGCGGCCGGGAGCCGGACCGCGCCGCTTCCTGGGAGGGCGTGGCGGACATTCACCTGTTCCTCAGCGCCACCTCGGTCGCTAGTCCGTAGCAGAACGGCTGGTTGATGCTTTGCTTGATCGAGTACGTCTCCCTAGCCAGCCAAGATGTCCAGACACCCAATCCTCAGTCTCCAGCCATCGACAGTGCCTCGTTCTATGCTTCGCTGTACACGTCGACTGCGGACTCGCAGATTTTGGCCCACGCATCTAACCGATCCTCGACCCAGCGCTCAAGGTCACCACTAGTCGGAACCCGGAAGGACGCAATACGTGCGGGAGTTAACTTTCGACCGTAGTTGAAGCGCCAGCGTTCCAACCGGATCGCCGCTGCCGCCACCACAAGTCCGGCCAAGGGTACGTCTACGTCAGGTTTCGGAAGGAGAACTAGACAGTCATCGTTTACCGCACAGGGCTCGGTTTGAACGAACGCCTCACCGATGCTACCGGTCTGAGCGACGGTGATGAAGGGCGGTTCAATCAACGGACGGAAGGTGAGCCAGCCGTAACAACCGTTGTACTCCTCTGTGGGCGAAATGATTAGAGAGTCACCAGGAGGGATCCCTTCTCGACTGTGAAGTTCCTTCATTCCGTAGTAGATATCGAACATGCCGCCGATCGTTCCAGGTTCGGCTGGGAGGTTCGACGCATTGGACCGTTTCGCGTCACTCAACAGGTTTCGGTATGGATGGACATCGATTTCTCCGTTGGCGATGGCCTTCCGTTGGGTTGCTACTTCTCTCGCATAGCGGATGTAGAATGATGTCCATCGACGGAGTAGTTCGTCGATACTAGTCCGAAGTTCATCTTCGTCAGGCGGTGCCGACGGAATGTATGCCCCCGGCGCCCACTCGTCTCCTGGCTGTATCGCGGCGACACCGGAGAACCCTGGGATCACTCTCTTGTTGACGATCGCGTCCACGGTATCTGGTACCTGATTGCGGCCGTCACTCCGAGGAACTCGGATCCCTTTCTTCAGTGTAAGCCCGTCGTAATGAAGTCTCACAAAGGCGGTTTCGCGCCTCGCATCATGTGGAATCCCTTTCTCAAGCAAGACGACGGTAGTGGTTGCAGAGGCATACGGTTGGAACAGTTCGTCTGGAAGTTGGACTACGCCCAGCAGAGTGTTGTGGGTCAGAATTTGCTTTCTCCAGCCGGCGTTCTCCTTTTTCACGGTTAGGCTGGTCGGAAGTATGACGGCTATCCTGCCTCGCAGTCTTAGCGCTTCGAGCGCCCGCTCCACAAAGCGTTCGGGAGGCACATCCGTCTTCTTGTGAGGAAATGGTGGGTTCATGAGAGCTATATCACATGCGTTTACGGGATAGTCTGTTGCTGTGAAGCAGTCCTCCTTACGGATTCCCGTCTTCCCGTCACCGCGCAACAACATGTTGGCCACCGCCAACGCGGCCGTGACAGGTTCAGATTCGTAGCCAATAAGCTTCTCGCGGACAAGCTCTATAGCATCCTCATACCGTAAGCTCGACTGGTCGTACGCTCGCTGCATTGCCGCGATCAAGAATCCGCCGGTGCCACAGGCTGGATCAATGACCACGTCAGAGGGAGTCGACTCGCACAAGTCCGCCATCATTCGTGCAATGTGGCGCGGTGTAAAATATTGACCAATAGTGTTGCCGCCGGTGTAGCGGAAGAACGTCTCATACAGCTGTCCCAAGTAGTCATGCGCAAAGGAGGAAGTTGCAACATTGAGCTTTTCAAGTGTCGACAGAACACGCCACGCGGACGCAGCAAGCTTTGCGTTAGCCTCATCGACGTGCAGACTGCGCGCAAGCTCCGGTTTGCCCGCGTCCTTGAATGCTTCCTCGCAGGCCGCGTTGATGTCACGGAGCACGTAGCGAGGATCTCTCCGCAGGTTCCCTTTCGTGTGCCAAAGTGCGAGCATCATGGCACCCACGTAGGCGGGACGGAACTCGTCCTTGATGTTAGCTTCGCGCAGGATCCTGTTGATGAGGTCTGCACGCTCTGCAAGCACTTCTGGGTCAGGAATGACGGGAGCGAGATCCATCAGTGTCGGCGATGACAGAAGCGAATCAACGTCCGCGGGCGTTGGAATCCACGAAATTGGATTGTTTTCGTACTTGACAGGCTTCCATTCGCCGAGGTGAAACTTGAGCACTCCTACGCGAATAGTGGTGTTCTCTTGGCCAGAAACCCCGACAGCGAGTACAGGATGGCCCGCCTCTAAGCACGCGGCGCCGTAGATTTCTGATGCTTCGTGCAGGGCTTGTGGTAAGGCGTCTTCCTTCGCTTTGGTTTCTATGACCATCACTGGGCGCACTGTTGGTCCTGAGGTAACCACTAGGAAGTCCGGGAAGGCATCGCCCTTCCCGGTCTTGCTTCGACCCCTAAAGATGTCTGCCAACTCTGGGAAAGACTTGTATTCGTTCTGGCGGATCACGCGGCCTCTTGGAGGGCGGCTAGTAGGCCACCCTTGAATCTCAAGGAGATCCTCCGCAACAGCTTCTGTTCTCACTTCCGAGAGATGGCTGTTCATCCGCCATGGACCTTTCACTGTAAGTCCCAGAGACTCGATCTTCTACGTTGTTACCCTAGACCGTATAATACCGGCGTCTCCGAGAAGTGGGCCAGTGGACGACGTAAACGGGCGGCTGGCAATCCGGCCGCGATCGTGAGGGATCATCGTCTAGACGGTCGGCGAACAGGATAGGTTCCGAGGACGAGACGTCGATCGGGGTGGCTCGGGCAGGGCCTTAGTACCACGATGACGGATGCGAATCCAGGGTGTCAGGATGCCCGTTAACTGCCTACGGGCTGGGTGGGACACGATTTCCGGCCAACCGGGGATCGCTACGCCGCCCCTACCCCACCAACGCCTCCTGGGCCACGCGCATGCCTTCGCCGGTCAGGGTCAGCGCCTGGCCGTGGCGGTGGATGAGGCCGCGGCGTTCGGCGCGGTGGATGACCTGGGCGGCGAAGTCGGGATCCCAGCGGAGGTGCTCCTGGAGGTGGTCGACGCGGCTCTCGGTGGCGGCGTCGGGCGTGTCGCGGTGGTTGAAGAGGTGGATGGCGAGCATGGTCTGGGCGAACTCCCAGCGCTGCGCAGCCCGGCGGCGGGCGGCGGCGATCACGCCCCGCTGGGGGGCGAAGAGGCAGGCGGCGCCGAAGAGGAGCCCGGCCACCGTGGCCATCGACCCGGCGATTGAGGCGTCGAGCCAGTGGGCCAGCCAGTAGCCGCCGATGGCTGCCACCGCGCCGGTGAGCGCGCCGAGGCCGAGCATGACCGGCAGCCGATCGGTCAGGAGGTAGGCGGTCGCCGGGGGCGCGATCATCAGCGCCACGACCAGGATTGAGCCGACCGCCTCGAAGGCCCCGACGGCGGTGACCGACACCAGCGACATCAAAATGTAGTGGACCACGGCCGGGGTGAAGCCGAGCGCGGCTGCCAGCCCGGCGTCGAAGGTGACGAGCTTCAGTTCCTTGTAGAGCAGGCCGATGACGACGACGTTCAGCGCCAGGATGCCGCCCATCAGGTAGAGCGCGCGGGGGCCGAGATCCCAGCCGGCCACGATGAACCGGTCGAAGGGGGCGAAGGCCAGTTCGCCGAGGAGGACGGCGTCGGTGTCGAGGTGGACGTTGCCGGCGTAGCGGGCGATCAGCAGCACCGCGGCGCTGAAGAGCACCGGGAAGACCAGGCCGATCGCGGCGTCCTCCCGCACCCGGCCGGTGCGGTTCAGCAGTTCGACCAGGCTCACGGTCACGACGCCGGTCAGGGTGGCGCCGACGATCAGGAGCGGGGACGCCAGGTCCTCGGTGATGAAGAAGGCGAGGACGATGCCGATCAGGATGGCGTGGCTGATGGCGTCGCTCATGAGCGCCATGCGGCGCAGCACCAGGAACGTGCCGGGCAGGGCGCAGGCCGCCGCGACGACGACGGCGATGAGCTGGATCTCGATCTGGGGCGCGCTCACGGGATCACCTCCCCCTCCACCTGCAGGCGCCGCCGGTTACGCCGCTGGCGCAGCGCGTTCCACACGATGCCCCGGTTGGGTGCGAAGCAGAGGGAGATCAGCACCAGGGCGCTGGCGCAGAGGACGATGAGCGGGCCGGTCGGAAGCCGGGCAGCGGTGCTGCTGATGACCGCGCCGCTGACGCCCGCCAGCGCGCCGAAGCCCCCGGCGAGGGCGATCATCAGCCCCAGCCGGTCGGTCCACTGGCGCGCCGCGGCGGCCGGGGCGACCACCAGCGCGCTCATCAGCACCACGCCGACCATCTGCAGGCCGACCACGATGGCGATGACCAGCAGGGTGGTCAGGAGGACGTCGAGCGCGCGGATCGGGAAGCCCAGGGTGCGGCCGAACTCCGGGTCGAAGCTCAGGAGCTTCAGCTCCTTCCAGAAGAGGAGCATGAGGAGCAGGGCCACCCCGCCGAGCGCGGCCATGGTGACGACGTCCTGGGCCAGGATCGTCGCGGCCTGGCCGAAGAGGAACTTGTCGAGGCCCGCCTGGGTCGCGTCCTCCCGCTTCTGGATAAAGGTCAGCAGCACCAGGCCGATGCCGAAGAAGACCGAGAGGATGATGCCGAGGGCGCTGTCGAACTTGACGCGGGTGGTGCGCACGACGCCCATGACGAGCAGGGTGCCGAGCCATCCGGCCACGGCGGCGCCGAGGACGAGCACCAGCGGCGCCTTGCTCCCGGTCAGGAGGAAGGCGAGGGCGATGCCGGGGAGCGCGGCGTGGGAGATGGCGTCGCCCAGGAGGCTCTGCCGCCGGAGCACGGCGTAGGAGCCGAGGGTGCCGCTGACGATGCCGAGGATGGCGGCGCCGAGCGCGACGGTGCGCAGGGTGTAGTCGAACAGCAGGTCGTGGAGCAGGTCCGGCATGGGGGCGCTACTCCTCCCCGCCTGCCACGGCCGCGACGGTGCCGTCCTGGCCGGGCTGGCCCAGGAAGGCGATGTGGCCGCCGTAGGTGCGCCGCAGCAGCTCGGGGGTGAAGACCTCCTCGACCGGACCGCTGGCGATCTTGCGCACGTTGAGCAGCGTCACCCAGTCGAAGTACTCGGGCACGGTCTGGAGGTCGTGGTGCACGACGACGACCGTCTTGCCGGCCGAGCGCAGGTCGCGCAGCAGCCCGACGATGGTCCGCTCGGTAGTGGCGTCGACGCCCTGGAAGGGCTCGTCCATCAGGTAGATGGCGGCGTCCTGCACCAGGGCGCGGGCCAGGAAGACGCGCTGCTGCTGGCCGCCGGAGAGCTGGCTGATCTGCCGGCCGGCGAAGTCGCGCATGCCCACCTGCTCCAGGGCGTCGAGCGCGGCCTGCCGCTCTCGCTGGCCCGGGCGGCGGATCCAGCCGAGCGCGCCGTAGCGGCCCATCATCACGACGTCGAGAACGCTGGTCGGGAAGTCCCAGTCGACGCTGCCGCGTTGGGGCACGTAGGCGACCCGGCGGCGCACCTCCGCCAGCGGCTTGCCCTCGATGCGCACCTGCCCGGCGACGACCGGCACCAGCCCGAGGATGGCCTTGATCAGCGTCGTCTTGCCGGCGCCGTTCGGTCCGACGATCGCCATCAGCACGCCGCCAGGGACATCGAGGTCCACATCCCAGAGGACGGCGCGGTCCTGGTAGGCGACGGTCAGGTCGCGGACGGTGATCGGGTGCGCGGTGGCGGTGGTGGTTGCGAGCATCGATCTGGGTCCTTTCCGTCGTGGATCAGGCGTCATGCGTCATACGTCACCCGTGTTGCGCGATGCGTGTTCCGTGTTCCGTGTTTCGTTGTTCTCCCCTCTCCCCTGGTGGGCTCCGTCCGAGAGGGGCCGGGGGTGAGGGGACGCGGGACGGAACACGCAACACGGAGCACGGAATACGCAATACGCATGACGCCTACTCCCCCTCCAGCGCCGCGACGATGGTGTCGATGTTGTGGCGGACCATGCCGATGTAGGTGCCGGCCGGTGTGCCGGGGCTGCCCATCGCGTCGGAGTAGAGCTGCCCGCCGACCGCGACCTCGAAGCCGCGGGCGCGGACCGCCGCCTGCACCGCCTCGATGGCACGCGGTGAGACGGAGGACTCGACGAACATGGCCCGGATGCGGCGTTCGACGATGAAGTCCGCCAGCTCCTGGACGTCGGCGGTGCCGGCCTCGGTGGCGGTGCTGATACCCTGCAGGCCGCGGACTTCGAACCCGTAGGCGCGGCCGAAGTAGTTGAAGGCATCGTGCGCGGTGATCAAGACCCGCTGCTGCGGCGGGATGCGCTCGGCCTGGGCCGTGACGTAGGCGTGCAGATCGGCCAGTTCCGCCAGGTAGCGGTCGGCGTTGGCGCGGTAGAGGTCGGCGCTGCCGGGGTCGAGGTCGATCAGCGCGTCGCGCACAGCCTCGACCGTGTACATCCAGAGGGAGACATCGAACCAGACGTGGGGGTCGAAGGCCCCGGCGAAGGCCGGTGGAGCGAGGAGCAGGTCGCGCGGGATGCCGTCGGTCACCGCGACGGTTCGGGTGCGGCCCTGCATCCGCTCGAACACCTCGGCCATCTTGGCCTCCAGGTGCAGGCCGTTGTAGAAGACGATGTCGGCCTCGGCCAGGCGGATCACGTCCCCCTCGCTGGCCTTATAGAGGTGCGGGTCCACTCCGGGACCCATCAGCCCGACGACCGTGACCCGCTCGCCGCCGACCTGCTCGACCACGTCGGCGATCATGCCGATGGTGGCGACGGCGCGCACCTGCCGCCCCTCCACGTCCACCTGCGCGGCTCCGCTGGCCACGCGGCCGCACCCGCTGAGGAGGAGGGCAGCGATCAGAGCCAGTGCCAGCCAGCGGCGATGCGTCATCCGGTCTCGTTGCCTCCCTGGTTCGGCGCCGGGTACGTCGCGGCGCCCCCTGTTTCACACGATCACCAGTCTAATTTAGTCATAAGCCCTTGTCAATATTAGACACAGCTAAATTCGGCGGTCGGCGGCCCGGCCGGTGCCCCGGCTCCGGCGCTGTGCGAGAATGCCGGCTGGGCGCGAATGGCGCTGTGAGCAGTCAGCCACAGCATGTGCACTATTGCTCCGCGCATCCTGTCATGCTGAGCGAAGCGAAGGATCTCCTATTGGAGCGACCGACCCAACCGAGATCCGTCACTCTGCTCGGGACGACAGGATGCGGGGCGACATGCTGAGCGTGAGGCAAAGGAGAGGATCACCATGGCGGAGATCAAGCGGCTGGCGGACCTGCACTGGCCCGACGTCCGGGCGCTCCTGGATTCCGGGACGCGCACGGTGGTGACGGCGGCCGGGTCGATGGAGCAGCATGGCCCGCAGTTGCCGTTTCAGACCGACACGCTGCTCGGCACCGTCCTGGCCGAGGCGGTGGCGGAACGGCTGGGCAACGTGCTGGTCGGCCCGACCATCCCGTTCGGCGTCTCGGAGCACCACATGGCCTTCCCCGGCACGATCACGCTCGACACGGCCACTTTCAAGGCGGTGGTGCGGCACTACGTGGCGAGCCTGGCGCACCATGGGTTCACGACCGTCATCGTGATCCCGAGCCACGGCGGCAACTTTGCCCCGCTGCGGGAGCTGGAGGAGGAGACCGGCGGGCAAATCGGCGGCGCGCGCTACCTGCCCTACACCGACCTGATGGCGTTCATGAAGCCCATGGAGGAGATTGCGGCGCAGGACGGCATCACGCCGCAGGTGGCGGGCGCGCACGCGGGTGAGGCCGAGACCTCGATGGTGTTGGCAGCCCGGCCGGACCTGGTGGACATGAGCCAGGCGGCCGAGGGCTTCGTCGGCACGTTCGATGCAGGCGCCGCCCAACTGATCTTCGAGCGCGGGATGACCGCCTTGACCGCGAACGGCATCCTGGGCGATGCCCGCCCGGCCGATGCTGCCCGCGGCGAGCGCTACATCGCCGCCCTGGCTGACATGCTGGCGGCCTACTTCCGCGAGCGGATGTAGGACGTATTGCGTGTTGCGTATTGCGTGGTGCGTGTTCCGTGTTGCGTTGCACGTGGCTAGGCAAATGCTCCTCGCTCCTGGCAGCACCGGGACGGAGTCGCCAGAGGGCGAGCGACCACTACGCAGTACGCACCACGAAACACGCTACACGCATCACGCATCACGCATCACGCCGGGTGTCGGTCGGCCGGGCGGCCGGGGTCTACCCAGCCGTGCTGGATGGCGAAGAGCACGGCTTGGAGCCGGTCGCGCACGTGGAGCTTGTGGAACAGGCGGCTCATGTGGTTCTTGACCGTCTGCTCGGAGATGAAGAGCGCCTCGGCGATCTCCCGGTTCGACAGCCCCCGCACCATGCAGTCGAGGATCTCGACCTCTCGCGTGGAGAGCGGGAGGGCCGCCGCGTCCCGGGCCGGCGCAGCCCGTGGCTGAGCGCAGACCCGGTCAAGCGTCGCCAGCAGTTCCTTGTTGGTGCTCCTCTTGGTGATGTAGGCGTCCGCGCCGGCCGTGCGCGCGGCGCGGACGTTCCCCTCGTCGGCGCTCCTGGCGAGCATGACAACCCGCGGCGCGTTGCGGCGCCGCTTCAGCACGGTCGTGAGTTGCACGCCGGTGACACCCGGCAGATGGAGGTCGAGCAGCACCAGCCGGACCTGGTGCTGCTCGATCTGTGCCAGTGCCTCGTACGCGCTTGATGCTTCCCCGACGACGGTATATGCGCCACTCTCTTCAAGGAGGCGGCGCAGCCCGCGGCGGTAGAGCGCATGATCGTCGACAAGGAGCACGCGTCGCCGGCTCGGAGATGTACGTCGGTCCATAGTGCGATCCCCTCCCTTCCCGTCGTGGCAGCGCATCGTTCCCAGCGCTGGCGACCTCGGGTTGCTGGATCTCGCACGGTCATGCAACGACGTGATCCGGATTCGCAAGAGAGCGTATCAGTTGTTGCCGTTCCGGTATATCACCGAGAACTGCATTGTGGATGAGAGAATGTTCATCTGGACGGTGTGCGGGAACCGGCGCGCGTGCGCGGCGCAGCGGCCGATCCCGGCGGGCTGCGAGATCGCGCTATGCACCCCCGCGTCATGCCCGTCCGGCCGGGGATTCCGGCGCCGATCCGGGCCCCCGCACGTTGACGCGGTATCTGCCGGGGGGTACAGTTGCCGCGGATCGCCGAATATCGACGCGGCGCAGCCGGCCGGGTTGCCCGCGGGTGCCGGGAGACGGATGTATGTCAGTCGTTGTTCGCGACGGGATCAAGGATCGAGCGGGACTTGAGCGCAAGCTCGCCATCGACACTTACAACGTCGACCCGACCCGCGCCCACATCCGCATCATCGACCCCGACGTCTGCCTCCAGTGCGAGCGCCAGCAGTGCGTCAACTGTTGCCCGGCGGCATGCTACACCCCTCAGCCGGACGGGCGGGTCCTGTTCTCCTACGAGGGCTGCGTCGAGTGCGGCACCTGCCGGATCGTCTGCTACGAGTTCGACAACATCGAGTGGACCTACCCCCGCGGCGGCTTCGGCATCCAGTACCGGTACGGGTGATACCCCGCCATTCCCAGCGCATCGGCAAGCGGCGGCCGAGGCCGCCGTTTTTCGTGCCGGACGGGGCGCGGGGAGGGGCCGCGCGCGGCACGTGCCCGGGGCTGAAGCCGCCGGGCTCACAACGAAAGCCGGCTGAAGCCGGCTGGGGACATCGGACTCAGATCCCGGAGATGTGGTGTCCGCCGGTCGGTGACTGCCCGGGGGTTCACCCCCGGTCTGACACGGCGACGTCCACTGAAGGGACTGAAGAAGCTGAATCCGGTGGGTGGCCGGATCGGGTCCGCCGACATGTAGGTATCACAACCCCTTCAGTGGGCTTACCCTGTATTCAGCCCGGCTGCTTTAGCCCCGGGCACATGCCGGGCGGCGGCACCCAACGCCGGGATGTGAACGCAGTTATCCTAGCCGGCTTTAGCCGGCTTTTCTTGTGAGCCCGGAGGGTTCCCCCGGGCCCCGACCACGGCGCGGATTCCTCCTACCACGCTGCGGACCGCGATAGCCCTAGGTCCTCACCGCGGTGCCGAATCCTCTTACCACCCCGCCCCGGGCACGCGCCACCGCCGTAGTCTCGGCCGCCGCGCCCTGCCCGGTCCGCCCCGGCGCGGGGTGGGTGGTAGACTAGGAGAGCGAAGGCTGGGCTGTGAAGCGGCCCGGCATCGGTCGCCAGCCGGGAAGGACGCCCCCTGTGTATTGGACCCGCAAGCATGTCTTGATCTGTACCGCGCAGCACTGCAACCAGAAGGGTGCGCAGGCGGTCGCCGGTCGGCTCCGCATTGAGCTCAAGCGTAAGGGGCTCGATGTCGACGTCCTGGCCAACACCTGCGACTCGATCGACATCTGCGACATCGGGCCCAATATCGTCGTCTATCCCGACCGGATCATCTACCACGGGGTCAAGACGTCGGACATTCCGGAGCTGGTCGAGTCGCTCCGCCCCGGCGGCAAGCCGGTGGAGCGTCTCCTGCTGAAGCCCTACGAGGGGGAGGAGCAGGCCCGCCGCGAGATCTACGAGGCGGCGGTGCGGGCCGAGCCGATCTCTCCCGAGGACTTCCTGGCGCTGGCACAGGCGCACGGCTGGGACGAGTCCTGGGTCAACGAGCAGGCGCGGCGCGGGTTCATCGCTCGCAAGCAGATCGATGACCGGCCGGTGATCATGGTCACCAGCAAGGCGCGGCAGCGCTACGGGATCGTGGGGGAACCGTCCGAGGAGGCCGCCGGGACCTGAGGACGCGGCACGAGGAAACAGGTGTGATGGGAGAACCCAAGGAGGTCATCCGGAACCCCGAGCCGGATGATGTCCCGTCCGAGCCGGGGGGCGCCCCGTCCCCCGCTTCCACCGAGTCGACCTCGTCCTCCGAGCCGAGTAAGCCTCGCTTCGCTCACCCCGCCGAGGCGGAGTTCGCCGCCTTCCTGGACTTCTACCGCATTCGCTGGGAGTACGAGCCCAAGGCCTTCCCCCTGCGCTGGCGGGACGGCCGGGTGGCCGAGATGTTCCGCCCCGACTTCTACCTGCCCGAGCAGGATCTTTACGTCGAGTTGACCACGATGCGGCAGAGCCTGGTCACGCGGAAGAACCGCAAGGTGCGGCGGCTGCGCCAGCTCTACCCGAACATCAACATCGTGCTCCTCTACCGCAAGGACTTCCACGAGCTGCTCTCCCGCTTCGGGTACGGCTCGGTGCACATCACGTCGCTGCGGCCCGATCAGATCGAGCGGGTGCTGCTGAGCGCCGCCGAGATCCAGGGGCGGGTCGCGGAGCTGGGCCAGCAGATCTCGGCCGACTACGCCGGGGAGTCGATCCTGCTGGTGGGCGTGCTCAAGGGGATCACCTTCTTCCTGGCTGATCTGTCTCGCGCGATCACTCGGCCGCTGGCTATCGACTACCTCCAACTGGCACACACCGGCGAGGGGGTCCATATCACCAAAGATCTTGACCTGGACGTGCGCGGGCAGCACGTGCTCCTGGTTGAGGACATCGTGAACACCGGGGTGTCGGTCGACTTCGTGCTGCGCACCTTGCGGGAGCGCGAGCCCGCCAGCCTGCGGGTCTGCACCCTGCTCGACAAGGCCGAGCGGCGTCTGGTGCCGGTGCCGGTGGACTACGTGGGCTTCACCATCCCCAACGAGTTCGTGGTCGGCTACGGGCTCGACTACCGCGAGCTCTACCGCAACCTCCCCTTCCTCTGTGTGCTCAAGCGCGAGGTGTACGAAGAGGCTTTGCCGGGGGAGTGAGGAGTCCTACGTCATCCGTCATCCGCCCCCTCACCCCCGACCCCTCTCGGACGGAGCCCATCAGGGGAGAGGGGAGTAGGACGGAACACGGAACACGCAACCCGCATCATCGTATCAGCACCATCAACAGCACCTGGGCGAGGACGATCTTGGCGACGGTGGCGATGGGGTAAACCGCCGCGTAGCCGACGTTCGGCAGTTCATTGTCGGTCTGCTCCAGCGCGAAGCCGAGGACGGCCGGCTGGGTGTGGATGCCGGCCACCATCCCGATCAGCACCCCCATTGGGATGCGGAGCAGCCGGTAGCCGACCCAGAGGGCGAGGAATGCCGTCGTCGTGGTGACAACGACACCGGCTGCGAAGAGCAAGAGGCCGCTCCGCTCGACGATGGTGGTGACGAAGGGGTGGCCGGCGCGGGTGCCGACTCCCGCCAGGAAGAAGATCAGCCCCATCTGGCGGATCGTCAGGTTCGCCGAGTAGGGCAGGCTCCAGACGAGCGGCCCGGTCCGTTCCAGTGACCCGAGCACCAGCGCCACGATCAAGGGGCCGCCGGCCAGCCCGAGCGTGAAACTGAGGCCGCCGGGCAACGGGATCGGCACCAGTCCCAGCAGCAGCCCCAGCGCCAGTCCCAGGCCGAAGGTGAGGATGTCGATCTCGCTGAGGGCGCGGTAGGAGTCGCCCAGGAAGCGGCTGACCGCGTCCATGTTCGACCGCGCGGTGACGACGCGCACGCGGTCGCCCGGCTCCAGCACCGTGTCGCCGCTGGGCAGGAAGTCGACGTCGCCGCGCCGGACGCGCGTGATCACGGCGCCGAACTGCTGCGGGAGGTTGAGGTCGCGGAGCCGGTGGCCGACGACCTTGGGGTTGGAGACGAAGATGCGGCGGAAGTCGAGCTCGTGGCGTGCGAGGTCGAGTTGCTCATTGCTCGTCTCGCCCAGGGCGGCGGTGACCCGCTCCAATTCCTCCTCGGTGCCGACGGCGGTGATGAGGTCGCCGGGCGCGAGGAGGGTGTCGGCCGTGACCAGGCGGGTTTCCTGTCCATGCCGGTAGCGCCCGAACACCACGTCCCAGCCGTGGCGTTGGACCAGGGTCGCGATCGGGACATCAGTCGCCTCCGGCCGGGTGACGCGGATGGTGCGGTTGGTTAGGCGGCTCTCGACTGCGGGGAGGTCCGGCATGGCCCGCGCCTCGGTCGCGTAGTCGATGCGCCAGAGGCGGCGGACCAGCAGGATCGCCAGGATCACCCCGACGACGCCCATCGGGTAGGTGACCGAGTAGGCGACCACCGGCTCGGCGAGGATCTGATCGATCGGGCCGGGGGGCGGGTTGAGCCGCAGATAGTCGAGCACCGCGGCCAGTGCCGGGGTGTTGGTGACGCTCCCGGCGAAGAGGCCGGCCGTGTGCGCCGCGCTGAGATCGAGGAGCACGTAGGCTCCGGTCGAGAGGACGGCGGCGAAGGCGAGCACGCCGGCCGCGAAGAGATTGTCCCGGGGGCCTCTGCGACGGAGGGCACTGAAGAAGCCGCGACCGCTGCTCAGGCCGATGGTGTAGACGAAGAGCACGAGGCCGAGGTTGTAGATGATCTCCGGGAGCTGGAGGTCGGGGTCGAGCGCCCCGACGGCGAGCCCCGCGAACAAGACCGCCGCCACGCCGAGACTCACCCCGGCGACCGTGATGCGCCCGATCGGGTAGCCGATCGCCGCGACCACGAACAAGAGCAGCAGCGGATTGTCGCGCAAGAGATCGATCATCGGTCCCCCAATGCTTGAAGTGCCGCGCCGTGTCTTGCCGGGCGGTCAGTGCTGACCAGATACCGGCATGGCGCGTGCCGGGGGTGTGATGCGTTATGCGTCATGCGTCATGCGTGATACGTGTTCCGTGCTGCGTGTTGCGTGTTCCTCCCCTTTCCCCTGGTGGGCTCCGTCCGAGAGGGGCCGGGGGTGAGGGGGACGCACGACGAATGACGCATGACGCACCACGCACCCCTGTCACACCGCGCCGCCCTGTCTCGTCTCCTGGGTGAAGGTCGGACACGACACGGACAGGAGAGACCGATGACGAAGGAGCGGACGCAGGAGGTCGTGATCCTGGGCGGGGGCTATGCCGGGCTGATGGCGGCCGTTCGGCTGGCGAATCGCCGAGTGCCGTCGCGGGTCACGCTGGTGGATGCGAAGGCGGAGTTCCCGGAGCGCATCCGGCTGCACCAGGTCGCGGCCGGTCAGCAGCTCCGGCGACGGTCGATCCCCGAGCTGCTGCGCGGCACCGGGGTGGAGTTCATGCAGGGGCGGGCGAGCGAGCTCGACCCGGAGGCCCAACTCGTCGCCGTGCAGACGCGCGATGGCCAGCGGACGTTGCGCTACGACTGGCTCCTCTACGCGCTCGGCAGCCAGGTGGATCTGTCCCCCATCCCAGGGCTGCACCAGCACACGCTGGCGCTCGACGATCGCTCCACCGCCAAGGATCTGGCGGCCCGGCTCGAGCGGCTGGGCGACGGGCGGGTTCTGATCGTCGGTGGCGGATTGACCGGCATCGAGGCTGCGGTCGAGCTGGCCGAGCGGTTCCCGCGCCTCGCAATCGAACTGGTGACGGCCGGTGCGCTCGGTGAGGATCTGTCCCCGGCGGGGGCGGCACACATCCGGCGGGTGTTTGAGCGGCACGGGATTGCGCTGCGCGAGCACGCGCGGATTGAGGAGATCCAGGAGGGCGTCGCTCGCCTCGCGGGCGGCGAGCGCATCCCGTTCGACATCTGCCTGTGGGCCGGTGGGTTCCGTGCGCCGGGCCTGGCGGCGCGGGCCGGGTTGCCGACCAACGAGCGGGGGCAGGTCATCGTCGATCGGACGCTGCAGGTACCTGGGCATCCGGAGATCCTGGTCGCCGGGGACGCCGCGCTGGCGCCCGGACCAGGCGGCAAGCCGCTGCGGATGTCCTGCGCCGCCGGGCAGCCGATGGGCGCGCACGCCGGTGACACGCTGGCCCGGCTGATCCGTGGGCAGGAGCCCGAGCCGTTCCGCTTCAGCTACATCCTCCGCTGCATCAGCCTCGGCCGGCACGATGGGCTGATCCAGTTTGTCGCATCCGACGACACGCCGCGTGATCGGGTGCTGACGGGTCGGGCCGCGGCGGTGGTGAAAGAGGCGATCTGCCGCTATACACTCACGAGCGTCGAGGCGGAGCGACGCCTGCGCCTCCCGCTTTACTGGTGGCTGCGGCCGACGGAAACCGCGAGCTACGCGCTGCCGGCCGGCGCGCGGACGGGAGTGACGACTGATGTGTAATCCGGGCGAGCCGGAGCGCCGCGAGGACACGGCCGCGGAGCGGCTGGACGCCTTCACGGCGCACCGGCCGCTCCTCTTCTCTATCGCCTACCGGATGCTCGGCAGCGTCATGGATGCCGAGGACATGATCCAGGAGGCGTTCCTGCGCTGGCTGCGTGCCCCGGCCGGCGAGGTCGCCTCGCCGAAGGCGTACCTGACGACGACCATCACCCGGCTCTGCATCGATCACCTGCGCTCGGCCCGCGTGCGCCGCGAGCAGTACGTCGGCCCCTGGCTGCCCGAGCCGCTGCTGACCGCGTCGTATCCGGACATCGCGGAGACCGCCGCGCAGCGGGAGTCGATCTCCCTGGCCTTCCTCGTCATGCTGGAGCGGCTGGAGCCGGTAGAGCGGGCTGTCTTCCTGCTGCGAGAGGTCTTCGACTACGACTACGCTGAGATCGCGCCGATCGTTGACAAGACCCCGACCAACTGCCGGCAGATCGTGCGCCGGGCACGGGAGCGAATCGCGGACGAGCGCCGCCGGGTCGAGGTGCCGCCGGAGCGCCAGGAGGCGTTGATCGACGCGTTCTTGGGCGCCTGCGCCAACGGCGACCTGCCGGGGCTGCTCACGCTGCTGGCCGACGACATCACGATGTGGACCGACGGCGGGCCGCATGCCCGCGCCGCGCGCCGGCCGATCGTGGGTGCGGACCGCGTGGCGCGCTTCAGCATCGGCGTCACGCCGCGCATCCCGCCGGGTACCACGGCACACCACGTCGAGATCAACGGCCAGCCCGGCGTGGTGCTCTACGCCGGTGGAGAGCCGCACACCGCCTTCGTGGTCGACCTGGTCGGAGATCGGATCCACCGGATCTGGATGGTGCTCAACCCCGACAAACTGCGCCACCTGCCACGAGGCACGGCCCTCGCCTCCTAGCCAGCGCCGGAGAACGAATCCCTCCACGCCGCCGGGCGGTGCCCACGTGCCGCCCGGCTTGGGTCGGGAGGACGCACGGGGTGCTGCTCGTGGCGCATGCAGCGAGCGGCGGCAGGTGGGATGACCGGATCTCGGCGGAAGCCAGTTCTTACTATGGTAGGATGTGCTCGCGGTTCGTCGCGTCGCGACGGGCTACGTACGGGCGATGGCGGTCAGGAGGACACGCGGGAATGCAGGTTCAGCGGACGCCGATGCGCTGCCCGATCTGCGATCGGGAACTGGTGGACGTGCGCATTCGGAATATCGGCACAGTCACAGCCAACCTCCTCTGGCAGATGCACGCCGGCCGGTGCACGGAGCACGGCTGGTTCCAGGCTGAGGTCATTAGCAAACCGCCCCGCGAGATCTTCCCGGTCAACCGCCCCGGCGGCGTCGTCCGCCG
This sequence comes from Sphaerobacter thermophilus DSM 20745, assembly GCF_000024985.1. Classification (NCBI taxonomy): domain Bacteria; kingdom Pseudomonadati; phylum Thermomicrobiota; class Thermomicrobia; order Sphaerobacterales; family Sphaerobacteraceae; genus Sphaerobacter; species Sphaerobacter thermophilus. The sequence goes on from NC_013524.1 coordinate 830,333, forward strand.
TGTGGAAGTCGACGGCCGGGAGTACTTCTCCTTCCCCACCGTCTGGAACGCCATGGATCCCCGCCAGGATGTGGATCCCTTCGACCCGCGCTACTGGGAAGTGGATTGGGACCGAATCCGCGGCGCATCAATCGGCGTCACCCGCGGGTAGGACGTCATGCGTCCCCCTCACCCCCGGCCCCTCTCGGACGGAGCCCCACCAGGGGAGAGGGGAGAAAAACGAAACACGGAACACGCAACACGCATCACGGATGACGCATGACGCAGATCTGAGGAGGAACCACCCCGTGCCGGAACTGCCCGAGGTCGAAGCCGCGCGGCGCGGCATTGCCGAGCAACTGCTCGGGCGCGTGCTGGTCGGCTATGAGTTGACGCGCCCGGCACTGGTCGTCCCCGCCCCGGGGCTGACGCTCGACGCGCTGGTCGGATCCCGGTTGGAGTGCGTCGAGCGTCACGGCAAGTATCTCTTCCTCAGCTTCGAGCCGGCGGTGCTGGTCATCCACTTGAAGCTTGCCGGGCAGCTCGTCGCCCGCGGAAGCGGTATCCCAGGCTTTGCCGCCGGCCATCCCGTGCCCGCCTACGACGCGCCGCTGCCCCACAAGTCCACCCACCTGCGGTTCGACTTCGACGGTGACGCACACCTCTACCTGACCGACATTCGCCACTTCGCCCGAGTCTGGCTCCTGCCCCACGACGACCTGCCTGCCTTCCGAGAGGGCCTGCACTTGGGTCCCGACGTGCTCGACCCTGCGTTCACCGTGGAGACGCTGCGTCAGGGGCTGGCCCGGCGGACCGTCGGCCGACTGAAGCCCACGTTGCTCGACCAGAGCCTCGTCGCCGGGCTCGGCAACATCTACGTCGACGAGAGCCTGTGGCAGGCCAAACTCCATCCGGAGCGCACCGCCGCCTCGTTGACAGACGCCGAGATCGAGCGACTCTACGAGGGCATCCACACCACCATGGAACTTGCCTTGCCGACCGGCGGCGCGCGCATCCTCAACAGCAAGGCGCAGACGGAGGTCGGCGAGTTCCCCTTCGTCCACGGACGCGAGGGGCTGCCCTGCCCCCGCTGCGGCACGGCGATTATCAAAATCCGCGTCAACAACCGAGGCACCTACCTCTGCCCCCAGTGCCAGCCGGCGCCCTGAGGTTCCGCCCCTCACCGAAAGCCCGCGAGAGCAGGTTTGGGACATGGTACCCACGCCCAAGTGGTACGGTGTCCATCAGCCGGTTCGTGCCCGGGGGTAAACCCCCGGGCTCACAACGAAAGCCGGCTTCAGCCGGCTTTGGAGTGCGGCGGACAACGCCGCCGCTTTGGTATGGCGCGGCATCATGCCGCGCCAGGGTTGGTGTCGTACCGTCGTCCGGATGCTAGATCGGTGGCGTGGAGATCCCTGTGTCGTGGTGTGTGCCCGGGGGTTTACCCCCGGGCTGAATATGAAAAGCCCACTGAAGGGGCTCTCTTGTCCACCCGCGGGCTGACCCGATCGGCCACCAACGGGGCGCCGCGTCCCCAGCCCCTTCAGTGGGCTTCGCATTCGTAGCCCGGCGGCTTTAGCCCCGGGCCTAGAGCACGGCGCGAGGATCCTCGCATCACCCATCCGCGGGCACGCGTCACCATCTCGCGCCATAACGACGCGGCAGCCAGCGCCGCTGCACCCCAAATCGAGGTCCAGCCCGCTTCAGCGGGCTTTCCTTGTCAGCCCGGGGGTTTACCCGCGGGCACCTACCACGGCACGGCGACCCTCGCACCACCGTTCCCGGGCTTGGGAGTAGCTGTCAGGGGCCGCTCTCGTTGAGGGCTTGCCTGCGCAGGGGAGACTGTGGTACTCGTGCCGAGCGTTGAACGTATGGGCGCCCAACGTGGGTGCTTGCCATACCCGCGCAATCGTGCGACGCTACGGTCGCCACCGGCGCACTGCGCCGGGATCGTGCTCGCCCAGACCGGGCTGCCTCGGGGGACGATCACCACGCAAGGAGGGATGTGAGCCGATGCCCGACCAGGAAATCATCAACGGGTTGATCGCGACCTACCGGGAATTGAACCACCGGGTGCGCGGCGATGCGAAGGACTTGTCCGGCGACGCGCACGAGGCGCTGGTCAGCACGCTGCGCCGCTTGCGGGACCGCGAACTCCGCGCCTCGCAGGCAATCAAGCGTATCCTGGTGGGAGACGCAGTCGACGAGGATGACGAGGCCCCGCTCACGGAGACCGAGTTCGCGGAGTCGATGAGCAACTCTCCCAACGTGTTGCTGTCGCAGTTCGGCACGGCGCGAGAGGCGACCCTGGCGATGGTGCGCGACCTGCCGGATGAAGAGTGGAACAAGGTCGTGCAGACGCCGCGCGGGCAGATGTCCCTGCGGGACTACCTCAAGACGCTGGTCGATCGAGATCGCCAGAAGCTGGAGGAGATCGACGGCCTGCTCAAGGCCCGCGCCTGACCACTCCCGCGCCATCGCCCTGCGCAGCGCGCAGCTATGGCGGCTGCGGTATGATAGAAGCACCCCGCGCCGCGGGATGCCGACCAGCACGGCACCCCGCGCGGGGGCTGCTATGTACCGGTGACGCCGGGCCTCGCCCGGGCAGCGAGGGAGTGACAGACAACCCCGATGACGCGCTATGTGAAACTCGCAGTCACCACGCTCCTTACCGGTTATCTTCTCGTTGTCCTCGGCGGGGCAGTGCGAGTCGCTGGAGCGGAATCCGGTTGTGGACCCGGCTGGGTTGGCTGCGACGGTTCGCTCGCCCCGATCCTCTCGTTCCCCATCGCGTTTGACTATTTCCACCGCGCCTTCGCGGTCGTGGTGACGCTGCTCAGTGTCGGCCTGGTGGTCCTGGCCTGGCGTGAGTCGCGCTCGCGCGGGCTGCTGCTTGGCCTGTCGGGGGCGGCGCTCGGGCTGGTCCTGATCCAGGGCGTGCTCGGGATGTTCACCGCGCAACCGGCGGCCGGCGCTGCGGTTGGGACCGCGCACCTGGCGCTGGCGGAGATCTTCCTGGCGGTGGTGGCGCTGGCCGCGCTGATCGCGTCAGCCGGGTGGCTCGTGCCGGCCGATTGGCGAACTGCCGGCCGTCGCACCAGCGCAGGCTGGCTGGCGATCGCGGCGTCCGTGGGGGCCTTTGCCCTGCTCGCAACCGGCGCCTACACCGCGCTGAGCGGCAGCGGCACCGCCTGTACCGGCTGGCCGCTGTGCGGCGACCGCGTCGTTCCCACTGGCTGGACACCGGTCGATATCCACCTCACGCACCGCTGGGTCGCGGCGATCACGACGACGCTGATCCTGGCGCTGGCGATCCACGTGCGGCGGGTCCGGTCGGACTCCCCGGCCCTGGTGGGCCTTTCGACCGGTGGCGCGGTGTTGATGGTCGCCCAGGTCTTCGTCGGGGCAGCCAATGTCTGGGTGGAACTGAACCCGGTGATCACGACGGCGCACCTCGCGGTGGCGACCATCGTCTGGGGGGTCGTCGTCTCCGTGGCCGCGTTGGACCGGATGCTCCCGGTAGCGGAGCGCGCGCCGGCGGCGCAGCCGGCTCGCCGGGTCTGGCGCGACTACTTCGTCTTGACCAAGCCCGGGGTTATGGCGCTGCTGCTGACCACCACCCTTGGCGCCATGCTCTTCGCCAAGGCCGGGCTGCCGCCGCTGCGCATCCTCATCTGGACGCTGATCGGCGGGGCGCTCGCCTCGGGCGGGGCGGCGGCGATCAACCACTACCTTGACCGCGACATCGACCGCATCATGACGCGGACCCGCAACCGGCCGGTCGCAGGCGGCCGGGTGACGCCGGTGCAGGCGCTGATCTTCGGCGTGACCCTCAGCGTGCTGTCGGTCTACCTGATGGCGGTCTTCGTCAACCCGCTGGCCGCGATCCTCTCGCTGGCCGGGAATCTCTTCTACGTCATCGTCTACACCATGTGGCTCAAGCGGGCGACGCCGCAGAACATCGTGATCGGCGGCGCGGCGGGCGCGATCCCGCCCCTGGTCGGTTGGGCGGCCGTCACCGGCAACGTTGGTCTGCCGGCGATCATCATGTTCATCATCGTGTTTGCCTGGACGCCGCCGCACTTCTGGGCGCTGGCGCTGTTCCGCTCCAAGACACGCGACTACGCTGCGGCGGGGGTGCCGATGTACCCGGCCGTCTACGGCGATGCGAAGACACGGCAGCAGATCTTCATTTATACGCTGTTGCTGGTGATCACCAGCCTGCTGCTCGTCTTCCCGCTGGGGGCGAACGGGCTGCTCTACTTCGCGGTCGCTGCGGTTCTGGGTGGGCTGTTCGTCCACAAGGCGGTGCAGTTGCTCCGCCGCCCGGCGCAGCAGCCCCTGCTGGCGCGCTCGCTCTTCATGTACTCCAACTACTACCTGGCGCTCCTCTTCCTCGCTATGGTCGTGGACCGGTTGGTCCTGGCCTAGCGGCTACGGGGAGCGTCAGGGGCGCTCCGCAGGTGTGGTGAGGACCGCCGCCGGGTGGCGCGTGCCCTGGGATGAGTGGTGTGAGGATCCCGCCGCCCGGCATGTGCCCGGGGCTCAAGCCGCCGCTTTGGAATCGCGCGGCCGCAGCCGCGCCGGGGTTGGTTTCGCGCTGGCGGCGGGACACGGGCGTGTTGGCGCGGGGATCCCCGCGCCGCGGTACATGCCTCGGGATGGGTGGTGTGAGGATCCCGCCACACGGCGCGTGCCCGGGGCTCAAGCCGCCGGGCTGAATAGTTGGGTCAGCCCACTGAACGGGCTGTGATGGCGACATCCCGGCGTATGTTGTTTGGCCGCCTGCTGGGCGCGGCGTCCCCAGCCCCTTCAGTGGGCTTTGTATTGTCAGCCCGGCGGCTTGAGCCCCGGGCACATGCCGGGCGGCGGGGTCCATCCTGCCGAGGCGCTGGCTCTGCGTTGCCCCAGCCGGCTTCAGCCGGCTTTTGTTGTGAGCCCGGCCGCTTTAGCGCCGGGTCCCGACCGCCGCGCCGGACCCGGCTGGCACGCAGCGGACGGAGGCCGTTCCACGACCACCTGCCCGCTGTCGTGACTCGTGCGAGGCGTTACAACAGCCCGGGCGGCGCCGCGCGCCGCCCGGGAGTGAGGTGCTAGGCAAGTTCCGCGTTGAGGCGGATCTCGACGTTGTTCCGCAGCGCGTTGGAAACCGGGCAGTTCTGCTCGCCCTCTTGCGCGATCTGCTTGAAGGTCGCGTCGTCGAGGCCCGGGACCCGGCCGCGTACCGTCAGTTCCACCGTGGTGATCTTCGGGGGGTCGAAGGTGCAGACGGCGGTGACCTCCAGCTGCTCGGGCGTGTGCCCGTGCTCCGCCAGGGTGTTGCTCAGCGCCATGGCGTAGCAGGCGGCGTGGGCGCCGGCGATCAGTTCTTCGGGGCTCGTCTTGCCGTCCGGCTGCTCGGTGCGCGCGGCCCAGGTGACCGGCTGCTGCGAGATGACCCCGCTCCCGAGGGACACGGTCCCGCTCCCCTGGAACAGGTTCCCCTGCCAGACGACTTCAGCGCGGCGCTCCGCGGCCATGTGGCCCTCCCTTCTCCTGAGTCCGGCATGGATGAGTCTGAATGTCGACGTCGCCATTATCGGCGCGTGGTGCAGTCGTCGCAAGTTGGGAGCCGGGGCGGGCCTCGGGAGGCTCAGCCGACGACGACGCGGTTGCGCCCGCGGCGTTTGGCGGTGTAGAGGAGGTCGTCAATGCGGCTGAGCAGCGAGGCGAAGTCGGGCGTCGTCGGGTCGGCTGCAGCGACGCCGAGGCTGATCGTCACCGACACCGGACCGGTGCTGGTCGCGATTGGCTCCGCGGCGATGCTGTTCCGCAGCCGCTCGGCGATCTGGTACGCGCTGATCAGGTCGGTCTCCGGCAGGATGATGACGAACTCTTCCCCACCGTAACGCCCGAGCACATCGACCTCACGCAGGCCGCTGCGGAGCCGGTCGGCCACCGCGCGGAGGACCTCGTCGCCCACGGCGTGGCCGTGGGCGTCGTTGACGCGCTTGAACTCGTCGATATCGAGGATAATCGCCGCGAGGGGGCGATTGAAACGCTGCGCCCGGCTCAATTCGCGCTCGGCGGTGGTGAGGAGGTGACGGCGGTTGTAGGTCCCGGTCAGGTCGTCGGTGACGGCGAGCCGCTGGACCTCGGCGAAGAGGCGTGCGTTCTCGATGGCGACCCCCGCCTGACCGGCGAAGGTGAAGGCGATACCCGCCTCGCGTTCGCCGAAGGCGCCGGAGATCTGGCTGGTCAAGACTACCACTCCGGCGACCCGGCTCTCGGAGATCAGGGGGACACCCAGCCAGGCGCGCAGGTCGGGCATGCCGCCCCGATGGGCGCAGCGCGGGTCGTCCCGCGTGTCGGCGATGACCAGCGGTTGTCCGGTCGCCACCACCTCGGCCAGCAGGATGTCGTTCGCCAGTGGGATGACGAGGCCGGGCGCCTCGTCGGGACGGGTCGTGCCGCGGACCATGGCCAGTTCCAGCCGGTCGGCATGGTGCAGCACCACGGCGGCCGTGTCGTAAGGAACGACCGCGGCGAGGCTGGTCAGCAGGCGGTCGAGGACCTGGGTGAGGTCGAGCGTGGCGGTGAGGGTGCCGGTCAGGTCCCGCAGGCGCTCGGCCAACAGGCGCTGCTGTCGCTCCGATTCGAACTGCGCCTCGATCTGGGCGAGGCGGGCCGTCTCGAGGGCGATGGCGATGGAGCCGGCAATGGCGCGCAGGATGTCGAGGTCGGCGGGGGTGAAGACGCCGCGCGCCAGGCGGTTGTCGAGGTAGAGCACACCGAAGGTCCGCTCGCGCAGGGTCAGCGGCGCGGCAATGATGCTCCGCAGGTCGTAGGCGACGATGCTCTCCGAGCCGAGCACCGGCCCGTCGCTGCTCGCGCTGACGATCATCGGCTGGCCGGTCGCGCGAACCGTTTCGACTACCGTCCGGCTGAAGTCACGCGGCTCGGTAACCGGATTCCCGGAAGCGTCGCGCCCGGCGACGAGCCTCAGGTCCGGGCCATCGATGCGGAAGAGGAAGGCGCGCTCCGCGCCCAGGATGCGGACCGCTTCGTCGAGCGCGGCGCGGGACTGCTGCTCCGGGTCCAGCGCCGTCGCGGTGGCCAGGCTGACCTGGAGCAGGGCGTCGAGGTGCTGCTGGAGACGCCGGGAGCTCGGCTCGACGGCGGGCTCGAGCGCCGGCTCGCGGGCGGTGGCGGCCGGGAAATCGGCCCGGACGCGTGCGGCGCGGTGCACCCAGCCGTGCTCGGTCGCCAGCGCGTGAGCGTAGCGTGCTGCCCGCTCGGCTCCCGGCTGGTTCCCCAGCGCGGCCAGCACCAGGGCCCGCTGACGCGTGGCCTCGAACAGGACCCACGGCGCGTCGATCTCGGTCGCCAGCCGGTCGGCGCGGTCGAGCAGTTCGAGCGCGGCGTGGTGGCGTCCCTCCAACCGCGCGCGGGCGGCGGCCAGCACCCAGGTGTGCGCGCGCAGCGTCGGGTGATCGGCGATCCGCTCCAGGAACTCGATGGCCTCGTTGAGCCGCCGCAGGGCGGCAGCGCGCCGGTTGGCCGGGGCGCGCTCGACCTGGAGCAGGCGCGCGTGGCCCTGGAAGACGAAGAAGCGGCGGAAGTGGGGCAGCCCGCGGCCCGACCGGAAATCCAGTTCCTCGCCGCGCGCGATGACCTCTTCGATCTCCGCGTCGCTGCCGCCGCGCTCCACCAGGGCGAGCAGCCGGTGGCTGAGGTAGATCTCCCAGGCGAAGCGGTCGCGCGGGTGATCGTTGACGAGGGCTTCGGCCCGCCGGGCGTACTCGCGCGCCAGGGCGGCCTCCCCGAGCACTTCCAGGACCGCCAGGGCGTAGGCGTCCATGTACCGCTGGACCCGGTGCGCGCCGCCCTGGTTGGTGATCCGCCCGCCGGTCCGGGCGATCGCCTCCTCGATCCAGCGGCGGGCCTCGCGGATGTAACCGCGGAGCACCAGGTTCCAGATCAGGTCGCCGCTGCCGTTCAGGTACTCGGCGGGTGCCAGCCAGTCGGCGTGCTGTTCGAGGCAGCGGGTCGCCAGCGTCTCGGCCTCACGCGGGCGTCCGGCGATGTGGTGGGCGATTGCCTCGTAGAGGAGGGCATAGGCGAGCATGGGCCGGTCGTCGCGGGCGTGCGCGAGGTCGATCGCCTTGCGGAAGTAGCTCTGCATAGCCTCCACGCGCCGCATCGTGGCCAACAGCATCCCGTAGTCCACGTTGGCCTGGATCAACTCGCGGGAGGGCCCGAGTGCCCGTGCTGCACCGAGGGACAGGAGCAGGTTCTGGAGCACCGTGCTCTGCGGACGGCCCTCGAGCATCGCCGCTTCGATTGCCAGGTGATAGAGCGCGACCAGGACGCGCAGGCGTGCCGGGTCGCCGGGCGGCGGTGGTATGGCACCGCCGAGCCGGTCGTCGAGCACGAACCCGGCCCAGGCGCCGATCGCTCGTGCCATTCGCCCGGCGCGGGCCTCGAGCGTCTCGCCGATCTCGGCGAAGGCCGCCTCAATCTCCTGCGCCGCTCGCTCGATCTCGAGTTCCCAAATCTGGATGCGGGCCAGTCGGGCGCGGAGCTGCGCACGCCCGGTGGCGTCCGTGCAGAGCTTCAAGGCAGATTCGAGGTGGGCGGTCGCTTCGTCGACCCGCCCGGTGCGGCTGCAAACATCGCCCAGAGCGCGGTCGAGGCGCTCATCCGGCGGCAGCCCGGCATCGCGAGCGATGCGGCGGGCGGTGTCGAGGAAGTCGTAGGCCTCGTTGTAGGCGAAGTGCTCGAGCGCACGAATCCCGGCGGCGAGGTTGGCTTCGTAGGCCGGGACCGGGCTGCGCAACGGGTCACCCTCGGCATAGTGCCGGGCGAGGCGGTAGATCCCCGTCTCCGTGACTCCGGCTTGGGCCAGCGTCTCAGCGGCGCGCTGGTGTAGCGAGCGGCGCTCGGCGTCGGCAAGGCGCGCGAGCAGCGCCTCGCGTACCCGGTCGTGGGTGAAGCGGTACGTATCGCCCTCGTCGTGCTCCACCACGTGCGCGGCCAAGGCGGCGTCGAGTGCGGCGATCGCCTCTGGTGGCGTTAGCTGGGCCATCGCCTCGGCCTCGCCCAGGCGGAAGGAGGTGCCGAGGACGGCGGCCGCATCGAGGAGGGCTCGGGTAGCCGGGCTGAGCCCGTCGATCCGCTCGCTCAGGAGGCGTGCGATGTCGGCCGGTAGCGAGAGGCTGGCGAGCCGCGCGCGGTCGACCAGCCAGGTCCCCCACGACGGCCGGAGAACCCCGGTCTCGAGCATGGCCCGCACGTACTCTTCGACGGCGTACGGGAGGCCGCCGCTCAGGGTCACGACGCGCTCCACCACGTCGGCTTCCACCTGGTGGTCGCCGAGGTGGGCGGCGATCAACTCCGCGACAGCGCGCTCGTCGAGCGGGCTCAGCCGTATCCGGGCTACTCTCGATGCGCCGAATCCAGACGCGGCCTTACTGGTTTCACCCTGCATCCCCTCACGAGCCGTGAGCACGACCAGCAGGGGCGCGTGCTCGACTCGGTCGGTGAGCCGACGAAGCACCTGCCGGCTGGCCTTGTCGAGCCAATGGATGTCCTCGACGATCATCACGGCGTGGCCACTCCCCTGTGCCAGATCGCGCAGGAAGGTGGCGAGCGCGGCCGAGAAGTGGTCTTCGACCGGCTCCGAGGAACCCTCCGGCTCGACGCCGAGCAGTGCTGCCAGCACCGGGGAGAGCCCGGCGACCACGCGGGCCGCGGGCCGCGCGGCCTCTTTCAGCCGTACTTCGGCTGCCATGCGCCGGTCGGGTGGCAGGCGACGCAGTGAGCGGACGTGCTCCTCGATCGCTTCGCGCAGCGGCGCGAACGGCACCGGGTTCGCCTCGGTGCACCGCCCGCGCAGCACCAGCGCACCGCCGGCCGCGGCAAGGTGCTGGAGTTCCGCGACGAGGCGGGTCTTCCCGCTGCCCGCCACCCCGGTGATCAGGACGGCCGAGCCGGTACCCTCGGCCGCCGCGGTCAGCAGGCGGCGCAGGCGATCCAATTCCCGATCTCGCCCGATGAGCGGGACGAGCGGTTGGGCGTGGTGATCCTCGGTCCCGAGCGGGGCCTCGGCTCCGGCGGCCAGCGCGGCATTGAGCGCGGGCAGCGCCGCCAGGTCGGCCAGCAGCCCGGCTGCGCTCTGGTAGCGGTCGTCCGGGTCCTTGGCGAGGAGCTTGGCAATCACGGCGGCCAGCGCAGGGGAGACCGCGGGATTCCGCTCGCGGACGTCCGGCGCGGGCCGGGCGGCATGCTGGTAGGCCAGATCCGCGGCGTCGGTGCTGACGAACGGGGGGGCACCGGTGGCGCACTCGAACAGGAGGACGCCGAGCGCGTAGAGATCGCTGCGCGCATCGACCGGGCGTTTGAGGAGACCGGTCTGCTCCGGAGCTGCGTAGCGCAGCGTCCCGGCGATCTCGTCCCCCACCGCGGTGGGCGAAGGCACGGCCAGCCCCAGATCGACCAGCATCACCCGGCCGGTGCCGTCGAGGACGACGTTGCTCGGCTTCACATCGCGGTGGACCAACCCGAAGCGGTGCAGTTCGCCGAGGGCGCCGGCCAGGGCGGTGCCGATCTCGACGACGCGCGACTCGGACAGTGGACCGTGGGCGAGAAGGTCGGCCAGTGTCCCATTTGCCGCGCGTTCGAGTACCAGGTAGGGGAAACTATCGACCTCCCCGACCTCCAGCACCGTGGGTAAGGCCGGGTGCCGGATGCGCGCCAACGCCGCGGCCTCCCGACGGAAACGCATCAGCGTGTCATCCGTGGAGCCGGGGGCCATCCGCGGCATCTTCACGGCGTATAGCTGCTCGTCGCGGCGGGCAGTGTAGACGACCGCATGGGCACCACGGCCGATCTCCGCCACGATCTCCAGCCCAGGGATAGACGGGTACGGTCCCTCCACCTTGCTGTCCATCCGTCTAATCCCCGCCACGCTACCGACAGACAACGATGGCGGAGAGGGGACGAGCCTTGGGGCTGGTGCCAAGGCTGGTGGTAGTACGGTCCCCAGTATAGCCTCCGCGTCCCTCGACGACTTGAGCCCTTAGGCCCAGTTCCAAGGGCCGAAAAGTACTATTGTTGATCTCGTTTCAATCTGATTCGCTGTGCCGATGCTCCCCGGTGAGACACATCACTCGGCAGGCGGCGGCGAACACCTCCTCGACGGTGGCCGACGCGATCGCGCCGCGGCTGTCAAGGACGGCGTGGGGACCGCTGGTGGGCGGCCCCCAGCGAGCTGGGTCGGTGTCGCCGAAGATCGTGACCGAGGGGGTGTCGAGGGCGTAGGCGATATGCGCCGGGCCGGAGTCACCGGTGAGCAGGAGGGCGCAACGCGCCAGGACCGCCCCCAGGACCGGCAGGGAGGTGCGTCCGGCCAGGTCTATCACCGGGCCACCGGCTTCCCGCGCGATCGTGACGGCGGCCTGTTGCGTCTCGTCATTGCCGACGACGACCAGTGTGCCACCACAGCGTGCCCGGAGGGCACTGCCCGCGGCAGCAAAGCGCGCGGCCGGCCAGCGGCGGGCAGCGTCGCGGGCGCCGGGGTGGAGCGCGATCCAGGGCGGGCGGCTGTCCGCCAGGAGCACCGCCGCTGCAGCGTGGTCGGCCGGTGTCAGCGAGAACTCGACCTGCCGCCCGCGGTCGGGTGCGCCGAGGAAGCGGGGCAGGGCCAGCACCCGGTCAATCTCGTGGCCGCGGTCGGGCAGGGGCAGCGCCGCGTCCAACCGGCTCGGCCCGTCGCCCGGCCGCACGAACCCGGCGGTGTGGCGGGCGCCGAGCAGCAGGGTGAAGGGGTTGGCGTAGACGCCGGAGCCGTGCATCTGGAGCGCAAGGTCGAATGCATCGCCCTGCATCCGCCGGAAGAATGCTGTGGCCGTGCGTGCGTCGAAGAACTGCTCGGCAATGCCGGGGAAGCCGGGGAAGGGGACGAAGCGGTCGACGTGCGGCGAGCGTTCGGCGAGATCCCGGTTGAAGGGAAGGCCGATCACCGTGAACTCGGCTGCGGGGAGCGCTGCGCGCAGGGCACGCAGCGCAGGGGTGGCGCAGAGGAAGTCGCCGATGCGCGAGGCGCGCACGACCACCACCCGGCGAGGTGGCTCCGGCAGGCGAGCGAGCAGGCCGGGCGCGAAGGGGTCAAGCACCGCCTCGTGCTCCCTCTCCTGTGAGCGGTGCGTAGCGCGCGACCATCTCGGGGAGCAGATCCAGCGCGTGGCCGTCGACCGTCCCGGCGGCGTTCAGCACCGTGCTCGGCACCTCGGAGGAGTAGGTGCCGGAGGGAAGGATGCAGCAGCCGCCCCAGCGTCGCATGAGGAGGTTCTGCACCAGCACCTCCTCCCCCGAGTGATAGCGCGGAAGGCGCCGCCAGAAGTCGAAACCGCCGACGGCCTGCAGCTTGGCCCGGTCGTAGAGGATGCAGGCGGCGACCCACGCCACCTTGTAGCGTCGGATGACACCGGGCGGCAGTCCCTGCGCTGCGTGGTAGACGTTGGCGGCGCGGTGGAGGTTCCAGCGCTCCCAGGCCGGGGTTCCGGGATCGACCACCTCCGGCCGGACCGGGCCGTCCCACCACTCGACGATCTGCTGCGCGGGCCGCACGTCGTCGCGGTGCGACAGGCCGGCGGGGAAGGCGCCGACGAAGCCGCAGCTCTCGGCCCGCAGCGTGGTCAGCAGGTGCTCCACGACCCACGGCTCCATGAAGACATCGTCGTCCAGGTAGAGGACGGCATCCGCGCTGGCCAGATGGAGCAGGAAGTCGCGCTGTTCGGCGACACCGTGCACCTGGGGCCGGTGGTGGTACTCCCTCTCCCCGCCGCGCGCCGCCACGACCCGCAGCAGGGACTGGATGACCGGCGACTCAATCGCGGGCCGATCGCTCTGGTCGGCGACAACGACGCGGAGGTCGCTCAGGGTCTGGGCCGCCACACCCGCGAGTGTCATCGCCAGCGACTCGTGCCGGTTCCGGGTTGGGATCAGGACGTCGACGGTTGCCATGTCGTCCGGCCCCTCACCGCTTGCGTGCCACGATCAGGCGGCCGCCGCCCGGCTCGGGAGCCGAGAGGTCGAGCCGGGCACCCCACTCGGCCAGCCGCGCGAATCCGCCGGGCGGGATGCGTCGCCAGACGCGGCCGAGCGCCCGTTGTCCGCCGATCCGCACTTGCTGCGCGACTTCGAGTGCGTCCCACGCCGTGACCAGTCCGGACCGCAGGTATGACCGGGTCGACTCGATCTCCAGCCCGGCGGCCTCCAAATGCGCCGCCCAGCGTTCGACCGGCCAGAGGTTGCGGTGGGCCAGGGCCCGGTTGCGGCGCGCGGCGTAGCCCGCCAGCGGCAGGAGCAGCCAGCGGCTGAAGGCCTCGGTCGGCGCGGTGAAGATGAGGCACCCGCCAGGGCGCAGCACCCGCGCGACGGCGGCCAGCAGGGCGTCGACGTCCGCGACGTGCTCTAACACCGAGTTGCTGATCACGGTCGCGAACGCCTCGGCGGGGAGGCCGGCCGTCTCCAACGGGCGCGCGATCAAGTGGTGGTAGATGCCCAACCGGGCGGCGCGGGCCAGCGCCGTCCCGTCCGGGTCGACACCCACCTCGACCGGGCGGAGCACCAGCGAGGTGACCAGCCCGTCGCCGCAACCGAGGTCGAGCACCGGACGGTGGTAGCCCTGCTCCCGCAGCGCGGCGACCTCGGCCGCGCGCCAGAGTCCGAGCGACGGACCCTGCTGCTCCAGAAGCACCCGGAACGTCGGCGCCGGGAGGTGGAGCGGGTAGCGAGCGGCACGGCCTTCGACGGCCGGGTCAGGCGCCATCTCGCGCCTCAGACGGATGACCGGTAGCTGCATGGGCGTTTCCTCACTCCAGGATCGACGGCGCCGGACGGAGCCTCGCCGATCCACGTCATTCGCCGCACCGGAGGACGAGAGGCGGCGAGATGCGGGCGCTCCCGTGAACCGCCGGTCGAGCGCGTGCCATCAGAAGATCCCGTTGTACACCGCGCAGGAGCGGCAGATCTCCGGCGGGTCGTCGGAGTCGAGCCGGGCGCGGAAGTCGGTGAACTCATCGCTGTCCCAGACGGTGGTGACGCCCTGCTCGGCGGCGTTGCCGAAGTTGATCCGGTCGGGGGTCGCCACCATGCAGCAGGGCATGGTGTAGCCCTCGTAGCTGAAGTAGGCGCCGGTCCAGGGCCAGGAGCAGCGCTTGCGGCCGGGCGTGCCCGGCGGGTGGGCACGCGGCTCGGCGCGGGGCAGCCGCAGGTCCAGCCCCAGGTCTGCCGCGACTTCGCGTGCCTCGGCGAAAGCGGCGGCCACGCGCGCCGGGTCCTCGTGCAGCAGCGTCTGCTCGTCGACGAAGGTGCGCATCGGCCGGTAGTGCTCTGGGAGGCTCGACTCCCCGAAGTCGTGGCAGAGGTGCTGGACGAACAGCCCCTCGGCACCCCAGCCGTGCGCCAGCCGCACCAGGTCCGGCAGCTCGTGCAGGTTCTGGCGCATGACGACGCCGACGATCCGCAGACCGGGCAGCGTCGCACCCAGCCGAGCGCGGGTCTCCAGCAGCAGCTCAACGTTGCGCACTACCCGCTCGAAGCGAGCCCGGACCCGGATGCGCTCGTAAGTCTCGGCGCTGGCGCCGTCGATCGAGACGTGGAGGCAGTCGAGCCCGCTGGCGACGCACTGCTCGGCGCGCCGCGCGTTGAGGATCGTCAGGTTGCTGTTGGTCGTGACCCGCGCGCCGCGCCCCGCCGCGTAGGCCACCATGTCGAAGAAGCGGGGGTGCATCATTGGCTCGCCCAGCCCCTGGAGGTGGAGCGTCTGCAAGTCGGGGAAGGAATCGACGATCCGGGTGAAGGTGTCGAACTCCATGAAGGCGAGCGGCCCCCAGGGCGGGCCGTCGCGTCGGAACTGGATCGGGCACATCTGGCAGCGGAGATTGCACTGCCCGACCGGTTCGATCTGCACATAGCTGGGAAGTGGCATCGAACTGTCCTCACTAGGGACGTACTAGAGGAAGAGCACGCGGAACTTCACCGCCCCGCGCAGGCGCCAGAAGACCGACAGCGGCGGGATCAGTGCCGAGGTGACCGCCATCTCGGCGATGTGGCCCGGCGCGTGGGAGGTCCCGCGCAGGCGCATGGCGCAGAAGCGTACCGTGAGCGCCAGCCAGCCAGCCGCGGCGCCCGCCGCGAGCCGGCGGTGCCCGGTCGTCCCCGCCGCGCCGGCCGCCAGCAGGGCGCCGACCGCCCCGTAGTAGTGCCAGGGCGGGGCCGGTTGGATCCGCTCGCGGTAGAGGCGCGCGTGCTTCTTGTAGAGGAGCGCGTTGTACATGCTCTTGCGCTGCTGACGGAGGCTGACGCCCCAGTGGGCGGGACGGACCGGGTGCACGGCCACCGCGTCCTCGGCGTGGGTCAGCCGTGCGCCGCGGGAGAGCAGCGTGAAAAAGAGGTCGGTGTCCTCGCGCCAGGCCAGGCGAAAGCGCTCATCCAGACCCCCGGCGGCGGCCAGTGCCTCCCGGCGGAAAAAGCAGCTCGCGGTCACGAACTCCGACCCGGCGAGTTGGGCCGCGTTCCACTCGTAGTCGGTCGGGTCTTTCGGCAGGGGCACCAGAACCCGGCCGGAGACCGCGGCGACGCCGTCGACGAACCCGGCCAGCCCGGCGCGCAGCCAGCCGGGGACCGGCTCGCAGTCGTCGTCGGTGAAGGCGATGATCGGGGCATGGGCGGCGTGCCACCCGGCGTTCCGCGCGGCGGCCGGGCCATGCCCGCAGCAGACCGGCACGTAGTGCACCGGCATCGGGCCGCGAGCGGCCCACTCCTGCACCAGCCGGCGCGTCTCCCTGCAACCCGCGTCGTCGGTGACGATCACCTCGTACGCCTCGGGCGGGAGGTCCTGCGCCGCCAGCGCCGCGAGGCAGCGGTCGAGGAGACGCGGGCGTCGGTAGGTCGGCACGACGACGGAGGCGCGCAGCGTCGGTGCCGTCATCGCTCCGGCTTTTCCAGCAGGAACGGGCCGATCGCCAGCGCGTCGAGCGGCGAAGCCCAGAAGCACTCGAAGGCGTCGCGCGGCGTGCAGACGATCGGCTCGCCCCGCGTGTTGAACGAGGTGTTGACCAGCACCGGTACGCCCGTGCGCGCCTGGAAGGCCCGTAGCAGGTCGTAGTAGCGCGGGTGCTGCGCTCGCACGATGGTCTGGATGCGGGCCGTGCCGTCCACGTGCCGCACCGCCGGGATGCGGTTCGCCTGTTCCGGACGCACCTCATGGACGAAAAGCATGAAGGGGGACTCCGCGGCGTCGCGGAACCAGGTGGCCGCTTCCTCCGCAAGCACCACCGGTGCGACCGGCCGGAAATCCTCCCGATCCTTGATCGCGTTCAGCCGGGTCTGCATCTCGGGGTCGAGCGGCGAGGCCAGGATCGAGCGAGCACCCAGCGCGCGCGGGCCGAACTCCATCCGCCCCTGGAACCAGCCGACGATCTTGCCGTCCGCCAGGAGGTCCGCCACCTCACCGGCGACATCGTCCATCCGGCGGTACGGTAGCTTTGCTCCATCCAGGAAGGCCGCGATCTCGTCGTCGCCGAACTCGGGGCCGAGGAAGGCGTGCTCCATCCGCCATGATCGCTCGACCGCGCCCCGCTCTCGGGCGTCGACCCAGAGCGCGGCGCCGAGCGCCGTCCCGGCGTCCCCCGCCGCCGGTTGTACCCAGATGTGGCGGAAGGGCCCGTCATCACGCAGGCGGGCGTTCAGGACGCAGTTGAGCGCCACGCCCCCGGCCAGGCAGAGGTCGTCGGCGCCGGTGGCCTCGTGCAGCCACCGGGCGAGCGCCAGCACTGTCTCCTCCAGCACCACCTGGAGCGAGCGGGCCAGGTCGCAGTGGCGCTGCTCCAGCGGCTCGCCGCGGCGCCGGGCCGGGCCAAACCACTCCTCCAGGCAGAGCGGCTCGACGGTGTAGCCGCCGTCCCCCTGGAGGCGCACGGCATCGTGGAATCGGTCTAGATAGCGCGGCTCGCCGAAGGAGGCCAGCGCCATCACCTTATATTCGTCCGCGGAGTGGAGGAAGCCGAGGTGCTCCGTGACCTTCTCGTAGAGGAGCCCGAGCGAGTGGGGGAAGTCCACCTGCCCGATGCGCTCCAGGTGGGTCCCCTCGCCGACGGCGTACGTGGTCGTAGCGCGCTCGCCGCGGCCGTCGAGCGTCATGACCGCGGCGCGTGGGAAGGGCGACGGGAAGAAGGCGCTGACCGCGTGGGCCAGGTGGTGCTCGACCCAGTGCCAGCGGAACGGCCCGTTGCGCGCGGCGCCGTGGAAGCGTGCCCGCAGGTGGTGGGGCACACCACCGGCGAGGTGCCGCGGGGCGTTGACGATGTGCGCCAGGAAGAGCGGATCCCAGGCGGCCTCCCACTCCTCCGGCAGCGGGTGGGCCGACGGCTCCAGCGGCAGGGTAATCGTCGCGGCACCCCGGTGTCGCCCCAACAAGAGCGCCGGGTCGAACGAGTAGGCGACGTGGTCTACCTCGGCCTGGTCGATCCCGGCTTGGCGCAGGCAGTAGTCGATGGCGTGGAAGGGCAGTTCCCAGGTGGAGAACGGGACCGGACGCTTGCCGTGCTTGATCCGGGTGAAGCGCTCCTCCTCCGCGGCGGCAACCACCCGGCCGTCCGCGACCAGGCTGGCAGCCGAGTCGTGGTAGACGGCGTTGATGCCGAGCGTGTACATCGCGCGTCCCTCCGAGCCCCCGGGCCGCTCATCCGCACGTTGCGCGCCGCGCTTCTCTGAAGACAAATCCCCGTCACATCGCGCAGGCCAACACGAGGAGCGCCACCATCGCCCCCGGCGCAGCGAAGGATCGCTCCCCTCGCCCAACATGGGGTTCGACGAATTATGCGAGCGTACGCGCTCGGCCCGTGCCCGGGGCTAAAACGCTTGGTGTGAGTTAGCCGGGGCATGCTGTGCCCTCTTGACACAGGAAGGTGCCCACTTCCATACGGGAGATAGCTCGTATCCGTCTCCCACGAAAGGAGCACCCGATGGATGTGGACACCTTCCTGATTACAGTCTATGTCCTGGTCGACACCTTCTGCCAGACCCACCTGCCCCCGGAGCCCCACCGCCCCGGCCCCGCGCCGGCCCTGAGCCGCAGCGAGGTCTTGACCCTGGCCATCTTCGGGCAGTGGATGAGGTTCTCCAGTGAGCAGGACTTCTACCGCTACGCCGAGCGCCACCTGCGCCCCTACTTCCCGACCCTGCCCCACCGCAGCCAATACAACCGGCTGCTGCGGCGGCATCAGGTCGCCCTGGCCCAGTTCGCCCTCTACCTGGCAGACCAACTTGGCCGGGGGCCAGTGGCGGTGGATGTGCTCGATGTGGCGCCGGCTCCGGTGCGCAACGCCAAGCGCCGCGGGCGGGGCTGGCTGGCGGGCGAGGCCAACATCGGCTTCAGCTTGCGCCTGGGCTGGTTTGCCGGCTTCCGCGTGCTGACCGCCGTCAGCCTGGAGGGGGCGATCACCGGCTGGGGCGTGGCCCCGGCCAGCACCAATGAGCGGTCCCTCGCCGAGACCCTGATTGCCTGTCGGGCCCACCCCGATCCCCGCCTGCCCAGTGTCGGCACGCCGGTGGCGACCTATCTGGCCGACAGTGGCTTTGCCGGCGAGGACTACAAGGCGCACCTGGCGGCCACCTATGGCGTGACGCTGGTGGCCACCCCGCAGCGGGGCAGTCGGCGGCGCTGGCCCAAGGCGGTCCGCCGCTGGGTGGCCCGCCATCGCCAGATCGTGGAGACGGTCGTTGGACGACTGCTGCACACCTTCGGGCTGGCACGCGAGCGCCCGCACACCCTGGCGGGCTTCCAGGCGCGACTGGCGGCCAAGGTGGCGCTGCACAACCTCTGTTGCTGGCTGAATCGGCAGCAGGGGCGGCCGCTGCTGGCCGTGGCGAACCTGATCACCTGGTAGCCACGGCGCCCTAACTCACACCAAGCGTTAAAGCCGCCGGGCTGAATTCGGGTAAGCCCACCGAAGGGGCTGCGATGGCCACACCCCGGCGGAGCCGATCCGGCATCTCACGTGACGCCCAATCCCTAGCCCCTTCAGTGGGCTTTTCGTTGTCAGCCCGGTGGCTTTAGCCCCGGACACGCGCCAGGATGCGGGATCCTTCGTACCACCCATCGCGCGTCCCGATGTCGGCGCGCAACCGGCCCCGGCGCGGCTGGGGCCGCGCCGTACCAAAGCGGCGGCTGGGGCCGCCGCACTCCAGAGCCGGCTTCAGCCGGCTTTCCTTGTCAGCCCGGGGCTCAAGCCCCGGGCACGCGCCACGACGCGGGGATCCTCACGCCACCCAGCCCGGACACGGTCGGCAGCCGCGCGAGCCGGCGGAGGCGGGCTGGAGACGGCGCGGCCGGAATGCCAGCGTATGCGGTTCGTTCTCGCCGTAACCAAAGAGCCGCCCCCTGGAAGGCTCCAGGGGGCGGCTCCGGTGTGACGGGTCAGCGGAAACCGACCGGCGGTCGGTTCCCTCCAGTCAGTCGCGCGACGGTGCTGCGTCTACCAGTAAACGTAGATCCACGACGATTGCCGTTCCTGACCACGGATCGTTGCCTTGGCGACGATGACATCGGTGCCTGATGGGATCATGCTGCTGAAGGAGCAGTACGCCAAGCCATTCATGCTGGTCGTGGTGGTGACGGTCTTGCCCGCGTTCGTGCCTTGGATAACCTCGCAGGTCACCGGGAGGTCCGGTATCAGTTGGTAGTAGCCGTCGCGGACGATGAAGGCGACGCTGACGGAGTTCGAATACTTGCTCGGCTGCCCGCTTAGGTTGATGCTCGATTGACCCGGCAACCAGGTCACGGTCGCCGTCGCGGTCTCGTCGGTGCCGTCGCCGTCGACGTCACCCGTCACGGTGACGGTGTCGACGTAGTTGTCGTACGTGGCGTTGTCGTAGTTCTTGACGCTACAGGTTGTGCTGCCGTTCGCGCCGGTCGTGGCGTTGACCGACTGGCCGGTGTTCGGGCCGGCTGTGATCTGGCATTTCACGGGGACACCGCTGACGGGGCCGCCGTACGCGTCGATAGCCGTCACCGTCATGTTGAACCAGAATGTATACGCCAGCGACGACGACGTCGGCGACACCGTCAGCCTCGCTACGCCGGAGGGTTGCCAGGTGACGGTCACCGTGGTGGTCTCACCGGTGCCGTCGCCGTCGACATCGGCCGTGACAGTGATGGTGTCCGTGTCATTGTTGGCCGCGGCCTTGGCATCGGTGATGGCGCAGGTCGTCTGGCCGTCCGCTCCGATCGTTGCACCGGTCGACTGGCCGCTGTTCGGGCCGCTCGTCACCGCACAGGTGACGGCGACGCCGTTGGCCGGACCACCGTAGCCGTCCACCGCCGTGATGGTCAGCGTGACCGACTGGCGGGCCGTCGGCGTCGTGGTCGACGGGGTCGCGGTCAGGATCGTCGGGCCGGAGGGCTGCCAGATCAGCGTCACCGTGGTCGTCTCGGTCAGGTCCCGGACGCCATTGCCGTTGAAGTCGGCCCAGACGGTGACGGTGTCCTCGTGGTTGCTGCCGGAGGCGGCGGTGTCGGTGATGGCGCAGCTCGCCCGGCCGTTCTGGTCGGTCGTGGTTCGGATGGCCGGCGCGCCCGCGTTCGGACCGGCGCTGACCTTGCACTCCAGCGGGAAACCGGCGATCGGGCCGAAGGCGTTGAGAGCGGTGACGTGTAGTGTGTAGGTGCCGCGCGCCGTCGGCGTGGCCGACGTGGCGTCGACCGACAAGCCGGCCTGGAAGCGGGTGAAGTCGGTCCGGACGAGGTTGTAGACCGCCGAGCCGTCACCGGCTACCTCGTAGTTGACATTGTTCGAGACGCCGACCAGCGTGCCCCCGCCCAGCACGCCGACCACGGCCGCGCCCCGGAACCCAGCCGGCATCTCGCCCAGGCCGAGCGTGTAGACCGTCGCCCCGGCGCCTGCCGGCAGATTCAGATTCAGCGGCGCCTCCCGGTCATCCGCACCGGTTGTCGGCGCCACTGGCACCCCGGCCGCGTCGACGAACTGGACGCTCGCCGTCACGGCCATGCCGCTCGGGTTGAACAGGTTGATGCCCGAGGTATCGTATGACCACCAGGCTGGCCAGGCGGTGCTTCACTGGCGTGTCTCCTTTCGTAACGGGCCCCTTTCCGACATCGGCCCAGGAACACCATCCGCCTGTTCGAGGGCTGGTCGGGTGGGTTGCACGTCAGGAGCACACGCCACTCGAACGAGCTTTGCCGAAACTCCATGACGTGCGATTCGGCACGTGGTTGCGTCATTATGTCCCGAAGCGGCATCGTCTCGCCCGAGGACGGGCGCTCGCAAACGCACATGAGGTAGGATGGGGCCGGGTTCGGCAAAGCAGCGGGAGGTGCAGCATCGGCGAGGAGCTGACCATCATCATCGCCGGGGTGTTCAGCGTCCTGGTCGTCGTGGCGACCGTCGCGATCATCGGCCGGGTCTTGCCGGGGCACTGGCGTGCCCGCCGCTGGTCGCTGGTCGTCATCGATGTCATGCTCATCATCGGCTCGCTGCTGATTGCCTCCCGGCCGGTGATCGGTGCCGTGCGACTGGTCATCTGATCGACCACTCTCTCCGCGGGCTCGGGATGTGGGAGAGCCCCGGATTTCGTCGTGAATTCGGGGTTTCTTACCCGAAGGCGTGCATCATGTATCGCGGGAGTGGCGCGTTCGGAAGCCGATCGGCCGACTAATGCCCCCCAACCTACTTGACATCTTTCTTTCCAGTCTGTAATCTGGGGCCCGGTCACGGCTGGACCCGGTGCCGAAGGGGACATCGGCCGGGGTGGCGAGCCGACCAGTCCGGTCCGCGGCGACGCCACCAGCGTGGCCAACGCGCTCCCCCAGAGCGCGCGTCGTGGAGAACTCTAACACGACATCGGCACGGTGCGCCGGTTGGGGGACCGGCTGTGCCGCTGTCGCGGTGCGGTGAGAGGAGCGGTCGCGGCATCGAGCGAGTCGCTCATCGAGCGGCTCTGGCGTTGCCGGCCACCGCGTCAAGGGAAGGGAAGGGTGTCGGCTGGGATCGGCAGACGAGCGTTCTGTGGCTGCCCACCTGACCGCTCCTCCCACACGCACCCCCTCTCTCCACCTCTGGCCCGGGCGATCCACCCACGCGCCGGAGGGCTCCGGACCTACCACCCACCGTCGATCTCAGCGAAGATAGCCCTCGGCCGCAGTGGCACTGCCTCGCGGCGATTACCGGATGTACGTCTTGGGTGCTCTGCGCGCCCGATGCGAATGGGAGAGCTGAATGTCCGAGACGACCACGCCCGCCCCTGAGCTCGACGGGGTGGTGGAAGCCGCGATGACCCGCTGGGGGGTGCCCGGCCTGACGCTGGGGATCCTGCGCGACGGGGAGGCCGAGACCCGCGCCTACGGCGTCGCCAGCCTGGAGAGCGGCTACCCCCTACGGCCGGACAGCCTGTTCCAGATCGGGTCGATCTCGAAGGTCTACACCGCGACGCTGGTCATGACCTTCGTCGAGGAGGGCGTGCTCGATCTCGACACGCCGGTGTGGACGTACCTGCCGGACCTCGTGCTGGCCGACGCCGCGGCGCGCGATGCGATCACCGTGCGCCACCTGCTGGCCCACACCAGCGGGCTGGAAGGCGACCGCTTCACCGACTATGGCATGGGGGACGACGCCCTGACGCGTGCCATCGCCGAGTTCCACACCCTGCGGCAGATCACCCCGCCCGGCGAGACCTGGGCCTACTGCAACAGCGGCTTCTACCTCACCGGCGCGATTATCGAGCGACTGACCGGGAAGCCGTTCGAGGCGGTCATGCGGGAACGGGTCTTTGAGCCGCTGGGCCTGACGCGCTCCTTCTTCTTCGCACACGAGGCGATCACCTATCCGGTGGCGGTCGGCCACTCGCCGGTGCAGCCGGGCGAGCCGGCCCACGAGGTGGCACGCCGCTACCCGCTGCCGCGCTGCGTCAACGCCGCCGGCGGCATCATCTCCGACGTCGGCGACCTGCTCCGTTTTGCCGCGTTCCACCTGGGCGACGGCACCGTGGACGGGAAGCGGGTGCTCTCCCCCGAATCGCTGGCAGCGATGCGCGAGCCGCAGGCGGAGGCCGGGAGCTTCGCCGAGGCCTACGGGCTGGCCTGGGCGCTGCACGCTTACGACGGCGGGTGGGTCATCGGGCACGGCGGCACGACCGGCGGGTTCCAGGCCCAGCTCCGTCTCGTGCCCGGGCGCGGCTTCGCCGTGGCGGTCCTGACCAACAGCTCGCAGGGCGCGGCGGCGTACAGCGAGATCATCGACTGGGTGCTGGAGCACGAGTGCGGCCTGCGGCCGGTTCGGCCGGAGCCGGTGAGCCTGTCCGCGGATGAGCTGGCCTGGTTCGCCGGGCGCTACCATCGCCCTGACGTCGACATCACGATTTCGGTCGACGGGGACCGGCTGCGCGCCGACGTGGTGACCCGCAGCCAGCTCACCGGCAAGGAGACGACGCTGCCCCCGCTGACGCTCATCCCGATCGGCGAGCGGCGTTTCCTGATCGCCGACACCCACGTGCGCGGGGAGACGGTCGAGTTCCTGGAGGGCCCCGACGGCGCCCCCCGCTTCCTCCGCTTCCACGGCCGCCTGGCGGACTGGCAGGGGCGGTAGCGCCTGGGCTAGACGACTCGCAGCAGTATCGCAACGAGTGCCGCCGTCGGTGTCAAACCGACGGCGGCATTGTCACGTCTGACATTCCCCCTCTCCCCTTGTGGGAGAGGGGGTCAGGGGGTGAGGGGTTCTTCCCCCTACTCCGCCTTCGCTATCGCCGCGCGGATGCGCGGGGCGGTCATCGGGAGGTCGGTGACGCGGGCGCCGGTCGCGTCGGCGATGGCGTTGGCGATGGCCGCCGCGGTCGGGATGACCGGCGGCTCGCCGACACCCTTGGCGCCGAACGGCCCGGCCGAGGACGGTACCTCCACCAGCTTCACCTCGATCGGTGGCACCTGCGGGGCGGCCGGCAGGCTGTAGTCCATCAGCGTCGGGTTCAGAGGCTGGCCGTTGTCGTCGTAGATCAGGCCCTCGTGCAGCGCCCAGCCGATGCCCTGGGCCACACCGCCGTGGATCTGCCCTTCCACGAGCGCCGGGTTCAACGCCCGCCCGACGTCCTGCGCCGCGACGATCCCCAGCAGCGTGACCTCACCAGTCGCCGGGTCCACCCGGACATGGGCGATCTGAGCGGAGAAGCCGGGTGCGCGCGCCGTCACGGCCGACTTGCCGACGCCGTAGACCGGCTCGTACTTGCCGCCGAACGTCATGCTCAGGCGCGCGATCTCGCCGATGGCGATCGAGCGGTCGGGCACACCCTTGACCTGGACCTTGCCGTCCACTATCTCCAGGTCTTCCGGCGCCGCCTCCAGCTCGGCCGCGGCGATGGCGAACACCTGCCGCCGTGCCTCCTCCGCTGCGGCGCGCACCGCCAGTCCCACCGTGTAGGTGATCTTGCTGCCGCCGCTCATGCCCGCGTACGGGGCGCCGTCGGTGTTGTCGGTCACGACCTTCACCCGGTCCACCGGGACGCCGAAGGTCTCGGCGGCGA
This sequence comes from Sphaerobacter thermophilus DSM 20745, assembly GCF_000024985.1. NCBI lineage: Bacteria > Pseudomonadati > Thermomicrobiota > Thermomicrobia > Sphaerobacterales > Sphaerobacteraceae > Sphaerobacter > Sphaerobacter thermophilus. Next base: position 854,888 of record NC_013524.1, read on the forward strand.
TCATCGCCATCGTCGTGTTGGTGCCGGTTATGTCGACCGACCCCAGGGACACGGTCAGGCTGCCGTCGGTGTTGACCCGGACGTTGGCTGCGCAGGGCTCGATCCCGCCGGGCCAGCCGCCGATCGCGATGCCGAAGCCCTCGTTCGGACCGGCGGTGCGCTGCTGCCAGTGGTCGCGCACTGCCTCGAGCACCTCACGCAACCCCATCTCCGGCCAGGGCACGTCGTTGGGCTGCGGGTCGCCCGGGGCAGAGACGTTGCGCAGCCGGAACTCCAGCGGATCCCAGCCGAGCGCGCGGGCCGCCTCGTCCACCGCCTGCTCGATCGCGAAGGTTCCCTGCGGCGCGCCGGGGGCGCGATAGGCACCTACACCCGGTTTGTTGGTCAGTACCTCGTAGCCGATCAGGTCGAGGTTGGCGCAGCGGTAGTAACCGCCCAGGATCAGCAGCGCCACAACGGCCGGTGCACCGGGGTAGACCCCCGAGTCGAAGATGACGTGACCCTGGATGGCGGTGATGGTCCCGTCTTTCTTGGCCCCGAGCTTCACGTCGATCACCGCGCCAGGGGCGGGGGTCGCCAGCAGGAACTCCTCCATGCGGGAGAGGACCAGCTTGACCGGGCGGCCGGTGCGCAGCGCCAGGGCGCCAACCAGGGGCTCCAGGAGAACCGTCTTGCCGCCGAAGCCGCCACCGACCTCCATCGGCACGATCGTCACCTGGTTCTGCGCCAGGCCCAGCGTGTCGGCGGTGACGGTGCGCGCGTAGAACTGGCCCTGGGTCGCGGTGTAGATCGTGAGGTTGCCCAGCGGGTCGGGTACCGCCAGCGTCGCATGCGGCTCGATGTAGCCCTGGTGCACCGAGGGTGTGGTGAAGCTGCGCTCGACGACGACGTCCGCCTCGGCAAAGCCCTGCTCGACATCGCCCCGGCTGAAACGGACGGCGCTGATGACGTTGTCCGGCAGGCGGTTGACGTCGACCTCTTCACCGCCCTGGACCGTGGCATGCATCTGCGCCTCGGCCCACTCCCCCTCCTGCGCCTTGGGGCGGATTACCGGGGCGTCCGGCTGCATCGCGGCGCGCGGATCGATCACGACACCGAGCGGTTCGTAGTCGACCTGGACCAGCGCCGCGGCCTCCTCCGCAGCCGCCTCACTCTCGGCGATCACCACCGCGACCGGCTGACCGTAGTAGATCACCTTGTCGCGGGCGAGCATGGCCCGCGCCCTCTCCGATGGCTCAGGTCCGTCCGGCAACAGGTCCGCACCCGTGACGACGTCCACCACGCCGGGGACCGCCCGCGCGGCGCTGGTGTCGATACCGGTGATGCGGGCGTGCGCCTGGGTGGCGGTCGTGAGCCGGGCGATGAGGGTTCCCGGCGGGGTCAGGTCGGCGGTGTAGCGGGTCTGGCCGCGCACCTTCTGTGGTGAGTCGATACGTGGGATTGATTTCCCGATCAGCGTAGTCGCGGTCATTCTGCCTCCCTCGGCTATTCGTGCCGGTCTCGCGTCCGGAATCTTGGTCCTTAGCTGGCTCAGCGTCAAGGTAGGTCCGAGATCGCAGGGTCAGCCGACTCAGGGCGAGCGGTACCTCCCGCTCTTGTCGTGTGTACGGACAATGCGTACGATCAGCAGGCGGGTTGGCTCGGCGGTGAGAGAGGACGGCCGGCGTGCACCGGGGATCGTGGAACGGAGTACAGCGGCGAGCGGTGCAAACGCTCGTGATCATCCTGGCTGCCGCCGTGCTCGGTGCCTGCGGCGGATCCGGGCCGTCCGCCACGATGGGACCGGGCGCGGCGAGTGGGACCCCTGCAGAGGCGTCGCCGGTCATCTTATCCCTGCCACCCACCGCGACCCCGACGCTCGCCGCCACGCCCACGGCAACGCCGCCTACCACCTCGCTGCGCGATGTCGACTGGCGTGCGGTTCTGACCGGTGACCCTGCGCTCGAATTCGGCGCTGCCCCGTCGGGCTTCCCCGCCGAGCTGGGCGACCTCTACCTTCCGGATGGACCGGGCGGGGTCTACGGCTTCCCAGCACTGGATGAAATCCTCTACGGCGACCTCGACGGCGACGGGCAGGAGGACGCCGTCATCCCGTTCCACTCCGGCGGCACGGCGGGCGCGATCGGTGTCCTCGTCTACCGCGCGACGCCGGACGGGCCGCGACTTGCGGCGGCCCAGCCGTCGTACAAGATGGACATCCGCCTCGACGGCGGCGAACTGGTCCTGCGCACCGCGGCCTATGCCGGTTGGGAACCGAACTGCTGCCCGAGCGCCTGGGTCGAAACCCGCTACCGGCTCGAGGGTGACGCGCTCGTGCCGACCGCGGAGCAGGTCGGGCCGGTCCAGGGGAGCGAGCTGCTCACCGTCGAGCACTTCTACGGGCTGCTCGATGCGGGCGACTACGAGGCGGCGTACGCCTTCCTCTCACCGAACTTCCAGGCGGCGAACCCCTACGACGCCTGGGTCTCGGGCTACGCGAACACCGAGCGCGTCATCGCCTACGTGGCGCAGAGCGAGCCGGGTCGCGTCACGGTGAACCTGGAGGTGCACGAGCGCGACCCTGCCGGGGACACTCGCGTGCGCTACTTCAGCGGCACCTGGTACCTGATCTTCGACTCCGAGCGCCGGCAATGGCTGCTCGACCGGGCGGAGATCCGAGAGGTGGCGTGAGCGTCAAGTCCTGCGCGTGGCGGTCCGCGGGTCCCATGACCTCGCCGGGAGCTATCCAGCCCAGGAGCGCGGGCGTCGTCGTTCAGCGCAATTCGCCGCTGGCACGTGCCCGGGGGTTTACCCCCGGGCCCCGACCACCGCGCGGCGTCCCTCGCACCACCTATTTCAGGCACCTACCTGGGCGTTGGATACCGTGTCAGCCGGGGGTATTGGAGTGTTGGTTCCTTTCCGCTACTACCTGTACTACCTGCGGTCAGCGGTGAAGCCCGCCGTCTCATCCAGCTCCGGCAGCAGCACGACGCTCTCCTGCTCGTTCGGGTCGGTGCGGGCGATGACGGCGATGCACGGCTCGGTCTGACTGCGGTTGGCCGGCAAGTGCGGGACGCCTGCCGGGATGTAGACGAAGTCGCCCGGGCCGGTGACGACGTGCTCGCGGAGTCCTTCTCCGTACCACATCTCCGCCTCGCCGCTGAGCACGTAGATGGCCGTTTCGTGTCGCTCGTGCAGATGCGCCCTGGCTCGGCCGCCGGGCGGGATGGTCAGCAGGTGCATGCAGAGCCCGGTCGCGCCCGCGCTCTGAGCCGAAATACCCTCGAAGTAGGAGAGGCCCTGCTTCCCCTCGTAGCTGTGGCTGCCGCGAACGACGGTGCAGGTGGGCTGGGCTGGCTCAGGCATGGGCGTCCTCCTCGCTCGTTCCCGGTCATGTGTTCAGCGCATCGTAGCACCGCGCCGGTTCGGCTCCAAGACGGGCCGCGGGGTATACTGGCGGATTGGCCGGCGAACGGGCCGTCAGGACGCCCACGCCGAGCCGATCGAGCGATGGCACAGGGTGCGAGAGGAGGTACACCCAGAACATGGATGCGGCGACGCTTCGCCCTGGACGGGTGAGGTCGGCGGAGAGCGAGCGGCAGTGGTCCTGGTTGGTGGTTGGGGCCATCGCCCTGATGCTGACCTACTTCGCCATCACCAACCACGTCGATCTAGCCCCTTGGAACAACCTCGAGGCGGCCGGGCCGCAACTGGCGAGCACTCTCTCGGGCGTAATCCCCTTCAGCATCATCGCCCTGGGGTTCGCGCTGCGGATCCCCCTGCTGATGCTCGTCGGCACGGTCTACAGCTATGTCTGGCTCCTGCTGCAGATCCGGCAGTGGTGGATCCCGTACCTCTTCGGCTCGACGCCGCTGCACCGCGCGTTCGACTGGTACACCGCCCACGGCTACGATCAGACGGTCCGCTTCCTGCCCGTCATTGAAGGACGGCCCGTGCCCGACGCGCAGCACGTCGTCCTCGAGCTGCTGTCGCTGCTGGTTGTGATCGTGACGACGGTGGCGTACGTCCGGTTGCGCCGGGAGCGCTACTCCTAAGAGCCCTCTAGAGTGGAGATTCAGTCGGATCATGACGAACGGCGAAACCAGCCGTGCCAGGGGTGATCTCGCGTGGTTCATTTGCCTCACCATCGGCATCACCTGGCTCAGCTACCTTCCGATCATCGTCGCGGTGCGGCGCGACGAGACGGTCGATCATAATTCACCGGTGGCCCTGCTCGGCCTCCTGGCGGTGCTGGCGCCGGCGCTGACGGCGTGTGCTCTGGCCGCCGTGCGCGGCGGGCGGCGCGAGTTGCGCACCCTGCTGGGGATGGCGGGGCGGTGGCGCTTCCCCCTGCGGTGGTACCTCGTGGTCCTGGTCGTCCCGTTCGCCGTGCTCTTGACCGGCGTGGCCGTGGACTCCCTGGTGTCGGGCGTGCCGCCGGAAGCGTGGATCCTCGCGCCATCGGCCCAGACGCTCGCGACCTTCTGGATCGCACCGCTCGGTGAGGACCTCGGCTGGCGCGGCTACGCGCTTTCCCGGGCGCTCACCCGGTGGAGCCCGGTCGCCACGAGCCTGATCCTCGGCCCGATCTGGGCGCTGTGGCACCTGCCGATGGCCTTGGTCCCCGGCACCGCGCAGGCCGATCAGTCCTTCCTGCTCTTCACCGTGCAGGTCACGGGCGCGACCATGCTCTTCACCCGGGTGTTCATCGCCACGCGCGGGAGCGTGCTGGCGATGATCCTGATGCATGCCGCGGCCAACCTGTCGTTCAACGTCGTCCCCGTGTTCGCGCATGAGGGTGGCAACGCCACGCGCACCGCGCTCATCTCCGTGCTGTACCTCGTCGCCGGCGTGGTAGCCCTGCTCACTCTGCCCCGCCGGGCCGAGCGTGTGCAGCCGGAGAAGGCCTCCGTCCCTGCCGACTGATCCGGCTGATCCCTCTACGGCGACGGCATAACCCCAGCGGCCGCGGGTGCGCACCCACGGCCGCTGGCCGTACAACGCTCGGCATCGCTGTGGATCGACATGCAGCGCCCACCGGCAGGGATCGAACCGCGCCGGGACGGTGCGGTAGGCCATTGCCTCCTCATCGACTCGCAGCCGAACCAGGAGAAGCCGCGCACCATCCACCACAACCCTGTGGTCTCGTTGTCGTTAACTCACCTTGGCGCTGTGAGACTACTTGACCTTCTGAGCCTTTTCCTCTACGATCTCACTGTTTATGCTTTGGAGAGCGGTTCGTTTGGTCCGGTGACCGGTCACAGCGAGCCCGCCGCGGTGGGGTGTACGCGAGAGAGGGGGCGAGTGTGACGCGGGGATCGGTGCTCGGTCGCCTGGTGCGATCGGGACGGGTGGTGGTGCTGCTCGTCGTCGGCCTGCTGGTGGGGCTGTTCAGCGGGGTGGCGCTGGCCAACCAGGACGCCCAGGTGATCTACGGCTGTAAAACCGGGTTGGCCGGGTTGCTGCGCATCGTGGACAACCCGAAAAAGTGCTGGTGGTTCGAGACTCCCATTTCCTGGAACCAGATGGGGCCACAGGGGCCACAGGGGCCAGCGGGACCGGCGGGACCCAAGGGCGAGAAAGGCGATCCGGGTCCACAGGGGCCTGCGGGCCCGCAGGGGCCACAGGGACCGAAAGGTGAGAAGGGCGATTCAGGTCTGGATAACATCACGATCTACACGCCGACCCCAGTGACCATTGAGAATGGGCAGAGTGGGTCCTGGGAGTTCACCTGTCAGGTTCCCAGTAATCGCGTCTTGGGTGGAGGGTATGAAATTCAGCCTGGCGGACCTGGGGTGGAAGTGCGGGCGAGCCGACCGATTCAATCCTTAGTCCAAGTGTGGCGGGTGATCGTTACTAACAATTCCGGAACAAACCAGGAATTGACCGTCTCGATGATCTGTGCGCAATAAGGCACACCGGTCATCCCATCGGTGATCCACTGGCCGCTGGCGATGTCTCGTCTCCAGCGGCTTCCTTGTCTCCATCCGCGGGGCGGTCGCCAGCACCGTTCGGACGGTGCGCCGGCTGGGGGCGTGGTGGCGCGCCGGCACGGCCTCCGCGTTCGGGGGGGGTCGCGTCTCAGCGGTGGGAGTGCGGCACGCCGGGGCCACGACCGCGAGTCGGCCCTCCATGTCCAGGGTCCGGCGCGCAGTGGGGAGAACGGCTGAGGCCAGGGCTGAGTGTCGCGCTTCCGAGCAGATAGACTGGGAGGGACGGTCGCTGTTGGACGTAAGCAGGTATGAGTGAGGAGTGGGAGGGGCATCGCGATGCTCGATACCACCACGGAGTGGGGACGGCTGGTCGAGCGGCGGCTGCGTGAGGAGGAGGTCATCTGGCTGACGACCGTCCGGCGCGATGGGCAGCCGCAGCCGATCCCCGTCTGGTTCCTGTGGGACGGCGAGACGATCCTCATCTACTCGCGGCCGGATCAGCAGAAGGTGCGCAACATCCGCCACAACCCAAAGGTGTCGCTGCACTTCAACACCGACGAGTACGGCGACAGCGTGGTGCGGATCGACGGCGTGGCGGAGATTGTGCCGGACGCGCCGCCCGTTACCGAGGTGCCGGAGATGATCGAGAAGTACCGGGACGGGATCCGGCGCATCGGCTCCGACCCTGAGTCGTTCGCCCGCGACTACTCGGTCGCCATCCGCGTCGTACCGCAGCGGTTCTACGGCTGGTAGCCTCATGCAGCGCCGGACAAGGTCGTCGGCAGGCTGGATCGCGGACGCTGACCGCCTGCGGTCCGTCGGGCGACGAGCGGGGTGGGCCGGCGCTCACGGGGGCAGCCCGCCGGATGAGCACTTCGCCATCTCGGAAACGGCCGCTCTATCCTGTGCTCGTTGGGTTCCTGCGCCTTGGACTCTGTGGGGGAGATGAGTCATGAGCATTCCCGGCGCGCGTGATTGGCGCGAGATGACGGCATGGATGGCCGAGCTGCTGAAGCGGCGGACCGGTGACGACGTGGAGACGTGGAATGCCCGCGTGCGCGAATCCGGCGCGCACGACGAGGCGAGCCTGCGGGCGTGGCTCACCGAGCAGGGCGTAACCGGCTACGCGCAAACACTCCTGGTGATGGAGCGGTTCGGCTATCCTGACTTCTTCCTTGCCACGGCGGATGACCTGATTGCCGCGCATTACGCCGACCGACCCGCGCTTCGGCCGATCCTGGACGCCGTGCTCGTGCGGGCGGGGCAGCTTGGCGAGGTGAAGGTTCAGGCGCGCAAGACGTTTGTGGCTCTGGTCACGCCGCGCCGGACCTTCGCGGTGGTGCAACCCACGACCAGGCGGCGGGTGGATCTCGGGCTGCGACTCGCGGACCCGCCACTTGGCGGGCGCCTCCGCGCTGCCTCGAGCATGGGCAACGGCGCCATGACGGCGCGGATCGGCCTCGAATCGGTGGAGGAGGTCGACGACGAGGTCGACGAGTGGCTGCGGCGCGCCTACGAAGAAAACACCTGATCCGACGATCGCGCCGGAGAATGACGCGCGTTCGTCCGCGGCGCCGGCGACAGGACGAAGACTGTCGTGCCGTGACGGCCCCGACCAGCGCCCCCTATGGGGAGCCTCTGAGTGCGTACTTGGGCTTGACACGGCCGTCCGGGTTCCGGATAATGGCTGCATCGATAATCCGCGCGGTGCTATTTGAGTCGCTGCGCAGTTCGTCGTAGGACGTGTCCCTCGCCTAGGAGCATCGTCCGCGCGTTTCGCGCAATTCCCAGGAAGGCGATCGTGGTCATCCCCCTGCTCCATGTGGCCAGTGGCGCGAACCCGGACGAGTGGTATCTGGCCTGGCATGCCGATCCGCTCCTCACCTTGCTGCTCGGCGGCTCCGCGGCCGGGTACCTGCTCGCCTACCGGGCGGCCGCCCTGGCCGGCCGGCGGGTGCCGCCCCGTTGGCAGGTCCTCGCCTACCTTGGTGGGCTGGTGAGTCTGGCGGTGGCGCTCATGGGCCCGCCGGACCACTTCAACGGCGTGCTCTTCTCGGTCCACATGGTCCAGCACCTGATCCTCATGCTGGTCGCCGCGCCGTTGCTGGTGTTGGGCCGGCCGGTGCAGGTTCTCCTGCGAGGCCTGCGCCCCCACCACAGCCGCGCGCTGATGGGGATCACCGCCCGGCACCCCGGGCTGCGCGGGCTGCTCGGTATGGTCGTCCACCCGATGACCGTGTTCCTCCTCTATAATGGGAGCTTCCTGTTTTGGCACCTCCCGGGGCCCTATCAGGCCGCCGTGCGCGACGAGCTCATCCACGATCTGGAGCATGTCGCCTTCTTCGGCACGGCGCTCCTCTTCTGGTGGGTGCTGATCGATCCGGTCCCGCGGCACTATCGCCTGTCCACGACCGCGGCCGCGCTGCTGCTGTTCGCGACCTGGATGGCCGGGGACCTTATCTGCGCCACGATTACCCTGTCGCGCAACCTCATTTATCCGGTCTACGCCGAGACGGAGCCGCCCTGGGGCCTGACCCCGCTCGGCGACCAGCGGCTTGGGGGCGCGATCATGTGGGCCAGCGCGGGACTCTACTACGCGGTGGTCCTGATCGGTCTCCTCGCCGCGCCGTACCTCCGAACGCGCCCGGCGAACCACGCCGGCCAGCACGCCTGATCGGTCCGCGCCCAGCGACCTGGCGCGGCATCGGATCCCACCCCAGCGGGTGGGGCGAAACCATCCCGACGGGTAGGACACAGCCGGTGGCGTTGTTGCTACCGTAGCGCAAACCCGGCAGCGTAGCGCGAGCCAGCGTCCCAACGATCGTTCCCTGGTCATCCGCGGCAGCGGTTCATATCGCCGGTTGCGGCTCGATGAGCGTACCGGAAGGGGCATGACGTATGGCACACGACGATCCATCGCAGACTCCGAGTCGGGAGCGACCCCCCTGGCCGCAGGTGCTTCTCGATGACCTGTTCTTGCTCCTGCTCGCCGGGCTGGTGGTGCCGACGTTGACCTACATCGTGTGGGGGCTGATCAGCCTGGCCAACGTGCCGCTCTTCGGGGAGTAGCGACAGGGCTGGGCGGCTCGCCCGCGCGAAGGGGGAAAGGGGGTGTACATGGCTGGCAGGTTCAGCCCGCTGGCGAAGCCCCAGGGGACGTGGTGGAGCCCGCTGGGCCGCGACGAGCGGCTCTGGGTGGCGATCGCTGCCATCTGGGGCCTGGGCATGTTCCTGATGATCGCGTTCATCTGGCCGGCGATCGGCAACGAGCAGAACGAGATTCAGAGCTATCGGATCGATCCCGCCGAGTTTCACCGCCTGACCATGGAGTTCACCGAGGCGCACCAGATCGGGGAGATGGATGGTGTGCCGGTGGTTGCTCCGCCGCCAGGCAGCGACATCTACCTGGAGGGGCAGCAGTTCGCCTGGCGGCCGGTGGTGCAGCTCAAGCGCGGCGAGCAGTACCGGTTCCTGATCTCCTCGCGCGATGTGCAGCACGGCTTCTCGCTGGTGATGGAGCGCCACAGCGTCAACTTCCAGGTCTTGCCGGGGTTCGTCACCGCGATCCGCCTGACGCCCGAGCAGGTGGGCGAGTTCGCTGTCGTCTGTAACGAGTTCTGTGGCGCGGGTCACCACCTTATGACCGGCCGGATCATCGTGACCGACTAGGGCGCGGAGGAAAGGGGCAACACGATGCAGACGGCAATATCAGGCCTGGCGCGCCGCTGTGGGGTCACCGGTCTCGTGATCGACCGGTCGGCCGAGCGGCTGATTAAGTTCCACGCGGTGACCGCGGTCCTCTTCCTGGCGCTCGGCGGCATACTGGCGCTGCTGATCGCGCTGACCCGTTGGCAGGTGGTCCATCTCCTGCCGGCCAAGCAGTTCTACGCCTTCCTCTCCGCGCACGGCATGGTCATGCTGATCTTCTGGATCCTCTTCTTCGAGATGGCCGGCCTCGTCTTCGGCAGCACGGTGCTGCTGAGTGCGCGGATGGTGGTACCTCGGCTCGGCTGGGTGGCCTACGCCATGATGCTGGGTGGCGCGGTGGTCGCCACCGGGCTGATGCTGACCGACCGGGCGACGGTGATGTTTACCTCCTACCCACCGCTTCAGGCTCCGCCTCTCTACTACGCGTCGGTCCTGGTCTTCGCGGTGGGGGCAATCCTGGGGGTAGTTCACTTCTTCATCAACGTCCTCGCCGCGCGGATGCGGGGGGATGTCGGCTCACTGCCGCTCTTCACCTTCGCGCTGGCGGGGGCGGGGATCATCGCGCTCTGGAGCCTGATCTCCGGTGCCGCGGCGCTGCTGCCGGCCTTCCTCTGGTCGGCGGGTGTGATCGACTCGATCGACCCAGGCGTCTACCGGCTCCTCTACTGGGGGCTGGGGCACGGGGCGCAGCAGGTCAACCTGGCGGCGATGGTGGCGGTCTGGTACGGGCTCGCGAGCCTGATGACCGGCGGCCGCCCCCTCAACGAGGGCCTGAGTCGCTTCGCGATCGTCCTCTACATCTTCTTCATCAACATGGGGGCGATGCACCACCTGCTGGTCGACCCGGGCCTGACCCCGTGGCTGCGCAACATCAACACCAGCTACTTCATGTACCTCGCCGTACTCGGGAGCCTGATCCATGGCTTCAGCATTCCCGCCTCGGTCGAGCTGGGGATGCGGACACAGGGGCACCGACGGGGTCTGTTCGGCTGGCTGCGGCGGGCGCCCTGGGGGGAGCCGGGCTTCGCCGCGCTCGCGGTGAGCCTGTTCCTCTTCGGGGTCATGGGTGGCATCAGCGGGGTGATCATCGGCGGGCCGCAGGTGAACATGATCGTGCACAACACGCTGCTGTCGCCCGCGCACTTCCATATGACGGTGGTGGCGGGCACGACGATCGCCTTCATGGGGCTCGCCTACTACCTCGTGCCGCTGATCTTCCAGCGGCAACTCGTGCTGCGGGGCTGGGCCCGGTACCAGCCGTATCTCTATGGCGCGGGCATGGTCGTCTGGGGGATCGGGACCGGGCTGGCGGGGCACTGGGGCGTGCCGCGGCGGCACTGGGACATCACCTTCGATCGGGTCTCGACGCTCCCCACCCAGATCTTCCAGACGACCGAGGTGGATGTCTTCATGGCACTGCTGGGGATCGGCGCGGTGATTGCGGTGATCGGCGGCGCGATGTTCGTGACGATTATCGTCGCCACCGTCGCACTTGGGCAGCGCACCGCGACGCCAGACCTGGGGCGGGTTATGGCGAACGCGTTCTCGTCGGCGCCGGCCGTGGCCGGAGCCTCCGGTGAGGAGGGGGAGGCTCCGGCGCCCGCCCACGGCGCGTTCGAGGCGCCGGGCGCGCTGGTGCTGTCCCTGGCGTTCTTGACGCTGTTCGTGTTGCTGTACGGCTTCTCCTGGTTTGAGTTGAGCACCGTGCCCTGGCAGGTGCGCTAGATCCGGCCCGAGCGTGGGGCGTGGGAAAGAGCATGAGAGGTGGTCTAGCTCCGGTGTCCTCGACGATGGTCCCCCGACGCTTCGCCCGGCTGGCGATCGCCACCGCGGTCGCCGGCTATCTCCTGATCGTGGTCGGCGGCACGGTCCGCGTGACCGGTGCCGGAATGGGCTGCGGTCCCGACTGGCCGCTCTGCAATGGTCAGGTCATCCCGGAGTGGGATGTGCTGGCCTGGACTGAGTTCATCCACCGGGTGGTGGCGCTGGCGGTCATCCTGCTGACCGGGCTGCTCGCGGTGCAGGGCTGGCGGCTGCGGCGGATCAACCCCTGGTTCGCTCGCCTGCCGCTGGCTGCGGTCGGGCTGGTGCTGGTGCAGGCGTCGCTCGGCGCGATCACGGTGTTCACCCACCTGGACGCGCTGGTCGTCACGATCCACCTGGGGGTGGCACTCACGTATCTGGCGATCGGCCTGGGCCTCGCCCTGCTCGCGGTGGCGGTGAACGGCGAGCGTGGGGAGTCTCGCATCGGGCGCGGCGCGCGGCTCGGTGCCTGGGCACCCGCCGCTGCCGCCGGCGTCTTCGCGGTGATGCTGACCGGGGCGTACACCGCCAAGAGCGGCGCCAGCATCGCCTGCACCGAGTGGCCGCTCTGCGGCGGGGCGTGGGTGCCGACGGGCTGGACGCCGGTCGATGTCCACCTTACCCACCGGTGGACCGCGGTCGTGGCGGCCGTGCTGGTGGCGGTGGTGGGGCGGCACGCCCGGCGCTGGCGCGCGGACGCGCCGATGCTCGCGACGCTCGGCAGCACCGCCGACCTGTTGATGGTGGTGCAGATCCTGGTCGGGGCGGCCAATATCTGGCTCGACCTCGCACCAGTAGTGCGGATCGCCCACCTGGCGATTGCGGCGCTCATCTGGGCACTGCTGGTGCTGCTGGTGCTGCTGGATCGGCAACCGGCGCTGGCCGCCGCCCCGCTGCCGCGTTCGGCGCCCGCTCCATCCCGTGCCTGAGCGCGGACGCTAGCTCCGGTCTGGGCCGGGCGACTCGTCGCGGCGGGGACTGAGGGCGTTGAGCGTCTCGACCACCTCGTCACCGACGACCTGAGCGCCGTGGGGGACATCCCCCGGGATGACCGCGACCTCGCCGGGGCCGAACACCCGCCGGGTGCCGGCCACGTCGAACTCGATCCGCCCGCTGAGCACAGCGGTGACCTGCTCCTGCGGGTGGTGGTGCTGGGGGAAGACGCTGCCGGGCTGATAGACGTAGCGGACCAGCGTCTGCCGCTCGCCGTGGATTACCTGGCGGGTGATCCCGGGGTAGACCTCCTCGTCCGGGATGTCGTCCCAGGCCACCGCGCGCACGTCCGTCATCCTCCCGCTCCCTTCACTGCTCCCGGTCCCCCCACCCCCGACCCTCCTCCACAAGGGGAGAGGGGAGACGGTGGAATGACACCGCGGGCATGAGGCTTTCACGCTCGGAGCGCCGGAACCCTGCCGGCGCTCCTGGTCGGGCGTGTGTCCTGAAACTCAGGACAGGTGCTTCGAGGGTCAGCCAGGCACCCAGGGGGGCACGTCGTCGGTGCCGGACGTGATGTCCACCGGCTCGACGCCGAGCAGCTTGGCCACCTCGGCGCTCAGGTCGTCCATCGCCGGTTTCTGGAACCCCATCCCCTGCCAGACGATCTCGCCCTGCTGGTTGATGAGGAATACCGACGGCGTGGCCATGATGTCGTACGCGCGCGAGGTCGCGTAGTCGTCCTGATCGACCAGGAGCGGGAAGGTCACCCCGTAGCGGCGCGCGAACGAGCGCGTGACGTTCGGCGAGTCCTGCGCGATTCCCCAGACAGTGAGACGATCCTTGGGGTACTGCTGGTAGATCCGCTCCAGGAAGGGGAAGATCGTCTTGCTCGCCTGGCAAGACGACTTGTAGATGCTGATCAGGACCGGACCGGCCTTGAGAGCCTCGGCCAGGCTGTGCTCTCGCCCTTCAGCGGCGTCCTTGAGCGTGAACTCGGGCGCTCTGGCGCCGGTCTCCAGTGGCATCCCGCGCTCCTTTCCTGCCGCCGCGCCTCGGGCGCGGCGGACCAACCCGCTCCCCCTCACTCGCGCCCGTGCCGGGCACGGTCGCATCCCTCTGCTATGCAATCATACCCTATCCGCCCGTTAGAGCGGCGGCAAGCCAAGCCCGGTGACGTCGCGGACGCGCTCCATCTTCGCCGCGGCGATCTCCCGCGCCCGTGCGGCACCCTCGTGCAGGATCCGCACCACCTCGGCCGGCTGGGCGCTCAGCTCGTCCAGCCGCTGCTGGAGCGGCGCCAGGTGCTCGACGATGACCTCGGCGAGATCCTGCTTGAAGGTCCCGTAGCCCTTCCCCACGTAGCGCTCCTCCAGCTCGGGGATGGGGATGTCCGAGAAGAGGTGGTAGATGGTGAGCAGGTTGGAGATGGCGGGCTTCCCTTCCTCGTCGAACCGGATCTCGGTGCCGGAGTCGGTCACGGCGCGGCGGATCTTGCGCCGGATCACATCCGGGCTGTCGCGCAGTTCGATACGACTGTTGGGGTCCGGATCGCTCTTGCTCATCTTCTTGGTCGGGTCCTGGAGCGACATGATGCGGGCCCCGGCCTCTTTGATGTCGGCGTCGGGCACGACGAAGGTCTCGCCGAAGGTGTTGTTGAAGCGGATGGCCACGTCGCGCGTCAATTCGATGTGCTGCTTCTGGTCCTCACCCACCGGCACCAGCGCCGCGTCGTAGAGCAAGATGTCGGCTGCCTGGAGCACGGGGTAGAAGAGGATACCGGCGCCGACGCGCTCGCTCCCCTTCGACTTCTCCTTGAACTGCGTCATGCGGCGCAGCTCACCGTAGGTGGCCAGGGTGCCGAGAATCCACGCCAGCTCGGTGTGCTCGCGCACGTCGGACTGGATGAAGAGGATCGAGCGCGCGGGGTCGATCCCGGCAGCCAGGAGCACGCTGGCCAGCTCGAGATTGCGTGCCCGGAGGTCGGCCGGGTCGTAGGGGATGGTCATCGCGTGCAGGTCGACGATGCAGAAGACGTTGTCGTAGTCGTCCTGCTGGCGGACCCAGTTGCGGATCGCCCCCAGGTAGTTCCCGATGTGAATGCCGCCCGTGGGCTGGATGCCGGAGAAAACGCGCGGGCGCTGCTGCGGCGCGTCCGCGGTCTCCCGGCTAGCGGTGGTGGCCTGTTCGACCATGTGCTCTGCGCCTTTCCTTACGATAGGTTCGCCCGGAGCCGATCATCGCGGCCGGGCTCGAGAGTCGTTCCATATGCAAAAGACCTCCGCCCGCAAGGGACGGAGGTTGATGTATCCACTCCGCGGTGCCACCCTCGTTGGGCGCCGATCATGCGGGCGCCCCACTCGGTGAGCCTCCGGACCGGCATGCGCCGTCCGAGGCCCGGCTCCGTGGTAACGGTGGAGCTTCCGGCGCCGCCTACTGGCTGCGGCATCCCGCACGTTCGGGGCGCGGCTCGCGGAACCATTCCGCGCCGCCGCCGGGTCGGCGTTCCACCGGCTGCCGACTCTCTGGGCCGCGTGTCGGCGCGTACTCGCTCCGGTCGTCGCCATTCACGCTCTCGTGTTGTCGGCCAGAGCCTACCAGTCGCTGGGAAACGGTGTCAAGGCGAGGTTTTCCAACGGGTCGGCTATACTATGCGGTGCAGGAGTACGACGGGGTAGGGGTGGAACGGGCCCGGATTTCAGCGGGAGACGCATCCTGTTGCGACGATCCGGACGTATATTGAAATGCCACGCCTGGTGGCCGGGACGTGGCGGCTGCACAGGTCGGCATGGGCACTGACCTGCGGCAACTCCCCGACGACGAGCTCGTCCAGCGCATGCGCGAGGGTCAGGTCGAAGCGCTGGAAGTGCTCTATGATCGGTATGCGCGGGTCGTCTTCTCCTTCGCGGTACGGATCGTCGGGGATGGACTGCTGGCTGAGGAGGTGCTCCAGGAGGCGTTCATGCGCTCCTGGCAGCAGGCGGGCCGCTTCGAGATCGCCAGAGGGAGCTTTCCGAACTGGCTCTTGAGCATCACCCACAACCTCGCCATCGATGAGATCCGCAAGCGTCAACGCCGGCCCCAGCGCGCTGATCTGGTGGATATCGCCGACGTGCTGCGCAGCGAGGTCGATACGACGGCGGATGTGGAGGAGACCGCCGAGGCGTCGGAGCTGCGGGAGCGCATCCGCGCCGCAATGGCCACGCTGCCTCCCGCGCAGCAGCGGGTGATCGAACTGGCCTACTTCGAGGGCCTGACCCAGCGCGAGATCGCGGCGCTGCTCAACGAGCCGCTGGGCACGATCAAGACCCGCATGCGTCTGGGGATGCGGAAGCTCAAGGAAGTGCTGGGCCCGCAGGAGGAGCCGTAGGGCTGAGGACTGTTCAGGGTATGAGTGAGCACGAGGACCACCACGACGCGATAGCGGAGCTGATTCCGGCCTACGTGCTCGGTGCGTTGGAACCGGATGAGATCGAGGCGGTCGAGCTGCACCTCCTCGAGTGCCCGCGGTGCCGTGCGGAGGTCGACGAGCAGCGCCAGGTCACCGCGCTGCTGCCCTACCTGGCCGAGCCTCGGTCGGTGCCCGTGCGTGCCCGGCGCGAGCTGCTGGCGCGGATCGACGCTGCGCCGGTCCCGATCGCCACGCGGCGGCGCCTGCCCGGCCCGCTGGCGCGCCTCGGCTGGGTGGCGGCTGTCGCCGCAGTGCTGGTGGCTGCGGTGCTGGGGATCAACAGCCTGCGGATGCAGGAGCAGGTGAAGCAGAAGGATATGGAACTGACGGCGGCCCAGGAGAGCCAGCGCGCCGTGGCGCGCTTCGTCGGCTCACCACGGGGCTTCGTCACCGCGCTGGAGAGCACCGGCGTCGCCCCCGGCGCTGAGGGCGGTGTGATCCTCGACCCGACCCGCAATGCCGCCCTGCTGATGGTGGACGGGCTGCCGAAGCCGTCGCCGGGGCAGGCCTATGTCGTCTGGATGGTGCGCGGCAGCCAGCACTTCAACGTCGGTGTCCTCCCGGTCGGCAACGACGGCCGCGCGACCCTCTACATCTCCCCGCCCGACGCGCTGGCCAGCTACGACGGGATCGTCGTCACTGAGGAGTCCGGCCCGCTCGCCGCCAACCCCCGCGGCGTGCGCATGATGACCGCACGCGTCGGCCAGTAGTCTCCCCTCGCCGACCCTTCACTTCCGCGGCGACTGTCCCGTGCCCCAGATCATCGTCACCCTGTCGCGTGGCATCGTCAGGTATGTTGCGTCGTCCGCGACCCGGGCATAGACGAACGTACCGCCTTCAGCCCCATCAAAGCGCCCCAGAACAGGACGAAAATCCCTTGTGAAAGGGAGAATCCTCCCTTTACGTTGAGGCTACGCGGGTGCTTCGGTTGTCCGCGATCTAGTGATCGGAGTCAGCCGATGCACAGCCATCGGCCAGGGCGGCGATACACAGCAGGACAGGCGATCGTCGAGTTCGCGATCGCCGGTATCGTGTTCTTCCTGATCGTGTTCGGCACGGTTGACTTCGGTCGGGCGATCTTCATGTACTCGGAGTTGACCAACGCCGTCCGCGAAGGCGCACGCTACGCCCAGATACACCCGACCCAGACCGCGGGAATCAAGGACGTGGTCGTGAACAAGTCGCCGGGTCTCGGTATCCGCGCCGCGGATGTCACGGTCAGTTGTTCCCCGGCCGGGTGCCAGCCCGGCGGGACGGTACAGGTCACGGCCAGGATGCACTTCCAGGCGGTTACCCAGAGCCTGCTGGGCATCCGGCCGCTTACCCTCCAGGCATCGGCAGAGAACGTGATCGAGTGACGCCCACAGGACCCGCGGGCGAGAGAGGCTGATGATGCGCGTCTGGGCCAACAAGCACACAACGCCACGCTGGAGAACCCCAGGCCAGAGTCTGGTGGAGTTGGCCATTGCGCTGCCGCTCTTGCTGCTCCTGCTGCTCGGCACGATCGACCTGGGCCGGATGTTTGTTGACTACGTCCAGATGCGTAACGCAGCCTTTCGCGGGGTCCGCTACGGGATGACGGCTCCGGACGATACCAACGGGATACGACAGCGCGTGCACGCCCACGGTGTGCCGGCGGACACGGCGGTGACGGTCACCTGTCGCCCGGTGGCCTGTAGCCAGGTTCAACTGGGCCAGGACGACGCGACGATCACGGTTTCGGCAACCCGCACGTTCAGGCCGGTCACCACTAGTTTCCTTCAGAGCTTTTTCGGGCTCGGACCCGTGAACCTACGGGCTCAGGCGACGGCGAGGATAGCGACATGATGTGGGAAACGATGCGCCGTTGGTTGTGGCACGCCCGAGCGCGCGGGCAGGTACTCGTCCTCTTCGCCGTGGCGTTGGTGGGGATGATCGGGATGACAGGCCTCGCCATCGACCTCGGCTACACGTTCTCCCAGAAGCGGGCGATCCAGAACGCAGCCGACGCCGGCGCATTGGCCGGCGCGCAGTACCTGACCAAGTCGACCCCGGACACCCGTTACCCGGTCCGAAACGAGGTCGCCCAGGTCGTGGCCCAGAACGGCTTCGGCGGCGCAACACCCCAGTTGGTGTCGTGCCAGTACGTCGACGCGTCGGACAATCTCTTGGGGGACTGCAGCCAGGAGCCGCCGGACGAGGCGACGGGTGTGGAGGTTCGGGTCCGAGAGACCCACCGGACCTTCTTCATCCAGATCGTCCCCGGTGCGCCCGACACCGCCTCAACCGAGGCGATGGCGCGGGCACGGGTCTTCAAGGTGACCAATGCTCCAGGCGATGCGCCGTTTGTCGTCTGCGGGTACGATACCGAGCTGGCCGGTGGCGGGACGTTCTCGATCCTGAAGCCAGGAACGAACGAGATCGATCCGGCGGCGATCGGCAAGACGTTCCGGATTCACGCCCCGCAAGGCATCTCCCGCTGTGGGACGGGCAACGCGTTCAAGGGTCTCGTCGGGGACAACGACGAGGAAAACATCCCGATCCCCGGAATCTGGGAGGGCACCCCGGGTACGCGCGCCAGCATTCGCATCAAGGTGCCTGGCCTTCGGGGATGCCGGCCGGGCTCATCGGTCAACGACTGTATCCTGCTCCTGCCGATTGCGGACTCAGGAGAAGGCAACGGGTCGCACATCAAATTCCATGTGGTCGCCGTCGCGGCCTTCTGGATCCAGGAGTGCCACGCGAACTGTCATGAGGGCACGCTCATCGGGCCATACGTCATCGGCCCCGGTGACGGTTGGCTGCCCGACCCGGGCGATAGCTGGCAACTGGGCGACAACGGCCTGCTCATGATCCGGCTCGTCGCCTGATTCACCCGGCGCGATCTGAACACGGGCGCGACAGAAGCCCGGCGTGGATCTCAGTGCGGTTCACTGCCCCCGGACCGCCTGCATGAAGCGGTTCAGCTCGATTGCCGGCATCGTGAGGAACTGCACCGTCCCCCGGCTGCTGAGGGCGACCGAGACCTTGGCGATCGTCTCGTTGTCGGGTGCCTCGACGATGTTGACGAAGTCGTAGGGCCCGAGGACGGCCCACTGCTGCACCACCCGGGCGCCCATCGCCTCGACCTCGCGGTTGACCTCGGTGATCCGCTCCGGCCGCTCCTGGATCGTCTCCCGGCCGTCGTCAGTCAGGGTGCTGAGCATGATGTAGGTGGGCATGGCTACCCCTCCGCTGCAGGCGTGCGCCAACCGCACGACGCCCCACTCCCCGCAATTCCCGTGCAGACGCAGACCTTGACCGGTCGGACCCTGGCGCTGAAGATGGCGGGTGAACGGGAGCGGGCAATACCGCGCCGCGGGCGCGGCTGAGCGAGAGGAGTCGTGCCGGTGGATTCAATGCACATCGTGCGCTTCCGGGATGGGGAGCGCGCGGCCTACGGAGTTCTTGAGGACGGGGTGGTGCGTCGGGCGTCGGGCGATCCGTTCAGCGGGCTGACGCCGGGCACCGAGGTCGGCCCGCTGGAGCAGGTCACGCTGCTGCCGCCGGTTGCGCCGAGCAAGATCGTGGCGATCGGCCTGAATTATCTGGACCACATCACCCAGGACGCGCATGGGTTCGAGCAGCCGGAGAACCCGATCATTTTCCTGAAGCCGCCGAGCTCGCTGTTGGCGCACGGCGGCAACATCGTGCTGCCGCAGGGCACCGAGCGGGTGGAGAGCGAGGCGGAGCTGGCGGTGGTCATCGGGCGGCGGGCCCGCTACGTGCCGGCCGAGCGCGCCTACGACTACATCCTCGGCTTCACCTGCTCGAACGACGTGAGCGCCCGCGACTACCAGTTCAAAGACGGCCAGTGGGCGCGCGCCAAGAGCTTCGACACCTTCACCCCGATCGGCCCGGCCATCGCCACCGGCCTGCGCGCCGACGACCTGGCGATCGCCTGTCGGCTCAACGGCGAGGTGCGCCAGCAGTCGACCACCGCGCAGTTGCTCTTCGACGTGCCGTACCTCGTGGAGTTCA
Organism: Sphaerobacter thermophilus DSM 20745; assembly: GCF_000024985.1. Taxonomy (NCBI): domain Bacteria; kingdom Pseudomonadati; phylum Thermomicrobiota; class Thermomicrobia; order Sphaerobacterales; family Sphaerobacteraceae; genus Sphaerobacter; species Sphaerobacter thermophilus. The sequence continues at coordinate 874,694 of NC_013524.1, forward strand.
TCAGCCGGGTCATGACCCTGGAGCCGGGCGACGTCATCATGACTGGCACCCCGGCCGGTCCGCCGCGCATGGCCCCGGGCGATGTCGTCGAGATCGAGATCGAAGGCGTCGGCGTGTTGCGCAACGGCGTGGTCGCGGAGGAGCTGCCGGGGTAGGGTGCCCCTTACCCCCGACCCCTCTCCCACAAGGGGAGAGGGGAGTGTCTCTTCGTCTCATTCCCCCTCTCCCAACTTTGGGAGAGGGGGGTAGGGGGTGAGGGCCGGCCTATGCCTCACTCCGTGCCGATGATGTCTTCGATGGAGCGGAGTCCTTCGCGGTCGAGGTAGGTGACGAGATCGCGGAGGATGCGGCCGGGAAGGGCGGGGCCGCCGTAGACGAAGGCGGTGTACATCTGGACCAGGCAGGCGCCGGCGCGCATCCGCTCGATGACATCGGCCGCGCTGCTGATGCCGCCGACACCGATGATCGAGAGCCGGTCGCCCGCGCGCCGGTGGACCTCACGGACGAGCGCGGTGGCGCGGGCGCGGAGCGGCGGGCCGCTCAGCCCGCCGGGGACGTCCGGCACCGGCCCCCGCAGCCCGCTCCGGTCGACGGTGGTGTTGCTGACGACGACACCGGCCGCGCCCCCCTCGATCGCCCCGGCGAGGACGTCGTCGAGCGCGGCGTCGTCGAGGTCGGGCGCGATCTTCACCAGCACCGGGTGGGGGCGGCGGCGGTGCAGCGTGGCGGCGCGGGTGTTCGCCTCACCGACGGCTCGGAGGATTTCCACCAGCGCCGTGCGCTGCTGCAGGTCGCGCAGGCCGGGGGTATTGGGCGAACTGACGTTGACCACGACGTAGTTCGCCACGTCCCAGAGCGCGTTCAGCACGTCCACGTAGTCCTTGGCGGCGCACTCGGGCGGCGTGTCGCGGTTCTTCCCGAGGTTGATACCGACGACACCGGGGAAGCGCCGGCCGACCAGCCGGGCACGGACGGCCGCCGCGCCCTCGCTGGGGAACCCCATGGCGTTGATGAGGGCCTGGTCCTGCGGCAGGCGCCAGAGGCGAGGCTGCGGATTGCCGGGCTGCGGGCGCGGGGTGACGGTGCCGACCTCGACCGCGCCGAACCCGAGCGCCAGCAGGGCACCGACCGCCTGGGCGTCCTTGTCCAGTCCGGCGGCGACGCCGAGCGGGTTGCGGAACGTCAGGCCGAAGCGCTCCACGCGGAGCCGCTCATCGGCGGGGCCGGCGAGCCGACCCAGGAGCGCTGCCCCACCCGGCATTCGGTCCGCATCGCGCAGCAGCCGGAGCGCCAGGTGGTGTGCGCGCTCCGGGTCCATGCGCTGCAGCAGTGCCGGGTAGAGGACCGCTCGGTACAGCCGCTCCATGCTGGTGGACTCCTTCGGCGTCATGCGTCATGCGTCATGCGTCATACGTCACGCGTGTTCCGTGTTGCGTGTTTCGTGTTCCGTGGTTCGTCATGGCGAGTCGGAGCCCAAGCTAACGGACCGCGCGACACGCAACACGGAACACGCATCACGCATCACGCACCAGTATGACGCATGACAGGTGACGTATGACGAATGACGTCTCGGATTCCCCTACCCCGTCTCACAGACCCAGGCGCGCGGCCCGCCGGGCCGCTCGGGGTGCCATCACTGGTTGCCGCTGGGGTAGGAGATCTCGTAGCCGGTACCGCGGCGGGGGATGGCGAGGGCGACGAGGCGCCGGGTGTCGTCCAGCTCGGCGCGCAGCGTCGCCTGCGCGGCGCGGACCTGCTCCCGGTCGATCCCCTCCTCCGGCACGCTCAGGGTGATGTAGGCGGAGTCGGGGTCCACGTCTACATACTCGGCGGCGACGGGGTCGTCCGTCCAGGGCTGGAGTGCAGCGGTCAAGTCGAGGCCGGGCGGCGGCACGATCTCGACACCAACCAGCCGGCCGCCCTCTCCGACGTCGACGTAGCCCGGCAAATCGACCGTCCGGCTGGTCTCCCCCGGCTCGCGGTCGAGTGAGAGGCGCAGGGAGTTGGTGGTCGGGTCGTAGCGGAGACGCATGGCGTGTCCTTATGTCCAGTGGCGAGGGGCGGGTCGCGCTAGCCGCGCGGCGCGGTCAGGCCGATGCGGGCGTCGGCGTCGTAGGCGGCGAGCCGGCTCCGGTTGCAGCGGACGCGGACGCGGGTGCCCGGCGCCAGGTCGACGTGCGACGGCTGGTTCGACAGGAGCTGGACGCCGCACGGGAGCTGCACCAGATAGGTGTACTCCGCGCCGTTGAAGGTGCGCGAGGTGATGACGGCGATGCCCTCGGAGTCCTCCTCAAGGCTGACGTCGCGCGGGCGGATCAGGAGTTCGACAAGTTGCGGCCCGGCCGGGTTCTCCAGCCCGAAGCGGCCGAGGTCCGACTCGGCCACGTCCCCGGCGACGCGGGCCGGGACAAACGTGCCCTGCCCGACGAAGCGGGCGACGGCGCGGGTCGCGGGGAAGTGGTAGACCACGTCCGGCGTGTCGATCTGCTCCACGCGCCCCTGGAGCATCACTGCCACACGGTCCGCCACGGTCATGGCTTCCTGCTGGTCGTGCGTCACCAGGATTGCGGTCGTCTCGGTCGCCTTGAGCAGGGCGCGCACCTCGGCGCGCATCTGGGTGCGCAACTCGGTGTCGAGGTTGGAGAAGGGCTCGTCGAGCAGCAACACGTGCGGGCGCGGCGCCAGGGCGCGGGCGATCGCCACGCGCTGCTGCTGGCCGCCCGAAAGCTGGTGCGGGTAACGGTGGGCGACGCCTTCAAGGCCGGTCAGCGCCAGCAGATCATCCACGCGCGAGCGGCGCTCGGCTGACGAGAGGTGCCCGAGGCCGAAGGCGATGTTGTCGGCCACGCTCAGGTGCGGGAAGAGGGCGTAGTCCTGGAAGACCATACCGACTCCGCGGCGCTCCGGGGGCACGAAGGTGCCGTTCCCGTCGGCGACGCAACGGCCGGCGATGGCGATGGCCCCGGTGTCGGGGCGCTCAAAGCCTGCGATGAGCCGGAGCGTGGTGGTCTTGCCGCACCCGCTGGGGCCGAGGAGCGCCACGATCTCGCCCGGCGCGATGGCGACACTCACCTCGCGGACGGCCGGCTCAGCGGCGCCCGGGAAACGCTTACTGACTTGTGTCAGCTCGATCGCCGCGTGCATTCCTCTCCCCCGCCTGTCTGCCGGTCACTGCTGGGCGACCGGTCTGGGTTCAGTCTACCATTCGGGAAGCGGCCTTCACTTCCAACCCCTCTCCCAAGATAAAAAAGGGGCGAGATCCGTCGTCGTATTCCCCCTCTCCCAACTTTGGGAGAAAGGGCCAGTGAGTGAGGGCCGACGCACGCACGTGCGAATCACCCATCGCTCTTGCCCTCGCGCCAGGCAGTGACGGCCATCGGGACGGCCGAGAGCAGGATCAACAGCAGGGCTGGCGCGGCGGCCCGAGCCCAGAAGCCCTCGGCGGTCGCGCTCCAGACCTGTGTCGCCAGGGTGTCGAACCCGGTCGGTCGGAGCAGCAACGTCGCCGGGAGTTCCTTCATCACGGTCAGGAAGATGAGCGCCCCGGCGCTCAGGATGCCGGGGTAAGCCAGCGGCGCCGTGACGCGCAGCCAGACGCGCGGCGGTGAGTGGCCGAGGCTGCGGGCAGCCTCCTCCACGCGCGGGCTGACCTGCATCAGCGCGGCTCGCAGGGTGGCGAGCGCCTGGGGCAGGAAGCGGATGATGTACGCCACGAGCAAGATGCCGAGCGTCTGGTAGAGCCAGGGCGCGTAGCGGGAGCCGAAGAAGACGAGCGCGAGCGCCACGACGATGCCCGGCAGGGCGTAGCCGAGATAGCTGAGCCGTTCGAGGACCCGGCTGAGCGGGCTCGAGTGGCGCACGGCCATGAGCGCGATCGGCGCCGCCGCCAGCACGGCGACCACGGCTGCGGCCAGCGAGACGGACACCGAGCTGAGCGCCGCGGACCAGACCAGCCACAGCGGCTCGCCGGCGCGCAACCCCCGGATCAACCAGTGGATGATCACGCCGATCGGGATCAGGAGCGTAACGCTGACGATCGCGGCACAGTAAGCCAGTGCCAGCGGTGTCCAGCGGCCCAGGCGCACGCGGGTCGGTGGGCGGCTGACGCCCACGGTGCTGCGGTGGTAGCGGGCACGGCCGCGGGCGCGCGCCTCCAGCGCCAGCACCACCCCGGTCATGGCGACGAGCACGAGTGACAGCCCTGCGGCCAGGGAGCGGTCAAAGGCGCCGCGGTATTGGTTGTAGATCGCGCGGGTAAAGACGTCGTAGCGCAGCAGTGAGACGGCGCCGAAGTCGCCCAGGACGTAGAGCGCGACGAGCAGCGAACCGGCCAGCAAGGCCGGGCGCAGGAGCGGCACGGTCACCCGCCGGAAGCTCTCCCACGGGCCGAGCCCCAGCGAACGGGCTGCCTCCTCCAGGGCCGGGTCAAGCCGGGCCATCGCCGAGCGGACTGCCAGGAGAACGTATGGGTAGCTCAGGAGCGTCAGCGTCAGCCAGGCGCCGAAGAAGCCGTAGATCTCCGGCAGCCGCTCGATGCCGAAGATGACCTCCAGCAGGCCCTGGAGTACCCCGCGTGGCCCGAGCGCGGCGATGAGGACATAGCCCCCAACGTAGCTCGGGATCACCAGCGGCAGTGCGGTGAGGACCGACCAGAGGCGCCGGCCCGGCAGATCGGTCCGCACCGTGAGCCAGGCCAGCGGCAGTGCTATCGCCGCCGAGGCGGCAGTCACAGCCGCTGAGAGGAGGAGCGAGTTGCGGATGAGCATCAGCGTCCGGTCGCGCCAGAGCAGATCGAACAGCTCGGGGCCGGCCTGGGCGGCGCGCAGGACGAGGTAGACCAGCGGGGCGACCATGAGCAGCGCCACGACGAGCGCCGGGAGCACCAGCAGCGGCGGGACGGGCGCGCCGTCCCAGAGGCGGCGGCTTGCCCGCGCCGGTTGGGTGCTCGGCGTCGCGGTCGGTTGCGGCATTGAGGCCCCGCTGGTCGTCATGGCTACAGCAGCCCCACGTCGCGCAGCATCTCGAGCGTTGCCTCCAGGTCGGCCAGATCCGACAGGTCGATGTCGGGTGTCTGGATCTCGCTCAGCGGGACGAGGTTCGGGTCGGTCGGCACGCCCGCGACCAGCGGGTACTCATGGGTCTCCTCGGCGAAGTAGGTCTGCGCCTCGGGGCTGAGCATGTAGCGGATGAAGGCGATGGCCTGCTCCTGGTTCTTGGCCGTGGTGAGAATCCCGGCACCGGCCACGTTGACCAGCGCGCCCGGGTCGCCGTTGCGATAGATGTAGTTCCGTGCCGGCAGATCCCCGCCCGCCTCGGCGAGCTGGCGCATGAGATAGTAGTGGTTGACGAACCCGGCGTCGATCTCTCCGTCGATGACGGCGCTGACGATCGCATTGTTGTTCTCGAACACCCGGGCGCCGTTGTCCCGAATCCCCTCCAGCCATGCGCGGGCCACGTCATCGCCGCGCAGCACGCGGATCGCCGTGACTGCGGCCTGGAAGGAGGCGTTGGTCGGCGCCCAGCCGAGCCGGTCCTTCCACACCGGGTCGGTGAAGTCGAGGATCGAGGGCGGGATGTCTGACTCGCTGAGACGCTCGGTGTTGTAGACCACGGCACGCGCCCGGCCGCTGATCCCGACCCAGAGACCGTCCGGGGAGCGGAAGCGCGCCTCCACCAGGTCCAGCACGTCCGCCGGGAGTTCGGCCAGAAGCCCCTCGCGGGCGACCGCGCCGAGCGCGCCGGCGTCCTGCGCGAAGAAGATGTCGGCAGGGCTGCTCTGCCCCTCCTCCAGGATGGCGGCGGCCATCTCGGCCGTGTCCCCGTAGCGCACCTTGACCTCAACGCCGGAGGCCGCGGCGAACTGGTCGACGATTGCCTGGATCAACTGCTCCGAGCGGCCGGAGTAGACGGTCAGCGAGCCGCCGACCGTGCCGGTGGCCGGCGCGCCGGCCGGAGTGCCAGCCGGGGTGCTCGCAGGCGTCGCGGCGGCTGACGTCGCCGTGGCTGCCGAACCGCCGCTACCGGTACCGGCCTGGCTGGTGGCGGTCGGCGCCGCGGTCGATGCTGGATTGTCTTCTCCACCGCAGGCAGCCAGCACCGGTGCAGCCAGCGACGCGCCGGCCAGACCGGCCAGCGCACGGATGATGTCGCGTCTACTCACTGAGCGGTTTGTGTTCACGTCCCCTCCGCGCCTTCGCGCCTATGCGCCCCTCGCGCGGGGCGCAGCACACAGTCTCACTTACAATGGGATGCGCAATCCCGACCTGCGCAGTCGGGATTTAGAGTACGAGGCGTGGTGTGGCCTTGTCAAGAGGGCACGGCTCACATAGGGCAGCCTAGGGTTTGGCACTGGGGCGCGGATCACGACCGCGATTCGGCGGTGGATACGTGGGCCGGCCGGCGGCGCGCGACGATACACGGGGTGATCGCGTCGGCGAGCGCATCGAACGCGTCGCGGATCGCGACGCCGGGCGTGCTCCCCTCGCCGGTGGCGGTCAGGTCGCGGTCCTCCAGCCGGAGGAGGAGGTGGACGGTGTAGTCCTCCCGATCGGGGCGGTGGGTAAGCGTGACGTCGATAAGCGGCGGATCCTGCAGCGCCCCGCGCAGGCGATGCGTGAGGAGGGCGGCCTCGCGTGCCAGGGTGGCGTGGAGGGCCGTCGTCAACAGGTCCGGGTTGTTGCTGTGGATCCGCATCGGGTCATCTCCAGGCGTTGTTGGCGGGCTTGTACCCCGGCGCCGGTGCCGGGCTAGATCCATCGTGCGGTAGCGGGCGCGGCAAAGGCATCGACACCGCACCCAGCGACGCGACAATGCCGTGCACGTTTGGCTGGTGTTACTCCGAGGTGGGCAGTGCAACGCGGTGGGTCTGCCGGACCCAGTGGGGGAATGCAGCCGCGACGGGGGCAGCGGGTGCTCCACCCGCGACGGTGAGCCTCAACCGCTCCTCGTTCGTTCTAGCCATGGGCGGGCACCGGCTCGCCTGGCACGCAGCGGACCGGTGCCCGCCAAACCTGGAACGGATCGGAATCGGAGGTTGTTCGTGCGCAGACCGAGGTCGCAACCCCGGATCGCGCGCATGCTCGCTCTCATCGTCATCCTCAGCGCGCTCCCCCTCGCACCGTCTCTTGCCGTTACCGCCGCCAGCATCCAACCGTCCGGCCTGGTCGCCTACCTGGACCGCGGCAACAACCTGTGGGTCAGCCAGGACAGCGGCGCAGGCGCAGTCCAGCTCACCACAGCGGGCGGCTACACGGGGTTTGTCTGGTCGCCCGACGGCACCCGCCTGGCCGCCGTCGGCCCGGTCAGCGGCGGCGCGGGCGTGTCGCTGGTCGGGACCGACCCGAGCTTCGGCGTGCGTGAGCTGCACACCGGTACCGCGCCCGCCTGGTCCCCGGATAGCCGCCGCGTCGCGATCATCGACGGGGGGACGGTCCACATCTACGACCGCGAGGGAGGCTACCAGCGCAGCGTCGGTGTCGGAGCCGACGCCATCCAGTGGTCGCCCGACGGCCGGCGCATCGGCTTCACCCGCTGGCTGAGCGACCCCTACGGCACCGGCTGCGCCATCCGCGACCTCGGCTGGATCGACGCTGACACCGGCGCGAGCCACGGCGTCGCCCGCACGTTCGGCAAGTTCGCGTGGGCCGGGGACGGCGCTCGGCTCCTCTACGTCTCCGCGGACGACGGCACCGTTCGCGCCTTCGACACCCGCTCCGGCTCCGGGCAGCGCCTCTCCTCTCGGTCGGCCAATCCCTGCGGTGGGCCCTTCTTCACCAGCAACGACGGCCGCACGCTCTTCTTCCTGGACTACGGCGCGGGTGGGCGCGACCTCGTCGCCGTCAACCTGTCGTCGCTCCAAGAGCGGGTCTACCGGAACCTGCCGATCGGCTACCCGGCGCGCACGCTGCCCGACAGCTACGTCTCGGTCGACCCGCTGGCGCGCTTCGCCTACGTGGTGCAGACGTATCCGACCACCATCACCCGGGTCGATCTCCAGTCCGGCGCGCTCCAGCAGATGCTCTTCAACGACTACCGCATGGTGCTCGGCTTCTCGCCCGACCGCGACCGGGTCGCCCTGCTCGCCACACCCTACGGTGAGCCGAGCGTGACCTACATCCGCGATCTGACCACCGGCGAGGAGACCGCCTTCACCAACGTTGGCTGGCTCGCCTGGCAGGGGACGCCGATCACCGCCTCCACCGTGGATGCCTGGACCCGCGTCTGGGATCGGGAGGACCGCCCGGTCGCGGCGCTCGCGGCACACCGCACCTGGATCTGGGGCCCGGCCCCCTTCGCCACCCGCCAGGAGCCCTATCTCGAGGCGCCCGGTGGCCGTCGCGCGGTGCAGTACTACGACAAGAGCCGTATGGAGGTGACGCATCCCGACGGCGATCAGAGCAGCCGCTGGTACGTCACCAACGGCCTGCTGGTCAAAGAGTTGATCACCGGCCAGATGCAGGTCGGTGACGCCAGCTTCGTCGAGCGCGGCCCGGCACATGTCCCGGTGGCGGGGGACCCGGACGACACGCTTGGTCCGACCTACGCCACGCTCCAGGGTGTGCTCTCGGCCCCGCCGACCCCGGCCGGCACCGAGATCCGCGCGAGCATCGACCGGCACGGCAATGTCGGCAGCGACGGGCCGGGTGGCGTCTTCGCCCAGGAGTACATCCCGGACACCAACCACACCATCGCCGACGTCTTCTGGGCCTACCTCAACTCGCGCGGACTGGTCTGGGACGGGGCGAACTTCGTCGACGGGAAGCTGTTCGAGCCGACCTTCTTCGCCACCGGCTTCCCGATCACCGAACCCTACTGGACCAAGGCCAAGGTCGGGGGCGAGGTGAAGGACGTTCTCGTGCAGTGCTTCGAGCGGCGCTGCCTGACCTACACGCCGTCCAACCCGGAGGGGTGGAAGGTCGAGATGGGCAACGTCGGCCGTCACTACTACGCCTGGCGTTACGGCGGCTGATGTACGAGCGGGCGGCGGTTGCTAGCCACCGCCCGGACCCATCCACTGGCACCGGCCGCGGCCACCGTGCGCGCCGGGGCCAGCGTAGAGGGCCCGGGGCTCAAACGCTTGGTGTGAGTTAGGGCGCCGTGGCTACCAGGTGATCAGGTTCGCCACCGCCAGCAGCGGCCGTTCCCGCTGCCGATTCAGCCAGCAGCAGAGATTGTGCAGCGCCACCCGGGCCGCCAGCCGCGCCTGGAAACCCGCCAGGGTGTGCGGCCGCTCGCGTGCCAGCCCGAAGGTGTGCAGCAGTCGTCCAACGACCGTCTCCACGATCTGGCGATGGCGGGCCGCCCAGCGGCGGACCGCCTTGGGCCAGCGCCGCCGACTGCCCCGCTGCGGGGTGGCCACCAGCGTCACCCCGTAGGTGGCCGCCAGGTGCGCCTCGTAGCCCTCACCTCCAAAGCCACTGTCGGCCAGGTAGATCCCGACCGGGCTGCCGACACTGGGCAGGCGGGGATCGGGGTGCGCGCGGGCAGCGATCAGGGTCTCGGCCAGGGGACGCTCGTTGGTGCTGGCCGGGGCCACGCCCCAGCCGGTGATCACCCCTTCCAGGCTGACCGCGGTCAGCACGCGGAAGCCGGCAAACCAGCCCAGGCGCAAGCTGAAGCCGATGTTGGCCTCACCGGCCAACCAGCCCCGCCCGCGGCGCTTGGCGTTGCGTACCGGGGCCGGGGCCACATCGAGGACGTCACAGGGGACCGGTCCCCGCCCCAGCTGCTCGGCCAGATACAGCGCGAACTGAGCCAGGGCGGCCTGGTGGCGGCGCAGCAGGCGGTTGTATTGGCTGCGGTGGGGCAGGGTCGGGAAATAAGGCCGCAGGTGCCGCTCGGCGTAGCGATAGAAGTCCTGCTCACTGGAGAACCTCATCCACTGCCCGAAGATGGCCAGGGTCAAGACCTCGCTGCGGCTCAGGGCGGGGGCGGGACCGGGGCGGCGGGGCTCCGGGGGCAGGTGGGTCTGGCAGAAGGTGTCGACCAGGACATAGACTGTAATCAGGAAGGTGTCCACATCCATCGGGTGCTCCTTTCGTGGGAGACGGATACGAGCTATCTCCCGTATGGAAGTGGGCACCTTCCTGTGTCAAGAGGGCACAGCATGCCCCGGCTAACTCACACCAAGCGTTCAAGGCCCCGGGCTCACAACAAAAGCCGGCTGAAGCCGGCTGGGGCAGCCCTGGGTTACATCCGGGTGACACGGTGTCTACCGGTCTGCGGGGTGCCTGGGGGTTTACCCCCGGGCTGAATACTGAATAGGGGTAAGCCCACTGAAGGGGCTGTGGCGGCGACATCCGGGTGTATCCGGTTCGGCCTCCCACCGGGCACCGAGTCCATAGCCCGCTTTAGCGGGCTTCGTATTGTCAGCCCGGGGGTTTACCCCCGGGCACGGACCAGGCGCGGGGCTCCTTGCACCACCCATCCCGGCACTGCTGACAAGATGCCGGGCGAGGCTCCGTCCGACGCCAGCGCGTCCTATCAGGTGCAGGGTGTTCCCGTGCGAACTTGCGTATTGAGAGGGGAAAGCCTCATACTAACCGATGCTATGACGTGCGTGTCGGTCGTCATTGTCAATCACAACACGGCGGACCTCCTCGCTCGGTGCCTGGAGCACCTGCGCGCCAGCGTGGTCGATCGCCCGCTCGACATCTGGGTGGTGGACAATGGTTCCCGCGACGACAGCGCGGCGCTGGTCCGGGAGCGGTTCCCCGATGTCCGCCTGATCGTGTCGCCGCGAAACCTGGGCTTCGCTGGGGGCAATAACCTGGCACTGCGCCAGATCCTGGCCGAGGCGCCGCCCGGTCCCGCCCGCAGGAACCACTACGTCCTCCTCCTCAACACCGACTGCTTCGTCGAGCCCGATACCATCGCGCGGACGGCCCAGTTCCTCGACCGGCAGCCCGACGTCGGGATTGTGGGCCCGAAGGTGCTGCTGCCCGACGGCCGCCTCGACCTCGCCTGCCGTCGCTCGTTCCCCACACCGGCGAGCGCCTTCTGGAAGCTGACCGGGCTGAGCCGGCGTTTCCCGAACTCGCCGCGCTTCGCCCGGTACAACCTCACCTACCTTGACCCCGACAAGACCTATGAGGTCGACTCGGTCATGGGCGCCTATATGATGGTGCGGCTCGCTGCGATCGACGACGCCGGGCTGCTCGACGAGCGCTTCTTCATGTATGGCGAGGATCTCGACTGGGCGTACCGTATCAAACAGCATGGATGGCGCGTTTTCTATTATGCGGACGCCCGCGTCCTGCACGTCAAAGGTGCGACAAGTTCGCGCCAGAGCTACCGGCTGATCGTTGAGTTCTACCGGGCGATGTATCTCTTCCACCGGAAGCATTACGCGCCCGGCACCTTCGTCCTGCTGAACTGGCTGGTTACTGCGGGGATTATCGTCCGGGGCGGCTACGCGCTGTTCCGCAACCTGCTCCGCCCGGCCGGCGCCAAGCGCGTGGCCTGACGACGGAGGGGATGGGAACCTCTGGGAGATCGGGAGTGACCAAGACGAGCCTGCCAGCCGGGATGTCGGCCACACCGGGCGCACGCGATCACGCCCTGACGCGGCGTGCCACGCTGGCCCGGCGTCGCTGGACCGAGACGCTCTTCCTCGGCACGCAGGTGGCGCTCGACGCCCTGCTGGTGGCGCTGGCCTGGTTCATCGCCTACCGAGTGCCGGTGGCGCTCCACCTGCTGCGCCTGCCGCGCGAGTTCTCGACGATGCAGGGGTTGATCGTCCTCGGCATCATCGTCGGGACGACCCTGCTGGTCTTCGCGATCGGCGGTCTGTACCGCCTCGGGCGCGGCGCATCCCGCGTGGACACGTTCTACAAGATCTGCACCCATCTCTCGCTCGCGGTGCTCCTTGCCATCGCCGCCAACGCGATCGTCCTGCATGAGAACGTTGTCCTCTCGCGGCGGGTCCTGGTGCTGGGCTGGCTCCTGGCCATCGCCATGGTCACCACCGGGCGCTTGCTCCACAGCTTCGTCGTCGGTCAGGTGCGCCTGCGCGGGGTCGCGGTCGACCGGCTGTTGATCGTCGGCACCGGGACGAACGCGCGCATCGTCCACGACAAGATCCGCAAGATGCCGGAGCTGGGCTACCACCTGGTCGGCTTCCTGGCGCACCCGAGCGAGGGCACGCCGCCGGACACGGTCAATGGGGTGCCGGTCTACGGCACGACCGGGCGGCTGGCCGAGGTGGTGCGCCGCCACCGGATCGACGAGTTGATCTTGGCGCTTGAGGGAACACCGCACGCCGAGGCGCTCGATCTGGTCTACCAGGTGATGGACCTGCCGGTGAACATCCGCGTCTACCCCGACCTGTTCCGGCTCATCACCAACGACGAACTCACCGTGAGCGACCTCGGCGGGCTGCCGATGGTCACCGTGCGCACCGCCGGCCTGCGCACCTGGAGCCGCATTGTCAAGCGTGCGGTCGACCTGGCCGTGAGCAGCGCCGTCCTCGTCTTCTGCTCCCCGCTCATGCTGCTGCTCGCCATCCTGATCAAGCTCGACTCTCCCGGCCCGGTCTTCTTCGTCCAGGAACGGGTGGGGCACGACGGGGTCCCGTTCAACCTGCTCAAGTTCCGCTCGATGCCGGTGGACGCCGAGAAGGAGACCGGACCGGTCTGGGCCACGCCCGACGACCCGCGCCCGACCCGGATCGGCCGCTTCATGCGGCGCTACTCGTTGGACGAGCTGCCGCAGTTCATCAACGTCTTCCTCGGTGAGATGAGCGTCGTCGGCCCGCGCCCGGAGCGACCCCACTTCGTCGAGCAGTTCCGCCAGACAATCCCCTACTACATGGCGCGCCACCGGGAGAAGTCAGGCATCACCGGCTGGGCTCAGGTCAACGGCCTGCGCGGCGACACCTCGATCCAGGAGCGGACCCAGTACGATCTGTACTACGTCGAGAACTGGTCGCTGCTCTTCGACATCAAGATCATGATCAAGACCCTCGCCCGCATCATCAACGACGAGAACGCGTACTAGCCGGCCGGGAAGGATGGGAAAGCCATGCGAGTGCTGGTGACCGGTGGCGGAGGATTCATCGGCAGCCATCTGGTCGATGCCCTCCTCGCCCGCGGCGATGAGCCTGTCGTGCTGGACGACTGGTCCGGGGGCAGCCGTGACAACCTGCCGCCCGGCGTCGAGACCCTGGACATGGATGTCGCCGACCCCCGCACTGTCTCCGCCATTGCCGCGCTCCGCCCCGACGGCATCATCCACGGTGCGGCGCAGGTGAGCGTTCCCCGCTCGATGGCCGACCCGGACCGCGACCGCGCGGTCAACGTCGTCGGCACGGCGCACGTGCTGGCGGGCGCGCGGGAGGCGGGCTCACCGCGGGTGGTCTTCCTCTCCACCGGCGGCGGCATCTACGGGGAGAGCGACGGCGCCGACGAGATGACCCTGCCCCAACCCAAGAGCTACTACAGCGCGCACAAGTACCTGGCCGAGCGATACCTGGAGTACTCCGGCCTCCCCTACGCCATCGCCCGGCTGGCCAACGTCTATGGCCCACGCCAGCGGTCGGACCTGGAGGGCGGCGTGGTGGCGATCTTCACCGAGCGCCTGAGCGCCGGCCAGCCGATCACGATCTACGGCAGCGGAGAGCAGTACCGCGACTTCGTCTACGTGGCCGATGTGGTCGATGCGGTGCTCACGATGCTCGACAGTTCGGTCGATGGCATGTGGAACGTCGCGACCGGGGAGGCGACAACCGTGAACGCGCTGCTGGCCGCCCTCCAGGAGCGGCTCGGCTCGGCCTCGGCCATCGTCCACGAACCGCCCCGACCGGGCGACGTCTTCGCCTCGCGCCTGAGCATCGACCGCATCAAGGCCGACCTCGGCTGGTCCCCCCGCTACGACCTCGCCGCCGGCCTCGATGCGATGTTGAAGTGATGCGTGATGCGTGTTGCGTGTTGCGTGTTCCGTATCACTCCCCTCTCCCCTGGTGGGCTCCGTCCGAGAGGGGGCGGGGGTGAGGGGGACGTATGACGCATCACGCACGACTCTCATCCCCCGGACCGGGTCAACCGATCGAGCGGCGGCAGCGCCTGCTCGATCTCGGCCCGTCGGGACTCGTACCAGGGCGGCAGCTTCAGGCTCGTGCCCAACTCCTCCACCGGCTCGTCGACGGTGAAGCCGGGCCCGTCGGTGGCGATTTCGAACAACACCCCGCCCGGCTCGCGGAAGTAGATCGACCGGAAGTACTGCCGGTCGCGCACCGGTGTCACGTGGAAACCGGCCTCTATGAGCCGCTCCCGCCAGGCGCTTTGCGTCGCGTCGTTGGGCGTGCGCCAGGCGATGTGGTGTACCGTGCCCGCGCCCTCTTCCCCGCGGGGTGCTGAGGGCGGGCTGGCGACATCGATCACCGCCCGACTCGGGCCCTCGCCTACTTCGAAGCGCAGCCGATCGTTCTCCTCCGACACCAGCCGGAATTCCATCAGGTCGGTGAGGAGTCTTGCCGTCGGCTCCAGCGTCGTCACCCAGATGGTCGCGCCGTGGAAGCCGCGGATGGCGTGCTCGGCCGGCACCGGCCCGCCTGCCCAGACGCGCTGTGCCGGGCCGTCGTCCCGCGTAATCAGCTCGTACTGCAGCCCGTCGTGGTCGGCGAAGGCGATTACCTCCTCGTCAAGCCGTGCCGCCGGGCGCTCGACGGTCACGCCGTGGCTGGTGAGCCGATCCACCCAGTAGCCGGTCGAACCCGAGGGGATGGCGAAGGCGGTCACCACTACCTGCCCAGTGCCTGGCGGGCGCCGGGAGAGGTGCGGCCAGGGGAAGATCGTCAGGATCGTGCCCGGTGTCCCCACCTCGTCGCCATAGTAGAAGTGGTACGTGCCCGGCACGTCGAAGTTGACCGTGACCTTGATCAGGCGCAGCCCGAGCACGTCGGTGTAGAAGTCCAGGTTCCGCTGGGGGTCGGAGGAGATCGATGTGATGTGGTGAATGCCGGGGATGGTGTCGGCCATGTCCGCTCGCTCCCTCCATACACTGCACGATGTTCGGGGTGTCATCGGAACTCCCCCGTATCATACGCGCAGCGCCGGGGCCACGGTATGCCCCGGCGCTACAGTCTTCGGGGAGGGATGGAGAGCGGGATGCGCCTAGGCGGCGCTGCGGGCGGGCGGTGCGTCAGCTTGCGGCGCACGGTGCGCGGGCGCGACCCGCAGTCGGTGCCCCTGGCCGCCGCGGAGGATCACCAGATCAAGGTCGCCTCCGGCCGGGGTGCGCGCCAGCGCCTCCAGCAGGTGCCGCGGGTGGCGCACCGGCTCCTCCGCGATCGCGACGATCACATCGCCTGGCAGCAGCCCGGCCGTCTCGGCCGGCCCGCCGCGCTCGACGGCGGTAATCATCAACCCAGCCGCGACGCCGACCCGGCGCCGCAGGGCAGGCGGGAGCACCACCGGCAGTGCCGTGATCCCCAGCCATGGGGTCGGCTCGCCGATGTGTTCGACGAAGTCGGCCACCACGTGGCTGGGCACCGCCAGCGCCACCCCCGGTGAGGCGACCATCGCGTTGATCCCGACCACCCGCCCGGCGGCGTCCACCATCGGCCCGCCGGAGTTCCCGGGTGCCAGCGCCAGATCGGCGCGGATCAACTCGCGCTCGTCATCGTCGGAGGGCAGCGCACTCACGATGCCGAGGGTCAGCGCGTGGCTGAGCCCCATTGGGTGCCCCATTGCCAGCACGATCTGGCCGGGACGCAGGGTGCGGGAGTCGCCCACCTCGGCGGGCGCCAACCCTTCGCGCGGGACGCGGAGCGCGGCCAGGTCGTTGAGCCGGTCCCGCCCGACGACCCGCGCCAGCACGACGTCCTGGCTCCCGAGCCGCACGCGCGCCCGCTCCCCCGGCACGACATGGTCGTTGGTGATGATCAGGCCGTCGTCCGACCAGATGACGCCCGCCCCGGCGCCGCCGCTTCCGTTCTCGATGGTGACGACACTCGGCCGCAGGCGCTCGGCGACGGCCGTCACCGCCGCCCCGAGCGGTGCCAGCCGCCCTTGTGTGCTCAAACCGGTCATGGACTTACTCCCTACCGCTCGCCGACCGTCACCGTGGTGTCGGCGATCGCGCCGCCGCGGACGACCCGCACCGGCTGCTGCGTGCCGGCGCTGCCCGGGCCGAGCAGTGCCTGGAGCGACTGCGGGTCGGTCGTCGGCTGCCCGCCGAAGGCGATCACGATATCGCCCAACAGCAGCCCACCCCGCTCGGCCGGGCTGTCCGGCTCCACGCCGACGATCAGCAGCCCCGACTCCTGCGTCAGACCCAACTGGGACCGCAGCGCCTGGGGCAGTGCCACCGGCTGCGTCGCGATGCCCAGGTAGCCGCGTGTGACCTTACCCTTCGACACCAGCGCCTCGACCACCCGCTCCACCATCGCGGCCGGCAGCGTCACCGACAGGCCGCGCGAGAGGAACGACGTGTTCATGCCGATCAGTCGGCCCTCGGTGTCGATCAGCGGCCCACCGGAGAAGCCGGGGTAGAGGGTGGCGTCGGAGCGGATCGCGTGGTCGATCGTGCCGCCGCGCCAGGTGCGCCACGGGCCGGACACCGCCCCGATCACGCCCAGGGTGGCCATCGGCTCACTCCCACGCGGTCGGCCCAGTGCCAGCACCAGATGGCCCAGGCGGGCCTCGACCGGCGAGATGGTTGCCGCCGTCAACCCGTCGGCATCCACCCGCAGCACCGCGATGTCGGTCCCGGGATCCCGGCCGACGATGCGCGCCGGCAGATCTCGGCCGTCCGGCAGGCCGACGGTGATATCGTCCTCCCGCTCGAGGACGTGGTCAGCCGTGACGATCAGCCCATCGGCGCGCCAGATGATGCCGGTGGCGCCTATCCGTCGCCGAGCATCGATCCGCACGATCGACCGCGCGCCGGCAGCGACCGCGTTGGCGAGACTGTCGGAGAGTTCGGTCAAGAGGTTCGTGCTCCCTGTGTTCCCAATGCTCATGAGGGGACTCCTTTCTACGCCCTAGCATAGGTGCGGGCGCGCCGGCGCGAATCCCCCGATCCGGCAGCGGCGTACCTACCCGAATGGGGAGGTAGGGCGACCGACCTCGTCATCTCGGCGGCAGAGGAGGAATCAGTCGCTCGGGTGAGGGCTGGGCTTGTCCCCGCCCGCGTAGCCGCTATCGCGCACCGGGCTGCCTCGATTCCCACCCATGCCACCGTTTATGTCATCCTGGGCGGAGCGAACGATCTCCAGGCTGCGGCGGTCGCTTCGACGAGAGATCCTTCGCTCCGCTCAGCATGACAGCGGGGGATTGCGATGAACGGTGGAGATGCGAGGCCGAGCCAGAGCGGGCATCCGGATTAGGTCGCACTCCCTCACAGCACGATCAATCCGGCCCGTGCGGCGCGGGCCAGGGCTTCGGCGCGGCTCGAAGCGCCGAGCTTGTCGAGGATCGAGCCGACGTGGAACTTGACCGTGTGCTCGCTGATCCCGAGCTCAAGAGCGATCGACTTGTTGGGCAAGCCCTGTGCGATGAGTTGGAGGATCTCGCGCTCTCGCGGCGTGAGTGGCTCGCCGGCGTCGGGGGATGCCCGCGGCGCTGCGTCGGTCGTCAGGAAGGGAACGGCACGCGGGTCCAGCACCGTGAGGCCCTGCCCGGCCGCCCGCAGTGCCGCTACGATCTCGTCCGGGTCGGCGTCACGGAGGAGCAGCCCGGCGACCCCGGCGCGCAGTGCCTCGGGCGCCAGTTCGGGCGTGTCGACCAGGAGGAGAACCGGCGGGGCCCCGCTCTCCCCGGCCAGCCGGGCCAGGTCGTCCAGCCACTCCTCTACATCGTCGCCTGGCGCAAGGAGGATCACATCCGGCGCGGCCGGCTCCATCTCAGCCACCGCGGTGGCCACGTCCTCCACCGTCGCGGCCACGGCAATCTCCGGCGTCTCAGCCAGGAGTGCCGCCAGTCCGGCACGAGTCATGGGATACGCTGCGGCGACGAGGACGCGAAGCATGGCCAGCCAATCTCTGGGCCGGACCGGAGCCAGGCACCGACCGGAACGCGGGTTTCTCCGTACGAATTATAGGGGCGCGCCAAAGGGGCACGCCGAGCGGACGGGAGGCGGGGCGATGAACCTCCGTGCGGTGATGCTCTGGGGCTTTGCCGGGACGACGGTGCTGACCACCATCCTGCGGGGCGCGGCAGCCATCGGGCGAACGCGGGTCGATCTCCCGCTCATCCTCGGGCTGATGGTGACACCCAACCGCGACCGTGCCAAGATCTACGGATTCCTGATGCACCTGGTGAACGGCTGGCTCTTCGCGCTCGTCTACGCCGCGACCTTCCAGTACTTCCAGCGCGCCACCTGGTGGCTCGGCGCGGCAATCGGCGCAGTGCACGCGCTCTTCGTGCTCGTCGTCGGCCTCCCGGCCCTACCGGGTCTCCACCCTCGCATGGCGAGCGACGCCCGCGGCCCCGAGCCGACGCTGGAGCTGGAGCCCCCCGGCTTCCTGGCGAGCAACTACGGCCACCAGACCGCGATCGTCACCTTCCTCGCCCACCTCGCTTTCGGTGCCATGCTCGGCACCTTCTATCGGCTCAGGCGGTAGGGATGCATGGCGACCAGGGAGCGCCGCAGACGGCGGATCCTTCGACGTGCCGCGTGACATCAGGCATAATGAGCTCGTACGGATGATGAGAAGACTACAGCCATCATCCCCGCGGTATCGCACATACGACCCGGGAGCGCCCAGTGGTGCACAGGGAGCGGCACGAATATATCAGCGTCTCAGAGGCGGCCGACTACCTGGCGGTCAGTGCCGCAGTCGTGCGCCGGTGGGTCAAGGCAGGGCGACTCCGGGGCCATCGCGTGGCGCGTCTTGGAATCCGTCTGCGCCGGGCGGAGGTTGTCGCCTTTGCCCGGGAACTGCGGGCGAAAGATGATACGGGGTTGCACACCGGTCCGAAAGACAGCGCCGAGATCTGGGCAGCGTACGATCCCGAAGCGGTCCGCGCGGCCCTGCAGCGGAGCGCCGGGACGCTTGTGGGCGTGGACCCCGACACGCTCATCCGCGATATCCATGAGGCTCGGACGCAGGGCGAGTCCGAGAGTCCCCGCTGATCGATGGCCTACCTCATAGACAGCGACTGGGTCATCGACCATCTTACCGGTATCCCCGATGCAAGCGAACTCCTGCTTCGTCTGGCCCCGGCGGGAATCGCCATCAGCATCATCACCTACATGGAGGTCTACCAGGGTGTGCTCATGAGCACCGATCAGGCGGCTGCCGAGTTGCGCTTTCGCGAACTGGTTGAGACCCTGCCGCTGCTGCCCCTCTCACCGGCGGTAGCGCGTCGTTGTGCGGCGGTCCGGGCAGACCTGCGCAGGCAAGGCAGGCGAGTCGGCGGCCGGGCGCTCGACCTCATCATCGCGGCAACGGCTCTTGAGTTCAACCTGACGCTCGTTACCCGCAATCTCCGCGACTATCGAGACATCCCTGGCCTTTCTCTCCTCGACCTCCCCACAACCCGGGAGTAGGCGCCGCGCTGGGGCTGCTGTTCGACCTCGTGGAGAGTCACGGCGGCGTTGATCAGGCCGATGTGGCTGAATGCCTGGGGGAAGTTGCCGAGTTGCTCCCCGCTCACCGGGTCAACCTCTTCGGCCAGCAGCCCAAGCGGGTTGGCCCGCGCAAGAAGACGCTGAAAGCGCTCGTGGGCCTCGTCGAGCCGCCCGGTGCGTGCCAGGGCTTCCACCAGCCAGAACGAGCAGATGAGGAAGGCACCCTCTTCGCCGGGCAGCCCATCCTCCCCCAGGTAGCGATGGACCAGATCGTCGCGCGTGAGGCGTCGCTCGATTGCCCGGACTGCTTCGGCAACGCGCGGGTCGCGCTGGTCGAGGAAGTCCACCAGTGGCACGACCAGGAGCGCGGCGTCCAGGTCCCCACTACCGTAGGTGCGGGTGAAGGCGCCGAGGCCGGGATCGTACCCGTGGCGGAGCACCCACGCCTGGATCTCGTCGGCCGTGCGCTCCAGGTGGGGCACGGAGATCGGCAGCCGCTCATGCTGGGCAATCTCAATCGCCGCCTGCAGCCCGACCCAGGCCATCACCTTCGAGTGGATGTGCTGGGCGCGGCCCGAGCGGACCTCCCAGATGCCGTCGTCCGGCTCATGCCAGCGGCGAGCGATGACCTCCGCCAGTCCCGCGATCAGGCGCCGCCCGTCGCGGTCGAACGAGCCGCCGACCCGATGGTAGATCCGGAGGGCATCGATGACCTCGCCGTAGACATCGAGCTGGAACTGCTCGGCCGCGGCGTTACCGACCCGTACCGGCCGTGAGCCGCGATAGCCCTCCAGGTAGTCCAGCGTGCGCTCCGGGATATCGGCTTCGCCGTACAGGGTGTAGAGGACTTGCAGCTCCGGGTGCGTGAGCCGGGTGACGTGGAGCAGCCACTCGGCGAACGCGTGGGCCTCCCGCTGGTAGTTGAGACTGAGCAGCGCGCGGATGGTGAAGGCCGCATCACGCAGCCAGCAGTAGCGGTAGTCCCAGTTGCGCACGCCCCCGATCTGCTCCGGGAGTGAGGTCGTCGGTGCGGCGATGATCGCGCCGGAGGGGGCGTACGTGAGGAGCTTGAGAACGAGCGCGCTGCGGCGCACTGCCGACTGGTAGGGCCCGGTATACCCGCATTGCCGGATCCACGCCTCCCAAAACTCCACGGTCAGCCGCTGCATCAGGTCGAGGCTGCCGAGGGTCGGCAACTCGGCCGGTGACTCGCTGGAGTAGGAAAGCACCAGGTCCACCCGCTGGCCCGGCACGAGGTCGAAGGACGCCGTGAGTGTGCCGGGGTCGATGTGCAGCGGGACGCCTGCGGTGACGTGCAGCGCCTGGTCGCGCCACTCGATGACGTAGCGGTCCGCGCGCGTCTGCCGCACCCGCGGCGTCAGGCGGCCGTAGTCCGGCCGCGGCCGCAGCAGCAACTGCATCGGCACGCGTCCCGAGATGCCCTCCACTCGGCGCACGATCTCGCGGAAGGGGATCGGATAGCGCCGCTTCTGCGCCTCCGTCAGCGCCGGCATGAAGTCCACCACCCGGGCTTCCCCGGCATCGGTGGTGAAGGTGGTCGCCAGCACGTTGGTTTCGCCTAGGTACGCCTGCCGGCCGTGGAAGGAGCAGCGCGGCTGGATCACGCACGACCCGCCGAGGCGCGTGTCGAGCAGCCGGGCGAAGATCGGGTCGCCATCGAAGCGCGGCAGGCACCACCAATCGATCGCGCCGGTATTGGCCACCAGCGCGATGCTGCGCCCGTCCCCGATCACGCCATAGTCAGCCAGTGGAAGGTATCCGGCCGGCGCTGGGTGGACTGCATCCGGCTCACTCGGCACGCTGCACCCTCGTCTCCTCGGTGCGCCTGGACGTTAACGCCACCACGCGAAAGCTGTTCCATCGCCGAGCTCATGGGTCCCACGGGGGGCGCACACGTCGCCGATCGCGCACCGTCCACGGAGGGTACGTGCGAGGCGCTGGAGAGGTTTTGCGCAGCTCTGGTGCGCGCTACTGCTCAATGAGCTGAGCCAGCGCGGGACTCGCCGGATCAATCCAGTGCAAGCGAAAGATGATCCGGCAGCGTGGTCAGGAGGGGAAGTGCCACAGCCTCCTTGCGAGCGAGCACGACTGCGTCAGCACGGGATCGCCACCGGGCACGAACTAGGTGAACACGGTCGTACCGATGATTGTCGCTCAGCGGTGTCGCGCGCGGTATCCAACTCCCGGCGCAGGTCCGCCGGATCGTCGGGGACCGGCATCGGCTCAGCCGCCAGGATCGCCTCAATCGCCGCGCGCCGGGCTTCGCTGTCCGTCGGCAAGCGATCGATCGCCTCGCGGATCACGGCCCCAATCGAGATACCGCGGCGCCGCGCTTCCCGCGCCACCTTCTCATAGCGTTCGTCGTCGAGTAGCACTTGAACTCGGTGGTCCAACATACACATACGATAGCCCATGTGTCAGTCAGGCGGCCAACGGTTGCCTTTCCCGCTACCTCTTGCGAGATCTTCGCCATGTGTCTAAGATGGGACGCACCAACCAAACTAAATGTTCAGTTCCCGGGGAAGGAGGCTTCCATGACGACCTCAGCACCCCCACCCACCATTATCGGTGAGCTGGGTAAGCAGGAGTTACTCCACGCCTATCGTGTCATGCGCACCATCCGCGAGTTCGAGGAGCGCCTGCACATCGAGTTTGCGACCGGCGAGATCCCTGGGTTCGTGCACCTCTACGCGGGTGAGGAGGCGATCGCCGCCGGGATCTGCGCCAACCTCCGCCCGGACGACTGGGTGGGCAGCACCCACCGTGGCCACGGCCACGCCATCGCCAAGGGCTGTGACGTCAAGGCGATGATGAAGGAGATCTACGGGAAGCGCGACGGGCTGTGCAAGGGCAAGGGCGGCTCGATGCATATCGCCGACTTTGACCAGGGCATGCTCGGCGCCAACGGCATCGTCGGCGGCGCGCCCCCGCTCATCTGCGGCGTGGGCCTGATGGCTCGGATCCGGGGTACCGACCAGGTCGGTGTCGCCTTTGTCGGCGACGGCGGATCAAACCAGGGCACCTTCCTGGAGAGCCTGAACCTGGCCGCCGTCTGGAACCTCCCGGTCCTCTTCGTCGTCGAGAACAACGGCTACGCCGAGTCCACGTCGAGCCGGTACCACCAGAAGGGTATCGATGTCGCCAAGCGCGCCGACGGCTTCGGCCTGCCCGGCGTGATCGTCGACGGCCACGATTTCTTCGCCGTCTATGAGGCGGCACGCGAGGCGGTCCGCCGCGCCCGCAGCGGCGGTGGTCCGACCCTGCTGGAGTGCAAGGTCAACCGCTACTACGGGCACTTCGAGGGCGACCAGCAGACCTACCGCGCGCCAAACGAGGTCGAGAACATCCGCCAGACGCGCGACTGCCTGATGCGCTTCGCCCAGCGCGTCACGTCCGCCGGGGTCATCGACCAGGCCGAGCTCGACGAGATCGACCGCGATGTCCGGGCGCTGATCGACGACGCGGTGCGTGAGGCCAAGGCCGCGCCCGACCCGGATGTGTCGGAACTCGTGACCGATGTCTACGTCGCCTACTAGCCGCGCGGCGGGCGTCATCGCTCCGGCTGCGGCGGGTGCAACCCCGTCCGGCGCCGGTGTGGTGGCGGCGCGGGAGGGTGGATGCCTCCCTCCCACCAGCAGACGGAGGTGAAGAAATGGCTCGACGGCTCACCTTCCAGCAGGCGATCAACGAGGCGCTCGCTCAGGAGATGCGGCGTGACCCAACCGTCGTCCTCCTGGGCGAGGATATCTCCGGCGGCGCCGGGTCCGACGGCCAGCAAGGCGACTCCTGGGGCGGCCCGCTCGGCGTCACCAAGGGGCTCTGGACCCAGTTCAACGACCGCGTGCTCGACACCCCGATCAGCGAGTCGGCCTTCATCGGCGCCGCGATCGGCGGGGCCATCAGCGGCATCCGGCCGGTGGCGGAGTTGATGTTCGTCGACTTCATGGGTGTCTGCTTCGACCAGATCTTCAACCAGGCCGCCAAGTTTCGCTACATGTTCGGCGGCAAGGCCAAGACGCCGGTCGTGATCCGCACCATGTACGGCGCGGGTATCCGCGCGGCGGCCCAGCACTCCCAGGCCCTCTACCCGATCTTCACCCATATCCCGGGGCTGAAGGTCGTCGTCCCGTCCAACCCGTACGACGCCAAGGGCCTGCTGATCCAGGCGATCCGCGACGACGACCCGGTCATCTTCTTCGAGCACAAGGTGCTCTACACCATGGAGGGGGATGTCCCCGAGGAGTCCTACACCATCCCCTTCGGCGAAGCCGCCTATGTGCGCGAGGGGGACGACGTGACCATCGTCGCGCTCGGCCGGATGGTCAGCATGGCCCAGCAGGCCGCCGAGACGCTGGCAGCCGAGGGCATCGAGTGCGAAATCGTTGACCCGCGCACGACCTCGCCGCTCGACACCGAGACGATCTACGAGAGCGTCGAGAAGACCGGCCGGCTCGTCGTCGTCGATGAGGCCTACCCGCGCTGCGGCTTCGCCAGCGATGTCGCGGCACTGGTGGCCCAGGACTGCTTCTCGGCGCTGACGGCCCCGATCCGCATGGTCACCGCGCCGCACGCGCCGGTCCCCTTCAGCCCGACGCTCGAGGATGCATTCGTCCCGAGCCCGGATCGCATCGCCGCGGCGGTGCGCGAGGTCGTCGGCAAGGGGGCGGAGGTTACGGCATGACCACGGAGACCCAGGTCATCAAGCTGACGATGCCCAAGTGGGGTCTATCGATGACCGAGGGGCGCCTCGTGAGCTGGCTGGTGGACGAGGGGAGCACCATCCGGCCGGGAGACGAGGTGGCCGAGGTCGAAACCGAGAAGATCAACGGTGTGGTCGAGGCGCCGGCTGGGGGCATCCTGCGCCGGCGCGTGGCTGAGCCCGGCCAGGTGATCCCGGTCGGTGGCATGCTCGGCATCATCGCCGACGAGGCGACCCCGGACGAAGCGATCCAGGAACTGATCGCCGAGTTCGAGGCCACCTTCGTCCCACCCGCCGAAGCGGGCGATACCGGGCCGGTGCCCGAGCAGGTGACCGTCGGCGACCGCACCATCCGCTACCTACGGCACGGTGAGGACGGCCCGGCCGTCATCCTGATCCACGGATTCGGTGGCGACCTGAACACCTGGCTCTTCAATCAGGAGGCGCTGGCCGGAGGCCGCACGGTCTACGCCCTCGACCTGCCGGGGCACGGCGGGTCGAGCAAGGACGTGGGTGACGGATCGCTCGACGTGCTGGCGGGCACCGTCGCCGGGTTCATGGACGCACTCGGGATCGAGCGCGCCCACCTGGCCGGCCACTCGATGGGTGGGGCGACGGCGATGGCTGTCGCCACGGCCCATCCGGAGCGCGTCGCCTCCCTGACCCTGATCGCCAGCGCCGGGCTCGGTCCCGAGATCAACGGGGACTTCATCGAGGGCTTCATCGCCGCCGGGTCGCGCCGGCAGATGACACCCGTGCTCACCATGCTCTTTGCGGACCAGTCGCTCGTCACCCGCCAGTTCGTGGAGGATACGCTGCGTTCAAAGCGGATCGACGGCGTGGACCAGGCCCTGCGAACGCTGGCCGACCGGCTCTTCCCCGGCGGGCGGCAGGCGACGGTACTGGCTCCGGCGCTGGCCGGCCTCGATGTCCCGGTGCTTGGCATCTGGGGTCGGGAGGACCAGATCCTCCCGGTCGACCACGCCAACGCACTGCCGTCCCACGCCCGGGTGGAGATCATCGAGGGTAAGGGCCACTCGGTCCAGATGGAGGCCGCGAGCGAGGTCACACGGCTGATTGACCGCTTCCTCGCTGAGGTGGATGCCTGACGCCATGCCTGTGACTGTTGGCGTCATCGCGAACCCTGCCTCGGGCCGGGACATCCGGCGCCTCGTGAGCGGCGCGTCGGTCTTCGACAACGCCGAGAAGGGGCGCATGATCTACCGCCTCCTCGTCGGGCTAGGCGCGGCCGGGGTCGAGCGCGTACTGCTCATGCCGGCCGGGGCGGGTGTGGGCGACAGCCTGGAGCGCAACCTCCGCGCACACCAGACCGACCCCACGCCGCCCCGCCTCCCGGAACTCGAGGTTCTCGACCTGCCGCTGCAGGACGGTCCGGAGGACAGCGCCGCGGCGACCGAGATGATGGTCGCCGCGGGTGCCTCTGCTATCGTGGTCCTCGGGGGCGACGGCACCCACCGGATCGTCGCCGGGCACTGCGGCGACACACCCCTCTGTGCCCTCTCCACCGGCACCAACAACGCGTTCCCCCAGGTGCGGGAGGCGACCATCGCCGGTCTGGCAACCGGCTTCTATGCCACCGGCCAGGTGCCGCCCGATCTCGCTCTGCGGCAGGAGACACTGCTCACGGTGCGGGTCGACGGGGCGAATCCGCGTGAGGAGCTGGCGCTGGTGGACGTCGCACTCAGCACCGACCCCTGGATCGGCTCCCGCGCGCTCTGGCGGGCCGAGACGATCTCCCAGATCATCGTTGCCTTTGCCCAGCCCGGTGCGGTCGGGCTCTCGGGCACCGCTGCCCTGGTCGATCCGCTGCCGCGCGGGACAGGGGAAGCGCTCTATCTCCGCCTGACCGATCCGGCAACGGCACCGCTCGTGATCCACGCCCCGCTCGCGCCCGGCCTTATCGCCCCGGTCGGGGTCATGGAGTGGCGCCGGATCGCTCCCGGCGAAGAGGTGTTCCTGGAAGGCTGTCTCGGTTGCCTGGCCCTCGACGGCGAGCGGGAGATCGAGCTGACCCCCGCCGACCGCGCCACCGTCCACCTCCGTCGCGACGGCCCCCGCACCATCGACATCGACGCCATCATGACCCACGCTGCCCACCACGGACTCCTCCGCGCTGTGGCCACGCGGCGGTAGCCGTACCGGGGCGGGGGCGGTTCTGGGAGTGGCCCTCACCCCCGACCCCTCTCCCAACGTTGGGAGAGGGGAGTGGCGGGCAGGAGGGTAAGGACGCCCACGCTTGTGGCTGTGGGAGGGCGGAGTGGTCGTGGTTGGGTGAGTGGCAGGAGGGGTTAGGGACGTGGTCGGTGCCCGGGACTAACGCCACCGGGCTCACAACGAAAGCCCGCTCAAGCGGGCTGGGGGTCATGAGCCGACCGGGTGATGGGAGGATCCAGCGCCGTGGTCTAGGCCCAGGGGTAAACCCCCGGGCTGAATATTGGGTAAGCCCACTAAAGGGGCTGTGATGCCGACTTGCAGGCATATTCTGTTTGGACTCCTACCGGGCCCAGCGCCCTCAGCCCCTTCAGTGGGCTTCGCGTTGTCAGCCCGGGGGGTTCACCCCCGGGCACGTGCCGACCGCGGGACTCTCACACCACCCTCTCCGGGCACGTGCCACGGCGGTGGATCCTCCGCACTACTCGCCTCCTGCACCGGACGCGCTGAATGCGTCCCTATGGGTCGGCCACGGATAGTGGCTACCCCTCACGCCCGGCGGCGGAGGCGGGGGTCGAGCAGGTCGCGGAGGCCGTCGCCCATGAGGTTGAGGCTGAGCACGGTCACGGTCAGGGCGATGCCGGGCAGGATCATCATCCAGGGTGCCTCGCGGATGAACGGTCGCGCCTCGCTTAGGATCGTGCCCCAGCTCGGGTAGATCGGTGGCGGTCCGACGCCGAGGAAGCTCAGCGTGGCCTCGCCCAGCACACCCTCGGCGAAGACGAAGGTGCCCTGCACGATGATCGGGGACCAGGAGCTGGGCAGGATGTGCCGGCCCAGCAGGCGCCAGTCACGCACCCCGATGGCGCGGGCCGCCTCGATGAAGGCCTGCTCGCGGACGCTCAGCACCACGCTGCGCACCAGCCGGGCGACCCGTGGGATGTAGACGACCCCCAGCGCGAGGATCACGTTGGCGATGCTCTGGCCGGTCGCGGCGACGATCCCGATCGCCAGGATGATGCCCGGGAAGGCCATGACTGCGTCCATCAGGCGCATCAGCGGCGCGTCCAGGCGGCGGTAGTACCCTGCCAGCAAGCCGAAGATGATCCCTCCGAGCAGCGCGGCGAGGCTCACGCCGAAGCCGACGCCGAGCGAGATGCGGGTGCCGTGCACCGTCCGGCTGAAGAGGTCGCGCCCGAAGTTGTCGGTGCCGAAGCGATGGGCCGCGCTCGGCCCGGCCAGCCGCTCGGCCGGGTTGAGCGCGGTCGGGTCCTGCCCCGCGATCTGGTTGGCGAAGATGGCGATGAGCACGATGAGCAGCACCAGCGTCGAGCCGAGCACGCCGCCGGGGTGTCGCCGCACGTAGTGGCCGACGCGCTTGCCGAATGACGGTTCCGGTCGGATCTGGTCCGCGAGCGCTCGCGGTCGTTCGACGACCGTCATCGTTGCCTCACTCTGCACACTCCCCCGATGCCCTGCGTGGCTCCCCTAGCTGTAGTGGATGCGCGGGTCCAGGAAGACATAGATCAGGTCCACGATCAGGTTGATGATGACGTAGAGAAGGGCAACGATCAGGACGATCCCCTGGATCAGGGGGAAGTCCCGCCGGTTGACGGCCCGGATCAGCAACTGCCCGGCGCCCGGGATGCCGAACACCTGCTCGGTCACCACCGCCCCGCTGATCAGGACGGCGAAGGTGAGGCCGATCACCGTCACCAGCGGGATGAAGGCGTTGCGGAGTGCATGGTGCAGGATGACCCGGCGCTCGCTCACTCCCTTGGCCCGCGCCGTCCGTACATAGTCCTCGTGCAGCACCTCGAGCATCATGGAGCGGGTCATCCGGGCAAGCAGTGCGCCCTGGGCCGCGCCGAGCGTCAGCGCCGGCATGATCAGGTAGCGCAGGCTCGTCCAGAGACCCTCTGAGAGGGGCTGATAGCCCTGGACCGGCAGCCAGCGCAGCTTGACGCCGAAGATGAAGATCAGATTGAGCCCGAGCCAGAAGGTCGGCATCGAGATGCCGACCATGGCCGCGAGCATCGCCCCGACGTCGATCGTCGAGCCGCGCCGGACTGCCGAGATCACGCCGAACGGGAGCCCGACGCAAATCGCCACGAGCGACGCGAGGAGCGTCAACAGCAGTGTCGGCTGCGCACGCTCGGCGATCGCCTCCGTGACCGGCTTGCCGAGGAAGATGCTCTCGCCCAGATCACCGCGCGCCAGATCCCGGAACCAGTTCAGCAACTGGATATGCACCGGGTCGTTGAGCCCCAGCGCCTCCCGCATCTCCTCGATCTGCTCGACCGTGGCGTCCGGGCCGAGGAGCACGGAGACCGGGTCACCTGGGGTCATGTGCAGCAGCAGGAAGGTCGTCACCGCTACCAGTAGCATGACCGGGATCGCGAGCAACAGGCGCCGGATGATGTAGCGCGTCATGGCTCCCGCTCAGCTCTGGTCTATTCCTCGAACCACGCGTTGAAGAAGTGCCAGTCGGTCGGGTTGTTGTAGCCCTTCAGGCGCGAGCGATAGCCGCGCAGCGTGGCGCCCTCGCAGACCTTGATCATGCACGCTTCCGACCACCACAGCTCCTGGAGCTCGGCGATGTACTCCAACTGCTTGGCGGGGTCGGTCTCCTCGATGATCAAGGTCATCAACTCGTCCTTACGGGAGTTCACCCACCAGCCCGGCCAGGTTTCCGGCAGGAAGACCTGGAGGATCGGGTGGTTGTAGCTCGGGTGGCCCGTGATGAAGATGTCCCAGGCGTCCTTCTGGCTGCGCTGGCTGACCAGGGTGGCCCAGTCCATCACCTGGAAGTCGATGACCGCCCCGGCCTTCTCCATCTGGTCCTTCAGGACAAGTCCCATGTTGTAGTTGTAGGAGTACTCCTTGGTGGCGATCCAGCGGATCGGCGTGCCGTCGTAGCCGGCGGCCTGGAGCATCTCCCGGGCCTTGTCGGGATCCTTCAGGTCGTAGTACTGCTTGCCGGCGTCGGTGTACCAGGCCGACTCGGGCGCGCTGATCTCCGGCCCCAGCCGCCAGAACCGCTCGTCCCCAAACCCGGCGCGCGCCACCGGCTCCATGTCGATCGCCGTCAGCAGCGCCATCCGCAGGTCGCGGTTGGACATCATGCTCTCTTCGGACTTGTTGAAGTGCGCGCCGTAGAAGTAGTAGGGCAGCGTGATCTGCAGCTCGACCGACGGCTCGGCCTCGAGAGCTTCGAAGTTGTCCTTGCTGAGGTCCTCGGCGAAGTCGAACTCGTCGGTGATCAGGCCGTCGGAACGCACCGCCTGCTCCGACACCGGGATGAAGCGGATCTCGTCGAAGTAGGCCGTCTTGCCGCCCGCAAAGTAGTTCGGCGGCTCGTCCCGCTTGGCGTAATCCTCGAAGCGCACCAGACTGATGTAGCGGTCCGGCAGGCGCTCCTTCACCATGTACGGCCCGGTCCCGATGAACTCGCCCATCTCGCTATCCGGCGCGGCATCGGCGATCGACTTGGGGATGATGATCGCGTCGGGCATCTGGAGGAACACGGGCGCGATGCCAGTCGGTGCGTTGAAGGCCAGGCGGACGGTGTAGTCGTCGACTTTGTCCAGCCCCTCGACACGCTCGAACAACGTCCTGCCGCGGCCTGACAGCTTGGCGTAGCGCTCCAGCGAGGCGATGACGTCGTCGGCCTTCATCTCCTCGCCGTTATGGAACTTCACCCCCTGGCGGAGGTTGAGGACGAAGACCTTGCCCTCCTCCTGGATGTCGGCGCTCTCCAGCAACAACGGCTGAGGAGAGAACTCGTTGTCTTGAGCCCAGAGGGTCTCAAAGACGTGGGCTGTTGTGTTCTGCGTGATGGTTGCGGTGGTGAAGGTTGGGTCGAACGCGGGTGGCTCGCCGATGATCGCGACCCGGAGCGTTCCGCCCGGTTTCCCTTCGCCTGCGGCCGGTGACTCGGTCGTGGCGGGCGTCTGCGCGGCGCCGCCGCCGGTGCTATCGCCGCCACCCCCCGGTTCCTCCTCGCCGCCACCACAGGCGGCCAGGAAGCGGGCGAGCGCTCCGGCGCCGAGTGCGGCGGCAGTGCCACGCATCAGCATGCGCCGGTCGACGGTCCGGTGCAGCATCTGGCGGAGTTTCTCACGTTCGGGATCATACTGGGGGGTCATGGCGCCTCCTCCTCGAACGACAACTCTCGGCCACACTCGATGAACGGGAACGACACGCTCGCCACCCTGCGTGGATGCCGGGATGGCATTGAAAAAGGCCCGCGGGGCTGCGAGCCTCGGTTACGCGGACTCGCGGCCACCGCTCGCGCCAAAATCCCTTTAGACGAAGGTATGGGGCGGACGCGCATCGCTCGCTGGCGACTGACGCCGAGTCCGCAAAGCTGGAACCTTTAGTTACCGAGTACGTGAAACTGGACCTTAGATAACATGGGCGATGAAGGTCTGTCAAGCGGTGGCGCTGCGCGCCGTCCAGACGAATGCCACTTGCCATGATGGGCTCGAGGTGTAGAATAGCGAGCACACGGGCGACTGTTCGACGCGCTCGCGGCAAGCCGCGGGTTGCTGGAGGACGCGATGCTGTACTCATCCGACCTCGCTGACCACCACACCCTGTGCTACGACCGCGCACGTCTGCCCGGCGCGCCGGCATCCCCTGCCCGCGCGCTGTCCGCCCCTAGCCCGATCCCTGCCCCGGACCCTACCGGCGGCCCTCAACCCGCTTCCCTCGGAGATCTTTGCTGAGTCGATCGTCACGGTTTCCGAGTGGGGCGGGTGCCGACGGGCACCCGCTTAGCGTTTGAGGGCCAGAAACCTACCCACGCACAACCGGTAGCTCAATAGCGGCGCCGCACGCGTGCGGCGCACGATGGAGGAGCCAGCAATGGAGGGTACGGTGCAGGACATCCTGCGCGACGCACGGATCGCATTCATCGGCTGCGGTGTGATGGCGGAGGCCATCATGGCGGTCTTGCTGCGCGGGGAGCTGGTCCACCCGCGGCAGATCACCGGCGGCGAGCCGATCCCATCCCGCCGCGAGGAACTCGCCGCGCGCTACGGGGTTCGCATCGTCAGCGACAACCGGGAAGCGGCCGCCGAGGCCGACCTTGTCATGCTCAGTATCAAGCCGCAGACGCTCGACGTGGTCATGCAGGAGCTCGCCGGTACGCTGCGGCCGGAACAGGTCGTGGTTTCGATCATCCCCGGCGCCACGATCGCCCACCTCAGCCAAGGGCTTGGGCACGCCGCAGTCGTGCGCTCGATGCCGAACACCCCGGCGCAGATCGGCAGCGGGGTCACCGCCTGGTACCCGGCACCGGCCGTCGATGAGCGGATTCAGGCGCTGGTCGAGGCTGTGCTCAGCGCCATGGGCCTGTCGGTGCGCGTCGACTCTGAGGACCAGATCGACATGGCGACGGCGCTGAGCGGCACCGGGCCAGCCTACGTCTTTCAAATGATGGAAGCACTGATCGATGCCGGGGTCCACCTCGGGCTGCACCGGCGCATCGCGGAGCAACTCGTCTACCAGACGATGCTCGGCTCGGTGCTCTTCGCTCGCGAGTCGGGCAAGCACCCGGCCGAACTCCGCAACATGGTGACGACGCCGGGCGGCACGACCGCGGCCGCGCACTACCAGATGGAGAAGGGCGGGTTGCGCACCGTCATCGCCCAGGCTGTCTGGGCGGCCTACAAGCGCGCAGAAGCCCTCGGCGCCGGTCGCAAGAACGGCGGCCCGGAGTTGCTGTAGGTGATCCGGCCCTCATCCCCGGCCCCTCTCCCAATGTTGGGAGAGGGGGGCAGGGGGTGAGGGCCATCCTCTACCCCGCCGCGAACTGCCGCGACAGGGCCCGGAGGTCGGTGTCGGGGTTGGCCAGCACGGCCGGGTCGACGGCGGCGCCGGCCGCGACGAGGCGGCGGGCAGAACGGTGCTCCTTCGGCCGGTTGAGCATCGCGGCCGCCACGATGCGCCCCTCGGCGAGATAGAAGGCCGTCACGCTGAAGGCCGCGGCGTCACCCCGCAGCACCACCTGATCCCAGGGGACGGGGTAGCCGTAGTATTGGAGCGTCGTGTCGTACTGATCGGTCCAGAAGGAAGGTACCGGCGCGTAGGGCTCGGGTTGCCCGGCCATGGCCCGGCCTGCCGCCGCGCCCTGCTCCCCGGCGTTGTCGAAGTGTTCCACCCGGATCCGACGACCCAGTGCCGGATGCCACCAGGTGGCCACGTCGCCCGCGGCGTACACCCCGGGCGCGCTGGTAGCGCAGTGCTCGTCGACCAGGATGCCGTCGTCGACCGCCAGCCCGGCCGCAGTGGCCAGATCGACCGCCGGCCGCACCCCCACGCCGAGCACGACCAGGTCGCAGTCGAGCCGTGTGCCGTCGTCGAGCACCGCCTCCTCGACCCGATCCCGGCCGCGCAGTTGAGCCACGCCCCGGCCCATCCGCAGATCCACTCCATGGGCACGGTGCAGGTCGGCATACACTGCCGCCAGCTCGGGCCCGAGGACGCGGCTCATCGGTGCAGGCAGCAGATCGAGCAGTATCACCTCTCGGCCGAGTGCGCGGGCGCTGGCGGCGACCTCGCTCCCGATGAACCCGGCGCCGATCACCAGAACCCGCTCGGCCTGTAGCAGGCCGGCCCGGAGGGCCTCGGCGTCGGCCAGCGAGCGCAGCACATGCACCCCCGGCAGGTCGATCCCCGGCAGTCGGGGGCGGATCGGGTTGGCTCCGGTTGTGATCAGCAGCCGGTCATACGACACCGATTCGCCGGAGTCGAGCACGACCCTGCGCGCGGCCGGGTCGAACGCCACGGCCGCGCGACCCAGCAGGAGGTCGATCTCCCGCTCGCGGTAGAACTCCTCCGGCTGGAAGACGATCGCCTGGGGTTCCTTCGTACCCTGGAGGATGCCCTTGGAGAGCGCTGGGCGGTCGTAGGGCCGCACCGGCTCGGCGCCGATCAAGAGCACCTGCCCGTCGAAGCCGGCCTGGCGCAGTGCGTCGGCGGCGAAGTGGCCGGCAACCCCGGCCCCGAGGAGGACGTACACAGGCCGGCGTGACATGGACTAGGCCTCTCCCCCTCCCCGCGGCGCGCGGGAGACGTAAACCTCCCCGTCCACGATCTTCACATCATAGACCGGCAGCGGCGTCACCGCGGGCAGGCTCGTGACGGCGCCGGTCCGGAGGTCGAACCCGGAGCCGTGAAGCGGGCAGTAGATCACGTGGTCCTCTATCTCGCCCTCGGACATCTCCGCGTACTCATGCGTGCAGATGCCGTCGCAGGCGAAGATCTCATCGCCCACCCGCGTCAGGATGCGCAGCTCCCCGTCCACCTCGAACTCGTAGATCTCTTCCTCCGCGACCTCTGCCGCGGGCATCACGCGTACGTAGTCGTCCGTCGGTCCTGCCATGCAGTTACTCCCCATCGTCTGGCGCGTGGACTCCGGCGGGGTGACCGAACGGCCCCGTCCGGGTATGGCTGGCATGTCGTGCGGAGGTCCGGCTACGGATTCGGCCGGTTCGGATTATCCTTGCTCCAGACCTTCCGGTGGCTGCCGTCGCAGAACGGCTTGGTCTGGGAGTGTCCGCAGCGGCAGAGCCAGACTTCCTCCCCCTCGTACGGGATCTCGTTCCCCTGGTGGTCTACCAGGAGAACCTTGCCCTGGACGTAGTACGACCCATTCCGGCTGACCATAATCCGAACCTCAGACACGCCCCCTCCTTCTCGCGAATCACGATGCACGCGATACCGCGTCCTGGCGCTCACGGTGCCCCCGGCAAGTGGCGGACAGGAACACCTCAGCGCCGGACCAAGACCATCATGGACTATAACACGCCAAAGTTTCGAAATGCCCCGGCCGTCGCCCAGGCCCGATGCTTCTACGTTCCCCACGCCGGCGCGGTTGGTTAGCCTGATGCGAGATACCACGCCGGCCCGTTCACTCCGCGGGACGGGGGCGGCGTAGCCGTCCAGGCGAAGGAACCCCCACAAAATGAGCCGCGCGGGCGCGGGGACACCCGGGCGGCTGGCCGCTTGGGGCAGCGGCGAACGGAAAAAAAGAACTACAGGGAAGGGCTTGTGTGTGCGACCCAGTCGCGCCTACACTGCCGGCCGTGTAGTCGGCCAGCCTCACAGCGCGTTCGGCGGGAATCAGGGACTCGCGGAGGGTTCCAGCAGAGGACCAGATCCCGACGCTATCTACTATAACGTGCTGGGATCGCAATGTGTTACATGCATCCCCGCACTCAGATCGATGATGGCACAAGACCGGTCACATCCGGTGGCCGGGAGGCCCTTCGCCGTGATCGGTCTTCTCCTTTGAGGCCTCGCCGACCGCCTTCCACAGGAAGTAGAGCCCGACCGCGAGCAGGATGCCGAGGGGGATCAGGAGGAGTGGCATCGTGACCTCCTTCGTCGCCGGTCGTTCGCCACTGTCGAGGTCCACACCGCGCGGACCCGGCGAGGGATGCAAGACCGGTACCCCGGCTGGTGGCCAGTGATGCGCGGCTTGACGGCCGTCGTCCACTCGCTCAGACTACGTTCTGCTTCCGCGACGCTCGTCGCCGTGCCCGCCGATACCACGACCGTCACGCAACGAGGAGAAGTGCAACACCGTGAAACTCGATTCACACCTATCTGAGAAGAAGGTGCTGGCGCAGCTACGCCGCCAGGCCGCCGAGACGTTCGGCCCGATGCGGACGTTTGAGATGGCCGAGGCCCTGGAGATCACCGCCGCGGCCCTGGCGCGCATCGCCGCCGCGCCGCTGGACCTGACCGACGACGCCCCTGATACCTCGGGCGTGGATGCGGGGGGAACGGCATGACGGCGCTCTACGACCTCACGGCCACCGAGATCGTCCGCCACGTGCGCGCGCGGGAGCTGTCGGCGGTTGACCTGGTGACCGCGCTTCTGGAGCGGATCGCTCGGCTGGAGCCGGAGATCGAAGCCTGGGCGACGCTGGGTGCCGACGAGGCCCTGGCCGAGGCTGCCGAACGCGATCGCGCCGCGGAGGCCGGCCAGATCGGGCCGCTGCACGGCGTGCCTATCGGTGTCAAGGACATCATCGACGTCGCGGGCATGCCGACCGTCGCCGGGTTCGCCCCGTACCGCGACCGGCGGGCGGACCAGGATGCCCATGTCGTCGCGCGGCTCCGTGCTGCCGGAGCGATTATTCTGGGCAAGGTGCACACGACGCAGTTCGCGCACGCCGACCCCGCGCCGACCAAGAATCCCTGGAACGCCGCGCGGACGCCGGGCGGGTCGAGTGCCGGGTCTGCTGCGGCTGTGGCTGCGCGCATGGTCCCGCTGGCGCTCGGCACGCAGACAGCGGGGTCGGTGGTGCGCCCGGCGGCGTACTGCGGCACGGTCGGCTTCAAGCCGAGCTACAACTGGGCCAGCCGTCAGGGCGTGATCCCCCTCGCCTGGTCGCTCGACCACGTCGGACTCCTGGCGCGCACGGTTGAGGATATTGCACTCGCCTACGACGCGATCGCGGGCACGCAGACCGACCTCGCGGCCCGACGCGACACCCCGCCGCGCCTGGTGCTGCTGACCGAGTTCCTGGAGCGTGCCGAGCCGGATGTGCGCGATCACCTGCTGGATGTGGCCGATCGCCTCCGCGCGGCCGGGGCGTCGGTGGAGGAGGGGGCGCTCCCGGTCGATCTCGACCTCTGGCTGGCGGTCCACCGGGTGATCATGCAGGCCGAGGTGGCTGCCGTGCACGCCGAGCAGTGCGCACGTCACCCGGACGACTACGGCAAGCTGCTGCGGCAGGAGATCGAGGTGGGCCAGCTCATCCCGGCCGCCTACCTGCTGACGGCAGCTCGGCTGCGACGCCGGATCGCTCGCGCGGTCGACACCGCGCTGGGCGAGGTGGACGGCTATCTCTTGCCGAGCGTCAGCAACGCCGCGCCGCGCCGCAACACCACCGGTGACCGCACGTTCCAGGCTCCGTGGTCGCTGGTCGGCACGCCGGCCATCACCCTGCCGACCGGCCTCAACAGCGACGGCCTGCCGCTCGGGACGCAGCTCGTTGCCCGCCGCGGGCAGGATGCCGCCCTGTTGGCGCTGGCTGCCTGGTGCGCTCAGGCGCTCGGTACGATCGCTCCGCCCGATCTGGAGCCGCCCGCGGAGGAACCTGAGCCGGAGGCAGTCGAGCAGCCCGCGGCGGAGGAAGCCCCCGTGGCCGACGCGTCCACTGAAGAGTCCGCACCGGCGGAGGAACCGGCACCAGAACCCGCGGCACCCAGGGAGGCCGCGTCCGACGCCGAACGGGAACCCGCCCCGGCTGATCCCGAGCCTGCCGCGGCACCGGAAGAAGAGACCGCAGCAGCCGAGGCGACGGCAACGGAACCTGCGGCCCCGGATGTGCCCGACCCAGGGGCTGCGAACGACGCGGACGAGGCAGAGGAGACGCCGGAGCGGCCCGCTGAGTCGTGACCCAACCGGTGACACACCGGCTGCCATCCACGATGGCATGAGGGACGAAGGAGAAGACGATGGCAGTGCTGACCCGCTCGGAGATCCTCCGGCATATCGAGGCCGGCACGATCGTGATCGACCCGTTCGATCCGGCCCAGGTCGGGCCGGCCTCGATCGACCTCCACCTGGATCGCCAGTTCCGCGTGTTCCGGCCGGCCCAGGAGATCTTCCACGTGACTGATGATGCCGACTACCGGGAGGTCACGAGCCTGATCGAGGTCGACGACTACTTCCTCCTCTTACCGGGCCAGGCGATCCATGGCGTTACCCAAGAGCGCATCACCCTGCCCCCGGACATCTGCGGCTGGATCCAGGGCCGGAGCCGGTTCGCCCGGATCGGCCTCATGGTCCACGTCACCGCGAACTTCATGCAGCCGGGGATCACCCGCGCCAAGCAGGTGCTGGAGATGAACAACGCCGGGCCGGTGCCGCTCGCCATCCACCCGGGCACTGCCATCTGCCAGATCATCCTTGAAGAGTGCGTCGGACAGGCGACCTACGCCGGCCGCTTCCAGGAGCAGGAACTGCCCTAGGGCGGCCGGGCGGTTATGACTGCTTTACCCCCAATCACGTGCGGGCAGGCGCTCGTGCCTCTCATGCCGAGCGATGTGGGTCATCCTGAGCGGCACATGTCATTCTGAGCGCAGCGAAGAATCTCGTGCAGGGGCGGCCGCACGCGCCGGAGATCCTTCGCTGCGCTCAGAATGACACGAACACGAGCGATCACCCGCAGTCGGTGTCTCGCTGCGCTGGGAGAGGGCGGATCGGGAACCCGCCGCGTCCCTGCGTCAGCGCACGATGGTGTGTGAGGAACCGGCGTCAGCGAGGCAGGCGGCGATGTCGTCGTCGCTGAGGACCGCGAGGTCGCCGCGGACGGTCATCTTCAGCGCTGCGAGGCGCACCCCGAGGCGCAGCCCCAGCGCGACGTCGCCGTCCAGGTAGCCGTGCAGGAAGCCGGCGGCGAAGGCGTCCCCGGCGCCGACCCGGTCGATCACGTCGACGGGGACAGCCGGCTCGCGGTAGATGGTCCCATCGCGCGTCAGTGCCAGCGCCCCGTCGGCTCCGGCCGTCAGCACCGTCACCGCCGGGTCGAAGCGCTCGGCCAAGCCGCGGGCGACCTCCTCGTCCGACCCGCTGAGGCCCCAGAGGGTGCCGGCGTCGTTCCGCCCGCAGAAGAGGATCGTTGCTTCACTGCACAGCGGCGCCAGCGTCTCGGCTGCTGCCTTCGGCGTCCAGAGCCGGGAGCGGTAGTTCACATCGATACTCACGGGGATGCCTGCCGCGGTGCCGGCCGTCAGCAGGCGCCGGGTGATCTCGGCGCACGATGGGCTCAGCGCGGGAGTGATCCCGGTGAGGTGGAGGAGGCGGCCGCGGGTGGCCAGCGCCGGGTCGATGTCCTCCGGGTTACAGACGGCGATGGCCGATCCGGCGCGGTCGTAGAGCACCTGGGTTGGGCGGGGTGCCGCACCGGTGTCGAGATAGTAGACACCGGCGCGGCCCTGATCGACCCAGTGGATGTGCGTGGTATCGACTCCGTGGCGGCGGAGTTCACCGGCGATGCGGGCACCGAAGGGGTTGCGCGGCAGGACGGATGCCCATGCGACCCGCCGCCCGAGACGGGCGAGCGCGACGGCGACGTTCGACTCAGCACCACCGATCCCGATTTCGACGGTGGTCGCCGTCTCCAACCGCTCGCCGGGTGCGGTGGAGAACCGGATCATGGTTTCGCCGAAGGTGACGACGTCGTAGCCCGCCAACCAACGCCCTCCCCGTCCCGTGGCCTCACCGGCGCGACCCACACGGTCAGCGGGTCGCTAGCGCTCGACGCCGATCGGCTCGCCGCGCTCGACCTTGGTGGTCAGGTCGGTTGCCCACTCGTGCTGCTGCTTCAGGACGCGCAGTGCGACGGAGGTCTCCGTACGCAGGGTGCCCGGGATCCGTGCGAGGCGGTCCGTCAGGAAGGCGAACATTTCATCCTGGCTGCGGAACGATGCCATCACCATGATGTCGTGCGCGCCCGCGGTAATCGCGCACCAGATCACTTCCGGCATCGCCGCGATGGTTTCTGCGGCCGAGCTGATCCGCTCGGGCTCCACCTGCACGCTGATGACAGCGGTCAGGGCGTAGCCCAGGTGGCTCGGGTCAACCGACGCGGTGATCTTGAGCACCCCGCTCTCGATCAAGCGCCGGACGCGGTACCGAACCGTCGCCTCGGGGACTCCCAGCCGCCGCGCGATCTCGCGGTTGCTTCGCCGGCCGTCGGCACGCAGCAGACGGATGATCTGGCGGTCGAGATCGTCGGGCTGAAGCTGGCGCACTCGGCGTGGTCCCTGTCCGTCGCTCATGTTTGGCTCCCCTCTCCTCGTTCGGGCGGCTTCCACTCCTCAACGCCCTCGCGCGATGCGCAAACTCACGGGACATGCGGTGCTGACACAGCACGCTGACCCGAGCCATGGCTCTCGCCGATTGGCACGGGCCGTCCCCAATCATAGCCGATTTCCACCACGTCGCCTGCCCCTTGTCACGGCAAAACGCAGCAGTCGGCGCAGCGGCTGATGCATTGGGCGTGCAGCTCGCGGCGCAGGGTCCGGACTCTCCGGTGTCCGGAGTTTGTCCATTCGCGCAACGATGTGAGGGGTTTGCGGCACCACGGATGCGGCACCCACCGGCCTGCTATGGGCGGACCAGACCGCGCTGAATCGCCTTGCTGACCGCTTCAGTGCGGCCGCTCACATCCAGCTTACGATAGATTGCGTTGGCATGGAACTTCACCGTGCGTTCGGTGATCGAAAGCTCGTAGGCGATCTCTTTGTTGCGCAGCCCGCGCGCCATGAGGGTGAGGACGTCCAGCTCCCGGGCCGTCAACTCTTCCTCGACCGGCTCCCCGCGGAGCAGGTCGCCCATCCGATTGAGCAGCTTCCCGGCGACCACCGGCTCCAACAGTGAGCCGCCCCGGTAGACCACCCGCACGGCTCGGAAGATATCCTCGCGCGGTGCGCCCTTGAGGAGGTAGCCGGAGGCCCCGGCCTGGACCGCCTGGAGGATGCGCTCGTCGGTGTCGTAAGCGGTCAGGACAACAACCCGTGCGTTGGGATCGATACGCTTGATCTCCTGGATGGCCTGCACGCCGTCGGTCCCCGGCATCGCCAGGTCCATCAGCACCACGTCGGGCTTCAGGTCGCGGTACTGTTGCACCGCCTGGTCACCATCACCCGCCTCGCCGACGACGGTGAGGTCTTCTTGTGCCTCCAGGATAGCCACCAGTCCCTCGCGGACGACTGGGTGGTCGTCGACGACGAGAATCCTGATCATCGTCCGTTTCCTCGCTCTAGTCTTTAGGATGTCTCGCGCGCCCGACCCTCCGCGGGGATCGTCACGACCAGGCGCGTCCCTTCCCCGGGGGCGCTCGACAGATCGAGCGTGCCGCGCAGCAGACGAGCGCGCTCTCGGATTGACATCAATCCGAAACCGCCCCCATTATCGCGCTCGATTGCCTCCTGCGCAAAGCCGACCCCGTCGTCCTCAACCGTGAGGGAGACTTGCCCCTCGCTCGCCGTCAGCGCCACGCGCACGTGGTTGGCGGTCGCGTGGCGACGGACGTTGTTCAACGCCTCCTCGGCAATGCGGTACAGCCCCATCTCGACCCGTGCCGACAGGCGCCCGACCAGGCCCTCGACCACGAAGTCCGCCTCGACGCCGGTATCGCCCGTGAACGTCAGGACGAGCCGCCGGAGCGCGTCCGGCAGCGACATCTGGTGCAGCCGCGCGGCGCGCAGATCGAGCACCGAGCGGCGCGCTTCCTCGAGATTCTGTCGCGTCAGCTCCAGCGCCCGTCGGACCTTATCGGCAGCTTGTTCCGGCTTATGTGGGAGGTAAGCGTCAGCGAGGTCAAGGTGGAGCGAGATGGCGGTCAACCCCTGGGCAAGCGTGTCGTGGATCTCCTGCGCGAGCCGCCCGCGCTCCTCGGCGATCGCGAGCCCATGCGACTGCGCGTAGAGCCGCGCGTTTTCGACCGCAAGCCCGGCCGAGTCGGCCACACCCCGGATCAACTGGATGCGATCGGGCGTGAAGCCGTCGCAGGGAGTCTCCGAGAAGACAAACGCCACGCCCAGGATGCGACCCTTGGCGGCCAGCGGCACGGCCAGCGCGCAGGCGCCGCCCAGGGCCGCGTGCAGCGCCGGGTCGTCGCCCACCATCTGCGGGACCTGGCAGCAGGAGAACGGCTCACGCTGTCCCAGAACCATGCGGACGGTCGGGCTGTCCGCCACGCGGACGACCGTGGTGCCGACGCGGGTCCGATCGAACGAGCTCCGCGGCCCGACGACGGTCGCCGCCGGGACGAGCGACTGCTCATCCTCGTCCAGCAGATAAATCGCGCAGTTCGGCACGCCGGCCGCCTCGGCGATCCCTTCGGCCAGCCGCTCCAGCACCTCGTCGAGGACCAGAGACGATCCAGCCGCGCGGGTGGTGGCCAGCATCAAGGCCAGCGCGCGGCTGCGTTCGTGTTCCTCACGGAACAGGCGGGCGTTCTCGAGGGCGACCGCCAGTTGGTCGGCGATAGTGCGCAGCGTCGTGAGATCGTGGGCATCGAAGGCGTCGACCCGAGTGCTCTGCAGGTCGAGCACCCCGAGCACCTCCCCCTCGCGGAGGATGGGCACCGCCGTCTCCGATCGGGTATTGGCTGTCTCGGGTGTGCTGACGTAGCGCGGGTCTTTTGAAACATCGGCGACGACGATGGCCTGTCCGGTCGCCGCGACCTCGGCAACGATGCCCGGCCCGCCGATTCGCAGGCGGAGGTTGCGGAGCCCCGGGGGGTTGGCCGGGTCGGAGTGGGCACGGAGCACCAGTTCACCGGTGTCGTCGTCGACCAGGAAGAGGTACACCAACGAGTAGCCCATGAGGTCGTGGATCAGGTCGACGGCGGTGGCGATGAGGGTATCCGGGTCGCGCACGGCGGCCAGGCGGCGTGCCAGTTGGTTGACGGCCTTGAGTTGCTCGGCGCGGCGCCGCTGCTCCAGCAGCAAGCGGCTGTTTTCCAACGCCACCGCCGTGTGCCGCGCGATACTCGCCAGGATCTCGACATCTTCCCAGTCGAACGGTAGCAGGGAGGAGAAGACCGAAATGACGCCGATGGTCTGCTCACCCTGGACCATCGGCGCTGCCATCCACGGGATCGGTTTGCCGGTGTCGTACTCCGGATTGGGGGTTACACCGTAGTCGGCGCAGGCCGCGACATAGTCGGGCACCGCCAGCGGTCGCTGCTGTTCTGCCACCACCCGGGCGAGTGCGTTCCGGGTCGGCTGTCCCTCCCGGTCGCGGCGGCGCTGGCCCCGCACGTAGAGCAGCTTGGGAGTGATGCACCCCGTCTCGGAGTTATAGAGGGCGATGCAGAAGTCGTCACCGTTGACGATGCGGGAGCAGGCGGCGTGGACCTGTTCCAAGAGGTCCTGAGGATTCTGCGTAGTGCTGACGGCCCGCGCGATGTCTCCCAGTGCGGTCAGGCGGGCGATACGCCGCTCGCGGACTGCCGTCATCACATCCACGACCCCGGCCCATTCCGCGTTGGATTTCTCCGGGGACTCGGGCGGGAAAACGCGCCCGAGGACATTGCGGGTGAACGTAGCCGCCGCGGGCACGATCTCCGACGAATCGAAGGGGAGACCAGGGATGTCCGCGAGGCTGCGGCGCAGGGTCTCGGTGAAGAGACTCAAGGCTACCCCCGCGTCGGCGCTCCGTGCCCGGCTGGCGCCCATCGCCTGCCAGCGTTCGGCCATAGAGGAGCAAGCCGGCTCCTCACCCATGAGGTAGCCGGCAAAGCTGACGATACAGGCGTCGAGCTGGCTGCGAATGGCTTGCCACGCGACGGGGTCTTGTACTGATGCTTCGAGGAGCGCCTCCCAGGTCGCGCGGATCCCCTCGCGATGGGACAGGATCGCTGACGCCGCGGCATGGGCGTGTGTAAAGAAGATGCTCTTGCGGGTAGTCATAGCCTTCACCGGTCGTTCAGTCTGAGCCGGCAGCTCCCCGATACGCAGCGCCAGCTCGTTACCATGTCAGTATCGACGAGCTGCAACGCTAATTCCATCGGACCACGGCACAGTCCGCTGCTGTCCAAATGGACAGGCCCGCCTCCGCGCTTATGCGCCCTTC
Source organism: Sphaerobacter thermophilus DSM 20745 (assembly GCF_000024985.1). Lineage (NCBI taxonomy): Bacteria > Pseudomonadati > Thermomicrobiota > Thermomicrobia > Sphaerobacterales > Sphaerobacteraceae > Sphaerobacter > Sphaerobacter thermophilus. The sequence goes on from NC_013524.1 coordinate 917,710, forward strand.
CCTAGCAGCGCGGGCAACTCCGCCAGCGACCTGATCGTGGCATCCGGCTCAACGCCTAACGGGTCAAGCGGCGTGCCACCGCGGCTGACGTGACAAACACGCAGGCCGAATCGCTGCGCGCCGGCCACGTCGAAGCCGTTGGCCGAGCAGAAAAGCACGCGCGCGGCCGGCGTGCGCAGCCAGGCCGGAGCCAGGGCGTAGACTGCCGGATGCGGCTTGAAACGTCGTACCGTATCGGCACTGAGCACCGCCGAGAACGACGACTTCAGCCCGCTGTGCGTGAGCGCCGCATCGAGCATGGCCAGGCTGCCGTTGGACAGCACCGCCAGAGGTCGACCCTCCAGTGCCGCCAGTGCCGCCGGTACCTCCGGGAACGGCTCCAGCGCGAGCCAGGCGTCCAGCAACTGCGTGCGCCCGGCAGGATCCAGCGCCACACCGAGCGTCGCAAGTGCGTAGTCCAGTGCCGCCTCAGTGATGGCCCAGAAGTCCACATAGTCGTCAACCAGGGTGCGGACGAAGGAGTACTCCAACTGCTTGGCACGCCAGAGGCCGACCAGCCCCGCCGCTTCCGGCGCCACCTCGCGGCGCCGCGCCTCGATGCTGTCGACGTCGAGCAGGGTGCCGTAGACGTCGAACACGACCGCGTCGATGTCTGTCAGCGGCATCGTCTCTCCCCTCACGTCGGCACTGGTGTAGCATGGAGTGGTAGGGCGATCATAGCAGACGCGTGGCCCGGTGGTGTGTAACCGGTGCGTCCTTCCGGGCGTTCTACTAGTGCGGGCCGCGCAACCGGCAGCCCAGCCGATTCGACGTGCCCAAATGGTCCGGAGGAGTCCCGCACGAGGTGTTCAAACAGGTCGTCGCAGCCCTGATCGTCACCCTGATCGGCGTCAGCCTCCTTCCCGTGCGGCAGGCCGATAGCCCCACGTTGGCCAACCCCGCTTTCGAGGAAATCTGGTCAGCCCGATCGGCGTCGACCTCCGGCTTCGATCTTTGGGGAAGTGAGCCGCTGGCCTGGCGGATCGAGTCCTACGCCGATGCCCCGGGCGGTCGGCGCATCGTGCAGTACTTCGACCGGGGTCGCATGGAGCTGGGGTTACCGGACTCCGGGCGCGAAGAGCCGCAGGTGTACCAGGGCTTGCTGGCGCTGGAGTTGACCACTGGCCGCATCCACCTGGGAGACAGCCTGACGGCCTCGCGGACCCCGCCGAGCATCCCGATCGACAGCGGCTCCCCCGACGATCGGGTCCCGACCTACGCCGCGCTGAGCAACGTCGTCCAGGAGCGCGCCCCGTCGCGCCTGGGGAGGGACCTGCCCGTGGCCTGGATCGACAGCACCGGCCAGCCCGCACCGGGGTCGCCCGTTGTTCCGCTGCGGGGGGCTGAGTACATCGAGCAGACAGGCCACAACCTGCCGGACGTCACCGTCTCCTTCTTCGCCAGGCGTCCCTTCGGCACCATGGGCTGGATCGAGGCGATGGGCCTGCCGATCAGCGAGCCGTATTGGACGATCTACCGGCGCGACGGTACGCCGCTGCCGTCGTTGATCCAGGTCTTCGAGCGCCGGATCCTGGTGTACACCCCGGCGCTCCCGGCCGAACAGCGCTTCACCACTGCCAACACCGGTCGGCACTATTACCGCTGGCGCTACGAAACAGACCCACCCCGGCGCTGGCCCGACCCGCGCCCCGGCCGGGACGCGCCCGACATCCGCGTCCCCGACGGGTTCGCGGCCGGCGTCTACGCAAGCGATCTCGGCACCCCGGTGGGGCTGGCGCTCGGCCCGGCCGGCAACATCTGGGCGGTCACGGCCGAGGGCCGGGTTCTGCGCATCGACAGCGAGCGCGAGGACGGCAGCGCCGACCGTGTCACCGTGATCGCCGAGGACCTGCCGAACCCGCGCGGCATCGCGATCACCGGGACGACAATCTACGTCCCCGTTGACGGCGGGGTCGTCCGCATCGACGACAACGACCTGAATGGCGTCGCCGACCGCATGAGTTACGTGACCCGGAACCTCGACCCGGCGCCAGGGTCACGCGGCGCTCCGGTTATCGACGGACAGGGGCGCGTGTTCGTCGCCGGAACCCTGGTGCCCGGCGGCGACCAGCGCGTGGTGGCCCGGCTGAATGGCGACGGGGAGGTCCTTATCTCCGGCTCCGGCGTGAGCAACCCCGGTCCGCTCATCACCGCCCGCCAGCAGCTCCTGGTGGTGGATCGCCCGGCCGAGGGCGAGCAAGGGCTCTACCGCATGCCGACTAACGGGACTCGCAGCGCCAGTCAGGATCCCCTGGCCGCTGTGCTCAGCCGGCGGGTGGTCAAGTTCCCGGGCGACGTCACCGTCCACGCCGTGCTGCGCTTTGACAACGTGTTGTGGCCTCAGATCGACCCGGACACTCTTTTCGCCGCGATCAGCAGCGGCGAGAGCGGGAGCGTGGTCCGCACCATACCCGGCGATGTCGGCGCGCCACCCGACCTCGTGGAGTTCGCCACCGGCTTGTCTCAGCCCGTCGCGCTCGCCGTTGGCCTGGACGGCTCGCTCTTCGTCGCCGACGCCGGCCGCGGCGAGATCATCAAGATCGTCGTCCCTGCTCCGGAGGAGTAGCCGCAGTCCCCGGCGCGCCATCGAGGCGAGGGCACGGCAGGTTCCCGGAGCAATGGATACCGCGAAATCTCCCGGGTCTGCGGCCGTGGCACGTGCCCGGGGGTAAACCCCCGGGCACATGGCACGGCGCTGGATCCCTCGTGCCACCCATGCCGTGTCCCGACGCTGTCATGGAACCAACCCCGGCGCGCGGCTGGTGCCGCGCGATACCGAAGCGGCGACTCAGGCCGCCGCACTCCAAAATCCTGAGCCCGCTTTAGCGGGCTTTTCATTGTGAGCCCGGGGGTTCACCCCCGGGCACGTGCCACCGCGCGAGAACCGTCTCACCACCCGCCCGGACCGAAATCACGGCGCGGCACTTAGCGCAACCCTGCGGGCATCCCCATTGCCCGGACGCCATGCTCGCGTGTGTCCAGCCCAGTGCGCTATCGCCCTCGCACGCGGTGCCAGGCGGCGCGGAGGCGGTCGAGGGCGTGGAGCCGCCAGGCGAAGCGGAGCGTGACGGCCCAGGCGATCGCGATGTGGGCCAGGATCACGTAGTCGAGGAAGCCGAGCACTTCCAGGCCGTAGAACTCACGTGCCACCGGCCAGGCCAACACCCCGACGTAGACGCCGAGCAAACCCACGGCCAGGATGGCGGGGCGCCAGTCGCCGTTGAGGCTGGTCCCGCCGGTGAAGGCTTCGTTGGGGGGTTGGGCGAAGGGGATCAGGATCAGGCCGCAGAGGATGGTAATGGTGGTCAGCGCGCTGCGCGCGGTGATCACCTCGGCGCCGCGCGAGAGATAGAACATGTAGACCACGAAGGCGACCCAGGCGATCGAGAGAGCGGCCGGGAAGACGAAGTGACTCCCGGAGCGAACCAGCCGCCGGGGTGTGTTCCCGGGCCGGGCCCAGGCGGCCAGGGCGAACACGGGAATGCCGACGGTCAGCAGTGCCAGGATCGAGTTGTGCTTGGGCGTGATCGGGAACGCCGCCCCGGCGGCGGAGGTGCCGAAGATGATCAGGGCCACGTAGAGGGTCCGCACCAGGAAGAGGCGGATGATATCCCGCATGCCGCGGCGGATGCGCTGGCCTTCCAGGAACGCTTTCGGCAGCGCGGCAAAGGAATCGTTGAGCAACACGATGTCGGCGACGCTGCGGGTCACCTGGCTGCCGCTCCGCATGGCGATGGCGAGGTCCGCCCGTTTCAGCGCCAGCACATCGTTTACCCCGTCGCCGGTCATCGCCACGTAGTGGCCCTGGGCGCGCAGCGCGCTCACCAGCCGCTCCTTCTGGCGGGGAGTGATGCGCCCGAACACGGTCGTCTCCTGGGCGACCGGCATCAACGCTTGCTCGTCCAGGTCGCCCAGTGTGGTGCCGGAGACAGCCCGGATCCCCGCCGGGAAGCCCGCCTGGCGCGCCAGCGCGGCCACAGTGTCCGGGTTGTCGCCCGAGATGATCTTCAGCGTGATGCCCGCCTCGCGGAAGCGCTCGATCGTCTCGCGCGCCTCGGGGCGCAGCTCGTCTCGGAGCGCGATCAATCCCATTGGGATCAGTCCCGCTGGGAGCGATGGCTCGCTCTGTCCGTCCGGAAGCGGTGCCGGGTTGGGCCGGTAGGCGAAAAGGAGGACGCGCAGGCCGCGCTCGGTCCAGGCATCGACGCGCGGCTGGAGGCCGTCCGCCGAGCGCAGCGCCGGCTGGATCATCTCCGGCGCCCCGAGCACGTAGAACCCGCGTCCCTCCGCGTCGTCGAAGGCGAGCGCGCTCCACTTACGCGACGACGAGAACGGGATCTCCCCCACGACCTTGCGCTCCCGGCCCGGGCAGGCCGCGGCGATGGCCGCGATCGTCCGGTTGCCCGCGGTCGTGGCGGCGGCGTAGTCGCCCAGTACGGTGCGCAGGTGCTCCTCGTCGACCCCGATCGGCTCCAGCGAATCCAGGACCAGGGTGTTGGTCGTCAGCGTCCCGGTCTTGTCCAGGCAGAGCACGTCGATGTTGCTGGTCGATTCGACGGCGTTCATGCGCTGGATGAGCGCGCCGCTGCCCGCCATGCGCACAGCGGCCATGGCGTAGGTGACGGTGACCATGAAGACGAGTCCCTGGGGGACGAGGCTGACCAGCACGGCCGCCGCCTGGGTGATCTCGCGCAACCCGGGGTCGTCCGGCGACTCGTAGAAGGCGATCCCGACCTGGATCGAGAGCGCCGCCACCAGCACCAGCATCACCTGGAGCACCAGGCGGACCTCGCGCTGGAGCGGCGTGCGGACGTCGCGGTAGGCCCGGGCTTCGGCCGTGATTTGCTGCGCCATGCTCTCGGTGCCCACCTTCCGCGCGATAAAGATGCCGCTGCCGGTCATGCAGAATGATCCGGAGTGGACGGTGTCCCCAACCCGCTTGCGGATCAGGTCCGATTCCCCGGTCAGGAGCGACTCGTCGACGCTCAGGCCGTTCTCGTCGAGCACCTCGCCGTCGACGAGGATCTGGTCGCCCGGGTGGACCACGAGGATGTCGTCGAGCACGATGTCGTTGGGGTCGACGGTGCGCTCTTCCCCCTCGCGGATGACGGTCGCGGTCGGCCGCATCAGGAGCGCGATCGAGTCGAGCTTCCGCTTGGCCCGTGTCTCCTGAACGATGCCGACGACGACGTTGCCGATCACCAGGCTGACCGTCACCACCGCATCGCCGTAGAGGCCGAGCGCGGCCAGCGCGATACAGATCGCGAAGAGGGCGGTGTTGATAAAGGTGAAGGTGTTCTCGAAGATGATCCGCTTGTAGGTGCGGCTGGTCTCGAAGGGGACGGCGTTGGTCAGACCGCGAGCGCGGCGCTCGGCGACCTCGGCCTCGCTGAGGCCGAGCGGACGCCCAATCGGCGTGGCGCGCTGCTGGGTCACGGTCATCTTGCGCTGCACCCTCTGCTGATCATCTCGGGTTCGATGCCCGCACGATGATACCCAATCATCCTGGCGATCGACCCTGCGTCCGGTTGACCCCGCGCCAGCGGCCGTGCGCCTCCAGCACCAGCCCGGCCAGGATCGGCACCCAGAGGTCCCACAGCCGGTAGATCAGGGTTGCCGCCAACGCTGTGGCGAGCGGGATCTCCATCGCCTCCAACGCCAGCGTCATCGACACCTCCACCAGTCCGACGCCCTGGAAGAACGGGGCGATGACGTTGAACAGCATCTCGATCTGATAGGAGACGAGCGCCGCTACCACCGCGCCGGGTCTGCCGACCGCTCCGAGCGCGGCGTAGAGGATCGCGACGCCGACGACGTCGGTCGCAACCGAGAGCGCCAGCGGGCGTAGCAGCTCGCGCGCCCCGATGCGACGGGCGCGGGCCTCTTCGACGAAGCGGTTGAGCCCTCGTGGAACCCGCCGGATGAACCACCCCGGCGCCGGTGGACCGCGCAACACCAGAACCACCGCCGCCGTCAGGATCGCGAAGATGGCAACGCTCAGGAGCGCCGCTGTAACTATCCGCTGGCCCAACTCCTTCCCCCACCAGAGCGCCAGAAGGGCCGGGAGCAGCACGATGACGAAGGAGGCATACCCGACGAGGCTGGTCAGGCCGGTGGCCAGCAGTGCGATAGCGCCCGGCACGCGAGCGCCGGTGAGGTACCGGATGAACAGCACGGCCGTCGTCGGTCCGCTGAAGGGCACGACCGAGCCGACGGCATGGCTGCGAAGGTAGGCCCCGAGAACCGTGCGCAGCCCGATGTACTGTCCCAGTCGCGCCAGCACCGTCTGGTAGGTCTTGCCGATCAAGACCAGGTAGAGGATCTCCAACAGGCCCGCCGCCAGAACCCAGGGGAGGCGTGCACTGCCGAGCACCGTCCCGAGCTGCGCGATCTGCTCACGCTCGTGGACCGCGAAGGCGCCGATCAGCGCGCCGAGCAGCACGAGCCAGATGGCGGTTCCCCACCGGCGCACCGCGTCGCGTAGCCAGGCGCTCTGGACGCTCCGGCGCGGACCCGCCGCCAGCGAGCCGAGGCCCTCCTCATCCGTGCGCCCGACGGTGTCCCCCGGTTGCCCCTGGTGGAGAGCGGAGAGATCCCCGGCCGGTGTTGGGCTTTCCCCACGCGGGTGGCGGTCTCCCGGCATGGTGATGCTCCATGCGACAAGCCCCGCATCCTCGCGGGTCGGCGTCCGCTTCTTTACGTCTAGCCGGAATCGGGCCACGGGGGTGTGACGGCGCGCCGGACGGCGCGACAGTTCCGTGCCAGGACAGGGCCGCTGCACTCAATCCGCGGCGGCCCACACCTCGCACTGGCGCATCGTCGCTACGTCAAAGGGGATGAAGTGGATCAGGCGGAAGCGTGCATCGCGGATGAATCGCTCCGAGGCCAGCCGGAACGATAGGGTCCCGGCTCCTGGCACGGCCAGACGGACCGGCACCAGTGTCCGGGCCGCGCTCGCGGTCTGGGGCTCCCGCTCAACCAACTCCCAGTAGTGGCGGAAGCGGGGCAACTCCTGCAACTCGCGCATCATCTCGGCGTACCACGGCTCGCCCTGCATGAACTCCGTCTCAGCACGGGTGGCGCGGATGAGCGCGGGGAAGAAGGCATCCGGCTCGACAACGAGCCGTGCCAGCGGTGAGGTCGGGTCGAGCCACGCGGCCAGGATCGGACGGCGCGCCAACCCGCCGAGCTGGGGATCGCGCGGCGAGAGCCCGAAGAGGTGCGGGACGTAGCGGTTCCAGGCAAGCAACCGGGTCCGGCAGTCGAGGACATAGGCCGGGAAGGGGACACCGTGCAGCTCGTCGTGGGAGACGGCACAGGCCCAGGCGATGTCGTCCTCATCCGGCAGCGGCGTGGGGACGGTATAGCCGAAGCGCTCCATCACCTCGCGCCGCTCGCTGTACCGCGCACCGAGCGCCGCCAGGATGCGCTCCAGCGTGGCCCGCTCGGGCTGCGCGACGCGACCCGACTCGATCCGCTGGAGGTAGCCCGTCCCCAGCTCGGCCTCGGCCTCGACCCAGAGTTGTGTCTTCCCGGCCCGCTCGCGAAGTGCCCGAAGACGGCGTCCGCCCGGCGTCCCGGTTGCCCGCTGCACGTCCATGTGCCGGATGCCTCGCTCCACGCCCAATTCGACTTCGATCACGATGACCCGCCGCTATAGGGCGCCTAGTATAGCAAGTAACGGGTGGCTTCACGGATGGATGGCACCACCCCGAGCCGGGCCCGGATCCGGGCCATCATGGGGGTGCTGACCAGCAGGGAAGCATTGGAGCAGGCAATCGCAGAGCACGCCGGGCTGATCGACGAGCACGACCGCAGGATGTCACACGAGCCGGTGTGGACCGCCTTCGTACGTGGTTTCGTCGGCATGCTGCCCCTCTGGGTGGGGGCCATCCCAACCGGCATCGCCTATGCCGTCGCGGCGCGGAGCATCGGGCTCGCCCCGGGCGAGACTCAGCTCATGAGCCTGCTCGTCTTTTCGGCCGCGGCGCAGGTCAGTGCCGTGTCGCTGTTCGATGCGGGCACGCTGATCCTGGTGCTTGTCGGCACCGCGATCGCGTTCAACGCCCAACTGCCGCTGCTCGGGCTTGCGATCACCAGTCAGATCCGGATGGGCTGGCTTTCCCGCCTGGTGACCGCCTGGTTCCTGACCGACGGTGCCTTCGGGGTCGCGGCCGGGCAGGGGCGCCTGCGTTTGCCGATCCTGCTGGGTGCCGGGGTGAGCATGTACGTCGCCTGGAACACCGGGACCGCGCTCGGCATCCTGGCCGGGCAGGCCGTGCCGGACCCGCGCCGGGCCGGGCTCGACCTGCTCGTCCCGCTCGCCTTCCTGGCGGTGCTCATCCCGCTGCTGCGCGGGCGCGCGGCGCTGCTCGCCGCGCTGGTCGCGGCCGCCGCGATGCTGCTGCTGTCCTCGCTCGTCCCGAGCGGCGTGGCGGTGCTCGGCGCGGGCGGCCTCGGGAGCGCCGCGGGGGCGTGGTGGTCGCGGCGGACGGGAGGCCGGCCATGAGCAACCTGTGGTCCATCGTCGCCATGGCCGCCGGGGTGTACGCCCTGCGGCTGGGCGGGCTGCTGCTTCCGCAACGCGCCGTCCCGCCCGGCGTGCAGCAGGCGCTGCGATTCCTGCCGGTTGCCCTGCTGGGCGCGTTGGTCGTCGCGACGCTCTCTGGCCGGGGTTACGACCCCACGACCTGGGTGGCCGTCGCCGGTGCCGGACTGGTCGGCTGGGCAACGCGCCGGATGTGGGCCTGCATCCTCAGTGGGATGGCTATCTACTGGCTGCTGCGCCTCATCTGAGGCGGCAGCGGCCGCGCAGACGAGGAGGGCCGCGCGATGGTCGAGACGTTTGATCGAGAGGTGTCGCTGCATCACGACCTCCGCCCCGGCGACCTGGGCCGGGTGACCGAGCTACACGGCGTCCTCTACGCCGAGGAATTCGGGTTCGATCACACCTTCGAGTCCTACGTCGCCGAGGCGCTCGGTGAGTTCGGCCGCCTATACCGGCCGGGACAGGACCGGCTCTGGCTGGCGGAGCGGGATGGGCGTCTGGTCGGGTCGATCGGCATCGTCGGGCGCGAGGACGGCGCGGCGCAGCTCCGCTGGTTTCTGGTCCACCCTGACGCGCGCGGGCGGGGCCTCGGCAGACGGCTGCTCAACGAGTCGCTCGCCTTCTGCCGCGCGGCGGGCTACCGCTCGGTCTACCTCTGGACGGTGAACATCCTGACCGACGCTGCCCGGCTCTACACGTCCGTCGGTTTCCGGCTCACCGAGGAGACCCCGGTGCAGCCGACCTGGGGCGTCATGCTGGCCGAGCAGCGCTACGACCTGACCCTGGCGAAGTGATGCCAACGCAGGGGGCGCTGGGACCGGTACGTCCTCGTGCTCAGCCCTTGATGGTCACGACCGGCCGCAGCCGGGCGACCTTCGCGATGACCCCGGCCCCGGCCATGATGTCCACCACCTGCTCGACGTCCTTGTAGGCGCCGGGCGCCTCCTCGCTGATCGATGAGCGGCCGTGGGCGCGCACGGTGATGCCGCGCTCCTTCAACTGACGGATCACGCGGTCCGCCGGGTATTCCTTCTTCGCCTTGGTCCGCGACTTCGCCCGCCCGGCGCCGTGCAGCGCGCTGCCGAAGGTGTCGCGCATCCCCTTCTCGGTGCCGCGTAGGACGTAGCTGGCGGTGCCCATCGTGCCCCCGACCAGCACCGGCTGGCCGACCGAGCGGTAGCGCTCCGGGATCTCGGGGCGACCCGGCCCGAACGCACGTGTGGCGCCCTTGCGGTGCACGAGCAGGCGCTTCCGCCGGCCGTTCACCTCGTGTTCCTCGAACTTCACGGTGTTGTGCGCGATCTCGTAGACGGTGCGGATCGACTCGGGCGCGACGCCGAGCGCCTTGTTGAGCGCCTCCCGGATCAGGTGGGTCAGCACCTGGCGATTGGCGAAGGCCGTGTTGGCGCCGGCCATGACCGCTGCGTAGTACTGCCGTCCCTCCGGGCTCTCGACGGGCGCGCAAACCAGCTCGCGATCGCGGATCGGGATGTTGTACTTCCGGGCAGCCCGCTCCAGGAACGGCAGGTAGTCGGTGCCGATCTGGTGGCCGAGCGCGCGGCTGCCGGTGTGGAGCATGATGGTGACCTGCCCCACCGCGAGGCCGAAGGCGCGGGCGGCTTCCTCGTCGTAGATCTCATCAACGACCTGCACCTCGACGTAGTGGTTGCCCGAACCGAGCGTGCCGACCTGCCGCAGTTGCCGCTGCTTGGCCGTGCGGCTCACGGCGTCCGGGTCGGCACCGGACATCCGCCCCTGCTCCTCGACGTAGGTCAGATCGGCCGGGGTGCCGTAGCCGAGGTTAACGGCATAGTGCGCGCCCTCGCGCAGCACCCGGTCGATCTCCTTCTCGGTGAGCTTCAACTCCCCGGTGCTGCCGAGCCCGGCCGGGACGCCGTGGAAGAGGGCATCGGCCACCCGGTCCTCCTTGCCCTCCAGGTCGGCACGGGTCAGCTCGGTGGCGAGCAGGCGCACGCCGCAGTTGATGTCGAACCCGACTCCGGCGACGCTGATGACGCCCTCCTTGGGGTCGAACGCGCCGACGCCGCCGATCGGGAAGCCGTAGCCGGGGTGAACGTCGGCCATCGCCAGCGCCGCCTTCTGGATGCCGGGTAGGCTGGCGACGTTCACGAGCTGCTGCAGCGCGCTCCACTCCTGCGCCGCGGGGGCCGTCAGCTCCTCGATCAACTCCTCGTCGGCGTAGATCCGCGCCGGGACGCGCATCTCACCGTGAGCCGGGATCTCGTACACGTAGCGCTCGACGCGCGTGATCGGTACGCTTGTCCGCTGCTGTGCCATGGTGGATCCCTCCTCGCCCCTGTCGTGTCGTGGGATGTGCTGTGCAACCGATGGCGCGGGCTGGGGGACAGGGTGGTACGGGGGAAAGCCCGTCGGGGCCTGGGCCGGGGTCATCTCCGCCCCGGCGGGCCGTCCCATCGGTGTTCGTTGATCTCTAGTGTACCCGAAGCGGCACCCCCCGTCGCCCGCTGCCTCGGCAGCATCCCTTACGTGGAATGGTGGCCTGATTGGGGACAGCGGATCGGCGTTTGTCCGGGGTGGTGAGGTTTGTCGAGTGGTGCAGGGATTGCCGCACCGTGGCGCGTGCTCGGAGGTAAATCCCCGGACACGTGCCGGCCGCGTACGACCAACGGATTCGTCAAACTCCATTGCCCCCGGGCACTCACCGACCGCATACGCCCATCTGATTCATCAACCCCATTCGCGATGGCAAGAGCAGGTGGCCGACGATCTGCGGACCCCAACGTTGGCCGCTCCCCCTCGGCGCTCGGCTGGGGACGGCGCGGCCGGTCCAGAAGGGAGATCCGTCATGAAACTTGGCCTCCACATCAACCGCTTTCGCTGGGACGGAGGCCCGGAGCGCTTGGGACCGACGCTCGCCGCCATGGCGCACGCCGCCGAGGCGGCCGGGTTCGACACCATCGCCGTCGCGGACCATGTCTGGCAACACCCGATCCTCGGCGGCACCGAGGGGCCGTCGTTCGAGAGCTACTCGACGCTGGCGTTCCTGGCCGCGCACACCCAGCGGGTGAACCTCGTGGCGCTGGCGACGCCGGTCTCCTACCGCTATCCGGGCATGCTGGCCAAGACGGTGACCACGCTCGATGTCCTCTCGGAGGGTCGCGCATGGCTGGGGATCGGCACCGGCGATTACGAGGAGGAGGCGCGCGGCCTCGGCCTGCCATTCCCGCCGCAACGCCAGCGCTACGACATGCTGGAGGAGACGCTCCAGATCTGCCTGCGCATGTGGAGCGGGGAGTCTGGGGATCAGCAGCCCGACCAGGGAGAGCACTACCAGCTCGCCCGCCCTCGCAACCTGCCGCAAAGCCTCTCCCGGCCACACCCGCCGATCCTGATCGCGGGTGACGGCGAGCGGCGGACACTGCCCCTGGTCGCTCGCTACGCCGATGCGTGCAGTCTGCGCCCCACCCCGGAACTGCCGCGCAAGCTTGACGTTCTGCGCAGCTACTGCGAGGCAACGGGGCGGGATTACGATGCCATCGAAAAGACCAGCGTCTTCCTCTTCGATCCCGGCGAGGACGGAGCGAAGTCCGATGAGTTGATCGAGCGGCTGCGCTGGCTCGCCGGGATGGGAATCACGAAGGTCCTGGCCTGGGTCGAGGGCGCCGACCGCATCTCGCCGATCGAGGCGATGGGCCGCACCGTGATCCCGGCAGTCGCGGACCTCTAGCGGTCACGGGACGCGCCCGATCGTGAACGACGCCCTCGTTCTCGCACGGTTCAGGATGGGGACGCCCATTCGCCGTGCCTAGTCGTACGCCGGCTCGGGGGCACGCGTCGCGCCCTGTCCCCGGCCGGTCACGATAAGGTAGGTGCCGCGGATGAGCATCGGGAGAGCGAAGACGGCGATCATCGCGTAGCCCATCGCGGTGTACCCCTTGGCGATCAGGTCGATGATGCCGACCCGGGCCAGCACCAGTGCCAGCAGCAGGGCGACGACGGAGATGGCGCCGTTGGCCCGCCTGCTCAGCGGCTTGCGTCCGAGATCCACCAGGTTCTGGTTCACCCGCGCCAGCAACGCGTAGATCACGCCGGTCGCCGTCTCGATCAGCGTCCAGCCGACGACGATGCCGAACACCACCAGCATCCACCCGCCGTAGCTGCTCAGCATCTCCAGCCACGGCACCGAGGCGTCGAAGATCGCGTCGTCAGGGTAGAAGCCCATGAGCGCAAAGTAGGTCAGGAACCAGGGGAACGTCATCAGGACGCCGCCGAAGAGCGCCGCCACGACCGAGTCGCGCATGCTCGTCTGCCGGCGCACGGTAAAGAGCGCAGCGGGATAGACCACGAGGTTGTACCCCACGTAGATGATGCCGGTCCAGAGCACGATCCCCAGGCCGGCGTCGGGGTGGAGGGAGTGATCCCCGCTGCTCAGTGTAGTTCCGATCTGGTCCCAGTTCCGCGAGATAACGAGGAAGGCGAACGTGATGTAGCCCAGGTAGAGGAGGGCGGTGCCCGCCGTCTTGAAGCGTTCGATGAGTCCTTCGCCGTAGAAGTTAAGGATGCCGACGACGATGATGATCAGGACGACGCCGACCCAGTAGTTCAGGCCGAGCGTGCTGTTGAGGATCTCGCCGGTCGCCGCCGCCATGATCGCGATGACGAGGATCGCGAGCAGGACGTAGACGATGTCGTACAAAGGGTAGAACGGCCCGATCACGTGCTTGAGCAGGCTGCGATAGTCGAAGGCCTGGAAGCGGCGTGCCACTTCAAAGGTCAGGAAGGCCATGCCGGCGAACCCGGCGAAGATTGCCAAACCGGCCAGCCAGCCCAGCGCCCCGTACTTGGCGCCGAACTCAACGATCTCGCGACCCGTCGCATACCCGCCACCGATCAGAACGGACTGCAGGATGACGCCGGGCAAGATGTATCGGCCGAATCGACCTTCGAAGAATCCTCGCTCCTGCACCGAGGAACCTCCTTGCCGCGCTGTCACCAGGGTCCGGGTGGAATTTCCTTAAATTTAGATGGCCTCATCTTAGTCGATGGTCCTGGCCTCGACAAGGTCTCCGGCACGAGGTCCGCAGACGGCTACGGCTCGGTTGTGCGCTGTACCGGTGTGGCAATCGCTTGCGTATGATTGCTGCGCGAGTGCTTGGGTGAAGGGAGCGGCGGTGTCCCGCAATGTGGAGGCTGGGCCGGTGATCGAGCCGGTGCCATCTCCGCCGAATGCAATGCCCCGTGGACCACGGGTCCCGACGGGCCTGCTGGCGCTGGGCCTCGCGCTCTGGGCGCTGCTGATGGCTGCCTGGGTCTCGACCGCGGTATTCGACCGCCTGCCGCATGTCGAGGACGAGGTCGCCTTCCTCTTCCAGGCGCGCACGTTCGCTGCGGGACACGTGGTGGCACCCGCGCCGCCCGAGCCGTCCTCCTTCAGCATCCCCTTCGTCATCGTGCGTGATGGCATGTGGTTCGGGAAATACCCGCCCGGCTACCCACTGGTGCTGGCGCTGGGCGTGCTGATCGACCAGCCCTGGCTTTTCAACCCGATTGCCGGAGCGGTCGCGATCGTGCTGCTCTACCGGGCGGGGCGCACTCTCTACAGCCCGGGAACCGGGCTGCTGGCCGCGGCGCTGCTGGCGCTCTCCCCCTTCTTCCTGCTCCAGGCCGGGTCGTTCATGTCCCACGTCGCCGGGTTGATCTGGGCGCTGGCCCTGCTGCTGCTCTTCGCCCGGGCGCGATCCACCGGGGCGCTGCTGCCCGCCGTGGCGGCCGGTGCGGCCGTCGGGATGCTCTTCCTCTCTCGGCCGCTGACCGCCGTCGGGGTCGGGCTGCCGTTCGCGCTGCTGGCCGCGGTGGACTTCATCACCGGCGCCACCGGGCGGCGACGGGCGCTGGCGCTGGCTGCCGGGTTTCTCCCGTTCGTCGCGCTGCTGCTGGCCTACAACGCCTACACCACCGGGTCGCCCGTCCGCTTCGGCTACGAGCTCTGGTGGGAGTACGACCGCATCGGCTTTGGGCCGGATATCGGGCCTCGCGGCCACGACCTTGCGCGCGGCATCCTGAACACGCGCTACAACCTCGACGCCCTGCGGCACCTGCTCTACGGCTGGCCGGAGCGGCTGACGCTGCTCCCGGCCGGCATCGCGGTGGCGGTCGCCGCGTTGGCACTGCTCTGGCACGCCGCGCCGCTGCGCCGTTACGTCGCGCTCGTGCGACGATGGCCCCCGGCGCGGGGCAGCGCGCCCTGGGGCTGGGACCTGTTGCTCGCCGCGAGCGTAGTCTCGCTGGTCGTGGTGCATATCGCCTACTGGACGCCGGGGCAGATGTATGGCCCGCGCTACTACTTCGAGGCGACCGGCGCACTGGCGCTGCTGACCGCCCGTGGCCTGCTGCACCTTGCTGGCGCGCTCGCCTGGGCGCTGCGGCAGGCGCGGCTTCCGGCGCGATGGTCCCGCCCGCTCGCGGCAGGTGCCGTGCTCGTGCCGGTCGTGGTCCTCTCCGTCAGCGGGCTAGCCACAGACGGCGTCCGCGAGTTCCGCGCCTACCACGATTGGTACGACATCAACGGCGACGGGCTGCGGCGGGTGGAGGCGGCGCGGCTCGAACACGCACTCGTCTTCGTCGACGCGGGCTACTGGACGGCCTACGCTCCCTTCTTCGCCCAGAACAGCCCCGCGCTCGACGGGGATATCATCTACGCGCTCGACCGCGGTCCCGCCAGGAACCAGGCCCTGGCGGCCCACTTCCCGGATCGCGCCGTCTACCGCTATGCTGACGGCCAGGTGACAGCCGTAGGGCCGTGAGGGTTAGTGCGTCATACGTCATACGTCATCCGTCACCCGTAGTGCGTACTGCGTAGTTCTCCCCTGGTGGGAGAGGGGCCGGGGGTGAGGGGGACGCATGACGCATCATATATGACGCACTACGCCCTACGCACCAGCCCGTATTCACAGGGAGGGGTTCGCATGAGCGACATCTGCTTCATGACGGCGACCGAGATGGCCGAGCGCATCCGGCGCCGCGACCTGTCGGCGCGCGAGGTGATGGAAGCACACCTCGCGCAGATCAAGCGGGTCAATCCGGTCGTCAATGCGATCGTTACCCAGGTGCCGGAGGACGAGGCGCTGGCTCTCGCCGACGCCGCCGACGCTGCGCTGGCGCGGGGCGAGGACGTCGGTCCACTCCACGGGCTGCCGATCGTCCACAAGGATCTGGAGGAAACCAGGGGCCTGCGCACCACCTTCGGTTCCCCTATCTACCGCGACTACGTCCCCAACCACGACACGCTGCTGGTCGAACGGCTGAAGCGGGCCGGTGCGCTGACCATCGGCAAGACCAATGTGCCCGAGTTTGGCGCCGGGTCGCAGACCTTCAACCCCATCTTCGGTCCGACCCGCAACCCCTACGACACCACCAAGACCTGCGGCGGGAGCAGTGGCGGCGCAGCCGTGGCCCTCGCCTGCGGCATGATCCCGATCGCCGACGGGAGCGACACCGGCGGATCGCTGCGCAACCCGGGCAACTTCAACAACGTGGTCGGCTTCCGGCCGTCGGCGGGGCGAGTGCCGACCTGGCCGGCGGCGATGGGGTGGTCCATGCTCGGCGTCAAAGGACCGATGGCCCGCACCGTGGCCGACGTGGCACTGATGCTCTCCGCCATCGCCGGGCCGGACCCGCGCAGCCCCATCTCCCTGCCCGAGCCGGGCAGCTTCTTCGCGCGGCCACTGGAGCGCGACTTCCGCGGGGTGCGCATCGCCTGGTGCCCCGACCTGGGTGGCCTGCCGGTTGACCCGCGGGTGACCGCGGTGCTGGAGAGCCAACGGCAGACCTTCAGCGACCTGGGCTGCGTGGTCGAGGAGGCGACCCCCGACCTGTCGGATGCCGACGAAATCTTCCACGTGCTGCGGGCACTCAACTTCGCCGTCCGGCATGCCGAACACCTGGAGACACACCGGGACCTGATCAAGGACACGGTGATCTGGAACACCGAGGAAGGGCTGAAGCTGAGCGCCCTCGACGTGGGCCGGGCCGAGGTGAAGCGGACGGCGTTGTACCACCGGATGCGCGCCTTCTTCGAGAAGTACGAGTTCCTGATCTGCGTGGTGAACCAGGTGCCGCCGTTCGACGTCGAGCAGCCCTACCCGACCGAGATCAACGGCGTGCCGATGGAGAACTACATCGCCTGGATGAAGTCGGCCTACTACATCACCGTGACCGGCCACCCGGCCATCTCTGTGCCGTGCGGCTTCACGCCTGAAGGTCTCCCGGTTGGGGTCCAGATCGTCGGGCGTTACCACGACGATTTCGGCGTGCTCCAGTTGGCCCACGCCTTCGAGCAGGCGACCCAAGTCTGGCGCCGCCGCCCGCCGCTACTGGAGGAGCTCGCCTGAGGCCCTATTGGGCTTTCGCGGCTCCGTCCCAGAGTGCCTGGGACGGGTGGTGCGAGGGGCTGCACGCCGTGGTACGTGCCCGGGGCTCAAGCCCCGGGCTCACCACGAAAGCCGGCTAACGGAGTTTGACGAGTTCGTTGGATGTACGCGGTCGGCGCGTGCCCGGGGCTCAAGCCCCGGGCTGACAACGAAAGCCGGCTGAAGCCGGCTGGGGACGGGGCGGTCGGTATGTCGGGTTATTTCGTCAAAGACCATAAGCCGGCTGTGAAGTGCGGCGGCCTGAGCCGCCGCTTTGGTATCGCGCGGCGTCAGCCGCGCGCCGGGTGGGTGCCGCGCCGGGGTCGGGACACGGGATGGGTGGTGTGAAAGGTCCCGCACCGCGGCACGTGCCCGGGGCTAAAGCCGCCGGGCTGAATAGGGGTAAGCCCACTGAAGGGGCTGTGATGGCGACATCCAGGCGGAGCCGATCCGGCATCCGGCCGGTCCCCGCGTCCCCAGCCCCTTCAGTGGGCTTCGCTTTCTAGCCCGGGGGTTTACCCCCGGGCACGTGCCGAGCGGCGGGACCCAATGCCGGAATGTGAGTTCTGTCCCCTAGCCGGCTTCAGCCGGCTTCGCCTGGTCAGCCCGGCGGCGTTCGCCCCGGGCACGCGCCACGGTGTGGGATCCTTCACGCCACCCACCCCCGGGCACGGGCCGACCGCATACTCCCATATCATTCGTCAAACTCCATTACGCTGGGCACGCGCCGAGCGGCGAACGCCTTGAGCCCCGCTGGGCACGTGCCGTCGTTTCACCTGCTGGCGCCTAGCGTCCGATACGGACGGCCGCTGCGTACTCGTAGAGGGTCTGCAGACCGCGGCTGGTGAAGTTGCGGCTGCGCGCGGCGTCGGCCAGCGCGGCGCGCAGGTCGGCCGCCTCCTCGGGGGTCGTGCGGTTGCACGGCAGCGTCGGCCCTTCCCCGCGGACCAGAACCTCGTTGATCGTCCGGGTGCCGGGAGTAGGCCGCTTCCCGGTCGCTGCGCAGACGGGGCCATCGTAGATGCCCGGCGGGCGCGGGAACTCGGGCTGAATCGGCTGGCCGTCGGGCCCGGCCAGTGTCTCGGCGAAGCGTGGGTCGGTGTGGGCGGCGACCATGAAGTCGTGCCAGATGGGGGCGGCGCTCTGCACCCCGTCGATCCCGCGGGTCGGATGGTTGTCCGTGTTCCCCGCCCAGACGCCAACCACGAGGTCGGTGGTGTAGCCCATCGTCCAGCCGTCGCGTGAGTCCTCGGTGGTGCCGGTCTTGGCGGCGACGGGCCGGCCCAGCTCCGGGATCGTCAGGGGGCTGTTGGGGCTGAAGACCATGCTGCGGGCGTTGTTGTCGGTCAGGATGCTGGTGATCTGGTAGGCGTGCTCGGCTTTGACGACCTGCTCGCCCTGGTCGTACGCACTGGCTCGGTTGTGGCGGTAGAGTTCGTTGTCCTGGCCATCCCGAACCTCCAGCAGTGGCATGAACGGCACGTAGCGCCCGTTGTTGGCCAGCGTGGCGAAGGCATTGGTGTGCTCCAGCAGCGTCACCTCGCCGCCACCGAGCGTCACCGCGAGGCCGTAGACACTTGGGCCACGCCAGAGCCCGGTCCGGATGCCCATCCGGTGGGCGAGGTCGATCATCGTCTGCACGCCGACGAAGTCGAGTGCCTGCACTGCAGGAGTGTTGAGCGAGTTCGAGAGCGCGGTGCGGACGGAGACCGCACCGTAGCGCTGCCCGGTGTAGTTGACCGGCGCGTAGGCGTTGCCGGGCTGGCTGGGTAACGGCCAGCGCTTGTTGTAGTCGAAGATGATCGTCCCCGGGCTCCAGCCCTTCTCGAAGGCGGCTAGGTACGTGATCGGTTTGATCGAGGAGCCGGGCTGGCGCTCGCGCACCGCCACGTTGACCTGCCCGTCGATGGCGTCATTGTAGTAGTCGGCGCTCCCGACCATGGCCACGATCTCCCCGCTCCAGGGGAGCATGGCCACCAGTGCCCCGTTGTTGACGTCCCAGGGCGCCAGGCGCGCGATGTGCTCGGCCACGATCTGCTGGGCACGCTCCTGCAGGCCGAGGTCGAGCGTCGTTCGCACGGTCAGTCCGCCCTGGTAGAGCATGGCGGCACCGAATCGCTGCTCCAGGTAGGCGCGTATGAAGTTGACGAAGTGCGGCGCGTGGAAGACCTGGTGCGCGTTGGTGTCTACCTGGAGGTTGATCGGCTGGGCGTAGGCCTCCTCCGCCTCCTCCTCGGTGATCATCCCCTCTTTGACCATTTGGTCCAGCACGTAGCGCTGACGGGCCTTGGCCAGCTCGTAGTTCTGGACCGGGTCGTAGAGGCTGGGCGCCTGCGGCAGCCCGGCCAGCATCGCGGCCTCGGCCAGCGTCAGATCCCAGGGATGCTTGTTGAAGTAGGTCATGGAGGCAGCGTCGATGCCGTAGGCGCGGTTACCGTAGTAGACGTTGTTGAGATACATCTCCAGGATCTGCTCTTTGGTGTAGTGCTGGGTGAACCGGTAGGCGGTGACCGCCTCACGGACCTTGCGCATGTAGCTGCGCTCAAAGCCGATCTGCTCGGGGTAGATCAGGCGGACGAGTTGCTGGGTGATGGTTGAGGCGCCGGACGACGGTGCGCCCTGCAGGTTGAAGACGAAGCTGCGGGCGATAGCGGCGGGGTCGAAGCCGACATTGCTCCAGAAGGTAGCGTCCTCGGCGGCCACCGTGGCGTCAAAGATCCAGGCCCGGTGCGGCTTGTTGGGATCTTCCTGCTGCCGGGTGATGTGGTCCAGGATCTCCTGGTAGCCGACCGGTGTCCGCCAGCCGGTCTCCGGGTCGGACACCTCGTTGAGGAGGACCCAGTTGCGGTCGTAGATCTTGGTCGTGGCGAAGGGGAGGCCGTTGGCCTGCTCCACCGAGGGGAGGTTCTCCGTGATGTTCGCCCAGCCGACGAAGCCCGCAGCCGCGGCGGCGCCGAGCGCGCCACCCAGGAACAGAAGCGTCGCCAGCGACAGGATGGCGAGTCCCTGGAGGAGGGGGCCGTAGGACGACGAGCGCTGTCGCTGCCGGAATCCCCGCAGGTAGTGGGGCGGGAGCGGGCGCGGGCCGCGGCGGCCGAGCTGGGCGTAGAGCAGGCTGCGACGGCGGCGGAGGGGCCGTTGGCTGATGTGCCGCCCGTGGCCGTTGCCGGTCATGGTGGGTACCTTTCCAGGATGACGCTCGACCGGTGGGGCGGTAGGCCGGTCCTCGGCGATCCGATGGAGCCAGGCAGTGACGACGTGGCGGGCGGGAGTCCCGCACGGCGTGACCCTGCTCCTGCAGCAGCATCGGTGCCAACAGGCTGACCATTCGCTGTTCACTTCCCTTCTGAAAGCGAGATCAGGGGGCGCCGGTACCATTGGAACGCCTTGACGTCGCGGCCGGGGACTGCTAGGCTTCGGCACGCCGCTCGCGGCGTGGCTGGAGTTCGTTCCTCGGAGGTGCTGTCGCCCAATGCTCTACCGCATGCCCGGACGCGCCAGGTGCGCCGCGTAGAGAGCCATCCCGTTCGCGCGTTTGGGGCGCGCCGTGCGGCGCGCGTGTGTGTAGAGGAGCAGCACCGACATGTCTACCCCTGAGGTCAATAAGGTCGTCCTTGCCTACTCCGGTGGCCTCGACACCTCCGTGATTCTCGCCTGGATCAAAGAGCACTACGGCTGCGAAGTCATCGCGTTCACCGCCGACGTCGGCCAGGGCGACTCCTTTGAGGGCCTTGAGGCCAAGGCGCTCGCCAGTGGCGCCTCGAAGCTGTATGTCAGAGATCTCAAGGAAGAGTTCCTTACTAAGTACGCCTTCCCCACCCTGCGGGCCGGCGCGGTCTACGAGCGGAAGTACCTGCTCGGCACCAGCTTCGCCCGGCCGTTGATTGCCTCCCACCAGGTGGAGATCGCGCGGCTGGAGGGGGCCGATGCGGTTGCCCACGGCTGCACCGGCAAGGGGAACGATCAGGTCCGCTTCGAGCTGACCTTCCAGGCGCTGGCGCCGGATCTGAAGGTGATCGCTCCCTGGCGGCAGTGGGATCTCGGCGGCCGCGAGGAATTGCTGGAATACGCGGTGGCGCGCGGCATCCCGGTGTCGCAGTCGAAGACCAACATCTACAGCCGGGACCAGAACCTCTGGCACCTCAGCCATGAAGGGGGCGAGCTGGAGGACCCCTGGCAGGAGCCGAACGAGGCGATGTACCAGATCACGGTCAGCCCGGAGGAGGCGCCGGACAAGCCGGTCGAGATCGTCATTGGCTTCGAGCAGGGCTACCCGGTCAGCCTGGACGGCACGCCGATGGGGCCGGTCGAGTTGGTGACGACGCTGAACAAGATCGGCGGCGAGCACGGCGTGGGCCGGATCGACCTGGTGGAGAACCGGCTCGTCGGCATGAAGAGCCACGGCGTCTACGAGCAACCTGGGGCAGCGATCCTCTCCACGGCCCACAAGGAGCTGGAGTCGATCACGCTCGACCGTGAGACGCTGCACTACAAGGATCTCGTGGCGCAGAAGTACGCCGAGCTGGTCTACGACGGCCGCTGGTTCACGCCGCTGCGCGAGGCGCTGGATGCCTTCGTCGAGGTGACGCAGCAGCCGGTGACCGGCGAGGTGCGCCTGAAGCTGTACAAGGGGAATATCATCCCGACGGGTCGCAAGTCGCCCTACAGCCTGTACCACGAGGGCTTCGCCACCTTCGGGGCCGACGACGTGTATAATCAGGCGGACGCCAAGGGGTTCATTAACCTCTTCGGCCTGCCGATGAAGGTTGCGGCGCTGGCCAAGCAGAAGCGCGAGGGTGCCGACGGCAAGTAGCCGGCACGCAGCCCTGTCTGATTCCTGAACACATCCGCTCAACCGGGGGTGCTCTGCACCCCCTTTTTCATGCCCGGAATCGGCCGGCGTCGTGCCGTGCGGACTTGCCTCGTTGGTTAGAATGGTGCCGATGGACGCGACGACCACCGCGGCGACACCCGCCGCACAGCCGAGCGATGACGAGCAGTTGGCCGATCTCCAGCAGCGCCTGCTGGCCTGGTATCGTGCCCACCGGCGCGACCTCCCCTGGCGGCGGACGCGCGATCCGTACCGGGTGCTCGTCTCCGAGGTGATGCTGCAGCAGACGCAGGTCGAGCGCGTCATCCCCAAGTACCACGAATTCCTGGAGCGCTTCCCGACGATTGAGTCGCTGGCAGCCGCGCCGACGGCCGAGGTGATCCGCGTCTGGTCCGGGCTGGGCTACAACCGCCGGGCGGTGAATCTTCAGCGTGCGGCCCAGGCCGTGGTCGAGCGTCACGGCGGGGTGATGCCACGCGATGTGGACGAGCTGCTGGCGCTGCCGGGCATCGGGCGCTATACGGCCGGTGCGATCGCCTGCTTCGCCTACGAGCAGGACGTCGGTTTCGTGGACACCAACATCCGCCGGGTGCTGCACCGGCTCTTCTTCGGGCCGGAGGTGCCGACCCCACGCGCGACGGCGCGCGAGATCCAGGCGCTGGCCGACCGGGTGGTGCCCGCGGGCGAGGGGTACGACTGGAACCAGGGGCTGATGGAGTTCGGCGCGGTCCACTGCACCGCGCGCAAGCCGCTCTGTGTCGTCTGCCCCCTCCAGGCGCACTGTCGCGCCTACCCGGCAATCCAGACGGCGCTGGCGGAGGCGCCCGCGACCGCCCGCCGGGAGGAGCCGTTCACCGGGTCGTCGCGCTACTACCGGGGCCGGGTCATCGAGGCGCTGCGGGAGCTGCCGCCGGGCGAGGCGATCGACCTGGCAGCGCTCGGCCCTCGGGTGCGTGACGATTTCGGACCTGAGCACCTGGCCTGGTTGCGTGAGGTGGTAGCGGGGCTGGAGCGGGACGGGCTGGCCTGCGTCGCCGAGGAGCGGGCCGAGTACGACGCGTCCGACCCCGAGGCGGGTGACCCGGCGCGGGTGCGTGTGCGACTGCCGCACTAGCCGGCATTCGGCGCATCCGACGGCCGAGCTCCGCCGGAGCGCGACGGGCTGGAAGGAGCGCCGACCATGCGGGAACCACCGGACAACCTCACCGAGGACGCCCTTCGCGCCTGCCTGCGCGACCGGTACGGCCTGTCCGTCGCTGACCTGACCTTCCTCCCGCTGGGGTACGACTCATCGGCGTGGGTGTACCGCGCGCAGGCGACGGACGGCGCGACCTATTTCCTGAAAGTCCGCGTCAGCATCGAGAACGAGGCGGGCCTCGTGGTTCCTCGCTACCTGAGAGATCACGGGCTCGCGCATGTCGTCGCCCCGCTGCCGGCCACCGA
The DNA here is from genome assembly GCF_000024985.1 of Sphaerobacter thermophilus DSM 20745. Taxonomy (NCBI): domain Bacteria; kingdom Pseudomonadati; phylum Thermomicrobiota; class Thermomicrobia; order Sphaerobacterales; family Sphaerobacteraceae; genus Sphaerobacter; species Sphaerobacter thermophilus. The sequence goes on from NC_013524.1 coordinate 940,961, forward strand.
CGGGGCGCTCTGGACGGACGCGGGCGACTACGTGCTCATCCTGTACCCGTTCGTCGAGGGATCGGCTGCCTGGGGACGCGAGATGACGCCGCAGCAGTGGCGCGACTACGGCGCACTCATGCGACAGGTACACGACATCCCTGTCGCCCCCGACCTCGCGCGGGTGCTACGGCGCGATCGGTTCGTGCCCGATGGGGCCGCCGCGATCCGGCGCGTCGATGCCCACATCAGCACGCGCCACTTCGACGACCCTGCCGAGCAGCGACTGGCGCGCTTCTGGCAGGAGCGGCGGGGGGTGATCCGGATCCTGCTGGAGCGAGCGGAGGATCTCGGCCGCCGCCTCGCGGCGATCGCACCGCCCCTGGTGCTGTGCCACGCGGACATCCACACGGCGAACGTGCTGCTGGACACCGATGGACGGGTGTGGTTCGTGGACTGGGATGAAACGCTGCTGGCCCCGCGCGAGCGCGACCTGATGTTTGTGGTCGGGGGTATCAGCAGCACGCTGGTGAGTCCCCGCGAGGAGGCGTACTTCTTCGAGGGCTACGGGTCGATCAAGGTTGATCCCCTCGCCCTCGCCTACTACCGCTACTGCTGGGCGGTCGGGGACATCGGTGCCTTCGGCGAGCAGGTGTTCTTCCGGCCCGATCTGGGGCCGGACACCAGACGCGAGGGCGCAGAAATGCTCATGGGCCTGTTCGAAACGGGTGAAATCGTCGATATCGCGCTCGGGTCCGAGATTCCGGCGGGGTAGCGTGAGGGGCGTAGCCTGTATCTTCGCGTATCGATGAGAGGCAAACCATGCGACCCCGTGCCACTGAAGGGTAACCCAGTATTGCGATGATCCGGGATGAGGCACGGCGCCAGATCCTGAGCATGGCCGTTGATGATGCGTTCGGGCTTTGGGAACTGCGCTGGACGCTTGAGGCATGCTTCCCCGAAATACCGCGGCCGGCGCTGCTGAAGATTGTGCAGGAGGCGCTGTACGGGCTGGTCGCCGCGGGACTGGTGGCGGTGGAGATCGACGATCCCGCGGCGGGTTCCGTTCAGCAGACGGTCGATGAGGTAGCCAGGATCATCGCCGAGGAACGGTGGTGGGAGCCTCCTGCCGAACCTTCCGCGCCGAGGGTGGTGTTCTTTGCGACGCCTGCTGGGGAGCGCGCCTATCTTGGACGTGAGGCGACAGCATCCCCACGTGCTGCCTCCATTAGGGGTGGCGCCTAGCGGCGGGACATTATCGGCAGGCTGGTGGTTCCTTGGCCGCGTCTCGCTGCTGGCTTCTCTTGGCAAAGGGCCTGGAAAAAATGACCGGCGCCGGGGTGTCTCCGGCGCCGGCTTGATGTTCGGTGGTGGTTATTCCTAGTGGCCCTCGCCGTGACCGAATGGGGCGTCTGCCTTGCCGGTGGCGATCCAGACATTCATCTCCAGCCCGCTCGCGCGGTCGTTGCCGACCGAGGAGTAGAACACGACGGGGCTGGGGGTGTGGCCCGCAATGGTCCAGGTGATGGTCTCGCCGGGCTGGATGTCGGGTGACTGATGATGGATCCCGTTGTAGTTGACCGCCAGGTTGTGCACGCGGCTGCCGTTGTTGGTGATCTCGAAGGTGATCGGACCCATCGCGGCCGACAGGTTGTCAGGGGTGATGGCGTCGTCGGTGATGGTGATTGAGAAGGTGTTGCCGGGACCCGGCGTCACCCGCTCATCGGATGGCATCGTCTCCGGCCCACCAGCGCAGGCGGCCAGCGCGAGCGCGCTGAGCAACACCGCCACCACGAGCAGCACGCGTCGCGCTGCGGGGCGGCTCCCAATGACCACGGAGCGACTCCTTTCCTCTCCAACCCGGACACCGGTCCTCACAAGGCCGCCGCCACGCCCGTGGGGCCTGGCGCGGCCTGGGGTGGGCGGCGTCAGCGGGCGCCCGTACGTCGCGCGGCACGGGTCAGCCCGCGGGACTTCGATTGTACGGGAGATCCGCGGGGGACGCCACAGGCGGAGCCGGCCTATCCGGGTAATATGGAAAGCGGGGCGATGGTCACCATCGCCCCGCTTCCCTCCTCCTCACGTGCCCGGTGAGAGCTTCACTCTCACGACGCCTTAATCTACGTCCGCTGAGTTGAGATCGGTTTCATTTCCGGCGAGGAAGGTGCGCACGAGCGTCAGCAGCCGCTCGTACCAGCCGGGCTCCCGGGGGTCGAACCAGTGGACTCCCCGCATCCGGCGCAGCCAGGTGGTCTGGTGCCGGGCGTAGCGGTGGGTGTTGTAGCGGATCCGCTCGATCGCCTCCGGCAGCGTCGTCTCTCCCTGGAGATAGGCTACGATCTCGCCGTAGCCGATGGCGGACATCGCCGGGGCATCGGGCGGCACGCCGGCTTCAAGCAGGCCCCGGACCTCGTCCACCAGCCCGGCGGCGATCTGCTCATCCACCCGCCGATCGATACGCCGGTACAACTCCTCGCGCGGCAGCGTAAGCCCGACGATGAGGACGCGGTATGGGGGCGGCGACTTCCCTTCCAGCTCGGTCATCGGCCGCCCGGTGTGGTGGTAGATCTCCAGCGCGCGGATGACGCGCCGCACGTTCGTCGCCGGGATGCGCGCCGCGGCGGCGGGATCGACCGCGGCGAGGCGCTGGTGCAGGTGCTCCGGCCCCCGTTCTCGCGCCACCTGCTCCATCTCTTCCCGGAAGGCAGGGTCGGGCGGCACCTCGGGGATGCGCCAACCCTCCAGCACGGCGTTGATATACAGGGGTGTGCCCCCGGCCAGGATCGGCACGCGGCCTCTTGCGGTGATGTCGGCGATTGCCTGGTAGGCGTCGTGCTGATAGAGCGCCAGTGAGTAATCCTCGGTCGGGTCAACGACGTCGATCAGGTGGTGGGGCACACCGCGCATCTCAGCGACGGTCGGCTTGGCGGTGCCAATGTCCATGCCCCGGTAGAGGTAGCGCGAGTCGGCGGAGACGACCTCGCCGTCGATGTCGAGAGCCAGGCGGATCGCCGTCGCCGTCTTGCCGACGGCGGTCGGGCCGACGATGGCCACCAGCGGCGGCAGCGCCCGTGCTTGTCTCGTACTCGTGCGCGTTGCTACAATCATGCAACCCTCGTTCGGTGCGCGCCCGTCGGCGGGCGGGACTGGCCAACGGAGGAGACCAGTTTGCTCAGGTTGATGATCCAGGCGCTGAAGATCGCTGCAGTACTGGTCCTCGCGGCTGCCATCGTCATTACCGCCCAGCGGGCCCTCTCGCACTACATCAATGTCACCAGCGCCAGCGCCGCCAGCGAGCCGATCACCTTCGTCGTTCAAGAACAGGAGACGGTTGACAGCGTCGCCTCGCGCCTGAGCGAGGCCGGCCTCATCCGCTCGGCCACCTACTTCAAACTCAAGATGCGTCTCACCAATCAGGACTCCCAGCTCAAGGCCGGGCGCTTCGAGCTGCGCAAAGGCATGTCGGTCAACGAGATCATCGAGGAGTTGACGACCTCACGGGACGTGGAGGTCGTGCAAGTCCGCTTCCAAGAAGGATGGCGCGCCGAGGAGTATGCCGACAAGCTGCAGCAGGTCGGGTTGATCTCCACCCCCGAGCAGTTCCTGGACGCCATCGCGGGGGGTGACTGGGACTACGACTTCCTCCGGAGCCGCCCCGGCGGGGCGACGCTTGAAGGATACCTCTTCCCGGACACCTACCAGTTCCGGGCCGATGCCACGCCGGAGGACGTCATCAACACGTTGCTGCAGACGTTCGACACGAAGGTGCCGGCCGACTTGCGTGCCCGGGCGGAGGAGCTCGGATACAACTTCCATCAGATCATGGTCATCGCCTCGATCATCGAGCGCGAAGCGGCCGTGCCGGAGGAGCGACCCCTGATCTCGTCCGTCTACCACAACCGGCTGCGGGTGGGGATGCCGCTCCAGGCTGACCCCACGATCCAGTACGCCTTGGGTGCACCGGGCAACTGGTGGCCGACGGTGACGGACCCGAACAACGAAGCTCCCGAGAGCCCCTACAATACCTACACGCACCCGGACCTCCCGCCCGGGCCGATCTGCAACCCCAGCCTGGCATCGATTGAGGCGGCGCTGCAGCCGGCTGAAACCGACTACCTGTATTTCGTCGCCAAGGGGGACGGGAGCGGGGAGCATGCCTTCGCCACGACGCTGGAGGAGCACGAGGCGAACATCCAGCAGTACAGCCAGCAGTAGCGCCCCGGGCGCGGGGTGACCGATGCGGAGGCCCGCCCCGTGGCCCGTGGCTGTGCCTGGGCTGCGATCGGAGAGGAGTACGGGGTGACCCAGCGTGTCGGGTTGATCGGGTATCCGGTCGAGCATAGTCTCTCCCCCGCGATGCAGCAGGCGGCCTTCGACGCCCTCGGCATCGATGCACGCTACGAGCTCTGGCCGACGCCCGAGGAGGAGGTCGCCGAGCGGATCGACGGGTTGCGCCGTCCCGACTACCTGGGTGCCAATGTCACCCTCCCCCACAAGGGAGTCGCCTTCGACCTGGTCGATGAGATGACCGAGCGTGCGCGCATGGCGCGGGCGGTGAACACGATCGTCAACCGGGGTGGGCGGCTCTTCGGCGACAACACCGACATCCCCGGATTCCTGGCGCCGCTACACCAGCGCGGGATCGACCTGACGCAGACGCGCGCGGTCGTGCTCGGTGCGGGCGGCGCGGCCCGCGGCGTAGTGATCGCCCTGCTGTCGGCAGGATGCCGCCAGATCTCGGTCGGCAACCGCACGCCGGATCGCGCCCAGGCGATGGTCGCCATGCTCCACCCGCCCGTCCCGATCTGGTCGGGGCCGCTCGATGCCCTGGCCGAGTGGCTGGAGGGCGCCACGCTGCTGGTCAACGCCACCGCGGTCGGGTGGCACGGCGACGCCTTGCCGATCCCGGCGGCCATGCTGGAGCTGCTACCGAAGGACGCCCTGGTCTACGACCTGACCTACCGTGACACGCCGCTCCTCCTGGAGGCCCGGCGCCTCGGCCTGGACACCCAGGACGGATTGGAGATGCTGGTCCAGCAGGGGGTCGAGTCCTTCCGGCTCTGGACCGGCAAGGAGCCACCCGTGGACCTCATGCGCGCCGCCGCCCTCGCGGGGCGTGATGCGTGATGCGTCATACGTCATGCGTCATACGTCACCTGTGTTGCGTGGTGCTCCCCTCTCCCCTGGTGGGCTCCGTCCGAGAGGGGCCGGGGGTGAGGGGGACGGTTGACGCATGACGCATGACGCATCACGTACGACATCTCACTCCCCAACCGTGACTTTGCTCCCAGGTTGAATATCGCATGCTCCTGGTAGGCTGCTAGGAGGAAGCAGTCGACGGAGCGATGGCGATGGATCTGGGAAGCGTTGCGGCGATCGTGCTGGTAGGAGGCGGACTGGGCGCGCTGGCCGGGGCGCTGGTCCATGCGGTTGCCGTGCGGCTGCCGGCCGACCTCGACCCGCTGGGCGCTCCGGTCTGTACCGCGTGTGGCGCGTTGTTCGGTGCGGGCGGGCTGGTGCCGTTCCGGCGTCCGGCGTGTCCCCGCTGTGGAGTTCCCGCTCACTGGGCGAAGGTTGCGACCGAAGTGGCCGCGGCGGCGATCGTGATCGCGGCGCTCCTGCTCCGGGGCCTGACGTACTGGGGCGTGTCGGGCGCGATCTTCAGCCTGCTGCTCCTGGTGATCCTGCGGATCGACTGGCAGCATCACCTGATCTACACCGCGACCATTGTGCCGGGCCTGGCGGTGGCCCTGGTGGCCGCGGCACTCCACTCGCCCGGGATGCTCCTCTCGGCGGGGGTCGCAGCCGTCGGGGCAGGGCTCTTCTTCGCGCTCCTGTTCGGGCTGGCAATACTCCTATACCGGCAGCGCGCGCTTGGCTTCGGCGACATCCTGCTTGCGGTGCTGATCGGCGCCATGACCGGCGTCGGGCGGGTCGCCCCGGCGCTGTTCCTCGGCATGGTGCTGGCGGCGGCCGGCGGGTTGCTCCTGATGGCGCTCGGCCGCCGGGGCCGGCGCGACTACATCCCCTACGGCGCCTACCTCTGCGCGGGCACGATCGTGGTGCTACTCGTCCGCTGACGCGCTCGTGCCTCTCACCCGGGCCGCGTGGGACGGCCGCCCGGCGTCTGCGCGTGCCACCGCGTGGCGGATGGTCGCCAGCAGGTCATCCAGATCGAACGGCTTCTCGATCACCGCATCGGCGTGCAGCCCGCCGGGGTTGCCAGGGTGTGGCGTCGTCGTAGTGAGGATCACCGGCAGGCTCCGGGTCTCCGGACGGCCTCGGAGTTCATCGAGCAGGTGCCATCCGCTCGTGGCCTCCTCCAGCCACAGGCTGACGATCGCGGCAGCGGGCCGCGTCTGGCGGATGATCTCGGCAGCCCCTGCCCGCCGGGGCCAGCCGACCACGTCGTAACCCTCCTCGCGGAGGATCTCCTCCAGGAGGCACAGCAGGTCCTGGTCTCGTTCGATGACAGCAATGACTGGCCTCTGCACGGCTGCGCCCTCTCGATCCGTGCTGTCGGCTACTCCTGCCCAGTACAGGTGTACCCGGGGGCGCATCAAGGCGGCGCGTGACCGGACATAGAGCGGGATAACAGGACTGCGACAGATGCGCGATACGCCGTGTGTGAGGGGATATCGTCCTCTTTGCGCAATCTTCGCAGAATCGAGAGGCGCTGAGCGGCCTTGAACATCCTTTACCGCGGCTTGTGGGTGTCCGGTGGGGCGTCGTGGCGCGGAGGGATCGGCGGGAACAGTATGAGGCAGGCGTTGCGCCCCTCGGCGGTGTCGAGCGAGCAGCCCCGGAAGGCCGCGGGCAGGTGTTGCGGCGCCTCGGGTTGGAGCGTCACGTGGGCGATCCCGAACCGCTCGCGGAGGAGGGCCGACAGGTCGAGCAGGATCGCGTGCCAGTCCTGTTGCTCATCGACCTCGACGTGGGCGCTTAAGGAGACAAATCCCGAGGTGACCGTCCAGATGTGGAGATCGTGGACGTTCATGACGCCGTCGACGCCCATCATCGCCGCCCGCACCTCCTCGGCGTCGATGTGCCGCGGCGTGGTCTCGAGCAGCACGTCGAGCGAGTCGCGCAGCAGCCTAGCCGCGCTCCAGAGGATGAGCAGTCCGATGCCGGCTGAGAGGATCGGGTCGGCTAGGTACCAGCCGGTCGCCAGCATGATCAGCGCCGCGACGATGGCCCCGACCGAGCCGAGCAGGTCGCCGACCACATGGAGGAAGGCGCCACGGATGTTCAGGTTGTGCTCATGCCCGCCACCTCGGCTGAGCACCCAGGCCGACGCGGCGTTGGCCACCAGCCCGGCGACCGCGACCACGAGCATCGGTCCGCTATCGACCGTGGGCGGCGCGGTGAAGCGGCGCGCCGCCTCCCAGAAGATGAGGAGCGCGATCACGATCAACCCCGCGCCATTGACGACGGCTGCGAGGACCTCCGTCCGGTAGAGCCCGAAGGAGTGCTGCGGCGTCGCCGGGCGCCCCGCGAGCCAGGCAGCGAAGAGGGCGAGCGCCAGTGCAGCCACGTCGGTCGCCATGTGCCCCGCGTCCGCCAGGAGCGCCAGGGAGTTGGTGACCAGACCGCCCACAACCTCGACCACGAGGAAGATGGCGCTGATCGCCAACGCGATCACCAGCGGGCGGCGGTGCACCCGCTCCCGCGGCCGATCGATGGCGGCGTGCTCGTCGATCGCGTGGTCGTGCATCGCTCGGCCCTTCGGCTGGCAACTCCTGACCGGCGGGCGCTGCCGGCATTATTCAGGGATGCTGCACTCACTGTGCCCCGGGGACGGAGGGATACCTCAGGGGCGCGTCCATTATGTCATGCCAGCCGCGGCCCATCAGGAAGACAGGAACGGGCCGCCCGGCAAGCGGGTGCCGGGCGGCCACTGTGTGGAGGATCGGGATGGACGCGGGTCTAGCCGTCGAAGGTGTCGTCGTGGACGGACCAGGTGCCGCCGGGGTTCCAGTAGAGGTCGCCCGCAAACACCCAGATCTGGTCGAAATCCTCGATCCAGACCATCGTGCCGTAGTTGAAGCGCTGGTAGGCGCCGTGGCTTCCGCGCTCAGGCTCGACAGCCCACCCAAGGCGGTCGCGGACGCCCGGCACGTCACGCCAGACCTTGCCGAAGCCGCGCACGGGCTGATAGAGCCCCGCAGGTGGGGTCAGACGCGGGTCGGAGTCCGCCTGCCCTTCGTCCCAGGTGTCCGCGTAGCGGGCGAAGGTGCCGTCGTCGTAGAGGACGAGGATGGAGCGTTCCGGGTTGTAGACGTCATCGACGTCGACCCAGATCATCGTGCCGCGCTCGAAGCGTTGGTAAGCCGTGCGGATGCCCCGCTCTCCGGTCGTGTCATCCGGGCAGCCGAGCGTGTCGCGAACCTCCCGGTTGCTGCTCCAGAGCGTGCCGAAGCCGCGCACGGGTACCGTCGGGCAGGACACCTGCCAGCTCCCGTAGCGCCAGTGCTGGTAGTGCAGCCCGACGTTGCCCATCTCCACCTTGAACGGGTCGGGGTTCGACGGCGTGTAGGTCAGGCAGCGGCGCTCGAAGCACTGGACGAGGACGTCGGTCTCCTGGCCGTTGAGCAGTGTCTTGGTCCAGTACGGCTCGGTGAGCGGGTAACCGGTGACGAAGACCCAGTCGGCCGGCGCCACCAGCGGGGAGACGTGCCGGGTGAGGAAGTCGACGAAGACCTCGGGCAGGTTGTGGCCAACCGTCTCACCCTGCTCCCCGGTGTAGGTCACGTACGCGCCGTACCGCAGCCCGGCCGCGCGGCGGGACAGGTCGAACCCGGTGGTGCCGTCCCGGTCGACGGTGGCCGTGATGATCTCCCCGGTCCGATCGGGCGCGCTGCCCATCAGCCGGCCGAGGACCTGGTAGGTGGGTGTGTTCCAACTGAAGGGGTCACCGGCGACGGGAATGCTGGCCGGCAAGACCGTGGTGTAGATGTCAGGATCCTGGCCGACCTGGATCCGGCCGGTCATCATCTCGTAGACGAGGCGCCCGTTGGTGATGTACCAGGGGTCAGACGGATCGCCCGACGGATCGTTGATCTCCATCCGGCTCTTGTCGAAGTAGGCGACGAGGCGCCGGTTCTCCTTGAGCGGCGCGTAGGTGTACGGCTCGGTCGTGACCCGGTTGGCCTGTGGCCCCCAGAGCCAGGACCGGTCCGTCTCGCCGGCTGCCACTGGCCCGTCGGTGCGCTCCCAGAGCGCGACCATGGCCGGGCCCAGCTCCGCCTCGGCCGCCCCTACACCCGCGACGGGTACCACCAGCGAGGTGACCAGGACCACCAGCGCCAGCAGCGCTCTTCGCATGGATATCCCCTTGCACTCCAGTCCGTCCCGGCGACCGGACGGCACACGCTCCGGCCGCGCCCGCGCACCGGACCGCCTGGTGCGCGCTGGCAAGCTCAGTGTCGGAAGACAAGGTTCGGCGAAGGTTCCCTGAGGAGACGGGAACGCATGCCGGTTGGTGAGGGGCGGATCGGTAAGCAAATATGCTATGATGCTTAGCAAACGGGGTGGCAAGGAGGAAAGAGATGGCAACCCGAGTCAAGGTGAGTAGCAAGAATCAAATCGCTGTGCCTGCGGCGGTTCGCAAGCATTTGGGAATTCAGAGCGGCGACGAGTTGCTGGTCGAAATACGAGATGGCTATGTCATTCTCATACCTGAGCCGCGTGACTACAGCAAGCGCCTGCGGGGGCTGCATCGCGAGATCTGGCAGGATGTCGAGCCACAGGAGTACGTTCGGCGGGAGCGCGAGGCGTGGCAGGGCTAGATGCTGCGCTACAAGGCTATCGACGCATTGGAATAGATACGCCGATCTTCATCTACCATATCGAAGGTTCCACACGATACGCCGAGCTAGCCGCGACGTTACTCGACGGGGTGGCTGACGGCGTATTCGAAGGAATAACGTCAGTCCTGACCCTCATGGAACTGACCGTCAAGCCACTCCGCATGGGACGAGTGGAGGTCGCCGACGAGTACGACGTGCTCATCAGCAACTATCCACACCTTCATGTCGTCGCGATTGGCTATCGGGTGGCCCGCCTCGCAGCTCAGCTCCGCGCTCGCTTTCGCCTCCGTCCGGCCGATGCGCTCCAGATCGCCGCTGCCGTCGATCACGGCGCCGAAGCATTCGTCACCAACGACCGAGATCTCCGTCGTGTCAGCGTGATTCCAGTTCTGCTCCTCGAGGACTTCATCCCCGGATAACGGTGGCTCGCCACCATTCCGGGAACCCACCGGGAACCCTCGTTCGTCATAATAGCGGAGATCAGACACGCTCTGCGTCGTCTGACACGCGTGAGATCTTGACGGGAAGGGATCTCGGGGTTACGTGCGGATCCTCGTGGTTGATGATGACCCGCGCATCCGGGAGACACTGGCCGGACCGCTCGGGGCCGCGGGCTATGACGTCACGGCGGTGGGCGATGGCGCGGCGGCGCTGGCGGCTGTCGAGCGGGAGCGGCCGGACCTGATTATCCTCGACGTGGCGATGCCGGGCATGGACGGCTTCGCCGTCTGCCGCGAGTTGCGCGCCTACGAGGAGTTGAGCGGGCTGCCGCGCACGCCGGTGATCTTCCTGACGGTGCGGGATGACTTCGCCTCCGAAGAGACGGGGTTCCAGGCCGGGGCCGACGACTACGTCGCCAAGCCCTTCTCCATCCCGGCGCTGCTGGCGCGGGTGCGCCTGCGATTGCCGAACGCGCCGGTGCGCGTCATCGACGACTACCTGCGTCTCGACCTGACGACGCGCGACGTGGCGGTGCGGCGGGATGGCGTCTGGCAGCCGGTACGGCTTCAGCCACTGGAGTACGCCCTGCTGGAGCGGCTTTACCTCAACGCCGGGATCTGGATCTCGCGCTCCGACCTGCTGGAGCAGGTCTTCGACCGGGACGACGAGGACACCAAGGCCGTCGAGAAATACATCCACTTCCTCCGGCAGAAGCTGGAGCCCGATCCCAAGGCACCGGTCTACATCCAGAGCATGCGCAGCGTCGGCTACCGGTTCAAGCCGCTTGACCGTGCAGTCTGACGGATGGGCGCAGTGGACTGGCTGACCCGCTCCTGGGAGGTGACCGTGCGGCTTGACCCGCTCTGGACGGTCATCCTCCTCATCGGAGCGATCGCGGTGGTGTGCGGGCCGCCGCTCGCGGTCAACGCGCTCTGGGTGCTGCGCCTGCGCCGCGCCCGGCAGGCGACAGCTGCCTTCCACCGACTGGTCGATGCACTCCCCTGCGGCGTCGTGCTCGCCCAGCCCGACGGCCGGGTGGTGCTGCTAAATGGGCAGGCGGCCGACCTCTGGCCGGGGCTGGCGCCCGGGGCGCTGCTACCGGACGCCATGGCGCGGCCGCCCGGCTCTGAGGGCACGGTGACGAGCCGCCTGGTCGATGCACCTGGCGGGAAGCGCCTGGCGGTGCGGATCCATCCGCTGGCGACACGCCGCGGCTGGGAGACGCTGGTGGTGCTCGAAGATGCGACGCGACGGCAGGAGGAGGCTGACTTCGTGACCGCGCTGATCCGGCAGGTTTCGCATGAGTTGAAGACCCCGCTCTCGGTGATTCGGGGACATGCGTCGCGCTTCGCCGAGGCCGACGTGACCGACCCGGCCGAGGCGCGCCGCGCCTGGGCGGTGGTCGACGACGAGGCGACCCGGCTTACCGGGTTGATCGACCAGGCGATCCTCATGGCCCGGTTCGAGATGCCTAATCCGCCGATCGAGGCTCGGCCGCTGAACCTGCGCGCCGTCTGCGAGGAGGTGGTGCTCGACCTGGCGGAGCGGGCCGCGCGGGAGGGCAGTGAGGTTGACCTGGAGGCAGAGGACGGCGCGTACCACGTCCGGGGCGACCGGGGCGCGCTGCGGCAGATGCTGCTCAATCTGGTGGACAACGCACTGAAGTACGGCGGACCGGGCGTGCGGGTCGTTCTCGGGCTGCGACAAGATCCCGTCGCGGGCCGGGTGATCCTGACGGTGCGCGACTCCGGCCCCGGTATCGACGCGGTCGATCTGCCGCTCGTGTTCGAGCGCGGCTTCCGCGGTGGACAGGCGCGCGGCAGCCGGGTCGGGAGCGGGCTCGGGCTGGCGCTCGTGCGCTCGATCGTGACCTGGCACGGTGGAACCGTCGAGGCCGCGAGCGCGCCCGGTCAGGGGACAACCATCACCGTCCAGTTGCCCCGGCACGACGCCGGCGGCTCGACGGCCGCTCCGGGCGCGGCCGTTGCGGTGGGGGAGCGCGGGCAGTGACCCGGATCTGCAAGCTGCTGATTCTCCTCATGCTGCTCGGGTTTGCCTCCGCGTGCAGCGTGTCGGTCCGGCCAGTCGACGACGAGGCCACCCCGACCGCTACGGCGGGCACATCCGGGCGGGTCGGTTCGGTGCGCTCGACACCGGTGGCATCCGTCACCGTGACGCCCCAGCCGTCCGGGGACACGCCGGTCGCGACGGAAGTGTCCGAGACGCCGACGCCGACCACGGCCGGTGAGGTGCCGACTCTGCCGCCGCCACCCACCGCCCGACCGATGCCGACCATGCCTCCGAATCCCGCTCCGTCTCCGAGCCCGACTCCGACGGCCAGGCCGGAGCCGACCGCGCCTCCGCCGGTGACCCCCACCCCTGCCGGTCCGCTCGTCTGCGCTGAGCTGCCGGTGCGCGGCTTCGGCCTGGTCTGGCACGACCAGCCTGCCGTCGCGCGGCAGATCGGCTGCCCCGTCGAGCGGGAGGTCGGCGTCGCGGCACGGGTGCAGCCGTACATGCATGGGCTCATGGTCTGGCTCGACATCCCCCATTGGGCGCCTGGAGTGGACAGTGTCCCCTGGGTCATCACGTTGGCGGGCAACCACGCCGCCCGGCACCGCGTGCCGGACGTCGGTCAGGACTGGAACCCGGAGGCGGCTGCGCCGACCGGTGCGTTCGCCTGGGTCTGGGAGAACGTCTACACCGACCGCGAGCGGCTGGGCGAGGCGACCGCTGCGTACTGGGCAACCGACGCGGCGCTCCAGCGCTTCGAGCGCGGCACGATGCTGTGGCTGCGCGAACCCGGCAGTGGCGTGCCGACGATCTACGTCATCGAGGCCGACCTGGCTGTGAGCGCCTACGGGGTGTTCCAGTCGTTCGTCGACCGGAGCTTCAGCTAGTACTAGGCAAAATGTCCTCATTCGCTTGACCGATGGGCCAGTGGTTTCCGGGACCAGTGGCACTGTGCGGCGCCGTGGTGGGGATCTATTCTCGAAGCGTGGCCGAGTGCCCGCGGAGAGGAGAGACGACAATGCCCCAGACAGCGAGTCTTGTTCCGCGCTTCGGAGATCTCGACCTGGTCGGCACCGAGCACGCGATCGTCGCCAGCGTGGTCCATCAGCACTGGGGGCTGGTTGAGCCTGTGGCCAACTATGATCCGGAGACGGCCGAGTTGACGCTGCGACGGCTGCAGCACAACGAAGGGCGCGCCGGCGATCTTAAGGCGCTGGTCTTGCGGTACGTGCTGAGCCGACGCGCCGCGGGGCTGCCGGTCATCCCGCCCTCGCCAGCGTAGCGACGTCTCCCTGGGCGGGGCGGCTGCTCGCTCCCCGGCCGGTTTCATACGAACATCAGGTAACCTCCCAATCAACGGCGGCCCACGTGGCCGCCGTTGAATTTAGAGGTGGGCGCACGGTACCCCTCACCCCCGACCCCTGTCCCAACCTCGGGGGAGGGGAGGATCTCGGGTGACACATGACGGATGACGCATGACGCATGAGACATGACATTCCCCCTCTCCCAACGTTGGGAGAGGGGGTCAGGGGGTGAGGGCCGTCCTCACGCACTACGCACCACACCTCACGTGTGGATCTTGTGGCCCTCGCGCGCGTCGTAGGAGAGGATGAGGGGCTCGTCCTCGTCCTTGCGGGTCTCCAGCCAGATGCGGCGGTCCCAGAGACGGTAGATGTGCTCCATGGTCTTCTGGGCGTAGTGCAGGTCGAGCTTCTCGCCGTCCCAGACGTGTCGCAGGTAGAGCTCCGAGTTGCCGTTGTAGTCGCCGTCCTCGACCTGGATCACCGGGAAGCCGTGGTTGGTGAGCTGGGCGCAGAGTCGCTCGCGGACGGACTCCCACCTCTTGTCGACGATGACGAGTTCGTCCCCGACCCGCTGGTAGAGGTAGAGGTCGAGATCCTCCACCAGCTCCTCAGTCAGGTAGTTGCGGATCAGGGAGACATCGCTCTCGACCTCCCGAACCTCGAAGAGCTTGGCGCGACCGTCCTCGCCGGCCTCGTTGGCGCGGCGCTCGATGTCCTCCAGGATGCGGTAGCCGAGGTGATAGGGGTTGATCCGCCGCGGGGAGGGCTGGAGGATCGCCGCGTGGAGCTGGGCGAACTCCAGATACTCGTCGGTGCTCAGATCCAGCTCGCGCATGATCTGGGCGTGCCAGTAGGAGGCCCAGCCCTCGTTGATGATCTTGGTCTGGAGCTGGGGGTAGAAGTAGAGCATCTCGGTGCGCACGATCGAGACGACATCCCGCTCCCAGTCGTCCAGGCGCGGCGAATGGGTGAGGATGAAGAGCAGGAGGTCGCGCACCGGCTGGGCGGGCCGCAGGCGGGACGAGTCCTCGTCGGAGGGCTCGGGTTCCGGCTCTCCTCGCTCGTCGAGGCGGAAGAGGTCGTCGTAGGTGCTGGCGGGCCTCCGCGGCGCCTCCGGTTTGGCCGGCTGGACGTCCTCAGGGGTGATGTAGGGATCGATGTGCTCCTGGATGGACAGGGCGGCGTCGAGCAGCCGTTCCACCTCATCGGTGCCGTGCTCGAACTCGTAGCGGCGGATGCGGTCGGCGTTCAGGCTGACGGTGTCGACCATGCGTCGCGATGTCTTGGCGAAGTGGGCGTTGTTGGCGAAGAAGTCGCTGTGGGCCAGCACATGCGCCGCCACCAGCTTGTTCTGGAGCACGGTGTTCGTCTCGAGCAGGAAGGCGTAGCAGGGATTGGTGTTGATGACCAGCTCGTAGATCTTGCTGAGCCCGTAGTCGTACATCGTCTTCTGCATCTGGTACGCCTTACCGTGTGTCCAGTGCGAGAAGCGACCGGGCATGCCGTAGGAGCCGATCTCGTACATGACGGCGGCGGGCACGATCTCGAAGTGGGTCGGGAAGGGGCGCAACCCGAGCTCCTGCGCGACCTCCCAGATCTGCTCGATCCCCTCCTGCAGTTCCTGCATGTAGCGCTGGGTGGGTCCTGTCTGATGCATGGGCCTCTCGCTTCCTCAACCGCGCGTGCATCCAGGAGCGCCGGCGCGGCTCCGTCCGACGCCGGCGCTCCTGACCCGCGCGCCGCGCTACACCTCCTTGGCGGCGCGGCGCGCGGTGCCGGCTCCGACCTCGGGGCCGAAGAACCGGCGCAGGGCGGGGTAGACCTCGGACTTGTCGCCGATGGTCACCGTCACGAACTTTGGGCTGTCGAGCTGCTGGAACGTGTGCATCAGCGTGCTCTGGTAGGAGTACCGGCCCTGGCGGATCTCGCCGTAGCCGAACAGGTTGCACTGCTCCAGCAACTGGTCGGCCAACTGTCGGCAGAGCTCGTTGTCCGACGGCCAGTTGTCACCGTCGGAGAAGTGGAACGGGTAGATGTTCCAATTGGCCGGGTTGAACCGCTGCGCGATCAGATCGAGCGCGAGCTGGTAGGCGGAGCTGGCCTTGGTGCCGCCGCTCTCGCCGCGGGTGAAGAACTCTTCCTCGGTGACCTCCTTGGCCTCGGTGTGGTGGGCGATGAAGACGATCGCCACCTGGTCGTACTTGGTGCGGAGGAAGCGGACCATCCAGTAGTAGAAGGCGCGGCTGATGTACTTCTCGAAGGTGCCCATCGAGCCGGACACGTCCATCATGGCGATGACGACGGCGTTCGACTCGCGGCGGATGTCCCGCTCCCAGGTCTTGAAGCGGAGGTCGTCGTTCTTCAGCCCGCCGAAGCGCGGGTCGCCTCGCTTGGCGTTCCGCTTGATGTTCTCGCGGATGGTGCGCTTCTTGTCGAGGTTGGCGTACGGTCCGCTCTTGCGGATGTCGGTGAAGCGGACGACCTCGGACTCGAGCTCCTGGAGCCGCTTCTCCTCCAGGTTGGGCAGGAAGAGGTCTTCAAAGACCATGTCCGCCAGCTCGTCCATCGTCAGCTCGGCCTCGTAGTAGTCGATGCCCGGCTGGTCGCCGGCCTTGGGGCCGCGGCCCGGCCCCTGTCCCTGGCCGATGCGCTCGAGCACGTCGCCGACCTGGGAGTTGCCGTCCCCCTCGCCCACCTGCTGCTGGTCGTTGGGGTCGAAGCGGAATTTGTACTCCTCTAGGGTGCGGATCGGCACGCGCACGATCTTCTTGCCGTCGCTCGTGATGATCGACTGCTCGCTGACGATGTCGGCCAGGTTCTGGCGGATCGCCTCTTTGACCTTCTGCTTGTGGCGTGCCTGGTCGATCGCCCCCTTACGGTGGAGGGACCAGTCGTTCTGCGTCAGCGTCACCGTGAACATCGTGGGACCCCCTCGGCTACCGGTTGAGCAGCGCGCCGACGTACTTCAGCAGCTCGTTGGCGCAGACCGGGCAATAGCCCTGCTCCCGGATCAGCCGATCGACCACGTCGTTGATGCGGCGGAGCTGGTCGGCATCCGGAGTCTTGGTCGACGTGGTGATCTTGACCACGTCGCGCAGGTCGGCGAACAGCTTCTTCTCGATGGCCTCCTGCAGGCGCTCGTGCGACTTGTAGTCGAACGTCTGCCCGCGGCGGGCCAGCGACGAGATGCGGATCAGGATCTCCTCACGGAACTGGCGCTTGCCGTTCTCCGTGATGCCGATCTGCTCCTCGATCGAGCGCATGAGCCGCTCGTCCGGCTCCATCTCCTCCTCCGTGACGGGGTCGATCACCTTGGTCTTGTTGCAGTAGGCCTCGACGTTGTCGAGGTAGTTGTTGAGGAGGGTGCGAGCCGATTCCTCGAAGGAGTAGACGAATGCCTTCTGCACCTCGCGCTTGGCCACCTCGTCGTACTCGCGGCGGGCCTCAGCGATCAGGTTCAGCAGCCGTTCGTGCTCCTCACGGGAGATGCTCGTGTGCTGCTCCAGGCCGTCGCGCAGGCTGCGCAGGGCGTCGATCGCGTTGATGCAGGTGACACCGTCGCGCACCAGCGCCGCTGAGAGCCGGTTGATGACGTAGCGGGGCGAGATGCCCTCCATGCCCTCGCGGTCCGCTTCCTCTTGCAGCTCCCGCACATCCTTCTGGGTGAAGCCCTCGACCGCCTGGCCGTCATAGAGCTTGAGCTTCTTCATGAGGGTCATGCCGGCCTTCTTGCTCTCCTCCAGGCGGGAGAGAACGGCGAAGGTCGCGGCCGTCTCCAGTGTGCCGGGCGAGATGTGGATGTCGCGGATGGCGCTCTGCTTGAGCAGCTTCTGGTAGATGCGGACCTCGTCGGTCACGCGCAGGTTGTACGGGACCTTGACCAGGATGATGCGGTCCTGCAGTGCCTCGCTCTTCTTGTTGCCGACGAAGGCCAGGTATTCATGCTCGTTGGTGTGGGAGATGACCACCTCGTCGGCGTAGATCATCGAGAAGCGGCCGGTCTTGATGTTCTGCTCCTGCGACAGCGTCAGGAGCACGTAGAGGAAGCGCTCGTCGGTCTTGAGCATCTCGACGAACTCGACCAGCCCGCGGTTCGCGATGTTGAGCTCCCCGTCGAAGCGGTAGGCGCGCGGGTCGGACTCGGTGCCGACCTCGCCGATGGTGGAGAGGTCGATGCCGCCGACCAGCTCCGAGATGTCCTGGCTCTTGGGGTCCGACGGGGTGAAGGTACCGATGCCGATACGGTGCTTTTCGGAGAAAGCGACCCGCACCACCGGGACGTCCTCGTGGCGTCCGGAGAAGGGCTGGCCCGGCCGGCTCCACGGGTGGTTCTCGTTGCGCTCGGCGTTCTCCAGTTGGAAGCGGCACCAGGGGCAGAGCTCGCCCTCGATGTAGACACCGTAGTCGGTCATCAACTCGGTGCGGATCGACTCGGGCACGAGGTGCAGCGGCTCTTCGTGCATCGGGCAGCCCTTGATGGCGTACAGGGCGCCACGGTCGTTCCGGGTGTAGCGCTCCAGCCCCCGCTTGAGCATGGTCACGATCGTCGACTTTCCGCCGCCGACCGGCCCCATGAGCAGGAGGATGCGCTTGCGCACCTCGAGCCGCTGGGCGGCTGACCGGAAGTACTCGACGATCTGCTGGAGCGACTTCTCGATGCCGAAGATCTCGTCGTGGAAGAAGGCGTAGTCGATGGTGCCGTCATCCCGCTCGGTCACGCCCGCGTCCTGGATCATGTTGAAGATGCGAGCGTGCGCCAGTTGGGCGATGGTTGGGTTGGCAACCACCATGTCGAAGTAGTCGGCGAAGGTGCCCTCCCAACTGAGCTTCTGCTCTTCCGCGCGAAAGGATTCCAAGCGTTCGACCAGATTCATCGTCCGTACCTCAAATTATCCCGCCCGCGCAATAATCACGGGCCAAGCATGTCGGATGAGCGATTACGTGCGGGGCTTTCTCGGAAGAAGAGCGCCGGCCGGCCGCCGGCGGGGCCGGTGACGCGAGCCGCCCGGGGGCGAGCGCCCACCCGGGCTCTCCGAGAGTGATCGTCGAATGTCCCAGGAAGTTGGCGGTAGGAGGTTCGTGAGGATCAGGCCGCGCCTGCGGTCGTCACCGCACGGACCACATCCGCTCGGTGTCGGTTTGCCTCCGCGAGACGGTTCCGCCGCGTGCCCCGCGGGCATCGTGTCGCGTCGTGGACCGGTGCCACGGGCGGATGCGTCGCCTGCGAGACCGTGTCTGACGGCGCGCCGGTGCGCTGGGTACGATCCGCGTCATTGCGGTAGCGGCTCAGCGTCGAGCCGTACAGGGGCGCATCCATTCGCGCCGGATACGAGGCCACGCTGCCATCTTCGGTCCCGGATTATGGCCTCTACACCCTCCGGGTAACGCATAAAGCGTGCCGCTTCTTGGTGCGCTGCCGTTGCGTCAGGGCCCAGGCCTGGGCTGTGTGCTGGATACTCGCGAAGCGGCTCGCTGTATGTTGAGTTAACGTCCGTACACTCCCGGTGGATTCATGTTAATTGTGACAGAGCGGGGTTGACGTTTTCAAGGCAGGAGCGCGCCGGGATTACGCGGCGAGCGCGTCGTCGCGTGGGCGCACCACAAGTGCTACAGTGGGCGCGCAGATGCGGGATTGAGCGACGAGCAGGGGTTGTGTGGAAGGGATAGCCGCATGGGACGCTGGAAGGGCGGCGCGCAGTGCGCCGTGATGCTCACCTTCGATGTCGATGCCGAGACGCTGTGGCTGGCGGGCGATGCGACGCGGCTCAACCAGCCTGGCATGCTGTCGCAGGGCACGTACGGCGCGCGGGTGGCAGTGCCGCTGATCCTCGACCTCCTCGAGCGCGCGGGGATCCGCGCGACCTTCTTTGTGCCCGGTTGGACGGCGGAGACGCACGCCGACGTGATCCGCGCCGTCCACGAGCGAGGCCATGAGATCGGCCATCACGGCTACCTGCACGAGCAGCCGACCGCGCTGGCGCCGGAGGAGGAGGCGGAGGTCCTGGTGCGCGGGATCAACGCCCTGCAAGCCATCAGCGGAGAGGCACCGGTGGGCTATCGCTCTCCGGCCTGGGAGTTCTCGGCCCACACGCTCGACCTCTTGCAGCGCCACGGGTTCCGCTACTCCTCGAACCTGATGAGCGACTTCGTTCCCTGGGTTCACCCGGGGACGGACATCGTGGAGCTTCCGGTCCAGTGGTTGCTCGACGACGCGCCGTTCTTCCTCTTCGGGAGCGGGCGGACCCAGCGACCGATCCAGCCCGCGGCGGTAGCCTACCAGGCCTGGACCGAGGAGTTTGAGGGGATCTACCGCCACGGCGGGCTGTTCAACCTGACGATGCACCCCCAGTTGATCGGCCGTCCGGGGCGGCTGCTGATGCTGGAGCGGCTGATCGAGTTCATCCGCGGCCACGAGGGCGTCTGGTTCGCCACCGGGCGCGAGGTCGCGGAGTTCTGGCAGCGGGAGGGATAGGCCCTCACCCCCTGACCCCCTCTCCCAACCTTGGGAGAGGGGGAACGCGATGCCTCATGTGTGTGCCGGTTCCGTAACGACTGCTGGCTATCCCGGTCGGCTCCCCTCTCCCAACTTTGGGAGAGGGGCCGGGGATGAGGGCCGTCCCCCCTCTCCCACGAGGGGAGAGGGGGCGAGGGGGTGAGGGGCCAGCCCGTCACCCCAAACGCGACTTGAGCCAGGCGATGACAGCCTCGGAGTCCTTCCGCTCGGGCGGGATCGCGTCCCAGAGGGACTCGAAGTAGTCACGGACGCGGGTTACGACCTCGGGGCTAGTGAAGCGCAAAGCGACCCGGTTACTGCTGGCTTCCTGTGGATCACTGTCGGCCAGCGGGTAGATCAGGGCGCCATCGGTCCCCTTAACGAAGAAACCGAGCGGCGGCATCTCGTCCACGAGGCCGATCCGGAAGCGCGGGTTGCTCTGGAGCAGATCGATCGTGGCCTGGACATGCGCGCGCACGGTCTTGGGGGAGAAGGCGAAGCGCATGCCCCACTCACCGGTCGTCAGGTAGCGTTCGAGGCTGGCCAGCGGATAGATCGTGCGAGACTCGTGCTCCTGGAGCGTCGCGAAGATGGCCGACTGGGTCGATGAGGCCCACCATCGCAGGAGCCGGGGATCGGGGAACTCGACGCCGTAAAGGAGGCGGA
Source organism: Sphaerobacter thermophilus DSM 20745 (assembly GCF_000024985.1). Classification (NCBI taxonomy): domain Bacteria; kingdom Pseudomonadati; phylum Thermomicrobiota; class Thermomicrobia; order Sphaerobacterales; family Sphaerobacteraceae; genus Sphaerobacter; species Sphaerobacter thermophilus. The sequence continues at coordinate 961,666 of NC_013524.1, forward strand.
AAACCCTGAAGTGATCCAGTCCTGGCGCTCCGGTGACGGTCGAGAGCCGGTGGGCGACGCAGATCCGATCGCCCGGGAGCTCCTCGAACTGGGTCCAGGTGCGAGCGAATTCGAGCGGAGTCAGGCCAACCTCGTCGATGGTGCTCAGAACCTCCGGGGCGGCCTCGGGCAGGCCGCGCATGGCGAGAGCCGCCTCGGCGGCACGCTGGCGCGATGCCACCTGCTCCTGTGGCTCGGTCAGCCGACGCAGCGCATCGAGCAGCGCGCCCCGCGCCTCGAGGCCGAGCCGGCCGAACTCGGCCCAGGTGTCCTCCGGGACGCCGACCCGGCGCAGGTAGCTGCTCAGGTCCCGATCAAGCTCCGTCGCCGTGCTCTCGAACGAAGTGAAATAGTTGATCTCGACCTCAAGCGCCTTCGCAAGGCGTGCGAGCGTGAGGTACGAGGGGACGTTCTGTCCCTGTTCCAGGCGCCAAACCTGGGAGCGCGAGACACCTGACTCGGCCGCCAACTGGGCCAGCGTCCAGCCGCGCCGCTCACGCAAGGCGCGCAGTGCCGGGCCGATCTGCTGGCGTGAACGCCGCAGGACGGCACCGCTCTGCTCCGCCGTGTTCATGGCATCTCCCCCTCATGGCAGGGCGCGGCGCCGCTCCGCCCGTTGACCGGCGGTGCACCACCAGCAGTTCGCGCCAGCCGCACCCCGTATTGACTTCACCGCCCAAACCGAGCCCTGACGCCGTTATGCTGGGCATTACGTATAACGAATAGCCCTTTGAGGGGATGCGTGTCTAGCAAAAATGGGCTAATTCGGGGGTGCCTCAGCATCCGTGACCAGTGGCCGGGACGGTCCGTCTGGCCGTCTCTGGTGAGTACCAACGGCTCAGGCGGCAGATACGTCCGGTTGTGGTTTCGATCCGCGGGTGCGATACTGCAGCTACCATGACACAAGTTGGAGAGTTGGTCCTGGCTCGGGTCTGGCATGCGCAGTGGCTGGCCGATCGGCTCCGCACGACCGACGGCCGGCCACTGCGCGTGGTCTATCGCGGCGTCTGGACGCACGGCGCCGGCCCGGACTTCACCGGCGCCCTGCTCGACCTGGACGGCACCCTGGTGCGCGGGGACGTCGAGGTGCACGTCCGCGCTGCGGGATGGTACGAGCACGGCCACCATCGCGACCCGGCGTACAACGGCGTCGTGCTCCACGCCGTGCTCGACCCCGACCCGGGCCGCCCGGCGCGCCGGCAGGACGGGGTGGTGGTGGCGACGCTCGCGCTGCGGCCGTACCTGCTCGGTCCCATCGAGCAGTTCAACCCGGGGCCGGCGTTGCGCCCACTGGGGGCGATCGGCTTCGCGCACTGCGCGCCGGCGGTGGCGGCGACCCGGCCCGATGCCCTGGTACGGGTCTGGGAGGCCGCGGGGGACGAACGGCTGGCCGGGAAGGTGGCGAGCATTTCCCAGGCGCTGAGCACGGCCCCGCCCGCTCAGGTCCTCTACGCGCGTCTGCTCGACGCCCTCGGCTACAGCCGGAACCGGGAGGGGATGGGTGCGGTCGCCGCGCGCCTGCCCTACGACCATCTGGAGGCCCGCCTGGTGGGGCGGTCACCCCGTGAGCGCTGGGAACGCGCGGCCGGGCTGCTGCTCGGCGTGGGTGGGTTTCTACCCCTCTCCCCGCGTGAGGCTGCCCTGGCCGACATCGATCCGGCCACGGCCGTGGCCATCGAGCGCCAGTGGCAGCGGCTCGGCGGGCCGTGGCACGACGCGCGCCTGCCGCCGACCGTCTGGACGCTGGCCCGGCAGCGGCCCGCGGCGCACCCGCTGCGGCGGCTGTTGGCGCTGGCGGTGCTCCTGGCGCGGCTGGATGCCGGGCTGGTGGGGGATCTCACGGACATGTGCCTCGATCCCGACCCACACCGGGCGCTGCGCCGCTGGCTGACCGACACCAACCCCTACCTCGGCGCGAGCCATGCCCACGAGATCATCGTCAACGTAGTTGTGCCGTTCTTGTTGGCCTATGGGGATCAGACGGGAGACGACCGCCTGTCTGCAGCGGCGGCCGACCTGTGGGACCGGCTGCCGGCCGGGGCCGGCAACGCGCTGGTGCGGAAGACGGTCGAACAGATCTGCGGGCCGCATCGGGTGCCGGTCCGCAGTGCCAGGGCCGAGCAGGGGCTCCTGCACCTTCAACGCACTGGTTGCGCCCCGATGCGCTGCTACGAGTGCCCCGTGGCGCACCTCGCCCTGGCCGAAGAGGGCTGAGCGACAGCCCGCGTGGCACCAGTACTCGCGCACTGACGGAGTGGGGCCTTGTGTCTGGGGGCTCTGGTTGCGCTGAGTGACTGGAGAACGGAGCGCCGGACGCCACGTCCGGCACGGGCTGGCGCCCGGCCTAGCGTCCGGCAGCAGCGGTGCGGGCAGGTTCCTCGTGATTGGGGGGGCGCGGAGCTGGACTTCTCCGGTGGGCAGAAGACGTAGCCCACCCCGCGGACTGTCCGCACGTAGATCGGCGACGACGGCTCGGGCTCGATCTTCTCGCGCAGCCTGCGGATGTAGACATCCACTCGATTGGACTCGTGCAGGAAATCGACGCCCCAGGTGCGCTCAATGAGCCGCTTGCGGCTGACCGGAGTGCCGCTGCTCTGCATCAAGTGCGCCAGGATCTGCATCTCGGTCGGCGTCAAGCGCACCGGCTCCCGATCGCCGACCTGGAACGTCAGGTCGCTCATCGAAAGCGTGGCATCCCCGACGCGGAGCTCTGTGCTGGCCTGCTGCCGGGCTTGGTGCTGTGCGCGACGGACCACAGCGCCGATGCGGGCAACGAGTTCGCCGGGATCGAAAGGCCGCTGCACAAAGTCGTCGGCGCCCCGGGCGAAAGCGCGCACCTTGTCCTGCGTCGTGCCGCCCTGCGTGACGAAGATGATCGGGCCGGTGTAGCCACGCTCGCGCAGCGTCTGGCAGAGGGCGATCCCGTCCATCTCGGGCAGGGCGAGATCGAGCAGCACGAGGTCTGTCTCGGCACTGAAAACCGCCCGGAGGGCGGCTGGGACGGAGTTCGCATGGATAATCTCTCGATGCCCGGCCTCGGCGAGCACGAAGGTCAGGAATTTGGCGTTCATGGCGTCCGCATCGACGATGACGATGCGCATGCGTGTCTCCCTCCCCCGGCCAGGGGTCCCGCCTGGTGCCCATCGCCTGGCGTGTGTTTGTGCCGCGTCCGTGATCCCGTCGGCCGCGGCGGTGGCGCTGCGTGCCTCCCCGGATGACGCTACCCTCGAAGGTTGCGTCGCGCGGAAGCGGTGCTCGTGCTGTGGGCGCCTCGGCGCGCTGTTGGTTGGTTTCGGGAGCGTCGCTCCGTTGCAAAATGTCTCGCGGTAGCGGCGCGCCCGTACACGTAGCCGCTATGCTCCGAACCGTTTCTCTTGTCACCATTACGTGACGAAACACTGTGGCAAGATCTATGCCCGCTTTGTATTGCGCAGCGTCGCGACGCTCATTTGCGCGTCGCGCCACAGCCGCGCGATGTGCCGATGCGGTGCTCTCCATGTCAGTCCGCCCGCTCGTCCAGCACCCGATGCGGATGTGAAAAGCGTGCTGCAACGGACCGGGATTGTGGGGTGTGCGGGATGAAGCATGGTGTTGAGGTACCGCGGACGGTGCGGGGCGCCGCCCGGCGGCGCCCCGCGGATCGGCTAGCCCTCGGGTGAGGGGCGCTCGGTGTTGGGGGTGGCCGATGCCGGAGACCAGCTCGGCGCGTCGCTGGCCGGGAACGACTCTTCCGACGCCTGCTCCACGGCATCGGCGAGCGCCCGGTCGTGGTCGCCCTCCCGAAACTCCTCGATCATCTTCCGGATGAAGGCCGGGAGGTCATTCGGGTTGCGGCTGGTGACGATACCCTGGTCGACGACGACCTCCTGGTCTACCCACTTCCCGCCGGCGTTGCGGATGTCCGTCTGCAGCGAGGGGTAGCTCGTCAGGGTACGGCCTTCGACGACGTCGGCCTCGACCAGCATCCACGGCCCGTGGCAGATCGATGCTACCGGCTTGCCCGAGCGAACCATCTGCCGGACGAACTGCACCGCCTTCTCGTTCATGCGCAGTGTGTCCGGGTTCATTACCCCGCCGGGCAGGAGCAGTGCCTGGAAGTCGTTGGGGTTGGCGTGGTCGATGGTGAGGTCGACGTCGAACTCCTCGCCCCAGTGGTCAAAGTCCCACGCCTTCACCTTGCCACTCTTGAGCGCCACGATCTTGACCTCGGCGCCGGCTTCCTGCAGCGCCTTCATCGGCTCGGTCAGCTCAACCTGCTCGACCCCGTCGGTCAAGAGCGCGGCCACCCTCTGTCCCTTGAGTTCCTGCTGCGCCATGGACGTCTCCTTCCCTGGTACGTTCTTCTCGATGCGCTCCGCCATGGGCAGCGCGCCCCTCACCATGCAGACCCCGTGCCATCCGGCGACAGCCCCGGCGCCAGCCGAGACGTCTGCTTCCGGCGGGTGGGCTATACTGGGGCGGTGGGAGCCAGAGGTCCGGACCGAATTGACGAGGGGGGAGCAGATGACGGATACGTGGTCGCAAAGGTGGTCTCGGCGCGGGAAACTCGCCGCGAGCGGGTCGGCGCCGTCGCGGGTGGCGCCACCGGGGATGATCTCGTTTGTGTACGGTGATCCCGATGTCCCGAGCTTGCCGCTCGAGGAGATGGCCCAGGCCGCGGAGTATCTGGCGGAGAACAACCGGCGCGACGCGCTCGCGTACCAGAACGCGATCCAGGGCGACGAGTTGAACGAGTCATTGGCTCAGAAGCTCGCCCGTGACCAGGGCATCCACGTCAGCCCTGAGCAGATCTTCGTCAGCCACGGGGCGAGCGCGGGTCTCTCCCTCCTGTGCGACATGGTGCTCGATCCGGGCGATGTGGTCCTGGCCGACGCGCCCGCCTGGATGGGGGCCACCAACATGTTCCGGCTGGCAGGCGCGGAGGTCATTGGCGTGCCGCTGGATGACGACGGCATCGACCCGGCCCGGGTTGAGGCGGTGCTGGACGATCTGGCGCGCCAGGGGCGCAAGCCGAAGTTTCTCTACACCATCCCGACCTTCCAGAATCCGGAAGGGGTGGAGCTGAGCCTGGAGCGCCGCCACGCGCTGGCCAAGCTGGCCGACGAGCGCGACCTGCTGATCGTCGAGGATGACGCGTACGTCGACCTGCGCTTCAGCGGCGAGCCGAAGCCGACGCTCTTCAGCCTGTCCCAGCGCGGCAACGTCCTCTTCTCCGGGACGCTGTCCAAGACCATCGCGGCCGGGCTGCGGCTCGGCTACCTGGTTGGTCCGGCTGACGTGATGGCAACGATGGCGCGCGGCGCGGTGGACACCCTTCGCAACACCTACACGGCGGCGCTGGCCGACTGGTATCTGCGCTCGGGCAAGCTGGAGGCGCACATCATCGAGCTGCGCCAGATCTACCGCGAGAAGTGCGAGCGGATGCTGGCCGCGCTCGAGCGGGAGATGCCGGAGGGCACGTCCTGGACGCGGCCCAACGGTGGCTTCTTCATCTGGCTCACGCTACCCGAGGGCGTGGACGCGGTCGACATGCTGCCGGCGGCGCGCGAGGCGGGTGTGGACTACATCCCGGGCACGGCCTTCTATAGCGACGGGAGCGGCCGCGGCAACCTGCGCCTCTCCTACAGCGGCGTCACGCTGGAGCAGATCGACGAGGGCATCGCGCGCCTGGCGAAGGTGACACGCGCAGCGCTCGCGAAGGCCGGGGCGCCCGCCGACTAACCCGGGCGATCACGGCAGCCGGCGGGGCCGTTTCGATGGCATCGCCACGGTGATGGGTCGGGGCGGGGCGATGCCCCGCCCGTCTGGCCACCGGCCGAAGACGGTTCACACCGGGTGGCACTGGCCCTGCAAGGCGCCGTCAGACGGGTACTGAGCGGGCGACAATGGCGCGAGGCCCGGGCGGGACGGAGCACACGGAGTGACGTTCAGGATCATCGGTCAGCCGGCCGAGCCCGCCATGTTCGATCTCCCCTGGACGGTGCCGCTGGCCGAATGGCCGCGGGACCGGCTGGTGCAGGTCGTACGCGGCATTTCGCGCCACGTCGTCCGGTTCATCTACGAGGGCGGGATCCTCTACGCGCTGAAGGAACTACCGGTCGAGGCAGCACAGCGTGAGTACCGGTTGCTCCGCCAGCTCGCCGCGCGCGACCTGCGCGTGGTCGAAGCGGTCGGTGTGGTGACCGATCGGACGCACCGGGACACCGGTGAGCCGCTCGGGGCCATCCTCATCACCCGGCACCTGGAGTACTCCCTCCCCTACCGGACGCTCTTTACCAGCCCCGGGATCTCGGACCTGCGCGGGAGCCTGTTGCAGGCGCTCGCCGAGCTGCTGGTCCAGCTCCACCTGGCGGGCTTCTTCTGGGGCGACTGCTCCCTGTCCAACACTCTCTTCCGCCGCGACGCCGGCACCCTGGCCGCCTACCTGGTCGACGCCGAGACGAGCGAGATCCACCCGACGATCTCCGACCGGATGCGGGAGTACGACCTGGAGATCGCCCAGGAGAACATCGCGGGCGAGTTGCTCGACCTGGAAGGGGCGTTTGGCCCGCTGCCCGGGATCGACCCGTTCGAGACGGCACGCGCGCTGCACGACACGTACAACAGCCTCTGGTCGGAGCTAATGCGGGAGGAGATCTTCCGGCCCGGCGAGCGCTACCGGTTGGAGGCGCGCCTGCGTCGCATCAACGAACTGGGTTTCGATGTCAAGGAACTCGAGCTGGTCACCACTCACGGCGGCACCAAGTTGCGCCTGCAAACCCACCTCGTAGAGCCGGGGCACCACCGGCGGCGCCTGATGATGCTCACGGGGCTCGACGTGCAGGAGAATCAGGCCCGCCGCCTGCTCAACGACATCATGAGCTACCGCGCGCGGCTGGAACAGATGACCGGGCGCCCGGTGCCCGAAGCGGCGGCGGCCTACCGCTGGCTGGACGAGGTCTTTAAGCCGACGGTGGAGGCGATCCCGCCCGACCTGCGTACCAAGCTGGAGCCGGCCGAGTTGTTCCATCAGATCCTGGAGCACCGCTGGTTCCTGTCCGAGTCCGCCAAGCGGGACGTCGGGATGGAGCGCGCCGTGCGGTCGTACGTCGAGAACGTGCTCCGCTTCGTGCCCGATGAGCGGACGGTGCTGAGCACACCCGAACTCGACCCGAGCGCGGTCGAAGGATGAGACGTATTGCCTGTTGCGTACTGCGTATTCCGTATTTTTCTTCTCAGGTCTTGGCTTCTCCCAGACGGATCTGGCGGGACACCGAGCACGCAACACGCAACACGCAACACGGAACGCGCAGTACGCAATACGGCGTACGCACTACTCCCAGAGGGCTAGCTGATGTCCGCGGCGCTTCGGCACCGCCAGTATCCGTTTCGCGGGGGCCGTGCCCGGCCGCCCCGCATCCTGATCGCCCGGCCTGATCATCTGGGCGACGTGCTCCTGACCCTGCCGGCCGCGAGCATGATCCGCCGTGCCATCCCGGGGGCGCATGTCGCCTTCCTCGTCCGTCCGGATGCAGCGGCGGTCCCGCGCCACTGCCCGGATGTGAGCGAGACACTGACTGCCCCGTACCCCTCACCCTCGGCCGACTTCGACCGCGAGGCGTGGCAGGGGCCGGCCGCGGTGGTTGCCCGCGTTGTGGCACGTGGGCGGTTCGACGTGGCCATCCTGGCCCGACCGGCCGACTCGTGGTCCGGCGCGATCCTGGTCGCAGCCGGGGTTCCCCACCGTATCGGGTATGCCGATCCCGCCACACTCCCCTACCTCACCGAGGCGGTCCCGCGCGTGGCTGGCCGGCACGCGGCGGAGGAGGCGGTTGCCCTGGCGATGCGGGCGCTGGCTGTGCTGGGTGTCCGGCAACCGACCGACCCAGCGCCGGTTGTGCCCCCTCGCTGGCGGGTGACGCCGAGCGACATCGCCGAGGCGGATCAGGCGCTGGCGCGTGTGGCCGAAGTCACCGGTGACGCGCCCATCGTCCTCCATCCCGGCGCCGGGTGGCGGCTGAAGCTCTGGCCGGCGGAACGCTGGGGTGCGCTGGCAGCGGCGATCCATGCCCGCTTCGGCGTGGCGCCACTGGTGACGGCGGGGCCTCAGGAGACCCTGCTGGCGGCCCGCGTCGTGGAGTGCGCAGGAGGGGCAGCGGTGCCGCTCCCGGCGCCGGTCTCGCTCGGCGGGCTGGCCGCGCTCTACCAGCGTGCCCGCGTTGTGGTCGCCACCGATAGCGGACCCCTCCACCTGGCGGCGGCGGTCGGCGCCCCGGTGGTCGGGCTCTACGGCCCGGCCGACCCTGCCGTCTCCGGGCCGCTGGCTCCGGCTTTTCGGGCACGGGTTGTGCGCGTTTCGCTGCCGTGCAGTCCTTGCGGGCTGGTGATCGACCCACCCTGCGGCGCGATCGAGCATCCCGCTTGCGTCACCGGCGTCGATGTCGGGTCGATGCTTGCCGCCGTGGCGGCCGTGCTCGGATAGCAGGGAAGCGAGTTCCTGTCCCGGTGCCCCGTACGTTCTGGGGAGACACAACGCGTGTGGTGGGCACAGAGTCACGGCGTGCAGCGTGGCAAGAGTGGCACTGCCGCAGCGGAACGTGATATGGTGCACAGGACGCGCCGGGCGTACCCGCCCGGCGAAGACAGGCCACAACCCGCCGGGGTTCTCACGTCCGAGTCACACGCTGCCTCGTCTCCTGACGGCACCGGCTTTGCTCGTGTACCGGGAGCCCTTGCGTGGGCCGGAGGAGGTGCATGCAGCACCCGCTAAGCTGGGCGTACATGACCACGCCCGCGGACCAGGCAGACGTCTGGGGTCCGTTCGCAATTGCTTATCTGGTGCTCTTCTCGCTTGGCTTCATTGGGTCGCTTGGTGTCGTCACCAACGCCGAAGCCCGGTTCGGACGCCCAATCCGGGTGAGCGACACCGTACGCCGCGCTTGCAGGGTCCTCCTACCCATCTTCGCAATCGGACTTCTCTTCTTCCTCTTCCGCGTCTTGCGTGTTTCTGCCTATAACCTCTCAATCCGACTCTGGCTCTACCTCAGCCTCGCGGCGGTCGTGGCGGTGGTGGCCTACTTTGCCTCCGCGTCGGTGCGAGCCAAAGTTCCGATCGGCCGGTTGTGGTCCCGTGGCACCGCGGACGGCATCGACCAGCACGCTCAGCGTGTCTACGCGCGCTTCGCCGTCGTGCTCTTTGCCAGCTACATGGCGGTGGCGGTGGCGCTGTACGTCTGGCGCGGCATCTTCTTCCACCCGGACCGCTGGGCGGTGCTGCTCTTCGTCACCGCGCTCCTGCTGGGTCAGTGGAAAGCGTTCCTCCGCGACTGGATCCCGGTCGTGTTCCTCATCTTCGGCTTCGAGTTCATGCGGGGCATGGCCTACGAGTTCATCCAGGAGCAGAACCGGACCGTCCACCTCGCGGAGCTCATCGCCGCGGACAAGGCCTTGTTCGGCGGTCACATTCCGGCCCTCTGGGTCCAGCAGCGGTTCTACGTGGAGGGCACGATCCACTGGTATGACGTGATGGCGGCGGTGGTGTATGCCCTGCACTTCGTCTTCCCGCTCCTCTTCGCCTTCCTGGTCTGGATCGGCTCCAAGGAGCACTTCTGCCACTTCACGCTCGCCTTCCTCCTGATGACCTATTCGGGGTTCGTGATCTACCTGCTCTACCCCGCCGCGCCGCCCTGGCTGGCCAACGAGTGGGGGGCGATCGAGGGGTTGGTGTTCCCCTTCAACCAGGTCTGGAACGCGCTCATCCCGCAGCCGCTCGACAACTTCGACGCGATCCAGATCTGGAACGGGGTGAGCGGCAACCCGGTGGCCGCCATGCCGTCGTTGCATGCAGCCTATCCCTGGATGACGATGCTCTTCGCGATCAAGTTCTTCCGGAAGTGGGGGCTGCTCTTCATTCCGTACAACATGGCCCTGTGGTTCAGCGTGCTCTACCTGGGTCACCACTGGGTCATCGACGTGCTCGCGGGCATCGCCCTGGCAACCCTGTCGTATGTGTTGATGGAGCTTGCCTGGCCGAAGATCCGGCGCCTCGCGACGCGCGCGACGCGCTCCCGCACCCCGGCGCGGGTCGAGGCCGTAGCCCCGCCGGTCCGCCTCGTCGAGCCCCGCCAGCGCGAGGAGTGGTAGGCCGGTGGCCGGGATGGGTGGTGTACGAGTCTCGGTACCGTGGCCTGTGCCCGGGGTTCACCCCCGGGCTCATACCACGACACGGAGACCCTCACACCACCCATCCTGGGCCCCTGCCGGGCGCGTTCATCCGTCAAAGCCGCATACCCACGCCAAGATGGAGGCTGGCCGCCACGGCCGCGGCTACCGAGGTTGGGCCGGGCGAGTGCGCCGGCGACGCCCATGCTTATGGTGCGTAGGATCAGCCGATCTCGGCGCCGATCTCGGCGAGGAAGTCGGCCAGGCGGTCGTACCAGGCGATCTGGTCGGCGAGGGTGAAGTGGGCGTTGGCCGGGCTGGGGTTAGGCACGACATAGAGGCGGGTTGGGCCAAGTGAGTGCGGCTGGGGACCGAGATTGCGCGGAACCTCGGTCAGCCCGAGGGCATCGCGGACGAACGCGCGGTAGCCCGTGAACCCGTGGAAGCAAGCGACGCGGGGCTGGTAATGCTCCAGGCGCTGGCGCAGTTTGGGTGCCCAGATGCGGTAATCGGCGCGGCTGAGTTCGGCTGCTCGGGCGCTGGGACGCTTCACCAGGTCGGTGAACCCGATGCCGAACGCGAGCAGCCGTGCGTCGTCGGTGGGTTCAAGCCGGTCGCGACCGAGCGCGGCGCGGATCGGCTCGCTTAGGCGGGATTGCGAGAGGGCGGGCCAGAAGCGGTTAGTGCGGCGGGCGAAATAGTGACCCTGCGCGGCAGAGTAGGTACTGGGGTTGATGCCGATGAACACCAACGGCATCTTTGGTGCGAGGTAGTCAGGCAGGACCGCGAAGTCGCTGTCTGTGTCCATCCGCTCCCCTCCGGTGCTCATCCACCATGCTGGAGGCAGTATAGCCCGTGCCGGTCGGATGGCCGGCCATCCACCGCGCGAGCCGCGGCGTAGCACCGTAGAGGGCGCGGTCGGGACCGCATGGCGTGCGCGACGGCCTTCACCCCCGCGGCCTGGCCTCCGGTTGGCAGGCCGGGCGCTCGTGGCGCTTTTTTGCCTCTTCCAGGCGGCGGACGGGCTATCGCGTTTCCTGGCCATGCCGCGTACGCTAGTCTCGTCGCTGCCGCTGGACGGAGGGTTGCCTGTTGGCGGCAACCGAGCACCTGGACGCGCCGCTCTGGGCGCGGCCCTCCGGGTGAGGGTGGTAAACCGTCAAGCTGATGGCGGCAAGACAGCGCGTCGCGGAAGCGGGGGTTTGGGAGAAAGGGGCGTCATGATCAAGCAAACCGTGGTTGCCGCTGTCATCGGGGTCACGATGCTGCTGTTGGTGAGCGGCGTAGCGAGTGCCCATGTGACCGTGTGGCCGCGGGAGGCAAACGCGGGCTCGTTCGAGAAGTACACCGTGCGGGTGCCGACCGAGAAGGACATCCCCACGGTGCAGGTGGAGTTGATCTTCCCTGAGGGCCTGCGGGTGAGCAGCTTCCAGCCGAAGCCGGGCTGGACCTATGAGGTCCAGCGGGATGCGGCCGGCAACATCACCGGCGTGATCTGGTCGGGTGGCTCGATTGGACCGGGCGAATTCGACGAGTTCGCCTTCGTTGCCGCCAACCCGGAGGAGCCCGGAGAACTTGTCTTCGTTGCGCATCAGACCTACGCCGACGGGAGCGTCGTCTCCTGGGAAGGCCCTCCCGGCTCCGAATACCCGGCCTCGGTGACGACGATCGTGGCGGGTGCCGCTGACATGAGCGGCCACGCGGACACGGTGCCGGTGGATGAGAGTGCCGGCGTGGACGATAGCGGCGCGACAACCGCCTCCGACTCCGGGAGTGGCCCGCTCGGCGACGCTGGTACCTTCTGGCTCGCGGTCGCAGCCCTGGGGGTGGGAGTCGTCGGTGTTGTCCTCTCTGTCACACGGCTCCGGCGATCCGCATGAGCGGCGACCGGTGAGCGAGCGCAACGAGAGAAGGCACCGCGCCGGATGGGTCGTGGGCGCGGTGCTGCTCGGGCTGCTCCTCTGCCTGTTCACGGTTCCCGGCACGCAGGCCCACGCGGTGCTGGTCCGGGCCGACCCGGCGCCCGGCTCGGTGGTCGGCTCGGCGCCCGGGATGGTGCGCATCTGGCTCTCCGAGCCGGTCCAGGCCCCGCCCGACGCCGTGGTTGTCACCGGCCCGGACGGGGCGCGGGTGGATGGCGGAGACGCGCGGGTCGCAGCGGACGATGCGACCCAACTGCAGGTAACCCTAACGGCGAACACCCCCGGCACCTACGAGGTCCGCTGGCGGGCCATCTCGGCCGACACGCACCCGGTGGGCGGGTCGTTCCAGTTCAGCGTCGGCGCGCCTTCCGGGGGTGTGGCCCCGGCCGGAGCGACCACGACCGTGGATACCAGCGGCAGGGCCTGGGCCGCGGTTGCGCGCTGGCTGCACCTGTTCGGCGTCGTCGTGGCGTTGGGGCCACTGGTGTTCAGGGTCGTCGTGCTCGGCCGGCTGCGCGACTCGGAGATCGATCTTCGGCTGTGGCGGGTCAGCCGGATCGGGGCCGGCATCGTGATCGTCGCCGCGCCGCTTCTGCTCCTGGCGCAGGCGGTCGGCGTCGGCGGGTCGCTCTCCGCGGGGCTGAGCGGCGAGGTGCTCCGCAGCCTGGTCCTGAGCAGCTACGGGGCGCGCTGGGCCGGACGCCTGGTCCTGGCCGTGCTGCTACTGATGCTCGCCTGGTCGGCCGTGCGGCGCGGGCGTTCGAAGCGGCTTGCTCGCTCCTGGGCGATCACGGCACTCGTGCTGGGTGCGGTGCTCCTGCTGCTGACCAGTCTGAACGGGCACGCGGCGGCCACGGAGCCGGTCTGGCTCTCGGTGCTGGCCGACTGGGTCCACCTGGGTGCCACGGTCGCCTGGTTCGGCGGGCTGGCAGCGGTCGTCGCCGCGGTGCGCCCGGCACTGGCCGCGCGGGCGGACGCGCAGCGGCTCGCGGTACTGGCGTGGGCCATGCCGCGCTTCTCGACGTTGGCCCTGGTCAGTGTGGAGCTGCTGATCCTCACCGGGCTCTACGCCACCTGGGCTCACGTGCCGAACCCGGCGGCGCTGGTTGACACCGGCTACGGCGTTGCGCTGCTGGTGAAGCTCGGGCTGATCGCCGTGACCCTCGGCTTCGCCGCCGTCAACCTGCTGGTGCTGCGGCCCCGGCTCCGCGCTGCGGCCGTGAGTAACCCACACCCGCCCAAGGGAGCCGATGCGGTCGCGCGGGATCTCACCCGGACAATCGGCGCCGAGGCGCTGCTCGGCGTGGCGATCCTGGCCGTTGTCGGGGTGCTGACCGCGCTCCCGCCCTCCCGTCAGGCGGCTGCACTCACCGCGGGTGGGACCACGCCCGACGCGGCCGCGCCGCAGGCATTCTCGCAGCCCGCCGTGACGCTGGCGCAGAACGCGGGCTCCACCCTCGTCACCCTCGCGATTGACCCGGCCATGCCGGGCGCCAATCAAGCCGTGGTCAGCCTCATGGATTCCTCCGGCAACGCCGTCACCGACGCGCGGGTTCGGCTCCGCGCCCGCCCGAGCGACGGGGACGGGGCAAGCTCGGTGACGCAGATGGAGGCCGAGAACGGGCGCTACCGGGGCACCGTCATCCTCACCCCGCCCGGTGCCTGGCACCTGGAGGTGCTCGTCACCCTGCCGGGTCAGCCGGAGGCGGCGGCTCCCTTCGACCTGACGGTGCCGGTGCCGGACGCCGGTGCGATCCTGAGCCTGGCCGACCAGGCGATGAACGGCCTGCGCTCGCTGCGCGAGCATAACGAACTGGGCAACGGTGGAGCGACCGTCGTCACCGAGTTCCGCTATGCCGCGCCGGACCGCATGCACAGCATCGTGCAGACGCCAACCGTCCACCGGGAGACGATCGCGATCGGGGATCGGCGCTTCGACCGGGAGGGCACCGGCCCGTGGCAGGAGAGCGCCTGGCCGGCCCGGGGCGGGTACCGCTGGCCCGCCTACGACTTCGCCACGGACGCGACGGAGGTGACCGTCCTCGGACGGGAAGAGATCGACGGGGTCGACTGCTTCGTGGTCGCGTTCCTCGATCCCGCGTCCGCCGCTCGCTTCCGCCTCTGGATCGGAACGACCGACTACCTGATCCGCCAGCAGGTCATGATGGCGCCCGGCCACTACATGACGAGCGTCTTCAGCGACTTCAACGCGCCGGTGACGATCGAGGAGCCAGAATAGTCATGCGTCATGCGTCATACGTCACCCGTGGTGCGCCCCTCTCCCACCAGGGGGGAGGGGCCGGGGGTGAGAGGGACGCATGACGTATGACGAACCACGAACCACGCAACACGCAATACGCAGTACGCTCCACCCTCCCCTACTCCGCCAGCGTCGGGAGGAACTGCGGCGGGCGGCGCACCTTGGTGGCCTGCTCGAAGGCGTAGGCCAGCCGGATCAGCGTCGGTTCGCTCCAAGCTGTCCCCATGAAGGTGATATTGACCGGTAGGCCGAACGCGAAGCCCATCGGCACGCTGATGAGCGGGTAGCCCGCGATCGCGGCCGGGGAAGAGCTGGCGCCCAGGAAGTGATCGCCGTTCACCAGGTCGGTGGTCCAGGCCGGGCTGCCGGTCGGGGCCACGATGGCGTCGAGCTGATGCGCCTGGAGCACGGCGTCGATCCCCTCCGTGCGGCCCAGCCGGTGGTTCGTCTCCAGCGCCTCGATGTACTCCGGGTCGGTCAGCTCACCCTTCTCCTGCGCCATCAGGAAGAGTTCCTGGCCGAACCATCGCAGCTCCTGCTCGGCGTTCTCCTCGTTGAAAGCGATCAGGTCGGCGAGCGTGCGGATATCCGGGTCGTTGCGGGCGGCCAGATAGGCGTTGAGATCGTGCTTGAAGTCGTAGAGCAGCACGGTCAACTCGGTCGGCCCGGTGGTGATCTCGTTGATGGTCGGGATGTCGGCCGGATCGATGATGGTCGCCCCGGCATCGCGCATGGCCTGGATCGCCTGCTCGAAGAGCCGGTCGGTCTCCTCGCTGTAGCCGGTGACACTCTGCCGGGCCACGCCGATGCGCGCTCCCTGAAGCCCGTTCGGGTCGAGGAACTGCGTGTAATCGGTGTAGGCGCGCCCCTCACTCGGGGCGGTGGCCGGGTCTTCGGGGTCGACGCCGACCATGGCTCCCAGGATCGCGGCGGCGTCGGCGACCACGCGGGCGTGTGGGCCGGGCGTGTCCTGATTGTGGGAGATCGGGATGATCCCGCTGCGGCTGAGGAGGCCGACCGTCGGCTTGATCCCGACCACGCCATTGGCCGTCGCCGGGCAGACGATCGAGCCGTCCGTCTCGGTGCCGATCGACCCGGCGGTGAGGTTCGCGGCGGTCGCGGCGCCGGAGCCGGAGGACGACCCGCACGGGTTGCGATCGAGAATGTACGGGTTCTTGCACTGCCCGCCCCGACCGCTCCACCCGCTGGAGGAACGGGTTGAGCGGAAGTTGGCCCACTCGCTCATGTTGGTCTTGCCCAGGATCACCGCCCCGGCATCGCGCAGGCGCTGGACGATGAACGCATCGCGGGCCGGCGTCGAGTTCATCAGCGCCAGCGACCCGGCGGTCGTGCGCATCCGATCGGCGGTGTCGATGTTGTCCTTGAGCAAGATCGGGATGCCGTGGAGCGGGCTCCGCGCGCCGCTGGTCCGGCGTTCCTCATCCAGCGCCTGCGCGATGTCGAGTGCGTCGGGGTTGATCTCCAGGATCGAGTTGAGCCGTGGGCCGTCCTGGTCGATTGCCTCGATACGCTCGATGTAGGCATTGACCAGCTCTACGGCGGTGAACTCCCCCTCCTCCATCGCCGCCTGCAGCTCGGCGATGGTGACCTCCTCCAGGTTCGCCAGATCCACATCCCCTCCCGTGCGTCGTTGCAGAGCGGCGGGCGGCACCGCCTGCGCCCAGCGTGCGAGTGTGGGCGCCATGGTAGCAAACATCACCAGCCCGATGAAGCTGCGCCGATTCATCGTCGCACGAACTGCTCGACGCGGCATGGGATGCCCCTTTCGCCTGCGCGTATCGGGTTGCAAGACGCCTGGATTTATGTTAACCGAGATCGGCGCGGATCGCCATTCTGGTGACGAGGCTCCAACTGCGGGGGTGGTGCGGGTCAGCGAACGCCTGGCTGGCCCAGCACGCGCCACAGGATGCCGAGGCCGGCGACGGCAAAGACGATCGCCATAACCAGCCCCGTCGGGTCGAACGGCCCGCCTCCGAGGACGACGCCGATGCCGAGGGTTCCGGCGGCCACGAGCGCCACGCCGAGCAGCACGGCGATGGCCCTCATCCAGCGTGACCGCGGCGGCCGGCGGATGACCTCACCGAGCAGACGGCCCTCCATGCGCGCGGCGTTGATCGGGTCGTAGGGGGAGCGGAGATATTCCTCCACGAAGGGATCGGTCCCGACGATGGCCTGCGACTCCTCCCGCTCGTCTGGGTCCAGGAACAGAGCGTCGTCGTCTTGGGCTGGGTCGTCCCCGGGCGGGCGGCGCACTGGGTGCTGGTGGTCGCTCATTGCCATCTCCATTGCTGCGGGACTGCCACCGGCAGGATATCACAGCGTCGGAACGGGAGGCGTGGTCCTGGAGCGCCGGAATCGTGCCGGCTCCAATCCGCGCGGGCGCGACCCTCCCCCCTGCCCCTCCCAACCCTTCGGCTTCGCTCAGGGCAGGCTCTTGGGAGAGGAGAGCTTACGTGCAGGGGACGGGCAAGACGCCCGCGCTCCTGGTCAGCACCTTCAGCGGCGTCGTCGGCGAGGGGCGGATCGCCGCCCCGGCGCGCGGTTTGATCGCCGGGCAGGGCGGCGGCCGCTGCGGCGCGCTTCCGCGCGGGAGCGCTCCAGCGCCGCGATCGCCTCGGGCACGCGCGTGGTCAGGGCCTCGTCGGAGAGGTCGTCCCCGACGTTCGCCAGCAGCCAGCGGGTGATCTCCCCGACACTGCGAGGGTCGAGCGGTCCCTGGTTGGCCGCGACTTCGAGCGCCACGCGGAGGATTAGCGCGTCGCTCCCCTCCCCCGCTGCGGCGCGTGCGCGGCCGACGAAGGCCCGCTGGGCCTCCGGGTCGCTCCTCTTCCCGTGCACGGCGAGCTGCGCACCGAGCAACCGCCAGAGGTCGGCGTGTCGACGCTGCCGCTGGCTCCGCTCGCCGCGCGAGGCGGCTGCGACCCGCGCCACCCGTTCCGGCGTCGGCGTGCCTCCGGACGTCTCGATCGCCTCAACGGCGGCGGCGACCTCGCGCGGTGACACCCGCCACCCGGCAGTGCGCCGCACCGCGTCCAGGAAGGCGCGGGACGACGGGTCGGCGTCCTCTGCCGCGGGCGACTGATCGGGCGGCACGGGTTGGCCGGATTCGGGCCGGTCCTGCTCGGGCTCCTGGCTCACTGATGCTCCTCTCGCACGTCTCCGGTGCTCCACCGCCGCGGGCCTCTGCCCGCGAACACGCGCACGGATCATACCCTGTGCCGTGGACTGATAGATGGTCACCACCTCGCGTCATCCCGATCGGAGCGATGTCCTCCGGGCTCGGCTTTCGAAGGTAGTTAGAGATGTGCCCCGCCGCGTTGGGAGAGAATGATTCGTTTCCTGTCAGTCTCCGATCCAGTGCTTCTCGGCTCGGTGTGCCGTTTCACGCTGGCGGAGTCCCAAGGGATGGACAGAAACTGAGCGAAACTCCCCTTCGCAAGCCGTTGACGACATTCGGACGACTGGTTTATGATGCAGCCACCAGCTTGCGAAATGCGCGTTGTGGGCGCCGTGCTGGCCGCTCCGGGTGAGTGTGCCGGCCCGAGCGAGACGCGGAACCCTGATCATTCGAGCCGATATCTCGCACTTCCCACCGAACGACATTGCCGCCGTTTCGCTTCGGTCCGTGCTCGCATGACGCAGAGCTATGCCTTGGGGTGTGGTTCAGACCTCGGAGAACAGCGAGATGGTCGTGACGGGAAGTGGTTCTCCGTCTACGGAGACTGCGCAGGCCGGCTTGGCCGGAGCTCGACTTCAACTGATTGACCTGACTAAGACCTATGGAGATGTCGTTGCGGCAGATCGAGTCACCCTGGATATCGCTCCGGGCGAGTTCATCACGCTGCTCGGTCCAAGCGGCTCCGGCAAGACGACGACGCTCATGATGATTGCCGGCTTCGTCACGCCGACCAGTGGCCAGATCCTCGTGAACGGTGACGACATCGCCTTCCGTGCGCCCCATAAGCGCAACATCGGAATGGTTTTCCAGAACTATGCCCTGTTCCCACACATGACGGTAGCCGAGAACATTGCCTTCCCGCTCAAGATGCGCAAGTGGTCACGGAATCGCATCCAGGAAGCGGTGGACGAGGTTCTCCGCCTAGTCCGTCTTTCGGGTTACGGTGAGCGCTACCCGCGTCAGCTGTCGGGTGGCCAGCAGCAGCGCGTCGCGTTGGCCCGCGCGCTGGTGTTTCGCCCCCCAGTCCTCCTGATGGATGAACCGCTTGGTGCGCTCGACAAGAAGCTGCGCGAAGAGATGCAGCTCGAGATCAAGCACATTCAGGAAGCAACCAATATCACCACGGTCTACGTGACCCACGACCAAGAGGAAGCGCTCACGATGTCCGACCGCATCGCGGTCATGCGCGATGGGCGAATTGAGCAGGTTGGGAGTCCGCGGGACTTGTACGAGCGCCCTGCCAGCGCCTTCGTCGCCGGCTTCCTTGGCGATTCGAACTTCCTGGAGGGGCGTGTGGATACAGTTGATGGCGCATCCGTACTCATCACCCGTGAGGGGTTCCGTGTGCGGCTCCCTTCCGGCGCGGAGCTGCAGCCCGGCGAGCAGATCGGCGTTGCGTTGCGGCCTGAGCGCATTCGAGTCGGTACGCCGGACGGGAAAGACACCGTTCTCCAGGGGATCCTCGACGAAGTGATCTACGTGGGTGACTCAAGCAAGCTTCGCGTCCGAGTCGCGGACGGATGCTACTTGGTGGCCAAGGAGCAGAACCAGGATGGCACCAGGCACTGGCGCCGTGGCGAGTCGGTGCACTTGGCTTGGAACTCCACGGATGTCGTCATCGTGAGTCGCAACAGCCAGCAGGTGAGCTAAGCCGACGTCACTTGGCCAACGGTTCATCGGAGAAGGGGAGCCTACCGGAGGATTGCCTGTCACCCTCCGGAAGGTCGAGGTGATTGGGGTTCGAGCGACGTTCGAGTGTGGAGCAAGGAGGAGGGACTATGGGGCTGAGTGATGAGGAACGCGCGTTACGCCTGATGAAGCTCCTCGATATGCGGAGTCAGATGCGTCGCCGGCAGTTCCTACGCTACATGATGGCCGCCACTGCAAGTGCGGTGGTTCTCGGCGCCTGTGGCGATGGCAGTGGCAGCGCGTCGTCGAACGGCGGGAGCGGTGACACCGCCTCCAGTGGATCCTCCGATGCGTCCGACGAGGTCCTGGTTAAGGAAGTCGCCGGTTACGACAACCCAGAGAAGTGGAAAGGGCGCAAGATCGTCGTCACCTCCTGGGGAGGTGCCTATCAAGATGCCCAGCGGAAGGCGATCTTCGAGCCGTTTATGCGGTTGACCGGCTGTGAGATTGCCGAAGACACCTCTGACAGCGGCAAGCTGAGGGCCCAGGTGGAAAGCGGCAACGTCGAGTGGGATGTCTATGACGCCGGCACGGAGGGGGTCCTGAACTACGGCAACCACGGACTGCTCGAGGAGATTGACTACGACATTGTCGATACGACGGATCTCTACGAAGACCTCCTCATGCCGTGGGGTGTCGGAGCCATCTACTATTCGACGGTGTTAGCCTACCGAACTGACAAGTACTCTGGTGACAATATCCCCCAAGGGTGGGCCGATTTCTGGGACACGGAAAAGTTCCCTGGTGCCCGGTCGCTCTACAACGATCCGACGACCACGCTGGAGTTTGCGCTCCTCGCTGACGGCGTCGATCCCGACCAACTCTACCCCCTGGACATGGACCGGGCTTTCAAGTCACTCGACCGCATCAAAGAGGCGGTGACCGTCTGGTGGGATGCTGGGGCTCAACCGGCGCAGCTCCTGACGGACGGGGAAGTTGACATGGCGTCTGCCTGGAATGGCCGGATCGACACGGTTCAGCAGCAGGGCGCCAAGGTCGCTATCCAGTGGAATCAGGGACTGCTGACGGCTGATTCCTGGGTGGTTCCCAAGGGATCCAAGAACAAGGATGTGGCGATGGATTTCATCAACTTCGCCACACGTCCGGAGACCACGGCCGCGCTGGCACGCCTTATCCCCTACGGCCCGGTGAACAAGAAGGCGTTTGACTATCTCGACGAAGAGCTGGCCAGGCGGCTTCCGAGCGAACCGGAACTCAAGCAGTCTCAGATCGTCACCAACTTCGAGTGGTGGGAGAAGAATCTGGACGAGGCGACCGAGCGATTCCAGAGCTGGATACTCGAATAGCCTTCGTCTCGCCCAGTCTACGTCCCGGCGAGAGCCCTCTTCCGGATCGCCCAAGCTGCGATCCGGTTGGCCTGATGGCAGTGGGGCAGCGTTGAGCTCGAGGCGGGGAGGGGCGAGGCAAGACGGTGTCCTGGTGAGCTGGCAGAGAGGATCCGTGACGTGAAACTGGCGGAGCGCGAGAGCATGGCAATGCCAACGGCGTCGGCCCTTGGGGATCGGCGCTTTGCGATCCAGCGCTGGCGCGTCCAGTTCGGCTACTTTCTGCTGCTCCTGCCGACCCTGATCGCCCTCCTCGCCCTCTTCGTCTATCCGATAGGCCGTCTGCTGGTCACGAGCTTCTTCGACCCGGATTTCACGTTGGAGCACTACCAACGCATCTTTTCGGTGCCGGTGTATCTGCGCGTGATGCAGACGACTCTTAGCATCGCCGCCCTCGTCACGGTCATCTGCCTGCTTTTGGCCTATCCGCTCGCCTATTTCCTGTCGACGCTGAGCGCCCGTGCGTCTCGCATCCTTATCATCTTCGTCCTGGTTCCGTTCTGGACCAGCATCCTCGTTCGGACGTACGCCTGGATGGTCCTGTTGCAGAAGCAAGGCGTTCTCAACCGCTGGTTGCTTGAGCTCGGTGTGATCCAGGAGCCACTCGCGCTCATGTACAACCGCGTGGGGGTTACCGTTGGGATGGTGCACGTCCTCCTCCCGTTCATGGTCCTCCCCCTCTTCGCGGTCATGCGCGGGATTGACCGCAGTCTGCTGCGCGCCGCTCAGAACCTCGGCGCCAGCCCGGTGCAGACATTCCTGCGAGTCTTCCTGCCGCTCAGTCTGCCTGGAGTTGGCGCTGGGGTCCTGTTGGTGTTTGTCCTGAGCCTGGGCTTTTACATCACACCCGCTCTCATGGGAGGTCGCAAAGACCTCATGATCGCTCAGCTCATCGAGCAGCAGATCCGAACGCAGCTCAACTGGCCCTTCGCCTCTGCGCTTGCACTGGTGCTCCTCGTGGTGACCATCGTGATCATGACCATCTATAACCGGCTCCTGGGCCTCGACAAGATGTTTGGGGGAGACGTTTCGTGAGCCTCGACGCGGACGCATTGAGGACCATCTCATCCAGCGGTGCGCAGTCGCACCGGCCACAACGGCGGGTCGATTGGTTCAAGATCGCGCTGACGGTCTTCAGCGCTGCTGTTCTGCTCTTTCTGGTCGCGCCGGTGCTTATCGTGATCCCCATGTCTTTCAGCGCCGCCCAGTACCTCACCTTCCCTCCCCCCGGGCTGTCGCTCCAGTGGTATGAGAACTTCTTCTCCCGCCAGGACTGGACGACGTCGGCACTGCGAAGCCTCCAGGTAGCGGTGGTCGTCATGGTTCTCGCAACGGTCCTGGGGGTAGCTGCGTCGCTGGCGTTGGTGAGGGGATCATTCCGTGGAAAGGAATTGATCAACTCGATTGTTGTCGCACCGATGGTCGTCCCCGGTATTATCGTGGCCATCGGGGTGTACCAGATTTTCGTTTCCATGCACCTCGTCCAGAGCTTCGTTGGCCTTGTCGTCGCCCACACGATTCTGGCAGTTCCTTATGTCATCGTGAATGTCAGCGCGACGCTCCGCGGGTTCGACGTGCGACTGGAGCATGCTGCGGCGAACCTCGGAGCTAACCGGTTACTTGTCCTTCGCTACGTGACCTTGCCTCTGATCGCTCCGGGTATCTTCGCGGGTGCACTCTTCGCCTTCATCATCTCGTTTGACGAGTTGATCGTGGCGCTCTTCATCGCTGGTACGACCAGTCGTACACTGCCGATGCGGATGTTTGAAGGTCTCCGGAGTGAGATCGACCCGACCATCGCCGCGGTCTCGTCGATGCTCATCGTCTTCTCCATTGTGGTGCTGCTCTCGTCCGAACTGCTGCGGCGACGTTCTCGCGGGTGACGGCGTCGTGACCGGCGCGTCTCCATGGGTCGCGGCGAGCGTCTTTACGAGAGTGATGGTGGTGGTGGTGCAGCCAAGCCAGGCGTTGTGGCCGTTCGCAATGACTCATTTGGGCGGGACGGGTGGAGCTGCGAACACACGAGGCGATGAACGGTGCTTGAGGGGCGAGGGATCGCGGATTCCTCATGAAGCGTCCGCGGGAACTGGACGATAGGGGCCCGGACTTGCCGGCCCCTGAGGGGCGCACATACGCCTACTCTAACGCGCTGAGTCGAGTGTAGGGTGCCGGTGGTGGCGAAAGCCATCCGCTTGGGGGAGAGAGCCTGGTGAAGAACTACGCGAGCTACAGCTTCTGGCTGGAGACGTGTGGCGACGATCTGACGCCGCGGGCGCCGCTCGACGGCTCGATCGACGTCGACGTGGCGATCCTGGGTGCCGGCTACACCGGCCTCTGGACTGCCTACTACCTGCTCCGGCGTCAGCCGTCGCTGCGTGTCGCGGTCGTCGAGGCCGAGATCGCAGGCTTCGGTGCCTCCGGCCGGAATGGCGGGTGGTGCAGCGCGGGCTTCCCGGTGACCGCCGGGGAGCTGGCCCGGCGCTATGGCCCGGAGCGAACGCGGGCGCTCCTGGCGGCGATGCGGGAGTCGGTCGACGAGGTCGGCCGGGTGGCGGAGGCCGAGGGCCTCGATATCGATTATGTCAAGGGTGGCACGCTGCGGGTGGCGCGGGGCCCGCACCAGGAGCCGATGCTAGACCAAGCGTTGGCGACGTACGAGCGGCTGGGTATCGCCGACCACTACACCCGCCTCGACGCGGCGCAGGTAGCCGAGCGGGTGCGGATCACCGATGTGCGGGGTGCGCTCTACTCCCCCGACTGCGCCGTGATCCATCCCGGCAAGCTGGTGCGCGGGCTGGCGCGGGTGGTCGAGCGGCTGGGCGGGACGATCTACGAGCAGACGCGGGTGACCGCCTTCGAGCCGCGTCAGGCGGGTGTGCCCGGCAGCCGGCCGCGGCTGATCACGGAGCGCGGCGATGTGCGCGCCGAGGTGGTGGTTCTGTGCGGGGAGGCCTACCTCTCACGGCTGCCCGGGCTGCGCCGCCAGTTGATCCCGGTCTATTCCCTGATCGTGCTGACCGAGCCGCTGAGCGATGCGCAATGGGCTGAGATCGGCTGGGAGAACCGCGAGACGATCGGCTCGCACCGCTTCAGTGTCGACTACCTCTCTCGGACGCGCGACGGGCGGATCGTCTTCGGCGGGCGCGGGGCGCCGTACCACTTCGGCTCGCGCATCGAGGATTCCTACGACCGCCACGAGCCGACGCACCAGATGCTGCGGCGGATGACGCTAGAGTGGTTCCCGATGCTGCGCGGGATCCGCTTTACCCACCACTGGGGCGGGCCGCTCGGCATGCCGCGTGACTGGATGCCGACGATGTCCTACGACCGCGCAACCGGCATCGCCACGGCCCGGGGGTACACCGGCCAGGGGGTGGCAACCTCCAACCTCTCCGGGCGGGTGCTGGCGGACCTGATCTGCGACACCCCGTCACCGCTGCGAGTGCTGCCGGTCATCGGGCACCGCTCGCCTGACTGGGAGCCGGAGCCGTTGCGCTGGCTCGGTGTGCGCTACGTGCAGCGAGGCTTCGCCCGCCTGGACGAGCAGGCCGAGCGCACCGGCCGTCCGCCGAGTGGCCGCTCTCTGGTCGAGCGATTGGGGCGGCACTGAGCGGGATGGGCGACCCGTGCACGGAGTTGGCTAGTACCCATTGCGGGTAACGCCTCGCTATTCCTGTCATCCTTCGGCGGAGCCGAAGGATCTCTGATAGGGACGCAGCCGCAGCGCGAGATCCTTCGCTTCGCTCAGGATGACAGGGTCTCAAGGCAGGTATTACACCACGCCCTCGGCGCGGAGCTGGGCGATTTGCTCGTCCGAGTAGCCCAGGCGCTCGCGGAGGACGAGGTCGGTGTGCTCGCCCAGCAGCGGCGGGTGTGAGCGCACCGTCGCGGGCGTCTCGGAGAAGATGTAGGGCGGCCCGGCCATCCGCAGCGTGCCAATCGTCGGGTGGGGCACCTCGACCACCATCTTCCGGTGCTGAATCTGCGGGTGGGCGAAGACCCGATCGACCGTGTTGATCGGCCCGCAGGGGATGCCGGCGGCGGAGAGTTCTTCCAGCCAGTCGTCGGCGTCGCGCGTGGCGAACGCCTCCTGCAGGATGGGGATGAGTTCGTCGCGGTTGGCGACACGGGCCGGGTTGGTGGCGAAGCGCTCGTCGGTCGCCAGATGCTCCAGTCCGAGGATGCGGCAGAGGATCTGGAACTGCCGGTCGTTCCCGACGCCGACGGTCATCCAGCGGTCGCGAGCCTTGAAGGTCTGGTAGGGCACCAGGTTGGCGTGGGCGTTGCCGTAGCGCTTCGGCAGCTCGCCGGTGACGAGATAGGCGCTGCCGACGTTAGCCAGCCAGGCAACGGCGGAGGCGAGGAGCGCCATGTCGATCTTCTGGCCCTTGCCGGTCTGGTCGCGGACGCGGAGGGCGGCGAGGATGGCGTTGCAGGCGAACATACCGGTGGTGATGTCGACGATGGCGATGCCGACCTTCATCGGCTCGCCGTCGGGCTCGCCGGTGACGCTCATGATGCCGCCCTCACCCTGGGCGATGACGTCGTACCCGGCGCGGTCGGCGTAGGGGCCGTCCTGGCCGTAGCCGGTGATCGAGCACCAGACCAGGCCCGGGTTGAGGGCGCTTAGTGCCTCGTAGCCCAGCCCCATGCGGTCGAGCGCGCCGACCTTGAAGTTCTCGACGACGACGTCGCTCTGCCGCGCCAGCTCGCGGATGATCTCCTTGCCGCGCTCGTCCTTGAGGTTGACGGTGATGCCCTTCTTGTTGCGGTTGCAGGCCATGTAGTAGGCACTCTCGCCGCCGACCCACGGCGGACCCCAGTGGCGGGTGTCGTCGCCCCTGCCCGGCTGCTCGACCTTGATCACCTCGGCTCCCAGGTCGCCCAGCATCATCGTGCAGTACGGCCCGGCGAGTACGCGCGACAGGTCCAGCACGCGGATACCATCGAGCGGATGGCGCATCTCCTCAAACCCTTTCCCCCAGGGCCCCGATTTGCGGTCTCTCGGGCGTAGCCTACCACACCCCGCCGGAGTGCGGGCGATGGCCCAGCGCCTGACTCGCCCCGCGCGGGGCGAGCCAGGGGCGGAATGGGCGCTAGACGGCGAAGCGGGTCATCATGGCGTTCAGCACGGCGCGCCAGATGGTAACCAACTGCACGCCATCCTCCGCGGTGAAGACGAAGCCGCGCTCGCCGTTCCGGGCGACGCCCGGGACGATGGTCGCGAGGTCCGCCTGCACCTGATGGTCGACATCGACCTCCACGCGGCACGGCCACCCCGGGTTGTACGGCTTGAGTTCCGGGATGCGCCGGACGGCCTCCGCGGCCCCTTCGCGGATCAGGTCGCGGGCCTTCGCGGGGTGCAGGTGAATGGCGGAGTTCGTGCCGATCCCGCGCTTCACGATGACGCCGACCACGCGCTCCCCGAGGAGCTCCTGGGTCTGACGCACGGTGTGGTCATCGCCGGTGACCATGATGACCGGGACGCCGAAGTGACCGGCGACGGCGGCGTTGATGCCGTACTCCCCGACCGAGACGCCGTTCAGGCGGACATCCCGGATGAAGCCTACGTAGGTGTGCGCGAGGACCCCGTTGGGGGTGCCGGCCTTGGCGTGGTAGCCGGTGTAGATGAGCCCGGCCACACCCGGCTCATCGACGCCCTGGGCCATGCTCAACGGCTTGTGCGCGCCGCTGATGAGGAGCGCCTCGCGGTGTAGCTCCTCCGGCAGCAGGTTGCGCATGCCGTCGTGCGATTCGTTGACGATGACCTGCTCGGCCCCGGCTTCCAGCGCGCCCTCGATGGCGGCGTTGACCTCCCGCGTCATGGTGAGGCGCGCCCAGCCATACTCCGCGGCGCTCGACCCGGCCGGGTTCGCCTGGTCGGGCGGCCGGACGTGGATGCCCTCCACCACCCCGGTCGTGCCTTCCATGTCCGCGGAGATCACGATCTTCATGACCTGTTATCCCTTCTGCGAGCACTCCCCTCCCCTACCGCGCTGGGCGCAGGAGATCCGCGAGCCCATCGCCGAGGAGGCTGAACCCTGTACCGACTACGAGGATGGCAAGCCCGGGGATCGTGGTGAGCTGCCAGGACCGCAGGAAGAAGTCGCGCCCCTCGGCGATCATCAGCCCCCACTCCGGGTTGGGCGGCTGGGTCCCCAGGCCGAGGAACGAGAGCGAGGCGGCCACCAGGATGTTGAGCACCATGTCGGCCATCGCGAAGACCACGACGGGCGTGATGACGTTGGGCACGATGTGCCGGAGGATGATGGCCCGGTCTGTCAGCCCCACGACGCGCGCCGCCTCGACGTACTCCAGACGCTTGACGACCAGGATCTCGCCGCGCACGATCCGGGCGTAGGCGATCCACCCGACGAGCCAGATGGCGACGAAGATGTTGTTCTGGCTGGGGCCGAGCATGGCGACGATCGCGATCACCAGCACCAGGAAGGGGAAGGCGATGGCGATGTCGACGATGCGCATGATGATGGTGTCCCACCACTTCCCGTAGAAGCCTGCGATCGCGCCCAGGATGCTGCCGACGACGACGGTGACGGAGGTGGCGAGGAAGGCGATCATCAGGTCGACCCGCCCGCCGTAGAGGATGCGGGTGAGAATGTCGCGCCCGAAGTTGTCCGTCCCCAGGGGATGGCGCAGGCTGGGGCCGGCGAAGGTCTCGGTGAGCACCGGTTCCGTCGGGTCATAGGGCGAGAGCATCGGGCCCACGATGATCGCGACCAGCACGACCCCGAGGATAGCCGCTCCCGCGATCAGGGATGGGCTGATCCGACGACGGGACCGCGGCGCCAGTTGCTCCGCCGCGCCGAGCCCGGCGCGGCCGACGACGTTCGTGGATGCGTTCACATCCCCTCCCCCCTGCTTAGTCCAGGCTCACGCGCGGATCGAGCGCCGCGTAGACGAGATCGGTGATGAGATTCACCAGGATGACCAGGACGGCGTAGACCAGGGTGATCCCCTGCACGACCGGGTAGTCGCGCCCGAAGATCGAGGTCAGCAGCAGTTGCCCCAAGCCCGGCAGTGCGAAGACCTGCTCGATGATCACGGTGCCCCCCATCAGGTAGCCGAGGTTGAGCCCGAGGATGGTCACCGTGGACATGGCCGAGTTGCGGAGCACGTGCCAGAAGAAGACCGCGCGGCTCGACAGCCCCTTGGCCCGGGCCGTCCGGACGTGATCTGCCGTCAGCGTGTCGATCAGGCTGCTGCGGAGGTTCCGTACCAGCACGGCCGAGATCGACAGTGCAATCGTCAGGGCCGGCAGGAAGAGGTGGCGGAGGTGGTCGAAGAACCCGTCACCGAAGCCTCCCGCCGGGAAGATGCGGTACCGGACGGTGAGGAGCAGCAGCAGGTTGATCCCGACCCAGAACGACGGCATGGCGAGTCCGACGAGCAAGAAGCCCCGCACGACCTGATCGGCCAGCCGGTCGCGGTGCAGGGCGGCCAGCGTCGCCAGCGGCACGGTGATGATGACGGCCAGCATGATGGTGCTGGTGGCAAGCATCAGCGTCGTCGGCAGGTGGTCGAGGATGAGGTCGAGCACGGGCTCGCGGTAGAAGATCGAGTCGCCCAGGCTGCCCGTGGCGAGGTTGCGCAGGAAGAACATGTACTGAACGAGGAGCGGCTCGTCGAGGCCGAGATTCCTCCGCAGTTGCGCCACATTCTCGGGCGTGGCGCGGGTCCCGAGCATGATCGCCGCCGGGTCGCCGGGCACCAGGTGGATCATGAAGAAGATGACCGCCGTGAGTCCGAAGACGACCGGGACCATCTGGATCAGACGGCGGAGTACGAATCTACTCATGCGGCGGAGCTCCCGTCTTGTCCCCCGATCGGTGGTGGTCCGGTGGGCCGGTGAGGGCCGCGGGGCGGCGCGCTATGGCGCGCCGCCCGCACGGGCCCACTGGGTCGGACCTCACTCCGACCGCCACACGTCCCACAGGCGGTAGTTCCCCGTCGGCAGGATACGGAAGCCGTGGATGTACTTCTGCACCGCGGTGCGTCCGGTCGGGTAGTAGAGCAGGATGACCGGCGCGTCCTCGGTGGTGAGTTCCTGGATCCGGTGGTACATCTCCTCGCGACGGGCCGGGTCGGTCTCCGCGGCTGCCTCGCGGGCGAGGCGATCGACCTCCTCGTTCTTGTACCCGGTCCAGACCGCCTTGGTGCCGCCGTCGCTCACCATGCCGAACGTGACCAGCTCGTCGGGGTCGATGATGTCGGTGGTGTAGTAGGACTTGGACCAGTCGTAGTTGAGCGCCCGGATGTCGTCGGTCGCGCTCCCCGGCTCGACCAGCCGGATGTTGATCGTGCCGCCGATCTCGGCGAGCTGTGACTGCACGAGCTGCGCGACCTGCTGCGCCACGGGGTCGCCGGAGGAGATGATCAACTCGGCGGTGAACCCGTCGGGGGCGCTGGAACTAGCCATCAGCTCCTTGGCCTTTTCCAAGTTGTAGGGATACCCCTCGACGTGGTCGGCGTGGTAGAGCATCTTCGGCAGCATCGTGTTGGCCATCTCGCCGTAGCCGAAGAGGACGGACTGGATGATGGCCTCCTTGTCGATGGCGTAGTTGATCGCCTGCCGCACCAACTTGTCGTCGAACGGCTTGCGCGTGTGGTTCATGCCGATGTAGTCGAACCGCGCGGCGCCGTCGGTCAGGATGGTGTAGTTCGGGTTCGCCTCGAGCGCCTCAAGCTGGCTGAACGGGACGTCGGTGGCGATGTCGAGCTCGCCCGCCTGGAACTTGAGCATGCGGGTGTTGGCGTCGGTCAGGACGAGGAACTCCAGCTCATCGAGGTAGGGCCGCTCCGGATCCCAGTAGTTCTCCCACTTCTTCAGCTTGATGCTGGTGTTCTTCTCCCAGGAGACGAACTGGAAGGGTCCAGACCCCACCGGGGAGTCGAAGAGGGCCGGTCCCCGCTCCTCGTGCAGCTTCTTCGGGATGATGGAGGAGGAGAACAGCGCCACGTCGGCCAGGAACGGCGCCCAGGTGTGGCTCATCTTGACCGTGACGGTCCGCTCGTCCGTGGCCTCGACGGTGTCCACCCCCTGGTAGATCCAGCCCCACTGGGAGTCCTCCTCCTG
Source organism: Sphaerobacter thermophilus DSM 20745 (assembly GCF_000024985.1). Taxonomy (NCBI): domain Bacteria; kingdom Pseudomonadati; phylum Thermomicrobiota; class Thermomicrobia; order Sphaerobacterales; family Sphaerobacteraceae; genus Sphaerobacter; species Sphaerobacter thermophilus. The sequence goes on from NC_013524.1 coordinate 991,355, forward strand.
CACCGCGCGCAGCAGGGAGTAGACCGCGTCTTCGGCCGTGACCGGCGAGCCGTCGTGGAATGTCGCCTCGCGGAGGTTGAAGGTGTAGGTGAGGCCGTCGTCGCTGACCTCCCACGTCTCGGCCAGACCCGGCTCGACCGACTGGCCGTCGGGCGCGTTGCGGACGAGCTGGTCGTAGATGAGGACCATCGTCCAGATCGACATGTTGTCCGTGGGGATGATCGGGTCGAAGCTGGTGACATCCCGGTCGGCGAGGCTCATCGTCAGCTTGCCGCCGTACTTCGGCTCGCCCTCGCTCCCGCTGTCACCGGAGGTGCCGGGGGTGCCGGATGTGCCCTGCGTGGCGTCGGCCGACGAGCCGCCGTCGCCACTGCCGCCCTCGCTGTCCCCGCCACCACACGCGGCCAGCAGCGGCATCGCGGCGACGGTGGCGCCGAGCCCCAGCCCGGCCGCGAGCAACTGCCGTCGTGTGGTTCGTTTGCCTTCCATGTCCAGGCCCATGTCACTCATCTCCTCTCTCCGTGCGCCGTCGGTTCGGCGCTACCTGACCGGCGCACCGCGCCGGTGCGCCATCCATCGCTGCCCGGGCCAGCATGACCCGGGCAGTGCCTGGTTTCAGCACGAGGCCTGCCTGATCGCAGGGGCGGAGGCGGCGGTGGTTCCACCCCTCTGCCACCGGGCACGTCGGCCTGCACGCTCGTCGTTTCGCTCTACCCTGCGTCCCCGCCTGACCCGACCGACCCGCGTGCGATGGGCAGGTGGATCCGCGACGGGTACGCTGGCGAGTGGTGCACGGTGTTGTTCGCAATACGAGGATTCGTCGCCCACTTGATCGGCCCGAACCGGTTCATGTTCCGGGCGAACCAGGGGAAGTCGCTGCTGGTGATCGACACTCGGATGCGGTGGCCGGGGAGGAAGCAGTGGTGCGTGGGCCACAGCTCGACGGTGAAGCGGGTGGGCTCGCCCGGCGTGAGCGGCGTCGGCGACTCCAGCGAATCGCGGTACGAGGCGCGCAGGCAGCCCTGGGTCACCTTGATGGAGCGTCCATCCGGGTGGACGTCGGTGATCTTTACGTGCCAGTCGGTGTCGTCACAGTCGCTGGAGGCGAAGAGTTCCAGCCGCGGCCAGCCGGAGATGACCACTGGCTCCGTCAGGACCTCGCTGGTGTAGACGATGACGTCGTCCCGCGCTTCGACCGCGGTCTGATCGAGCGGCACCTCCTCCATCGGGTAGCGACGGACGTCCATCTGCGTCGGTGCCGGGTCTAGCGGGTCGTACCGGTAGGTCCGGTCCGGGTCGGCATCGGCGGGCGGGTCGGCCGTGAGGGAGCCTTCCGCGCCGTCGAAGCGGAGGTAAAGAGCCTCCTCGCGCTCGGCGAGCGGCCAGTGGTCCGCCTCAACCCAGACGTTGGTGCCGGGCTCGAACAGGCGGACGGGTGCCGTATCGAGGATGCCGTTGTCGATGCCCTTGAGCCAGTAGTCGAACCACTGGAGGTGCAACTGGTCCATGTCCAGCGCTGCGTCCGGGCCGAAGTCGATGTCGAGGTAGCGGGAGTTGGGATAGCGCGAACCGAGGTGGCTCCAGGGACCGACCACGAGGCGCTGGGTGTCGCGCGCGGGCGAGTAGCGCACCATATGTTCGTAGTGGTGGAAGGCGCCGAGGAGGTCTTCCAGGTCGTACCATCCGGTCACGTGGAGACACGGGACGTCGATGCTGGCATAGCGATCGTCGAAGCGGATGGCCTTCCAGAAGTCGTCGAGGGTGTCGTGGTCCATCATGTCGCGCCAGGTCTGGCCGGTGGGGTTGATGAATTCCCCGATTGCTTCCAGTGGCAGGCGCCGCAGCACTTCATCCCAGTCCGTGTGCGCGAGGCTGTACGACTCATTGATGCGCCGGCGCACCATGTGGACCCACCACCCGAAGTAGAGCTGGAAGACGCCGGAGGTGTAGGGGATCTCCTGCTGCCACCGCCCCGCGGCCGAGGTCGACACCATGCAGGTCAGATGCGGCGGGCGCTCAGACGCGGCCGCCCACTGGGTCCAGCCCATGTAGCTCAGGCCGGTGGTGCCGACCTTGCCGGTGCACCAGTCCTGCGCCGCGACCCACTCGATAATGTCGTAGCCGTCCCGCGGGTCGTTGACGAAGGCACGCCACTCGCCCTCCGACTTGCCGCGACCCCGGACGTCCACGACGACGAACGCGTACCCGTGCTGTTGGTAGAACCGGCCTTCCACCGGGAAGAAGGTCGGGTTGCTCTTGTCGTATGGCGTGATCTGGACGATGGCCGGAGCCGGGAGAGCAGATGCGTCCGGCAGATAAATGTCGGCCGCCAGTTCCACACCATCCCGCATCGGGATACCGACCTCAAAGACCGTCCCGGTATCCCCGGCGGCCGCGAGCCGTGCCTCGAACCGCTGGCGCGGTGTCATCTCGGACATGCTGCCCCCACACCCATCACCCGATGTCCCATTCCAAACCCGGCGCACTATATCAGATGATGCCGGAGATGTCCAAGCACTTCGTGTCACGCAGCCGATTATGGTCGCGATCGACCCTATGAAGGTAACGGACGCGCAAGGTACCGGGTGTTGCTGTACTCCGCAGGAATCGGCGGCCTGACATCCCCTTGGCCGCCGATTCCTGCGCTACGGTGAACGATAGCCGCCGTAGAGGGCATGGCCTGCGCGGAGCCAGAAGCAGTCGACGGCGGCGAAGCCGGCCTCGCGCAGCCAGACCAACTGGTCAAATAGCCTCGATGGCTTATCGACCTCAAGGTCGGGGTCGGCGAAGTGGTTCCAGCCGTTCTGGAAGAAGGCGTAGATCTCCGCTCCGTCGGGGAGATCGGCGGTCTGCTCCCGCACCACGGCGTCCCACGCGGCGGCGTAGGCGGCCTGGGCGATGGAGTTGACCGGCTCGACCAGATCCAGGATCAACAGTGCGCCGCCCGGCTCCAGGCGGTCGTAGAGGTCGCGGAACAGCCGCTGCTTGCCGGGGCCGTCGAGGTGGTGGATCGCCAGCGAGGAGACGAAGCAGCGGGCCGGGCCGGGGAGCGTGTCGAGCCAGTCGCGGGCGAACAGGTCGAAGTGGCGGAGGTCGACGCGACCGGCATAGGGTGCCAGCCGCCGGCGCGCTTCGTCCAGCATGCGGTGGGAGCCGTCGAGCGCCACGACTTGGCTGGCGGGGAAGCGCTCCAGGATCGCGGCGCTCAACCCACCGGCGCCGCAGGCGAGGTCGACCGCCAGGAACGGCTCGTCCGGCCGCACCGGGATCAGGGAGGTGAGCAGGGCGACGTGCTCGGCGCGTGAGGGGGTGATGGCGTCGCCGTAGCGGATGAACGTCGTCGAGTCGTCCTCCTGCCAGGCAGGTTGGCTGCCGGGCGAGGTCTGGGAGTCGGACATGAGCAGACCCTTTCGCGTTCGTCACTGCCGGGATGCCGGCCGTGTGTGCATACTACGTCCCGGATCACCTGCTCGTCGAGCAGCCGGGTGCCGTGGGAGCGCCCCGCGGCGGCACCGGCGCTGACTTCGAATGACGTGAATGGGAAGGGAACGGCATGAGTGAGTGGACGACACAGGTGTTGGAGTCGCTGGGCTACCTTGGGCTCTGGCTGGTGCTCGTCGTGGAGAATCTCTTCCCGCCGATCCCTTCCGAGCTGGTGCTCCCGCTGGCCGGGTTTTTCGTGGGGCGGGGGCAGATGAACCTCTGGTTTGCCGTCCTGGCGGCGACCGCCGGGTCGTACACCGGTGCACTCGTCCTCTACGCGCTGGGGCGGTGGGGCGGCCGCCCGTTGGTGCTGCGCTACGGCCACATTCTGCGGATCGACGAGGCGCTGCTGGGGCGGGCCGAGCACTGGTTCGGGAGCTGGGGTGACTGGGTCGTGCTCGGCGCGCGAGTGGTGCCGATCGCGCGGAGCGTCGTGTCGGTCCCCGCGGGGACGATGCGGATGCCGATCCTGCGCTTCAGCGTGCTCACGGTGATCGGCAGCAGCATCTGGAACCTGATCCTGATCGGCGCGGGGGTGCTGCTGGGTCGAAACTGGGAGCGGGTGAGCCACTGGGTCGAGACCTACTCCAACGTGGTGCTCGTCCTGCTGGTGCTGGCTGTGATCGGGGGCGGCGTGTACTGGCTCTACCGCTACCGGATGAAGCCGGGCGACTCGCGCCGCTGAGCGCTCCCACGGCGCGAGTTCGCCACAACCTGAGCCGCGTGCCCCCTTCCCTACCCCACCATCCCAACGAGGAGCAAACGATCGCCCGCTGCGGAGGTGCAGCGGGCTTGTCATCGAATGAACCTTGACGAATTACCGTGATCCACCGGAGCCGACCCCGGCTTCGCTCAGGATGACACGAGGCGGTCGCGGGCTGCTGGCGGGGATACCGGGCTAACTCGTCAACGTTCATGATTTACAAGTTATGTCGAACACGAGGTAAGACGCGCCTCCTTAGCGGCGCGGAGGTTCGCCGCTGTCCGGGCAGATGTCGCCGATGAGGATGAGGTCGTCGCCCGCGAGGAGGACCCGGCGGCGCTGAAGCGGCAGGGCGTCGGCCAGGCGGTCGATGCCCAGGTCGCCGACTGCCTCGATCCCGGCGCCCAGGATCTTGGGGGCGATGCAGACGGCCAGCCGGTCCACGACTCCAGCGCGGAGCGCAGCGGTGATCGTCCGCGCGCCGCCCTCGATCAGCAGCGTCCGGATACCCAACTCGCGAAGCTGATGGAAGGCGTCGGCGAGATCGACCCCTCCACCCGGGTGGCCTGTGGCGACGATCACGCGTGCACCGGTGTCGCGGATGCAGTCTAGGCGCTCCGGCGGGGCCTGCGCGGTGGTGACGACGAGCGTTTGGTCCGCCGCGCCGTCGCGCAGCACCGCGGCGTCCAGGGGCAGGCGCAGGCGCGAGTCGAGGATGACCCGCATCGGGCTGGGACCCGCGACCAGGCGGGTCGTGAGGCGCGGGTCGTCGGCCAGGACGGTGCCGATCCCGACGAGGATGGCGTCGTGCTCCGCGCGCAGGCAGTGGGCGAAGGTGAGCGAGTCGGGGCAACTTACCCAGCGGGAGTCGCCGCTCCGCGTGGCGATGCGCCCGTCGAGCGTCTGCGCGTAGGCGACGGTCGCCCAGGGGCGGTCTGACGGCGCCGCGCCCTCGGGCGGGCGGGCGAGTTCCCGCAGGACATCCTCGGTGGCAGCGTCCCCGAGCGCGGGCAGGCGCGGTGGCTCCACGCGATCCCTCCTTCAGCGGTGTGTCCGGTATTGCCACCGCACGTCGCAGGCCGCGCCTTGCCGGTTGGCACGCCGCTTGCCAACCTGCGGCGGCACTCACCCGCCGCGGCATCAGCCGCTCGCACGCACGAAGGAGGACGAGACGCTGCGCCTCGTGCTGGTCACTGCTGGCGATCCGCAGCGGCTGACCGGGGGCCATCTGTACCACCGGCGCATCGCTGAGACGGCGCCGCGCCACGGCGCCTGCGTGCGCTTCGCTGCGATCCCGGAACGGCCGCTCGGGCTGGCTGCGGCAGCGGGTGCGGTCACGCTCGCCCGCCTGCGGGCAGAACGGCCCGACGCGCTCCTGGTCGACAGCATCGCGACGGCCGCCCTGATGCTGCCGCTGCGCGCCCGGCACGTGGGCGTGCCGGTGATCGGGCTCCTCCACCAGCCGCCGGGCGGGGTGCGGCGCGACGGTGACGTGGGCCGTGGCGGCTTGCGCGCCCGCCTTGATCGGGCGTTCGCCGCGCGGGCCGACCGGGTGATCGTGCCGAGTGCGACGCTGGCGACCACGCTGCGGCAGACGGGCATCTCGGAGGACCGGTTGCACGTCGTCCCACCTGGGTACGACCTGCCGGAGCCGGGCGGCCCGGTGCCGGACCTACGCCGGGCCGGTGGACCGGCGATCCTCTGCGTGGCGAACTGGTTGCCGGCCAAGGGGATCGATCTGCTGCTGGAGGCGTTCGCGCGGCTACCGGACGAGCGTGCGACGCTGCACCTGGTCGGGGAGACGACGGCTGATCCAGCCTATGCCCGGCGGCTGAATGCCAGGCTGGCCACACCGGAGCTGCGGGAGCGGGTGGTGGTGCACGGGCCGCGCCCGCCGGAGGTCGTCGCCGCGTACCTCCGGGCATCCGACCTCTTCGTGCTGGCGAGCTGGTCGGAGTCGTACGGCATGGCGGTCGCAGAGGCGATGGCAGCCGGGCTACCGATCGTTGCGACGCGAGTCGGTCACCTCCCCTGCCTGGTGGTGGACGGCGTCACAGGGCTGCTCGTGCCGCCGGGGGACGCCGACGCGCTAGGCACGGCCATGGGACGTCTGGTGGCTGACGCGGGGCTCCGGCGCGCGATGGGGGTAGCCGCCGAGCGCCGCGCGGTGTCCTTCCCCCGCTGGGACGATACGGCAGCCGGAGTCATCGCCGTCGTGCGCGAGGCGATCGCGGGCGGGCACGGGTTGTGAGAGAGGAGCGCGGGATGGAGGCACGGGCCGTGTGGCTGACCGGGCCGCGGCAGGTCGAGATCCGAACGGAGCCCTTGCCGCCGGTCGGGCCGGACCACGTCCTCGTTCGCGCGCGCCTCTCGGCCATCAGTCACGGCACGGAGATGCTCGTCTATCGGGGCGAGGTACCGACTCACCTGCCGCTGGACCTGCCGACGCTGGCGGGCAGCTTCGCCTACCCCATCAAGTACGGCTACGCCAGCGTCGGAGAGATCGAGGAGGCCGGACCGGAGGTGGAGACACTCCGGCCGGGTGACCTGATCTTTGCCTTGCATCCGCACCAGGACCGTTACATCATCCCCGCGCGGCTGGCCGTGCCGCTACCTGCCGGTCTGGACCCGGCGGCAGGGGTCTTCGTGGCGAACCTGGAAACTGCGGTCAACGTGCTGCTCGACACACCGCTGCGCTTCGGGGAGACGGCTGTGGTGTTCGGGCAGGGCGTGGTCGGCCTGCTCATCACGATGCTCTTGCGCCGGGCGGGGGCGCGCGACATCATCGCCGTCGATCCGGTACCCGCGCGGCGGGAGCGCGCGCTGGCCGCCGGGGCGAGCGTGGCCCTCGCGCCGGACGACGACCTGCCGCGCCACGTCCGCGAGCGAACGGCCGGCCGGGGTGCGGATGTCGCCGTCGAGGCGAGCGGCGCGCCTGCTGCGCTGAGCCAGGCGTTGTCGGTCCTCACGGTGCAGGGCACGGTCGTGGTGGCGTCCTGGTACGGAACGAAGCCGGTTGCGCTGGATCTCGGTTCCGAGTTCCACCGGCGGCGACTGCGGATCGTCAGCTCGCAGGTGGGGACGATCGATCCGGCGCTTAGTCCGCGCTGGACGCACGAGCGGCGGCGCGACCTCGTGTGCGCGCTCCTGGAGGAGCTCCCGCTGGCCGACCTCATCACCCATCGGGTGCCGTTTACCCGCGCGGCCGAGGCCTACCGCCTGATCGACACGCGTCCGGCTGAGGTGCTGCAGGTAGTGCTGAAGTATGGGAAGTGAGTCGTCATGCGTGATGCGTGTTCCGTGTTCCGTATTGCGTGTTGGGACCCCCTCGCCCCCGGCCCCTCTCGGACGGAGCCCACCAGGGGAGAGGGGAGCAACATGAACCACATCGTACGGGTGACGCATGACGCATCATGCATGACGCTTGACCAACGAAAGGCGGCTCCATGTTCGCAATCGGGGTGGTGGCGCAGTTTGAGGCGGCGCACCGGCTGCGGGGTGACTTCGGCCCTGCGAGCCGGCTGCACGGGCACACCTACCGGGTAGAGGTCGAAGTCGCTGGGCCGCAGCTCAACGACGACGGCACGCTGTTCGACCTCGGGCTGCTGAAAGCCTGGGTCGACGAGGCCGTGGGTGAGTTGAACTACCAGAACCTGGACGTCCTCCCGGCGTTCGCCCAGCGCAACTCGACGGCCGAGGAGGTGGCCCGGTTCCTCCGTGAGACGCTTGCACCCCGGCTGCACGGGAAAGGGTTGCGGATGCTGACCGTCCGCGTGTGGGAGTCCCCGCAGGCGTACGCCGCCTGTCAGTGGGAGCTGCTGTGAGGCGGATGTTCCCCGCTCGACCACCCCGCCGTGTCGCGGGCGGTCGAGCGGGGACAGAGGCTAGAAGGCCAGAGCAGTCAGGATAAGCGCGTTCACGATGATATAGATGAGCCAGGCGATCACCGCGGTGCCGATCGCGCGGCCGGTGGTCAGCTCCATCGATTGCCGGATGGCGATGATCGTAGCGACCAGGACCCAGATGCCGACGGCAGCGGCGATCAGCCAGCCGAGGAGCGGGATCCAGGCGAGGACCAGGAGCAGACGCGGGGCCTGGGCGAACCCGAGGGTGCGCAGCACTTCGCCGTAGGTCGCCCGCGTCTGGGCAGTTGCCAGCAGACGGGTGCCGATGAGGTAGGCCAGACCCGCGTAGATGATCCAGCCCACCAGCGCCCCGATCAGGCCGGTCACGAAGCTGCTGGCACCATCAACGCCAAGGCTGCCGATCCCGGAGGCAATGGCGGCCAGAACCACGACGATAAGGGCCTGGGTATTGGCGTTGACGTCCCGTTCGACCGCCTCATAGGTCGCGACGTCGAGTCTGGCGGCGCCGACCACTCGCTGGCCGATCGAGCTCTGCAAGTTCTGCATTGGACCCCCTCACTTCGTCGCAGCGACACTCCAATCGACTTGTTGGTCCGGATTTCCCTCCATCATCTACGGCGATAGCGCCGATCGTCAAGCGGTTTTCAACGACTTAGCCGCTAGCGTTACGTCGAGGAACAGAAGGCATTCTTCCCGCATCGAGACTCAATGAGTCCGACTCGGTACAACCGCTCACGAGCGTCCACCCGGGTGGATTGCTCGGCGTGCGGGTGCTGTACTGTTCCGGCCAGTGCTCCCCTCTCCCGGGTCAGTCCTGACCCTGCGGCGGTGCGCTAGGCACCGGCGACGCTGGAGAGAAAATCGGCTGCGGCGGCGCTCCACTGCGGCAGGTGCGAGAACCCGACGTGGTTCGCCTGCCGCATGAAGTGCAGATGCTTCGGTCCGCCGGCGGCGCGGTACAGGTTCCACGCTTCCTGCGGCGGCACCACGAGGTCGCGTCCGGCGCCGACGACCAGCAGCGGCGCGCGCAGGCGCGGCGCTATGTCGATCAAGGACATCTTTTCGACGATGGCGTCGAGCTCTTCGTCGCGTGCGCCCGTGACGAGTGCGATCTCCTGCCGGACCACCGCGTTGAGATGACGGAAGTACGGGGGTGGATGGAACGGCGGAGTCAACGCAACCACCGCGAGAATGTCGGGCGTGGCCTGCGCGAGCCGTACGGCGACCGCTCCGCCGAGACTGGCTCCGAGGAGCGCGACGCGGCGCGGATCCAGCCTGGCGTGTTCTGCCGCGAACCGGATCAGCGCCTCACCGATGACCACCTGATCAGGATGGCCGCTCACGCGCTCTCGGACTTCGCCGCTGCCCGGCGTGTCGAGCGCGAGGGTTGCGAGGCCGCGACGGAGGAACGGGTCGGACCAATGCCCCGTCTCTTCCTTGACCGTGCTGGCGCCGTTGAGCAGGACCAGGAGTGGATAGGGGCCGCCGTCGCTAGTGGGCAGGCGCAAGTAGCCGGGCAGGCTGACGTCACGCCAGGGGATGTCGACCCGCATCGCGGGCGGGTCGAGTCGCGGTGCCGCTCGGCGGAAGAGCGCCGCCGCCCGGCGGTAGAGATGGTTGCGGCGGTCGAGGTCGTCGAGCTCAAAGACCTGGGCATAGTGAAAGCAGAGTGCGGCCGACGCCTCGCAGCGCGCTGCTTCGGTGTGGTCGCCGCGGCTGTGGGCGGCGCGCGCAGCGCTGAGATATTGGCGTGCCGTACGCACCCACGACAGGGACCAGCCGCGGAGCCCACGGGCGCGGCGCAGGGTGGCGTCGACCTGGCGCGCACCGATACCCCCGTAGATGAAGCGCAGGCGCGAGACAGGCGAGATGATCCCTGCGCTGGCTACGCGGAAGACGAGATCCATGGTGCGCGGCGTAATTCGGTTCGCAAGCCAGAAATGCGGCGTAATCACTGAGGTGTATCCAGTCGCTGTCATGCCTTCCCCTGTTTCAGGATAGCACGCGCGGCAAGGGGAGCGGGATGATGGGCCGTGTCCACCCGGGTGGACTGTTCGTCTTGGATGCCGTGCTGGCAGTGCTGCCATCAGTGTAGAGATACGCAACTCCAGGGCCGTGGCGCAGTCAGGGCGTGCGTCCACTCGGGCGGGCCAGGCAGCGACCGATGCGTCTTCAATGTCCACCGCTGGTGGCGCTGTGGGCAGGCCGCGGCATTGCTGGGTCCAGTAGAGGTTGCAGGGAACGGCAGGGGAGGGAGTAGGGGATTTCGGCTCGAGTAGGAGAACCCTTCCGCAGGCCGGGCCATTGAGCTCGTACGTATGCCGGGCAAACCCGGCCTTGAGGGTTGGCGTCGGAGGAGGGACGCTGTATACTGTGGCGCGGTATACCCCGTGGGGGTATCGAGTAGCCAGTGACTGGCAGCGGTAGCTGCCGTAAGGAGATGGGTGCATGGTGGAGCGCGTGTATCGCGTACCGGACGTAAGTTGTGCGCACTGCGTGAATGCCATCACGCAGGCACTGAGCCGCATCCCGGGCGTGGAGGCGGTCCAGGTCGACCTCGACACGAAGCTCGTGAAGGTGCAGGCCGGCGAGAGCGTCTCCGACGCGGATATCCGCGCTGGGATCGAAGAGGCCGGTTACGACATCGCGGCGTAGTCCGTGCCACGGAGGGGCGGCTCGATGGGGCAACGCCCTGTGGCCGCTTCCCTCCGGTCCCGCATACCACCCGCTGATCCTCCCACACAGGACAGGACAATCGAACCGAGCGATCCTGGACGATGCGGCAGCGCGCGCCGGATGCATGGTGATACAATGTTGTCACGATGTGACTGAAGCGCAGGCGTGCTTCTCTGCCCTGGACCGAGCAGGAGTCCAGCGATGCTCTCTGCCAGCGACGGCCGGTCGAGGTCGGATGGAACCGAGCGGGATCCGCTGACTGGAGCGCTCTCCCGCGCGTGGCTCGACGATGTTCTGGCGGAGCAGGTTGCGGCTGCCAGAGAAACTGGCCGGCCGCTTTCGGTGGCGGTCCTCGACCTGGACTACTTCAAGAGCGTCAACGATGCCTACGGCCACCGGCGGGGCGACCGCGTCCTCCGGGCGCTGGTGGAACGGCTACAGGCCAATATCCGGAGGACGGATCGGCTGTTCCGCATCGGTGGGGATGAGTTCGTCCTGGTGCTCCCCGGGACATCGGCGGCGCAGGCCTCGGCGATTGCCGCACGGCTCCTCGCGGAGGTGGAGACGATGCCCTTTGAAGGCGATCCACCGCTGACGCTCAGCCTCTCGCTTGGGATCGCCACGTTCCCCGATGATGCCGAGACGCCGAACGCACTGCTGGACATCGCGGACCGCCGCCGCTTCGCAGCGAAGCGAGCGGGGCGCGGCCGCGCGCTAACGCGCGAGGGGGTGGTGCTGCCGGCCAGCGCTCCCGGTACCCAGGGGGATGCCGCAACTGCCGGTCGAGCAGGCGAGGCAGATCTGATCGGCCGGCAAACCGAGGTCAGCGAGATCCTGGAGCGGCTCGGGCGCGCCCGGCTGCTGACGCTGACCGGCCCTGCCGGGGTTGGGAAGACCGGGCTGGCGCGGCACATCATGGAGCTGCTGCGCGGCGCGTTCGCCGACGGGGTCGTCTATCTGCCGTTGGCACACGTTGTCGAGCCGTCCATGGTGCCGGCGGTGCTCTCCGCGGCGCTGGGGTTTGGAGTGCCTACCGGACAGCGCAACCGGGAACCGCCGGCCGAGGTGCTGCGGGCGCGCGAGCAACTGGTCGTCATCGACCACTTCGACCGGCTACGGGACGCCGCGCCGCTGCTGACGGAACTGCTGGCCGTGGCGCCGGGGTTGAAGATCCTGGTGACGTGCCGTCGCCCGCTGCGTCTCTACGGCGAGCACGTCTACCCGGTGCCGCCGCTGGCAGTCGGGGACACCGAGACGGCGCCTGCTGTCGCCCTGTTCCTCGCGCGCGCGAGCGTGCGCTCCAGCTCGAATGCCCCGGTAGGGGAGGCTGTGGCGGCGCTCTGCGCCCGGCTCGGTGGGCTGCCACTGGCGATCGAGCTGGCGGCGGCGTGGACGGCACGCTACCCGGTCGAGGACCTGCTGGCATCGCTCCCGGGAGGCGGAGAGCCGGGGGAGGAGGTGAACCCCGGCGACGCGCTCCGCGATCTGCTCGACTGGAGCTACCGGGTGTTGACACCGGAGCAGCGACGGCGCTGGACTCGGCTGGCCGTCTTTGCCGGAGGCTGGTCGGTCGAGGCGGCCCGGGCGGTCGTCGAGGAGCCACCGGCAACGGCCCCGGAGGTAGAGGCCGCCCTGGACGCGCTGGCCGAGGTCGGTCTGATCCGTCCGGTGAGCGACGCGGCGAACCCGCCGCGGTTCACGATGCCCGGGGCGATCCGAGAAGCGGCGCTGGCCCGGCTGGAGGTGACAGGCGAGGCGGACGTGATCCACGCCCGGCACGCAGCCTGGTATCTGACGCTCGCCGAGACGGCTTTCGCGCATCACCGCGGAGCGGACCACAAGCGGTGGCTCGACCGGCTCGATGAGGAGTACGACAACCTGCGCGGCGCGCTCGGTCATGCGCTTGCGAAAGGTGACATAACGACTGCCGCGCGGCTCGGGGCGGTCCTGTGGCGGTTCTGGGAGCGTCGGGGATGGGCGGCCGAGGGCCGGGAATGGCTCGCATCGATCCTGGAACACCGGATGGCGCTCCCGCCGGAGATCGAAGCGGAGGTGCTGAACGGAGCCGGCGTGCTGGCCTGGTTCCAGGGGGATCTGGAGGAGGCGCGTGACCGGCTCGAAGCCAGCCTGGCGATTTCATCGAGGCTGGGCGACGCCGCGGCGATGGCGCGCGATCTCAACAATCTCGGACTGGTGCTCCGGCAGCAGGGGGACTATGCGGCTGCCGAGGCGCACTTTACCCGCTGCCTCGAAGTGCAGCGCTCGGCGGGAGATGCCTGGGGGCAGTCGATCACGCTCGGTAATCTCGCCGAGCTCGCGGTGCTGCAGGGCGACGGGCCCGCCGCGCGTCGGATGGCGGGGGAGTGTCTCGCCATTACCCGGGATGTCGACGATCAGCGGCTGCGTGCTCTGGCCCTCTGCACCACCGGCGTCGTCCTGCTCGACCAGGGCGAAACCGAAAGTGCGCGCACGGCGCTCGGCGAGTGCCTGGCGCTGGCTGAGAGCTTGGCCGACCCGCGGACGACCGCCCGCTGCCTGACCGGTCTCGGTGTGGTGGCGCTGATGCAGCGGCGGAGTGCTGCGGCAGCGGACCTGCTCGGCCGCGCGCTGGATCTGTGGTCACAGATCGGCGATCGCGCCGGTCTCCTGGAGTCACTCAGCGGCCTGGCGGGCGTGGCCGGGACCAGTGGCAACGTGCTGGATGCCGCCAGACTCTACGGGGCAGTTGACGCTATGCACCGGGGAGCCGGCGTGCACGAGCCGCTCCTGCTGCGCCGGGCGCTCGAGCGGGTCGAGGCTGGCATCAAGGTTCAGGTCTCCCCTGAGGCATGGTCCGCGTCCTGGGGTGAGGGGCAGGCCCTGACGCTGGAGCAAGCACTCGCGCTCGCGCGCGAGGTGGCGGGCAGGGAAGCGTCGGCTGACTGAGGCGCCGACCCGGTGCCTCGCGGACGTGCTATCCCCGGATATCCTGGCCCGGCTCGTCGTAGCCCGGGTCGCGTGGCCCTTCGGCCGGTTGGACCGGCGGGTGTCCCCGGTCCTCCTGGCCTTGGACGGAGTCCGGTGCGTGCGACTCCCCTTGCACTGGGCCGGGCCGACCGCTCCCGGAGCTGTGGGTCTTCGAGGAGGGGAAGACGCCGGCGTCTCGCGTCGGTGGCTCTTTTCGCTCGCGCTCCTCATCAGGCTGATGTTCGCTCATCTCGTGCTCCTTCCCGGTGCACCGCACTCAGCGGCGCGCTCTGATTCGGTCATGCTCGCCCGAGTGGCCGGCGACCGAGCAGGCGGCTGAATGCACCCAGGATCGCCGCCACGAACAGGGACGCCAGCGAGACGACGACTGCCACTACCGCGCCCCTCGAGGGCGCGGGCATCCGCGGTTCCTCCTGTGCCGGGCCGCTGGGCAATCCGACTTCCTCCGGTGACGTGCCCTCACGCTGCGCCAGCTCACGCGCCCGCACTCGCGCTGTCTTCGGGTCTTCTTGTCGCTCGAGGTGCGCAGCTTTGTCTCGGATGACCTTCGGGTCGTAACGCTTGTCGATGACGGCGTTCACCTCGCATCCGAGGAGGAGGACGATGCTCGACAGGTAGAGGAAGAAGAGCAGGACGACGAGCCCGCCGAGGATCCCATACGCGCTTCCCGGGTTGGAGAACCGCAGGTAGAGACTGAAGCCGAAGGTAGCGAGCAGCCACAGGAGCGTGGCGAACACGGCGCCGGGCGAGATCCAGCGGAATGTCTGCTCGATCGCAGGCCCCGCCCAGTACAGAATGGCCAGGGCCAGCATCATGAAGATGACAATGGCCGGCCAGCGGACGATGTTCCAGACCAGGGTGAACGCCTCGCCGAGACCCGCGAACTCCGCGATCCAAAGCCCGATCCGCTGCCCGAAGACGAACAGGACAAAGGCGCCGATGACAAGCACCGCGAGGCCGATCGTCAACCCGATGGCCAGCAGACGCTTCTTGATGAATCCCCGGGTGTCGTCGACATCGTAGGCGCGGTTGAACAGGGAGATCATCGTATTGAGCGCGCCCGAGGCGGACCAGATGGCCAGCAGGAAACCGAAGGACAACAGCCCGGCGCTGCTCTGCTCCTGGATGCCGCCGAGGATGATCTCGACCGTGTCGAACACCGAGGCCGGGAGCCCCTCCTCCGCGAGCGAGAGCAGTTGGCCGAAGACGTCCACCCCGGTGTACCGTGCGACCAGCCCCGACAGGGCTGCAAAGAAGATCAGGAGCGGAGGCAGGGAGAAGATGATCTGGTAGGCGGCCTGGGCCGCCATTCCGGTGACGTCGTCGTCCGAGAACTCCCGGACGACCTCCTTGCCCACCGCCTTGAAATCCACCTCCCGGAGCTGCATGTCGCTCACCTCCTCTCCGGCATTTCCAGGAGGGAGTGCAAGCGTCGTTCCAGGGCGGCAGTTGAGGCGTCAGGAGCGGCTGTCGTAGGCGATGACTGCGACCTCGCGGGCCAGTTCGATCACGGCCCCCTCGTCCTCGGCATCTTCGCTGAGGACGACCACGATGACCGGTCCGGCCGGAGCATAGATCACGCCGGCGTCGTGGACGATCCCGGGGAGGTTACCGGTCTTATGCGCCACCCGCGTGCCCGGGGGGAGCCGGACGGGCAGCCGGTCGGTGATGGTCTGTTGCGCCAGGAGATCGAGCATCTCCTGGCTTGCCTCGGGGCTGACGACCGCGCCGTCGAGGAGGAGCGCAAAGAGCCGGACCATGTCGGCCGGCGTCGTGACGTTGTAGGCCGTATCGGCATCGGCGAGCCGTGGTGTCGTCGGGATCGGACCGGGAGCCAGGGTGGCGAGCCGTGCCGTCGCGCGGGAGCGCCCGGCTTGGGGGCGCGCGGTTTCGCGGTCGATCTCCGCGTCCGACGGATCGGCCGGCTTATCAGTCGGGTTCGGCTCGGTAGCCGGCTCGTCGTCCGGCAGCATTGAACTCAGGTCGTGACCCGGGGGCGTGGACGACTCCGACTCGGGCGCTGCCTCCGCCGTCGGTTCCGGCTCCGGTGTCGAGGGCGAGACATAACCCGGCTGCCAGCGAATCTCGGTCTGCACCAGACCCAGACCTGCCATGGTCGCGTTGACTGCCTCGTTTCCGATCCGATCGAGGAGGGCGTGAGAGGCGACGTTGCTGCTGGCCGCGATCATGGCCCAGAGGAGGTCGTCGATCGGGACGGCCGTCCCGATGGCTTCGAAGCCGTAGACATCCGGACCCTCTTCGTAGTAGCCGGGCAGGAGGGTGATCGTCTCGTCGAAGGAGATCCAGCCGGCTTCCCGCTGCCGGTAGAGCTCGACCATGATCCCCAGCTTGTAGAGGCTTGCCGCTTCGAAGAGGCGATCCGGCTGGTACTCGTAGAGCCGCGTGCCGTCCGGCAGAGCGACCACGATGCCGATCTCGGCCGGGACCTCGGCCACCAGCGGGTCGATGCGCTCGGCCAGTGATCCGACCAAATGCGCCTGCGGCGATTCAGGCTGCGGGGTGGGCGTCGGGCTCGGTGTCGGCTGGGGGTCCTGACTCGGCTGCGGCGTCGGTGTCGGGGTTGGTTCACCGGCGGCCACGACGATCGACGGGATCCCGATCTCAGGTCTTGCTCCCCGGGTGGGAGTTTCCCGTGCGGAGATGGCGAGACCGCACACGGACAGGAGCAATGTGCCGACGAGCAGCAGGCGGAGGCGCCGCCTACGCGAATTAACCCGCCGCTGGTTATCGATTCGAGGCATCCGGTCGTGTTCCCCTCGCCGGACGGGGTAACGGCTTGCCGCTCCCACTCCGCGGTGCCGTTCCCTGGTATCCTAACATCCCGAAGCGGCGCGTTGCAGCGCGGTCGCTCCGGCCCCAGGACCGCGGGGAGGGTAGGGGATGGCCAGTCAGGCCGTCGAAATCATCCAGTATCGCAGTCTGCTCCGAAACCTGGTCGCCAAGGACCTCAAAGTTCGCTACAAGAACTCGGCGCTGGGGTTCGTCTGGTCGCTGCTCCATCCGCTGCTGCTGATGGTCGTCTTCACCTTCGTCTTCACGCAACTCCTCGACCAGGATACCCCGGCCTTCCCGGTCTTTGTCCTGACCGCGCTCCTCCCCTGGCACTGGACCTCGACCGCAGTGACAGCCGGAACCGCGTCGCTGGTGGACAACGCCCCGCTGATCAACAAGGTCTACTTCCCGCGCATCCTGCTGCCCGTCTCGGCGGTGCTCTCGACTGGCGCCAACTACGTGCTCGGCCTGCCCGCGCTGTTCCTGTTCATGGCGCTGTTCGACCGGGCGTTCACGCCATGGCTGGTGTTTGTGCCGATCCTGGTCTTGATCCAGGCGATCTTCCTCACTGCCGTGGTGTTGATCCTGGCGCCGCTGAACGTCTACTTCCGGGACACGACGGTGCTGGTCGACGTGGGGCTGACTGCCTGGTTCTTCATGACGCCGATCTTCTATTCGATCGAGTGGGTGGTCCCGCACCTGGCCGCCTGGATGTACCGCATCAACCCGATGGCCGCCATCGTCTCCGAGTACCGCGTCATCATGTACAGCGGCGGCGTGCCCGACCCGCTCTTCACCGGTCGGACCGGGGTGACCGCGCTCGTGTTGCTGGTGATCGGCTACCTGGTCTTCACCCGGCTCAACCGTAACCTCGGGGAGCACCTGTGATGTGGCGCATGGCTGGGCCCGGCGACCGAAGTGAGATCGCGGTTGAGCTGCGCAGCGTGTCGCGGCGCTTCCGCCTGCATCATGAGACCCGCACATCGTTCCAGGACTGGTTTGTCGGGCTGCTGCGGCCCCGGGGCAAGGGCGAGGAGTTCTGGGCGCTGCGCGACGTGAGCTTCACGCTGCGCCGGGGCGAGTCGCTTGGTGTGCTCGGGCGCAACGGTGCCGGCAAGAGCACGCTGCTCAAGCTCGTGACGCGCGTGCTCGAGCCCACCAGTGGCGAGATCATCGTCAACGGTCGTACCCACGCGATGCTGGAGCTGGGTGCCGGGTTCCATCCGGAGCTGTCCGGCCGGGACAACGTGTACCTCAACGGCAGCATCTACGGCTTCTCGCGCCGCCAGATGGCCGAGCGCTTCGATCGGATCGTCCAGTTCGCCGAGCTGGAGCGGTTCATCGACACGCCGGTCAAGCACTACTCGCTCGGCATGTTCATGCGGCTCGGCTTTTCGATCGCGGTGCATCTGGACCCCGACATTCTGGTGATCGACGAGGTGCTCTCGGTCGGCGACGCCGCCTTCCAGCGCAAGGGCTACCAGGCGCTACGCGACCTGAAAGCGCGGGGGACGACCATCCTCTTCGTCTCGCATTGGCCTGAGCTGGTGCGGGAGTTCTGCGACCGCGCCATCCTCCTGCAGGAGGGGCGGCTGATCGACAACGGTCCGGTGGACGCGGTCGCGGCGCACTACGAGCGGATGCTGCAGGAGCAACCGACCGATGCCGAGATCCTGCGGCTGCGGGCCGTCGACGAGGCCGGCACCGTGCTGGAAGCGGTGCCCTCGGGCAGCGATCTGCGCATCGAGGTGCTGCTCCGGGTGCCGCCCGGATCGGGCGAGGGCCTCTTGCTGGCGCTCGATCTCTACGACAGGGAGGGAACCCACCTCTTCGGCAGCACCGGCCGGCTGGCGGACATCGTGTCGTCCGCTTCCGAAGGCGACCCGGCGGCGCAGCGTGTGCAGGCGGTCATCAGGGGACTGCCGGTGGCGCCGACAACGCTCACCGTGGCGGCGACGTTGCAGCGTCCATCCGAGGCGGGGCTGGCGGCGGTCGACCGGCAGGAGACGGAGGTCGAGGTGGTTGCGCCCTGGTCGGCGCAGGAGCGTGGCCTGTTACGCCTGGAACACATCTGGGAGTCGGAGCCGGGCGCGACATCGCGCGGCGGGCGCGCTGTCCCGCGGGTCGAGATCGAGCGGTGACGGGCTGAAGGGCCGCCCGTGCGACGCGTCCGGCTCGTGCGGTCGCTTCCCGACCACGACCGAGACCTGATACCAGATTCGAGTCATCCCTGGTTTCGATGTCAGCCTGAGCGGAGCCGGCCGGCGCGGGCGCGCCGGCCGGCGGAAGCGAAGGATCTCAGGATGGAGTCGCCGCTTCCGCGCGAGACCCTTCGCCGCGCTCAGAATGACAGGGGCCAACCGTTGAGTCGATCGATGGACGTCGGTAGGCAACCCTCAACGGTGGGGTGCCGCGCTGCGCGCTAGCCACTGGGGTGGGCGCGCTCCAGGGGCCGAGGCTGCCGCGGGCGCACGCGTCCAGGGCAGCCATGCCCTGCAGATCATTCGACATAATGCGATCGATGCCCGGGATGAGCGATGTCACCCGACCGGCCGCCGGGGGCGGGCGATCGAGCGCAGCACCGCTTCGAACAGTGCCTCAGCCCGGTCGGAGCGCGGATCGTCGACGCCGGGTCCGTAGCCGGAGGTCAGGCTGAGGGCGATCCGCCGGTTGTCGTGGAACAGGTAGACCACGTCCACCCGGGCGCCCTCCTGGTTCAGGATCACGCGAACACCGGGCATGCCGCCGTACTCCACCGTGCCCCAGATCGTCGCGTCCCGGCGTTCGCCGAACTCCGCACGGGCGAAGCCCAGCGGGTCGCCGGGGTTGGCTGCCCCCTCGATCGACACCGAGAGGCGCAAAGGCACGTCCGGGTCGTTCGGCACGATCTCCGCGCGGTAGTCGCGTTCTCCGCCACTGGCCTGCGCGATCGACCACCCCTCGGGGTAGCGGAGGGTGAGCGCACCCGCTGCGTCGAGGACCGGCCAGCCGGCGCTCTCGTCGACCGCCGCGCGCTGCGCGGCGCGCCACTGCTCGAACCACTCGGCGAGGTAGGCCGCGGGCAGCGCGGCGCTCACCCGGCTGCCGTTCGAATCCACGGCGGGCACGACGATGCCGAGCACGGCACCCGCGGGGTCGGCCAGGGCACCCCCGGCGAAGCCCTCGACCAGCGGGATGTCGGTCTGTAGCGGGGTGGGCTCCGTTCCCGGCGTGGCCGTGGCCGCCCCGGGCGCGGTGACGTGGCCGCCAGCCTGGGCGAAGGCGCCGCGCGCCGCGTCGTAGCCGACTGCGACGACCGAGTCGCCGGCGGGCGGTGCGTCGCGGCGCAGGCGCACTGGTGCCAGCTCCGAGGCCGGGATCTTGAGCAGGGTGAGCCCGGTCGCGTCGTCGCGCGCGACCTGTACCGGGCGCAGCGCAGTACCGTCCGGGGTGACGATCTCGACCCCGTCGGTGCCGGTCACAGCCGTAGTCAGCAGGAAGCCGTCGGCGGTCACGACGATCGCCGCACCGAGCACGGCGCCATCGCGCGCTCGGCGCAGCATGAGGATCGACTCCTCCAGCGGCGCAGGCTCGGCTTCCCCGATCGGGGTCTCGGTGGCGGTCGGCACGGCGTGCGTCGGTGGGACGGTAGGCGCGGGTGTCGGGGGGTCGGTCTGGGTACCGAGGCAGCCGGCCAGGAGGAGGCCGATGAGCATGAGCAGGACCGCACGCGGCAAGCGCCGCGGCGGGCGTGATGGCTGATCGTAGCCGGTCGTCGTTACGTTCCCTTCCCCGTGGTTCCGCCGCGGGAGATCGGCCCCCTCTCCGCGGCGCGCCGGAAGTCTACGGTGCCTCAAAGTCACTCGCAACACCGAGCCATCCGTCCCACTCGAGGCCGGTGCTTTCGGATGTATGGACAAGACCTGCGTATCTGCCTGGGAAAACCAGCCTGTTTGGCAGGGTAGAATGTCCCACTCGGACCCCCTACTGATTTCTCTGTTCCCCGATCTGTGACTGCGGGTAGACTCGCTGTCAAGGGTCGTAACGGGCATCGCGGTCCCGTGGGCCGCCGACAGCGGGTCGAGGGAGCAGGCATGGCAGGGACGCGCATCCTCGTGATTGACGACGACCGGTCCTTCATCCACCACATGCAGACGGCTCTGCGTGGGCTCGGTGAAGTACGCGTGACCACCTGCGGGGTGGACGGGCTGCGGACGGTCGAGCACTGGGAGCCGGACGTCGTGATGTTGGATCTGCTGCTGCACGACGTGGACGGGTTCACGCTGCTGGAGCGGCTCACCGGACCGGATTGTCGCCACCGTCCGGCTGTCCTGTGCCTGACCGACGGGCTCGGCGCCGGGATGCGTCACATCCGCGGTACCTACTGGCCCGTCGGGACGGTCGTGCGGACGGCTCCCGCGCACCAACTCCGCAGGGCGGTGCTGCACGCCGCGTCCACGCGCCATCGGCACCTCGCCGCAGCCACAGCCTGACTCCGGCACAACCGCCCGACCCGGGCGGGCGTGCCAGGTGTATCGCAGCCTCACGGTTGACTCAGGACGTGACCAGCTCGACCGTCTCTAGCGTCCCGAGCTTGACGCCATTCGCGGTCATCTCCTCGATGGCGCGCTCCGAGTCGCCCTCCTGAACGTCTACCCCGCGGCTGGCATCAATCAGCAGCGTAACCTCCAGCCCCAGGCGGCGCGCATCGAGGGCGCTGGCGCGGACACAGTAGTCCGTGGCCAGCCCGCCGATGTAGAGGTGCGTCACCCCGTCCCGCTGCAGGCGGTCGGCGAGGGACTCGCCGTCGTCCGTCGTGCCGTGGAAGGCGGAGTAGGCGTCCTCCTCCGGATCGGTCCCCTTGGTGATGAGGACGGTCGATGGCGGAAGCTCGAGGTCGGGGTGGAACTCAGCGCCGCTCGTGCCCTGGACGCAGTGCGGGGGCCAGGGGCCGCCAAACTCCTGGAAGTGTGACGTCTCCTCCGGATGCCAGTCGCGTGAGGCGTAGATCGGAAGTCCGGCCTCAGCGAAGCGGCGCAGATACTCGTTGAGCACCGGGATGACGGCGTGCCCCTCCGGCACACCGAGCGCGCCGCCCGGCAGGAAGTCGTTCTGGACATCGACGACGAGCAGGGCAGCCTTCTTGTTGGCCATAGCTCTCCTCCTGTCCTGATCCGGGGTGCGGACGAGCGCAGGATGCCGGATCATGCGCCCAAAGTATAGCGCGGCGCGGAGGAGATCCGCGCCGCGACGGTGGAAGCGGGTTAGTGTGCCGGATCAGGGTGCGACCGAGCGGGCGTCCGCGGTGAGGCGCTCCCGGTAACGGGCGAGCGCGGCGGTGATCCGCGGGACGAAGATGTAGGCGGCCACGGTGAGCGTCGAGCCGGCGATGGCGTCGAGGATGTAGTGGTTGCCCGTGCCCACGACGGCGGTGATCATCAGCAGCGGGTAGAACGTGCCGAGCAGCCAGTGGGCGAGCTTGCGGCCCACCCGGATCACGCCGATGCCGCAGAAGAGCGCGAAGGCGACATGCAGGCTGGGCATGGCCGCGAACGGGTTGTAGAGCATCGCGACGCTCGGCTGGTCGTAGTTCACCTTTCCGTACAGCGCCAGGGTGTCGACGAACCCGTTGTAGGGGAAGAAGCGCGGCGGTGCCAGCGGGTAGAGCGCGTAGATCAGCAGCCCGATGCCCAGAATGCCCAGGAAGACGTTGCGGAACTCGCGGTAGCGCTCCGTGTGTCGCCAGAACAACCAGATGCCGAACAGCACCAGACCGGCCATGTGGGTGTAGGTGTACACCCAGTTCAAGAAGTGGACGATCCAGGGCTGCGCCAGCAGCCAGGCCTGGACGCCGATCTCGCGGAACAGGCCAAGCTTCCGCTCGAGGTGCATCACCTCGCGCGCGTTCTGGAATGCGTCGATTTCCTTCCCGGCCGCAAGCCCGCGCGTTGCGTAGTACAGCCCGAAGAGCACGGACAGGATTCCGAACTCGATGAGGCCATGACGGGCGCGCTCAATCACGGTGTTCCGGGTGACGAGCTGCTCTCGTGGCTCCACTCGCGACTCCTCTCGAGCCGCCGGACCGCGGTGTGATGTGGTGAAGGCGGTCCGGCACCCCGCTCGCACCCCTAAGCCTATCGCAGAGGGTATGGCTTGGCTACGGCCCTCCGGCCCGGGCCGCCCCTGTCCGGAAGGACGGGGTGACCATAGGGTGCGCTCGGCGCTGGCCGTGTGCAACTTTCATACCATAGGGGACGTTGAACACGCCACTTGCGTGCGTCTATTTCCCCGGCTTATACTCGCATAGTGTACGTACATATGGCCAGGCGGCGCCGATGCCGACCGGCCAACTGGGAGCGGGACGAATGACGAACGGGGCGGCTCCGACGATCGCTGACGCCATCGAGGACTTTTTCGAGAACCTGCGCCTGTCGCCACGGAGCAAGAAGACATACCGCACCGCGGTGACGAAGTTCACCGAGCATCTGAAGGAGCGGTTCGATCTGGACCCGGAAACGAGCCCGGTGACGGCGCTGAGCGAGGACCATGTCACCGACTTCGTCGCCGCCCTCATGCCGGACGACGTCCGATCGCCGGAGGAGGTGTCCCGCATGCGCACGGCGCAGACCAACCTGGCGGCCGTGCGGAAGCTGTACGCCTACCTCGTCTCGTACGATCTGCACCCGAACCTCTCGACGGAGAAGCTGCGCACGCGTGTGGCGGCGATGATGCCGCGCTTCACGCCGCCGCCGCCCGATGTCCAGACCAGCGACCTGGACCGCATCGTGGAGTATGTGCGCTCGCTCCCGCATGAGGTCGACCCCGACAAGGAGCTGCGCCGCCTCAAGCTGCGCGCGATGATCCTCTTCCTGTACCGCACCGGCGTGCGGGTGTCGGAGCTGTGCGGCCTGCGACGGCGGGACAT
This sequence comes from Sphaerobacter thermophilus DSM 20745, assembly GCF_000024985.1. Taxonomy (NCBI): domain Bacteria; kingdom Pseudomonadati; phylum Thermomicrobiota; class Thermomicrobia; order Sphaerobacterales; family Sphaerobacteraceae; genus Sphaerobacter; species Sphaerobacter thermophilus. The sequence goes on from NC_013524.1 coordinate 1,014,747, forward strand.
CCAGCTCGCCGACGGCACCGCCAGCATCTACCGGGCCAAAGGGGGCAAGAGCCGCACCGTGCTCTTCGATAGCGAGACGGCCGAGGCGCTGGTGGCCTACTGGGCGGCGCGCGGCGATAGCGGCCGCGGTGTCGGAGCCTTCCCGGCCTTCAGCGGGCGGGACAAGGTGGGCGTCCCCGGGCGCGCCATCAGCCCGCGCACGGTTGAGCACATCGTGGCGCAGCTCTGCGTCGCGGCGGGGGTGGAGAACCCGATTACCCCGCACTCATTCCGCCACGGCCTGGCGACCGAGCTGGTACGCCGCCGGGTGCGTGAGTCGACTGTGCAGACCATCCTCGGACATGCCTCACCGACCACCACCCGCATCTACGTCCACAAGGTCGCGGCCGAGGTGGCCGAGGAGTACCAGGAAGCCTTCGGCCCGTACCGTCGCCCGCTCGGCGCGTAGCGGCACGTCCTGGTGTGCCCGCCATCAGTACCCCTACGGAGTGAGACAACCGACTAGGCACATCGTTGCTGATGGGGGATAGCCGTGCGGTAGGTGCGTACCGTACAGTGCGAGTAGAGACGGACGCGAGTGGGTCCCCGTATCTGCGGGTCCGACCCTTGACGAGAGTGCAGGCACGTGATGTCGTCGATGCCGTCCTCGCTCGACGTGCGGCACTGCCCCCGCGACCCGCTAACCGGGGCGCTCTCCCGGACATGCCTCGATGACGTCCTCCAGGCGACCCTCGACGCCGCGCAGCGTGAGCGGAGCCGGGTCACGCTCTGTCTCCTCGACGTGGATCACTTCAAGAATATCAACGATGCCTACGGCCACCGGCGCGGCGATGAGGCGTTGAGGGAGGTGGCCCACCGTATCCAGCGGGAGCTCCGTAGCAGCGATCTCATGGTCCGCTACGGTGGGGACGAATTCGTCCTGATCCTCCCGGATTCGACGCACGCCCAGGCCGTCGCGCTGGCGGAGCGACTGCTCGCGCGTGTGCAGGCGACGCCGTGCCCGGGCGTGCCACCGCTGCGCCTCTCGATCAGCGTGGGCGTCGCGACCTACCCCGACGACGCGGACACTGCAGAGGCGCTGATGGAGTGCGCCGACCAGCGGCATGCCCAGGCCAAGCGGCAGGGGCGCCGTCGCGTGGTCGCCGAGGACGTGGCCGTGGCGGACTCGGACAGGCTGCCGGAGCCGGCCCGCCTGATCGAGCGCGACACCCAGCTTGCGGCGATCCACACCTTCCTTTCGCGCCTTCGCCGGGCCGGGCGCGGGGCGCTGCTGATCGCCGGGGCGCCAGGGACGGGCCGTTCGCGCCTGCTGACCGCGGGGGTCGCGGCGGCGCTGCAGCAGGGGTACGCCATTCTTCCGCTCGACGGCCGGGAACCGGTGCCGCTCGCGCCGGGGCCTGGGCGCCTGAGTGTCCCGTGGCAGGAGCTCGTGTCCCTGCCCGCCGACGAGGCAGAGGCACGGCTGCGACGCCTTGCGGCGGAGGATGGATGTCATGGGCTCCTGATCGTCTTTGATGGCTGGGACGACCTTGATCCGGCCGCCCGCTCTTGGGTCAAGAGGCTGCTGGCCGGGGCGGGGCCCATGCCCGTCGGGGTGATGGCGACCGCCGGTGGTGCCGCCTCGGTTCCGACCGCGCCGTTCGTCGCCCGGGTGGTCGTGGATGCGCTCTCGCAGGAGGCGACACGCGTCTGGGTGCGCGGCACGCTGCTGTGGGATCCGCCAGCGGACTTCATCGTCTGGCTCCACCGCACCACGCAGGGCAGGCCCGCGGCGATCCGCGCCACGCTGGACCGGCTGGTCGAGCAGGGGGTGCTGCGCCGTGAGCCGGGCAACGGCTGGCGCCTCGCAGACGGCTACGCCGGGGCGATCCGCGATGGCGGGACGGGGCCGCTGGTGCAGCAGTATCCCCACAACCTCCCGGCGGCCCTGACCGAGTTTGTCGGCCGTACCGCCGAGGTGGCTCAGGCCCGGAGCCTCATCCTGGAGCACCGCCTGGTGACGCTCACCGGGCCCGGGGGCATCGGGAAGACGCGATTGGCGCTCGAGGTGGCGGCCGCGGTGCGCACGGACTTCCCCGACGGCGTCTGGTTCGTGCCATTGGCGCCGATCCAGGACACCCGGCTCGTCCCCGATACGATCCTCGCCGCGCTCGGCGAGCAGCAGCCCGCGGGCGAGACGGCGCTTGACTACCTGAAGGAAAAGCTCCAGGAGTCCCGCATGCTCCTGGTGCTGGACAACCTGGAGCAGCTCCCCGATGCGCCCGCGCTGGTCGCCGACCTGCTGGCGGCCTCGCGTCACCTGCGCGTGCTGGTTACCTCGCGGCACCGGCTCAACCTGCCGGAGGAGGTGGTGTTCGCCGTTCCCCCGCTCCCGGTCCCGCGGTCGGGCGACGGGTGGTCGGCTGCGAGGTTGACCGACTTCGCGGCCACCGCGCTGTTCGTGGCCCGCGCGCAGGCAGTGCGCCCCGACTTCCGGGTCACCGACGAGAATGCCGCCGACATCGCGGCACTCTGCGCGCGGCTGGACGGCCTTCCGCTGGCGATCGAGTTGGCCGCGGCGCGAGTGGACGAGTTCTCCCCGCGCGACCTGCTGGCCCAGATGGACCGGCGGCTGGCGATCCTGGACGACGGGCCGCGCGACCTCCCGGCCCGCCAGCGAACCCTCCGCGGCGCGATCGACTGGGGCTATCGCCTCCTGTCGCCCACAGAGCAGCGGTTCTTCCGGCAGTTCGCTGTCTTCGTCGGCGGCGCGACGTTGGAGGCGGTCTCCGCCGTCCTGGGCGGTGGGCTGGGCCACGGCCGGCCGGGGCAGCCGCCCCCGGCCGACGTGGTGCGCTCCCTCTACGACAAGAGCCTGCTTCTGGCGGCGGGAGGGCGGCGCATCGGGATGTTGGAGACGATCCGGGAATACGCGCTGGAGCTGCTCGCGGCAAGCGGTGAGGAAGCGGCCGTCCGCGACCGCCACGCGGCGTACATGTTGTATCTGGTGGAGAAGGCCCAGCCACACCTCCGGGGGCACGACCAGATGCGCTGGCGGAGCCGGCTGGAGGCGGAGCGCGACAATATCCGCGCGGCCATGGCGTGGCTGATCAAGCGGCGTGAGATGGAGCGCGCGGGCCGACTCGCCGCGGCTCTCTGGATCTACTGGGACAGCGTCGGGCGGACCGCCGAGCTGCACCGGTGGCTGACGGCGGTGATCCAGGAGCGCGAGCGGCTCTCGGACCCGGTGCTGGCTGCGGTGCTGCACTCGCTCGGCTCTATCAACTGGATGCTGGGGAACTCGGACGAAGCCGAGGACTGCTTCGAGTCCGCCTTACAGCTCTGGCGGCGGCTGGGCAACCGCGAGCGGGAAGCTGCGGCGCTCAATAACCTGGGCCTCGTGGCCGGGCGGCGGGGTGAGTACGACCGAGCCGAAGATTACTTCCGTGCCAGCCTTGCCATGACTCGCGAGACGGGTGACGCCTGGGCGGTCGCGATCACGCTCTCCAATCTGGGCTGGGCGGCCCTCGAACGCGGGGATATCGTCGAGGCGATCGACCGCCTGACGGAGGCGCTGGCGGCCCAGGAGGCGGCCGGTGACCGGAGCGGTCTTGCGCTGACGATGTCGAACCTGGGGGCGGCCACGCTGCAGCGTGGCGACTATGCGGCGGCGGCGCAGCACTTCGAGCAGAGCTGGGCACTGGCGCACGAGTCGCGGGACGAGCGCACGGCGGTGCTGACGCTGGCGCGCCGGGCTCTGCTGGCCTTGATTCAGGGGGATCTGGAGGCGAGCAGACGCGACTGCTTCGAGGCGCTCGCGCGCTGGCAGGAACTCGGCTACAAGGCGGAGATGGTCGAGGGACTTCAGGTTCTGGCCGGGGTGGCCGCAGCGCTGCGGAAGCCGGAGGTCGCTGCCCGCCTGCTCGGCGCCGTGGCCGCGATCCGTGCCGCCACGCGCTCCCCCGGAGCCGCCTCCGTGCACCCCGAGTTCCGCCGCCTGATCGAGTCTGCCCGCGCCAGCCTGTCCCCGACCGCCTGGCAGGCTGCCTGGCAGGCAGGCCAGACCGCATCCCTGCCCCAACTCCTCGACGACGTCCAGCGCGCGTTGGGGCAGGAGTGAGGCGTCATGCGTCAACCGTCAACCGTCAACCGTCATGCGTCCTGCTCCCCTCTCCCCTGGTGGGCTCCGTGCGAGAGGGGCTGGGGGTGAGGGGGACGGATGACGGATGACGGATGACGTGTTCTACTCCACCGCCAGGTCGTTGACGATCTCGCGGGCGGCGTGGAGCCACTGGTAGTCCGTGTCGTCGGGCACGGAGCAGCCGTTGGCCAGGATGAACTTGCGCCCGCCGGTCTGGCGGATGGCGTCCTGGGCCTCCTCACGAATCTTCTCCACCGGCCCGTTCGAGAGGGCGCCGAACTCGTGCCAGCCACCCATCAGGCACTTGCTGGTCTTGGTGCGGGCCTCGCGCAGGCTGGGGCCGGCGAGGCGGTCGCTCCAGCTCAGCACCTGGACCGGATAGTCGAGCACGTCGTCGAAGAACAGGTCGCGGTCGCCGTGCACGTGGAGCACGTTCAGCCAGCCGTCGATCGCGCCCTGGAGGGCGAGGAGGTCATACGGGCGTCCCACCTCGCGGTACAGCTCGCGGCTCATGATGGCGCTCGTGCAGCCCTGCAGCGCGAAGAAGACGCCGTCGGCACCGGCGTCAATGCAGTCCTGGATGTGGGCGCGCAGGTTCTGGGCGTAGGTCGCCAGCGCCTGGTGGACGAAGGTGGGGTGCTCCTGGAGGTGCCGCAGGAACAGGTCGCGCGATTCGGCGGCGTACATTGCCTCCGCCAGGGGGCTGAACACCGTCATGATGATCGGCACATCGAAGCCGACCATGTCGCGGAGTGCCCGGATGGCCATGGCGCGCTGGGTGAAGTAACGCGAGCGCTCCTGGTCGATCGGCTCGACCAGCAGCCAGTCATCCGGCTTGGTGATCGAGCGGCGTGGGAACGGGTAGGGGATATCCGGCATGATCTTGAGGATGTCGAGGTCGAAGGTGGCCTCGAAGAAGTTGAAGGTAGCCTCAGCCAGCCGGCGCCCGGACCCCTCGGGGCGGAAGTGGTGCCAGAAACAGACGGGGACGCGGTCAACCTCTTCGCCGTTGACGGCGGCCATGATGCGCTCGGTCTTGGTCATCTCCTCGACGAATGCCATAACCGCACTCCCTTTCCCTGGTCCGTGCTGGCGGCCGGCCAGCGCGGTGCGTAGCCGGTGTCATTGACGGCAGTGAGCGGGTCCCGCTTCTGTGCGGCCCGGCGCACGCCGCACCACGCGCCGCATCTTAGCATGGGCGCCGAAACCCCGCACCGCCTGTCCGCCCGGGTGGACGGCACAAAAGGGAACGCCCCGGTCGGGGGGCCGGGGCGTCGTCAGGGGGAGGGAAGGGCACGGATCGGGTCTCCGGGGGAAGAACCCTGTGCACTCACGTGCGCTTCACTACCTACAACGTCACGGGAGCCGAAATTGTTACCGCGGGTTTCAACTCGGTGTGCCGACGCGCGGGAGCAGTCGGGAGCGGCGGAGAATTCGAGCGGGAGCGCGCTGGTGTGACCCGTTTGGGGCGGGGCGTCAGTGTCCCTGTCCCAGGCGGATGCCGCGACCGGGGAGCGTAAGGGAGAGGAGCATCTCCCCATCAGGGTCGAGCACCGAGAGCGCGTCGTGGTCGGCGTTGCCCACCTCGTGGACGACGAGGTGCCCGGTTGGCGTCACCAGGACACCGGCCACGGGCTGACCGGCGAGCAGGTGACCGACGACCTGGAGCGAATCGGTGTCGATCACCAGCACGCCATCCCCGGGGTTGCTGCCGCTGCTCGCGGGGACGAGATAGAGCGAGCTTCCGTCGGGCGCGATCGTCACGCCCGGCTCGATCAAGACACCAGCCGCGGCCTGTGGCGCGACCCAGCCGAAGATCCAGTCGAAGAATCGATCAAACGTCGAGGGCGGGTCACCGGGATCCGGGGCCAGGTTCGCGGTGCGGAGCAGGTTGCCGTCGAGCAGGTCGATCTCGGCCACGTGGCGGGTCGCGGTGTTGACCGCGTAGAAGTGTCGGCCGTCGGGGGCAGCGACACCGTCGACGTACTGCGGCGCGTCCCCGGCGACCGCCGCCAGCGACACCTGGTGGACAACTGCCCCGGCGATCGGGTCCCAGATCACCAGCGCGGGCTGGCTGAGCGATCCGCGGGGCATGCAAAGGCTGTAGTGCAGCGGGTCTGCCCCGGGTATGGCGCCGGCCGGGCCAGGGTAGGGGAGGACACAGGCCGTCAGCGGGTCGTCCGGCGCGACGGTGCGGCGGTGCTGAGCCACCGTGTCGAGCGTGGCGGCGTCGAGGACGGTCAGGCGGTAGCCGCTCTGGCTGGCGGATCGTGCGGTGCGTTCGGCGAGGACGAGCCGGGTCCCGTCGGCGCTGACGTCGAGCCGGCCCCAGAACACATCGGCCACGACCGCACCGGTCAACTCTCGCTGGAGCAGGATCTCGCCGGTGCCGGCATCGGCGATCGCGACGCTGGCGAGCCAGCCCTGGCCGAGCTGGCGCGCCCAGTAGAGGTACAAATGCGAGCCGTCCGGTGCCACCGCCAGCGAGGTGGAAATGGCGGGCTCGTCGGCGCTGCCGACGTAGACCGACGCGCGGATGTCGCCAAGGTCCACGGCGTAGAGCGGCCGGCCGCTGAGACCGTCGCTCAGCTCCACGGTCAGGTGCCAGGTGCCGCCGTACTCGGGTGTGACCGGGCCGCGCGGGGTGAGCCGGGTAGTCGCCAGCCACCAGTGGTTGCCCGCGTGGAGGAGATCCTCGCCGCTCAGGGTCGCGAGGCTGCCGGTATCGGGGTCGAGCCGGTAGTAGGCCCCCCAGGAGTCGCCGGGCAGGAAGAGGGGAGCCTCGGTCGTAGCGGGTGGGGTGCCGAGCGTCGGCGCGACGACGACGAAGTGGCTGGTCGTCGCCGTGCGGCCGGCGTCGTTGGTCACCTCCAGGTCGATCCACCAGCGCCCCGCCTGGTTCAGGGCCAGGGAGACTTGATACCAGCCGGGGTCGTCGAGGGGGCGACCGACGGCGATGAGAACCGGGTCGGGCCGAGCGCCGGAGGTGGTTGCCGCTGGGCGCAGCGCCGCGACCGGACGCAACCCGGTGAGCGGCGTGCCCTCGTCGTCCACGACGCTGAAGCGGACGGTGGCGACATCGCCGACCGCCGGATTGGTCGGCTCGACGGTCATCCCGGCGAAGCGCCAGCCGGTCGCCTCCGGCGGGCCCGGCATTGGCTCGCTCGCCGAGACGACCGGAGCGGCGACCACCAGCAGCAGTACCGCCACTGCCAGTGCCCGCAACGTGTGAAGCCCGTGGAGCAGGCGCGCGACCATGCTCTCCCTCTCCGCGCCTCGAATCGGCCGGTCGCTCGTCTCCTCCTCAAACGGTCATTGGATTCAGCCGCCCGGCGCCGCCGCTCCGTCCCAGCGGCTGCGTGAGCGGGAAGGGGGCCGACCAGCGCCGGGGCCCTCCACCAGCCACCCCGGCGCCCGGCCTCTAGCCGAGCCGGTAGTCTCCCGTGTGCGCCTCCTCCAGGTAGCGTGCCACGAGTTGGATCGCTGCCTGGATGTCGTCCACGTTTGCCATCTCGTTCACGGTGTGGAGGTAGCGCGTCGGTGTCGAGATCGTGATCACCGGAACCCCGGCGCGGGCGCGCTGCATCGCCCCGGCGTCGGTGCCGCCGCGGCTCAGCACTTCGAGCTGGTACTTGATCCCGTGGCGCTCGGCCACATCGCGGAAGTGACGCACCAGCTTGTGATTCGGGATGTGGGACGAGTCGAATACCTTGATGGCCACCCCATCGCCGAGCCGGGTCACCTGCTCCTCCGGCTTGAACCCGGGGATATCACCGGCCAGCGTCACGTCGAGCGCCACGCCGATGTCCGGCTCCACGCCGAAGGCGGCCGTCTCCGCGCCGCGCAGGCCGACCTCCTCCTGGGTGGTCGCGACCGCGATAACCTCCGCCTCGTGGTCGCCGAGCGCTCGCAGCGCCTCGATCATGATGAAGACCGAGACGCGGTCGTCGAGTGCCTTGCTCATGACCGCGTTGCCGACGCGCTCCAGGGTCCGGTCGAGCGTCACCATGTCGCCGATATCGACCCGGGCGCGTACCTCCTCCGCCGGCAGGCCGAGGTCGACGTAGTAGTCGGTGATCTTGAACGGCTTGACCTCGTCGGGCTGGAGCACGTGGATCGGCTTGGAGTCGGGCTGGAGTGCGCCGCGGAGTGCATCGCCGTTCCTGGTGTGGACCAGCACCCGCTGCGCGGCCAGCATGCGTGCGTCGAATCCGCCCACGTTCTGGAGGCGAATGAAGCCCTTGTCGTCGATATGGCGGACCATGAACCCGATTTCGTCCATGTGTGCCGCCAGCATCACCCGTGGGCCGCCCCGGCCCTTCTTCGTGGCGATGACGTTGCCCAGCGCGTCGACCCGAATCTCGTCGACGAGCGGCTCGAGCTCGCGCACAACCACCTCGCGGACCTGCTCTTCGCGGCCCGGGATGCCGGGTGCCTCGCAGATACGCTTGAGCAGATCGACGTTGATCTCCATTGTCCCTCCCACCGCCAGCTCCGCTGGAAAAATCTCATGGACGCCATGATGCTAACAGCGCGACGATGCCACGTCAAAGGGACGCACCGCGCGAATGGTTCTCCCACACCGGGCCGACGATGCGGAAGACAGGGTGGCGCGGCGCCTCGGCGGCGAACGCCTCCAGGGAAGAATCCGGCGTGACATCGAAGAACGGGCGGACGATCGGGACCTCCTCCAGGTAGCGCTTCAGCACCGGCGCGCTCTCGGTCGGCCCCAGCACCTCGATGGTGACCGTCTCCAACTTACGCCCGCGGCTGAGCGTCACCTGGCCCGCCGCCCGCGCGTTGCGGACCCAGTTGACCGGGCCGTAGGGAGCAACCAGCCAGCGCTGACCGTTCTCCTCGACCAGACGCACCGGTGTCGAGTGCGGCCGTCCGGTGCGCCGACCGCGCACCGTCAATACGTAGGTGTCCCTGATGGGCACACCGACGGCCAGCATCGCCCGGACGAAGGCGTTGGCCAGCCGTCGTCCCAGGGTCATACGATAGGTCTGTGCCACCATCTACTCCTCGAATTTCCTCAGCTCGCCCGGCAAGACCGATTCCTCCAGAGACACCTATCGCACTGCGACAAGCAAACGGTGATGACGCGTGTGTCAGGATGGAGTGATCGTGCGGCCCATCCGTTGGGGGCGCTCGACGAAGGTATCACGGCGCCGCTCACTTGGCCATCGCCTCGTCGAGCCATCCCGCGCTCCTGTACCGCGCGAGGCGCATGACTCCGTCCCGGGAAACGGCTAGACTTGGCGCAGAATCCAGGAATTGGGCACGCGGCGAGGAGGAGGCATGCTCACGGCCGAGCAGGTGCGGCGACTGCGGGAGGACACGCCCGGCTGCCGGGAGGTGATCCACTTCAACAATGCCGGCGCGGCGTTGATGCCCCGCCCGGTGATCGATGCGACCATCGACCACCTCAAGCTCGAGAGCCGCATCGGCGGCTACGAAGCCGCGGATGCCGCAGAGGAGTTCATCGAAGGGGCGTACGACGCGGTCGCACGGCTGATCGGCGCCGAGCGCGACGAGATCGCCATCGTCGAGAACGCCACGCGTGCCTGGGATATGGCCTTCTATTCGATCCCGTTCAAGCCCGGCGACCGGATCCTCACCTCGATGTCCGAGTACGCCAGCAACGTCATCAGCTTTTTGCAGGTCGCCCGGCGCAGCGGAGTGACCGTCGAGGTCGTGCCGAACGATGAGCACGGGCAGATGTCGGTGGCGGCGCTGCGGGAGATGATGGACGACCGGGTCCGGCTGATCGCGGTCAGCCATATCCCGACCAATGGCGGGCTGATCCAGCCGGTGGCCGAGATCGGGAAAGTGGCACGCGAGGCGGGCGTTTTCTATCTGGTGGATGCGTGCCAGTCGGTCGGTCAAGTGCCGATCGACGTGCGGGCCATCGGCTGCGACATGCTGTCGGCGACCAGCCGGAAGTACCTGCGCGGTCCACGGGGCGTCGGCTTCCTCTACGTCCGCCGCGAGATCGTGGAGCAGATCGAGCCGGTCTTCCTGGACCTGCACGCGGCCACCTGGGTGGCACCCGATCGCTACGAGATCCGCGGCGACGCGCGTCGCTTCGAGAACTGGGAGTCGAACATCGCGGGCAAGATCGGGATGGGTGTCGCCGCTGCCTACGCCATGGCAGTCGGGGTCGAGGCGGGTTCCGCGCGTCTGCGATCGCTGGCTGAGATGTTGCGCCAACGGATCTGCGAGATCCCGGGCGGCGCGGTCCATGACCTCGGGGTCGAGCGCGGCGGGATCGTCAGCTTCACGCTGGATGGCGTGGACCCGGAGGCGATCAAGCAGCGGCTGGCGGCCGAGCGGATCAATGTCACTGTCTCGACCGTGGCCTCCACCCGCTACGACATGACGGCGCGAGGGCTGGAGCGCGTGGTGCGCGCGTCGCCCCACTACTACAACACCGAGGAGGAGGTGGACCGGCTGGTCGAGGTCGTCGCGTCGATGGCCTGAGCCTGGCCGGGCGGCTCGCGTGGCCCATCAGCGCGATGGTACGCGGGCCCGGGAGGGCGGAATGAGCGAGCTACGGGCGGGATCTACCCCGCTGTATCAACAACTGGCCGCCCGGCTGCGGCGGCAGATCGCCGAGGGGATCTACCGTCCAGGCGACCGCCTGCCGTCGGAAGCCGAGCTATGCGACCAGTTCGGCGTGAGCCGGATCACGGTGCGTGCCGCGCTCGACCAGCTGGTCGATGCCGGGCTGCTCCGGCGCCAGCGGGGGAAGGGGACATTCGTCACCGCGCCGCTAGTGGAACACGAGTTGATCCGCCTGACCGACTTTGTCGAGGACATGGCCGCGGCCGGGTTGCAGCCTGCGTCGCGGATCACCCACCTTGGGGAGGAGCCTGCTTCGGCCGAGGTGGCGCGGCATCTCGACCTCGCCCCGCAGACCCCGGTGGTTCGGCTCGATCGCCTGCGGCTCGCCGACTCCTCGCCGATCGCCTTCGACGTAACCTACCTGCCGCTGCGCTACGGGCGGCTGCTCGATCGCTCGGCGCTGGAGCGCGAAACGATCTACCACATCCTGGAGACCCAGTATCAGATCCCGGTGGTCTCCGGCACATTCGTCATCGAGGCCGGGAAGTCCACGGCGGAGCTGGCCGAGGCGTTGGAGGTGGAGCGGGGCGCGCCCTTGCTCATCATCCAGCGCATCTCCTACACCGAGGGGCGCGAGCCGATCTACTTCCAGCGGCGCTATTACCGCGCAGACCGGGTGCGCTACCGCGTGGAGCTTGACCGCGGCTACCCCGGCCAGCGATCCCGGCTGACCGAGTTCGTGCCCGTCTTCGATGGCGGGTGAGGAGCGTGATGCGTCATACGTCATACGTCATGCGTCCCCCTCACCCCGGCCCCTCTCCCCTGGTGGGAGAGGTGAGCATGACACGACATGCAGTACGCAATACGGGTGACGCATGACGTGTGACGCATGACGCATATGTCGAAGGAGCGCAGCGATGGACAACAAGCGGATCGGGTTCATCGGGGTCGGCGCAATGGGGCTGCCGATGGCGCTCCGCCTATGCCAGGCCGGCTACAACGTCGTCTTCACCAGCCGGCGAGATGAGGCCGTGCAGCGGCTCACCGCTGCGGGCGCGACCGCGGTCCCGACGCCGCTCCTGGTCGCCAGCCAGAGCGACGTGGTAATGAGCTGCCTGCCGGCGGACGATGACCTCTTCCAAGTCTTTCTCGGCCCGGACGGCGTGATTGAGAACATGCAGCCCGGCGGCACGATCATCGACTTCAGCACGACCTCCCCGATGATGATCCAGCGGGTCGCGGCGGAGGCGGCCCGGCGCCAGATCCGGGTGGTGGACGCCCCCGTCAGCGGCGGCGTCTACGGCGCGGAGCGGGGGACGCTGACGCTCATGGTCGGTGCCGACGGCGCGGTCCTGGAAGAGGTTCGGCCGCTCCTGGAGGTGCTGGGGAGCCAGATCTACCACGTGGGCGACATCGGGCTGGGCAAGGTCTTCAAGATCATCAACAACCTGCTGGCCGGGACCACGCTGGTACTCGTCGGGGAGGCGCTGTCGCTGGCGGCCAACGCGGGCGCGGACCTCTCCCTGCTCTATGAGGTGGTCAAGTCCAGCTCCGGGAACTCGGCGGCCTGGACGGATGCCGTGCCGACGCTGTTGCAGGCCGCGGCCGAGGGGGATCAGCCCGCGCCGTCCCCCGGTTTCCGGCTCGAGTTGATGCGGAAGGACCTGAAGCTGGCCGAGGCGCTGGGGGCCGATCTCGGAACGCCGCTGGCCCTGACCACGCTGGCGCTCCAGTTCTACACCGCTGCCTGCAGCCGGGGCATGGCCAAGGAGGACGCGAAGCAGGTCGGTCGCCTCGTCGCCCGCCTGGCAAACGCGGATCTCTCCCCGCGGGCGAGTGATGGAGCTTGACGAAATACCATGAAATGCCGGCGCCACCCCCATCGCCGGGTTGTGGTCATCCTGAGCGGAGCCGGGGGCGGCGGTAAGCCGCGCCCGGCGAAGCGAAGGATCCCCCCCGGTGCGTGGCCGATCTGACGCGAGATCCTTCGCTTCGCTCAGGATGACGTGAGTGCGGGAGCGGTTGACTGGCGGGTAGACGAAGTTAATCCGTCAACGTTCACCAGGAACCCTGCAGCTCACGCCCCAGGATGACGAACGGTGTTCCAGCGGGGGCGAAGCGCATGGGGCCGGCGATCGGTCGCCAGCCGAGCGCGGCGTAGAGGGCGAGGGCGGGCTCGTTGTCCTCCTGGGTTGAGAGGGCGGCGCGCGCTTCCGTCCGGCTGCGGAGGAGCCGCTCCAGCAGCCCGCGGGCGATGCCGCGCCTCCGATACTCCGGAAGCACCGCCAGTTCGACGAGGACGAAACAGTCATCGAGCCACCCGGCGGATTCGGGAGGCAGTTCAGGCTCGACACGGTCGTGCCACCACTGCCCGGGGCAGGTAGTGTGCCCGTAGGCCATCGCGACTGCGCGGCCGGTGCTCTCGCGGGCCAGCAAGCCGGCGAAGCCCGGGTACCCGGCGTGCCGGTTGAGCATGGCGACGACGTCCACGTAGCGGGTGTTCGGGTCCGGCCACACCGTGTGGTAGATGCGGGTCGCCTCAAGCAGCGCGAAGCTATGTCGCTCGATTACCTCGTGCGCGACAGCAATCCCCGTGTCGGTGCTGCTCACGTGGTGGTTCTCCTCCCCTGATCCAGTTCCCCGCCGCTGAGTATACGCTGACAGTGGCGCTACCGGCGCCCTGTGGTATCATCCGCCCGCTGCACGGGTTTCCGTGAGGAGCGACACACGATGGCCGAGACGTTGCCAGGCAAGCGCGAGGCAGCCTGGCTGACCGAGCAGAGCCACAAGTCGGGCACGACACCACTGTCCTGAGAGGTTGGCGCGCAAGGACAGTGGGAGTGGGCGCCGCATGGTAGACCCCTCCCGTCGTTGATAGGGGTTTTGTTGGCATGCTCGGAGTCGGATCGGCCGCGCCGCCGGAGACGGCGGCTCGCACCCTCCGTCGCTTCTACGCTTACCGGCTCACCTGGGAAGCCAAGTTCGAGAGCGCGATCTGGATTATCTACCTCCAGAGTCGCGGCTACAGCCTTGCCGAGATCGGATTGGCCGAGTCCGCGTTCCACCTGGCCCCGGTCCTGCTGGAGGTCCCGTCCGGCGCGTTGGCCGACCTGATCGGGCGTCGCTGGACGCTGATGATCAGCGGGCTGCTGATGGCGACCGGGGTGGCGCTCCTCTGGCTTGCGCCGTCGTTGCCGGTCGTGATGCTGGCGCTCTTCCTCTCCGGCGCTTCCTACAGCTTCGCCTCGGGCAGCGATCAGGCCTACCTCTACGACGCGCTCGGAGAAGACCCTGAGGGTCACGCCCGCTACACCGACATCCTCGGCCGGCTGCTCGGCGCGGCATATGTGGTCGGAGCGGCCGCCACCTGGCTGGGGGCAGCTCTCTCGGAGATCAGCTACGGGATCCCCTTCGCGCTCGTGATCGGGGCCGGACTGGGTGGTGCCTGGCTGGCCGCCGGGCTGGCGGAGGCGCCCCGGAAGCGGGGGACAGAAGGTGTGCGCCGGTCAGTCACCGCGCACGCCGGGGCGGCGCGCGCGGTGCTGGCGCGGCGTCCTGATGTGGCCGTGGTGCTGCTCCTGTCCGGCTTGTTCTGGACGGCAGCGACGGTGACACACCTCTACCTGCAGGCAGCCTTCACCGCCCGTGGGCTGTCCAACAGCAACATCGGCCTCGTCGTCGGCATCTCCCTGCTGCTCAACGCCGCGGGCGCGGCGCTCCTGGGGCGGGTGGCGCCACGCGGCCGCTTCGCCCGGCAATTCGCGGGTGTGGCCGCGGTTGCCGGGCTTGGGCTGGCCGGCACGGCAGCCGAGCACATCGTGCTGGCGATTGGTGCCTACCTCGTCGCGCAGATCGCCTACGGGCTGGGGGAGCCGCTGCTGATCGCCTGGTTCAACCGGCAGGTTCCGTCGGAGCAGCGGGCGACGATCCTGTCACTCGACTCGTGGATCTTCTCGGTGGTGATGATCGTCGTCTTCCCCGTCGCCGGGGCGATGGCCGAGCGGCTGGGGTGGGCCACGCTCTATCTCGCCTGCGGCGCCGTCACCCTGGCGCTCGGCGCCGCCGTCCTCGTCGCCGCTCGGCGGCACTCCCGGTCGGGTCGAGTGTGACGCAGATGAGCGCCGGGGGCGCGAAGCCTCCCGGCGCTCGTCCGTCCTTAGACGTATCGGTACGCAGGTGCCGCGGTTATGGTTGGCTCTGGCTCCCGGCCTCATCCTCCACCATGGCCGCCTCGACGGCGGCCGCGGCATCTACCAGCCCGGCACCGTAGGCGTCCTCATCAGGGATCGGGTCGCCACCCAGGTGGCAGTAGCCGGTGGGGCAGGACGGGCCGCCGATGTCGCCGGGCGAAGTGTCGCTCGGATCGAGCGGCGGGGTCTCGTTGCCCGAGATCGGTTGAGCGGTCTCCTTGACGATCTCGACCAGGCGGTCCGGGTCGCCGCGCAGGTCCGGATTCGCGCTGGCGACCAGGGCCAAGACGGCCGAGACGTGCGGGGTGGCCATCGATGTGCCCTGGATGGTCGTGTAGCACTGCCCCGCGGGGAACCCGCCGCCGATGAACAGGAAGCAGGGGATCTGCGCTGTGTAGAGCGCCCAGTTCGAGGTCGTCGAGAAGGTTTGCCAGGCCGTGTATTCGTCTTCGATGGTGTAGGGGAATCCGGGCGTGCCGCCGCGATCCCAGAGCGGCAGGTTGAACATCCGGGAGCCGCCAGGGGCGACGAGATCGATCCGCGGTCCGTAGTTGCTGTAGTAGGCAAGCTGATTCTCCTCACCGGCCCCGAACGGCTGGTGAGGGTCGTCCTCCGGCTTGCAGGTTGCGAGCGAACCTTCGGTCGTCCCCTCAGGACACTCATCCGACGGCTCATTGACCATATTCCCGGTCGAGCCGACGGTGACCACGCCAGGGATCCCACCCGGGATCTCGTACAGACCCTGGAGGTCGAGGAACCCGTCCAGGAGCGTGCCCGGGGTGGTCAGCATACCGCTGCT
This sequence comes from Sphaerobacter thermophilus DSM 20745, assembly GCF_000024985.1. Classification (NCBI taxonomy): domain Bacteria; kingdom Pseudomonadati; phylum Thermomicrobiota; class Thermomicrobia; order Sphaerobacterales; family Sphaerobacteraceae; genus Sphaerobacter; species Sphaerobacter thermophilus. The sequence continues at coordinate 1,030,423 of NC_013524.1, forward strand.
GAGCACCTGGCCACCGTCTCCGATCTCCACATGCTCGTTGCCGGCAGCGGCGACGATGACCGTTCCTTCGGAGCGGGCCAGCGCGACTGCGGAGGCGTACTGGCTGTAGATCAAGTCCTGCTCGGGGTCGCTGCGATCCAGGTAGCCGCCGAAGGAGAGGCTGACCACGTCGATGTCGTTGGAGGCGGCGTAGAGGAATGCTGAGAGGATCGTCGAATCATAGGCATAGCCGCACCATTGCGAGATCTTGAGGGAGACCAGCTTGACGTTGGGCGCGACGCCGTTGACGCCCTGCTCGTTGAGCACCGCGGCGATGTTGCCGCCGATCCACGACCCGTGCCCGTTCCAGTCGCCGTCGGCCGGCCCGCCGAACTGCGCGGCGAGAGCCTGGTCCGAGACGCCGAAGAACGTGTCGCAGATGGGCGGGTCCTCGGCCTCGGTGAAGTCGACCACCGAGTGGATGTTGTCCTCCAGATCGACATGGGTGGAGTCGAGGCCGGTGTCGGCCACGCCGACCAGGACCTCGGGCTCGCCGGACGTGGTCTCCCATGCGTCAGGAGCCTCGATGCGGTCGATGTTCCACATCAGGCCGGACAGGTCGAACGCCGGGTCGCCCGTGATCTCGCCGTTCTGTGCATCGTCGGTCAGGTCAATCTGGATCGGCTCAGCCGCCTGTGGGCTGCTGAACATGTCGGGCGCCAGCTCCGGCGGGACGATGCGCTGGATGCGGTCGGTGGCGACGCCGCTGACGCGGGGGTCGGCCTTCAACCGCTGCTTGACCTGCTCGGTCCCGTGAACCACGAGGAGGTTCAGCGGCGCGAGGTTCTGAACAACCGTGGCGCCCATCTCGGTGATCTGGGCCTGCATGAAACGCGCATCCCCGGTGCTCTTGAGCGCGACGAGGTACCGGCCGGGCATGCTGGTGCTCGGGTTCCCCGCTTGCTGAGCTGCGGCGAACCCGAGGCTGGTCATGGTGGAGAGCATCAGTGCGAGGATTACCAGGAGGCGAACGAGCCTCGTTCTCATCGTACTCCCTCGATTCTGGTCTACACGTCTGCCGGAATACGGTGAGCTCGGTCTCCAGTTCGAGTGGGCGGACACTCACCGGACCGATGCGGCGGTTCACCTCCTTTGCCGGTTGAGGTGGGCGGGAGTCGGCCCGCGAAAGATAGGGAACATAAGGATAGTAGGCTCAACCTAACGATCCTTAGATGACAGACGGGTGACGGACCGCTGACGAACCTGTCAGGGGGCCGCCGGCCGCTGCTCCCGTCCTGGCAGCCCGGCCGGCGGCGATGTGAACGGAGAGTGCGAAGCTCGCTTGCGTCGCACCGAGCGCCTGGCGATGCCGCGGGCGCAGCTCACCAGGTCGTCTGCGTGCTATTCAGCGCCGCGCCGCACTCGCACCGCGTGCTCTCGTCCCAGTCGCGCAGCGTAAACACGCGGCCGCACTCATCGCAGCGCACGTCGAGCTTGATCCGCTCCGGAGACCAGACGCTCAGCATCCCGCCGAGCGCGAAGTCCTTCTCGTAGAAATGGCGCATCGCACCGCGGTGGGTACCGCCGCGCACCAACTGCCGGGGCGCCTCGGTGTCTTCCCACGCGGTGATGGTGTACATCTCCTGACCAATGACGACGCCGATCCACCCCAGGAATCCCGGCATCTCCAGCATCTCGGCGGCGATGGCGCGGCTGTACTCGCGGATTTGCTCCCGCTCCTGATCCGAGCGCACGGTGATCTTCGTCACGCCGACCGCCCCCGGTTTGGTCTGCTTCCCGGTCTTGACCATGGTTGCGGTGCCGAAGGCAAACGGCCCTGCCTTGTAGGGCATGACCATCGCCTGGAGCCCGAGCTGTTCGACGAACGTGCGCCGGTCGAAGTACCCCTGCACTGAGCGCACCTTTTCGCCGTCGACGGTGATGAAATCCGCGCCCGGGAGGGCAATCGTCTGCCCGGTCGGCGGCGCCCCGGCGAATGGACCGGTGTTGGTGCCCCGCATGAGCCACTCGGCGGTGACCCTGCCGCCGTCCGTCGCGGCGACGTGCACCAGATCGAAGTGCAGATCGGGGAAGGCGGCGAACAGCGACCCGGCGTACGCGCCGATAGCCGGCCCGCTGAGCGTTCCCGCCGCCGGATCAGCGTAGGTGCCGCCTTCGGCGAACGTAGCCATGATGGCGTCCGGGTCGCGCCGGTTCCAGGCATCAAAGTACTGTCCTGCCACGTCGAGCGCGTGCATCTCCTCGATCCTTTCTGTACCTGAAGGACGACGGACCAGTGCGTGAGCGACGGATCGATCGCGGGTCCGAGGGTTAGCTTTCGTTCACGACGGTAGAGGTGCGGTCCGGCGCGGGCGGGGCCGTGAGGATTGTCCCCAGCCGTGCGAAGCGCTCGCCGACCGCGACTGGGACGCCGCCTCATCCGCTGGGGGCCCCCAGATGGCCACGATCATGCCCTCGCCGGTGTGGAGGTCGACCAGCACATACAGGCGCGGGAAGCCTCGCTCCTGGCGCAGCCCGGGGATGATCTCCTGATCCACGAAGCACCGCGTCTGATCGGCACGCGCCGAATTCGCCTGGAATCGGGCGAGTGATGCGCATATCCTGTGCCTCCTTTCGCTGACTGGCGCAATCCCTGGGCTCTACCGTGCGCTCACGCTCGATGTGTTGACGTAACAGCCGGTCATCGTGACCGCGCTGCCGGGAGCGGGTCGGCCGGCTCCGGCTCGTCCGCAACCACGGGGACGGGCCGAGCACCACCCCGGCGCCGCGCCGCGCGCCGGCGGCCGCGCTTCAGTTCCACCTCCAAGTCGTGGATGATGACCGTCGTGTCCACCTGGTAGTTGTTGCGCGGAGAGCGCACGAAGGTGCGTTCGATCATCGCCAGGTCGCGCGCGATGTCGCGCTCCATCTCCTCTTGGGAGGGGAGGGCGTACTCGCCGCTGAGGTAGGCGACGACCAGGCGGGCCTGCGCCTCGAACACCGGCACGAACGATGGTCCGATCGCCTGGAACGCACCGACGAAGCAGAGCGTGGGGTAGTCCGGCAGGAAGGCGCGCTTGTAGAGCCGGATCCAGTTCTCATCGGCCGCAAAGATCCGGCGGTCGAGGAACGGGAAGGTCGTGTGGTAGCCGGTGCAGTAGATGATGGCGTCGACGACCTCTTCGGTCCCATCGGCGAACGTCACCCGCTGGTCCTCGATCCGGGCCACGGCGGGCTTGACCATCAGGCGCCCATTGGCGATCCGGTCGTGGATCCCCTCGCAGATCGTCGGAATCGTCTCGCCGAAGCGGTGGTCGGGCTTGGGCAGGCCGTACCGGTCCGGAGGCCCGAGCAGCAGCCGGACGTAGAGCGAGACCATGGTATTGAGCAGCCGGGTGGGGGTGAACCGGTACACCCACCACGGGGGCGGGCTCAGCCACCTGTTGTAGGGCTTCCCCCGGATGAGGTGCGGCAGGATCCAGGCGCCGCGCCGCACCGAGAGGAGCGTGTGCTCGGCGGCGTGGCTGACATCGACCGCGATCTGGCTCCCGCTGTTGCCGAGCCCCACGACCATCACCCGCTTGCCGAGGAAGCGCTCGCGGTGCCGGTAGTCCTGCGAGTGCAGCGCCTCCCCGGTGAAGTCCCCGGCGTAGTCGGGGTAGCGCGGCTCGTGGTGGTGGCCGTTGGCGGCGACGACGGCGGCGTATCGGCGCGCCTCCCCGCCGTCGAGGGTGACGTCCCAGGTGCCGTCCGGGCGCGGCTCGACCCGCTCCACCCGGCGCCCGAGTTCGATGTGGTCGCGGAAGCCGAAGTGGTCGACATAGGCGTTCAAGTAGTCACAGACCTCGGCGCCGCTCGGAAAGTCGGCGTAGTGGTCCGGCATCGGGAAGTCATGGTAGGCGTAGGTGCCGCGCGGGCTGTTGGAGTTGAGCGTGCGCCAGGCACAGGTGATGCCCGGCCGCTCGGTGTAGGCCCAGATGCCGCCGACACTGTCCCGCTCGTCGATGCAGTCGAACGGGATCCCTGCCTGATGGAGGTACTTGGCCGTGGCCAGGCCGCTCACACCGGCCCCGATGACGCAGACCGGCAGCGTGCCGCGGGGAGCAAGGCGCTCCATCGTGACTGCTCCTTTCGTCGGATGTTCGTCCGTCACAGCGGATCGACTCTGAGGAGCAGGGTAGGGCCGCCCGTTGCTAAGTCACCAGACAAGAAACTGCCAAGTCGTTGCCAAGCGCAGCCGTGCTCGGTCTCCAGCCCGCCGCAAGCGGCTCGTGCGGCTGCGACCGCATCCGCGATGGGTGGTGCCAGGATCCTGCGCCGCGGCATGTGCCCGGGGGTAAACCCCCGGGCTGAGAAAGCAAAGCCCACTAAAGGGGCTGAGGACGCCGAGCCCGGCGGGAGGCCGAAGCGGATCTGCCTGCAGGTGCCATCACAGCCCCTTCAGTGGGCTTACCCAATATTCAGCCCGGGGGTTTACCCCCGGGCACGGGCCCGATAGTGGGCTCCTAACGCCGGCAGGTGATCGCTCTTCCCCCAGCCGGCTTGAGCCGGCTTTCATTGTCAGCCCGGGGGTTTACTCCCGGGCGCCTGCCACGGCACGGGAATCCTGCCACCGCCCATCGTAGGCACATGCCACTGCACGGGGATCGTTGTGCGGGTGATCGCGTGTTTCCGCGTCACCCTGAGCGCAGCGAAGGATCTCCGGCGCGTGAGCGTCCCAGCATGAGATCCTTTGCTGCGCTCAGGGTGACATGGCCCGCTCAGGACGACATGCCAGCGCGTCTATCCGCATTGGAATATCACTCGCGGCTGTCGCTCGCCCCGTAGAGTTCGCGCTGCCACAGGTAATCGACGATGCGGTCGACGCCGGTCGTCAGGTGGTAGCGGAAGGTGCTGAAGGGGAGGCCGAGGGCCTCGGCGGCCGCCTCCTGGGTTGCAGCCGGGACGATGTAGGTCCGTTGGACGGCGCGGTAGAGTCGCTCACCCCTCGGCAGGGCGCGGAGACGCTGCACGGCGTGGCGCATCAGTTCCTGAAGTGCCGCGACCGGGTCGTCCCCGCCGTGCTCGGCGACCAGCCGCGAGCGCAGCAGCGGGTTGTGCTCGAGCGCCTCCGGCTGGGTGTAGGCGCGGAGCGCCTGGCGGACCGCCTGCTCGAACTCGGGCTGCGACAGCACGATGAGCGGGGGTGGGGGCGCTGCCTCGACCTGCTCCACGGTCAGGTCGCTCGCCAGCTCGCGCTCTGCCATCAGGTCCAGCCAGGCCAGCGGCGGCTCGGCGCGCCAGTCGTGGGCGAAGACCTGATAGGTACGGTCTTCGACCGTGAAGTCGGCGACGGTCGCGCGCCGGAAGTTGATGTAGCTCATGACCGGGCGCCAGTACTCGGCGTCGGCAAAAATCACGAAGGTCCAGGCCAGGCCTGGCGTCGTCAGCCACTGGGTGGTCGTATGCATCACGACCATGTCGAATGTTCCGGACGCCAGTTGGTAGGTGTCGCGCGCCATCGCGAAGCGGTGTAGGAGCATCACCCGCCGGGGCGTGCCGGGCCGTAGCGCTGCGCGAAGTCCCAGGCCGCCCGGACGCCGGGATCGAGCGCCTGATCCTCCTCGGTGGTTTCCTGGAGGGCAAGACTGGCGACGAAGCCGAGCACGTCACCACCCGCGCCGCGGAAGACGGTGAAGGCGCCCGGCTGGCGCGCGAGCCAGTGCCGGGCGATCGCCGCCGCGTCCTCGCCCTCATGGCGCCGGACCATATCGAGGATGGCAGAGCTGTCGGCGGCAGTGGCCGGTTCGGCGTAGGCGGTGCCAAGCGCGGTCCACTGGACATAGGGCTGCATCAGCGGGCTGTGGCGGTGGAGGTAGAGGAGGTCGAAGAACGCGCGCTGCAGCTCGATGCCGCGCGCCTGCTGGAGCCGCCGGACGATGTACCCCCGCACCCGGCGGTGCAGTTCCCGGTAGTCGTCGGGGTTGCGCCAGCGCAGATCGGCGTCCAGCACGTCGCGCGCCAGGTCGTGTGGGTAGATCCCTTCGGGACCCTGCTCGATGAAGGAGAGCCCACGAAGCCAGGCGAAGATGTCGGACGGGTTCCCCTCGGTCAGCGCCTCGGCCAGCAGAGCCTCGGTCGTGACCCGCACGTGGGCGCAGATCTCGAGCGCCTGACGGTGGGCACGGGAGGGCGTCCCCTCGACGAAGCGCTCGAGGAGCACGCGCACGACGTCGGGGTCGTCGATGGGCCGGGTCGCGCCGGTCGTGTCGCCCTGGGCAAGCACATCCGCCACGAGCGAGAGGGCCAGCGGGTGGCCGTGGGTGAAGGCGAGCACGGCCGGGTCATGATGTTCCGGTACCGCGCGGGCGCGCAGGTAGGCGCGACTCTCGTCCGGGCGCAGGTTGCGCAGCGGCACGACGCGGACCAGTTCGCCCCAGCCCGGGTCGGCGCGCCAGGCCGGTGCGGGCGGGTTGCGCCCGGCGATGACCACGAGGACGTGCGCTGGGAGCTGCGGTAGGAACGTGTCGCGCAGCCAGGCGTCGAGCGGCGCCATGCGCTCATAGGTGTCGAGGAACAGGACGAACCGGGAGTGCCCATCGAGCGCGCCGGGCAGGGCGGTAGGGTCCGTGATCCCGGTCGCCAGCCCCAGCGCCAGGAGGAAGCCGGACGGCGACGGTTCGATGGCTCGCCCGTCAATCCGCGCGCTGGGGATGCCGTCCTCCGCGGCCAGTCGGGCGTAGGCGTCCAGCAGCGTCGTCTTACCGACGCCGCCCGGGCCGTACAGGAAGAGAAGCGCGAAAGGCGGCTCGGGCGCCGTGAGGGCCGCGCGGAACAACTCGATCTCGGACCGGCGCCCGACGAAGCGTTGCCCACGCGCAGCCGCCAGCCGCTCGGCGATGCGCGCGGCCTGCGCAGGCAACCTCGGATCGCGCTGTCCATCCATGAGATCCGCTCCTGGTTGCCGGCCATCGTAGCAGCAATCAGGAGTGCGGTCTACTGCTGCCCTCGAGCAGACGCGGCCACGGCACCACCCCGCCCGGGTGGCGCCGGGCAACCGGCGGCTCGGCGCTAGCCTGCCCGGGAGAGGGCCGGCTCCCGGCGTCCGCGTGTGGGCGGCGGACCTCCGTGCTCGTGCGTGGCGGCTTCGGGACGCAGGTCCAGCCGGCGCAGGGTCTGGGCGTTCAGCGCCACGATGATCGTCGAGGCGCTCATGAGCAGGGCGCCGACGGCGGGCGGCAGGACGATGCCCCACGGCGCCAGCACCCCGGCAGCCAGCGGGATGGCGACGATGTTGTACCCGGCGGCCCAGACCAGATTCTCGACCATCTTACGGTAGCTGGCCCGGGAGAGCTCCATGACGCTCACCACGCCGCGGGGGTCGTTCGAGGCCAGGATGACGCCGGCCGACTCGATAGCGACGTCGGTCCCGGCGCCGATCGCGATGCCCACATCGGCGCGAGCGAGCGCCGGGGCGTCGTTCACGCCGTCGCCGACCATCGCCACCCGCTCCCCGCGCTGCTGGAGCGTCGCAACCGCGTTGGCCTTGTCCTCCGGCAGGACTTCGGCGAAGACCTCATCGACGCCGAGTTCGGCCCCGACTGCCTCGGCCACCGGCCGCGCGTCGCCGGTGATCATCACCACGCGGATGCCGCGGGCGTGCAGCGCCTCGACGGCTTCGCGCGACTCGGGCCGGACCTCGTCCTCCAGTGCGAGCGCGCCGACGACCCGGCCGTCTCGGACGACGTGCAGCACCGCCGCGCCGCGCTCCTGCCAGGGCCGCACGCGCTCGGCAAGGGCATCCGGCACCTCCAAACCCCGCTCGCGCAGCAGGTTCGGGCCGCCCACGGCGACCTCGACGCCGTCGACCTGGGCCTCGACGCCGCGCCCGGCGATGGCGCGGAAGTCCTTCGCACGCGGGACGCTGACCCGCCGAGCCTCGGCGGCGGTGACGATGGCGCGGGCTAGCGGGTGCTCGCTGTCCGCCTCGACCGCGGCGGCCTCGGCCAGCAGCGCGTCGGCGTCGTCGTCGAGCGCGACGATACCGGTGACCGCGTGCTCGCCGCGGGTGAGTGTCCCGGTCTTGTCAAACAGCACCGTGGTGATCTCGCGCATGCGCTCCAGGGCCAGCCGGTCCCGGACCAGGATGCCCTGGCGTGCCGAGAGGGAGGTCGAGAGCGCGATCACCAGCGGGATCGCCAGGCCGAGCGCGTGGGGGCACGAGATCACGAGCACGGTCACCGTGCGGACCACCCCGGAGTCGATGTCCCCGAGTACGGTCCAGATGATGAAGGTGGCGAGGCCGGCCACGACCGCGACGTAGAACAGCAGCGCAGCGGCGCGGTCGGCCAGCGCCTGTGCCCGCGAGCGCGACTGCTGCGCCTCCGTCACCAGCCGCTCGATCCCGGCCAGGGCGGTATCGGCCCCGACCGCGTCGACGCGCACCCGCAGCGCCGAGCCCTGGGCAACGCTCCCGGCGACGACCGGGTCGCCGATCTCCTTCGGCACCGGGCGCGACTCGCCGGTCAGCATCGACTCGTCCAACTCGGCCCGGCCATCGACGATCGTGCCGTCGGCCGGGACCCGCGCTCCAGGGCGCACCAGGACGATGTCGCCGGGGCGGAGCGAATCGAGCGGCACCCGCTCGACCGTGCCGTCGACGACGCGCTCGGCCTCATCCGGTAGGAGCGCGGCCAGAGCCTGGAGCGCGCCCTGCGCCTGACCGAGTGCCCGCATCTCGAGCCAGTGGCCGAGGAGCATGACGTCGATCAGCAGCGCCAGCTCCCACCAGAACTCGAGGTTGAACCAGCCGAGCGTACTGGCGGCGCTGGCGACGAAGGCGACGACGATCGCCATGGAGATGAGGAGCATCATCCCCGGCTGGCGCGTCCGGATCTCATCCCAGCCACCCAGGATAAAGACCGCGCCGCCGTAGAAGAAGACGACCGTGCCCAGCACTGGCGGGATCAGGTCGCTGCCGGGGAAGACCGGCATGCTGAAGCCGAGCCAGTCCTGGAGCATCTCGCTGTAGAGCAGGATCGGGATGGTCAGGATCAGGTTGATCCAGAAGCGCCGTCGGAAGACGTCGGCGTGTCCCTCGTGCCCGGCGTGCCCGCCATGACCGGCATGGCCGCCATGGGCCGGGTGGTCGGCGTGGCCGCTGTGCTCGGCGTGGGCCTCGTGCGCGTCGTGCCCCGCGTGTCCGGCGTGCGTCGTGTGGGCCGCGTGCTCCAGCTCCCCGGCGCGTCCCTCAACCGAGGCCATGCGCTCCGCGTGGTCATGGTCCGCGTGATCCGTATGCTCCCGGTGCTCGGGGTGGCCCGCGTGGTCCACGTGCTCGGTGTGCTCCGTGTGTCCAGACTCCGGATGGGCCGCGTGGTTACCATGGCCGCGCCGGTGGTGCTCCGGATGCTGTGGCGTCGAACTCATCGTGGGGAACCCTTCTTGGAGGAGAACCGTATGGATGAGCGCCCAGTTTGCCGGGCGCCTGCCGCCGAGTGGGCGGCGGGTGGTGGCGCCATTATACCCCCAGGGGGTATATCGGTCAAGGGGCGTTTGTGTCGGCGTCGTGCGCCAGGCGCCCGTCACTCTCCGGCCGCGTCCGGGCGGTGCCCGTCAGGGGACATGCGAGATGCGTGATGCGTCATGCGTGATGCGTCACACGTCATGCGTCATACGTCATACGTCACCCGTGGTGCTCCCCTCTCCCCTGGTGGGAGAGGGGGCGGGGGGTGAGGGGGACGTATGACGCATCACGCATGACGTGTTTGTGACTGCCTACGACAGACTACACGTGGCCAGTGGGGGACTGGTGGGACCGGGGCTGCCGGTGGGTCCGGGCTCCTCGGTGATGCCCATCGCCTGGTAGTCGGCGATGGGGCGCGGGGCCTGCAGGCGCAGGACGGCACGGCCGGAGTCGTCGACGGTGAAGACCCCGGCGCTGGTGCGGGCCTCTCCCTCCCGGAGCCAGACCTGATAGACCCGGCCGTCCGGGGTCGGTGGGATCTCCGTCACGACCAGCAGCGCCTCGTGGTCGTCTTCCGAGACGTAGAGCGTGCCGTAGGCGTGGGTGGCGCCTTCTGAGACGAGCGGGATCGCGCGGGCGGCTCCGGTGAGTGCCGCGGCGGCCATCTGCTGTTCCTCGCGCAGTTCGGCCAGGTCGGAGCGAACGTGCGCGAGGTCGCGGGCGATCAGAGCGAGCGCGATGCCGAGCCCGACGATGAGCACTGCGGCGGCGGCCAGGGCGAAGCGCATCCAGCGCGGCGTATCCAGCCGGCTGACGGGTGCCGGTGTCGCAGCGGCTGGCGGGTCCTGCGGGGTCGGCGGTGAGCCGTCCGCGTCCGCGTCCAACCGGGCGAGGAGGCGGTCGCGCAGGTCGGTGGGCGGGTCGGCCACCGGTGCCAGCGTCGCGAGCGCGCCGATGGTGGCCTCGAGCCGCGCGCGCTCCCGTTGGCAGACCGGGCAGGTAGCAAGGTGCGCGGCCACGGCCTCGCAACCCTCGTCGTCGAGGGCGCCGAGGAGATAGGCTGGCAGGTCGTCGGCCACCTCGTCGTGGCTTAGGGCACGTCGGTCCATACCTCTGCTTCTTCCAGGATGTCGGCCAGGCGCCGTAGCGCCGTGCGCACCCGCGTCTTGATTGTACCCAGCGGCACATCCAGGTGAGCCGACATCTGGCTCTGCGTCATACCCCGGAAGTACGCGAGCTCGATCACCTCGCGCTGGGCCGGCGTTAGCTCCTCCAGCGCGGCCCGCATCCGGTCAGCGACCGTGTGCGTCCAGATCTGGTCGCCCGGCTCAGGGTCCGGGTCAACGATACGCTCCTCGAAGGGAGCGCCCCGGTCGTCGTCGTGGAACGTCTCGCGCGACCGGCGCCGGAGCAGGTCGATCGCCCGGTTGCGTGCCACCCGCAGGATCCAGGGACCAAAGGCACCGCGCTCGCTGATGTAGGTCTCCGGCCGCTGCCAGAGGGTGAGGAAGGCGTCCTGGACCACGTCCTCAGCCGCGCGCCGGTCGTGGAGGATATGGAGCGCGAGCGAGTAGACCGGCCGGGCGTAGCGATCGTAGAGCAGGGCGAGCGCGTCCTGGTCGCGCGCCCGGATGCGCTCGATCAACTCCTGGTCGCTCGGCGAAACCGACACGGCGCACCCCTGCTCTCTGATCGACGCTCGGCCGAGGCCCTGGGGGCGCCCGGGCCGCGATCGCGCTGTGGTGACGGGCAGATTATACGCCATACGCGTGCGCAAGCCGCCCCGTTACGGGGCATTCTGGGTACTCATTTCCCACAACGCCGCGCGTGTCCGATCCCTTCCGGGGTGGGGGACTCCTACGGACTTGGACTCGTTTGTCGGGTCTCCGGCGGTTGCGCGTGCCCGCGCCGGGTGGTGCGAGGGTGACCGGACCGTGTTCAGGGCCCGGGGGTAAACCCCGGGCTGACAAGGCGAAGCCGGCTAAAGCCGGCTGTGGATGGTTTCGCGCTCACATCCCGGCATTCGGTTCCACCGCTCGGTACGTGCCCGGGAGTAAACTCCCGGGCTGACAATACAAAGCCCACTGAAGGGGCTGGGAACGCTGAGTCTGACAGGATGGCCGAACCGGATACGCCTGGATGTCGCCATCACAGCCCCTTCAGTGGGCTTACCCAATATTCAGCCCGGGGGTTTACCCCCGGGCCCAAACCACGGCACCGGGGCCCTCTGATCACCCGACCGGCTCACTGCCCTCAGCCGGCTTTAACCGGCTTTCTTTGTCAGCCCGGGGGTTTACCCCCGGGCACATGCCGAGCGCATAACCCGACGAATGGGTCAACCTCCATCGCCTCCGAACACCTACCACCGCCGCGCATCCTCTTCAGTCGAGCGCCGCTCCTCTGGAAGCAATTACGGCATAGTCCCCAGCGTCACCTGCACCTGCGTCGGCTGGCTCCCTCGCACGACGGTCAACGTAATCGTGTCGCCCGGGCGGTGCGTGTTGATGATCTCCGCGAGCGACGACTCGGTGGTCAGCGGCTGGCCGTCGATCTCGGTGATCACGTCGCGGGGCTGCAAACCGGCCTCCTCGGCGGGGGAGCCCCCGACCACCTCGATCACCACCGCGCCGGAGGTTGCCCCCTCGATGCCGAGCTGGGCGGCGATCGCGGGCGTCAACTGGGTGTAGCGGATGCCGATGTAGGGATGGGTCACCTGACCGGTGGCGACGATCTCATCCGCGAGCGGCTTGACGGTCGAGATGGCGAGGGCGAAGCCGATGCCCTCCGCCTGGAGTCCCGACTGTGTCGTCCCTGCCACGAGGGTGTTGATGCCGATGACCTCGCCGGCCAGGTTCACCAGTGGCCCGCCGGAGTTGCCGGGGTTGATCGCCGCGTCGGTCTGGATCACGTTGAACAGGAAGGGGCCGGCCCTCCCGCCTTCACCGGGCTCCTGCACCGTCCGGTTGAGCGCGCTGACAACCCCGACGGTGACGGTCGGCCCGCCCGGTAGCGCCAGCGCGTTGCCGATAGCCACCACCCACTCGCCGACCTGGAGCTTGTTCGAGTCGCCCAGAGGAGCGGTGGGCAGGTCCTCGCCGTCGATCTTAAGCACGGCCAGATCGGTCTGCGGGTCGGTTCCGACAACGTCCGCCGGGAAGGAGCGGCCGTCGGGCAGGGAGACGCGCAGGCTTTCCGCCCCGGCGATGACGTGGTAGTTGGTCAGGATGTAGCCGTCCTGGTCATAGATGACTCCGGAGCCGACGCCGCCAGGGACGGTGAAGGGCTGGTTGAACAGGTCGAAGCGCGTCTGCTCGCTGGTCACCTGGACCACGGCCGGCTTGACCCGCTGGCTGACCGCGATCACGGCGCCGATGAAGTCGCCGCTCAGGGGCTGGGCCACCGCGACGTTGGGTGGCGCGGTCGGGTCGACGCTGCCGCTCTGCGTGGGTGGAGCGCTGCTGCTCGGGCTCCCGGTCGTCGCCGTCTGTGCCGCACCGGCGTCGCCGGTCCCGCCGTTGTCCCCGTTGCGGGTCACACTACAGGCTGGGGCGATGGCCAGCAGGAGCAAGAGCACCGCCATTCCCCAGTAGGTCGCCGTTCTCCGGGTCAGCATCATCCATTCCTCCTACTAGATTCGTTCCATCGTTGTGGCGTATCAGGTGCCGCCGTGGCGCGCACTGGCTCGGGCACCGAGCAGGCCACGGCGCGTGCGGCGTTTGTGCCAAGGTCATCGCACAGTGCCGGCCGCGACTGTCGGCGTCGGGACATGGACGCGGCGGGCCGGTTACGTATCCTCGCGCGGTGAACAGTGTCGCAGCGCTGGTGAGTGCGTGGGGTGACGCTGTCGATCTCTTACATTCTTCTCTCGCTTTCTTAAGGTAGTTCCCTTGTCTCGGGTTAGCGGCGGCGGTAGAATCGGTAGCCCGGCAATCTTCGTGGGATCCTTCCTTGCCGACCGGAACAACGACTCGTGGGTCCGCGCTCCCGGCCAGGGTAAGGAAGACGGGGGGCCGATGTGGATGCGCAGGGTGCGCGTGTGAACGGGGTGCGGCTGCGGGTGGAAGCCCTGGCGAACCGGGTTACTCCGCACCTCGCGGCGCTCGCACCGACCTTTGCTGCTCTCCCCTCCGATGAGCAGCGCCGGCAGGTTCTCGATTACCTCGACGGTCTTGACTGCGGAGCGCGCGGCCCGGCTCCAGCCGCGGTGGCGTCCCTGGTGGACGCGCTCGGCGGCGTGGAGGACGTAGGGCGGGTCATCACTAGCCTGCACACCATCGGTGATGTCCTGCAGGACGAGGCACGGGATATCGCGGCGCGCCGGAGGCGATCGCCGCCTGGACGCGTGAGGCGGTCGCGCAGGCGGCCCGCTACGCCGTCGACTCCGTATCCGAGGGATACCGCGCCGAGGTGGAGCGGCTGCGCCGTGGCGAGGAGCGGCTCATCAGCCTGCAGCGGGTCAGCGCGGCGATGTCCAGCGACCTCGACCTCGACCGGACCCTCACGGTCCTGGTCGACGAGGCGCGGCGGTTGATGCACGCCGACACCGCGGTGATCCGGCTCTATGACGAGGAGACGGACAGCCTCCGCCTCATCGCCGAGGCGGGCGACGAGCAAGGGGTGCTCCTCGGCGAGGTGGTTCCCCTCGATGGTTCGCTCTCCGGCTACTGTTTCCGCGGCTCCCGCCCGGTGGTCAGCTCCGACGTGCAGAGCGATCCGCGGCTCGGGCAGGAGATCAAGAAGGCCACTCGCTTCGGCTCGATGCTGGTCGTCCCCCTGCTCGTACGCGACCGACCGATCGGCGTGCTGCTGGTCGGTTCGTACGCGCGCGGTGCTTTCAGCGAGGAGGACCAGACGCTCCTCTGCCTGCTGGCCGACCAGGCTGCCAGCGCCATCGAGAACAGCCGCCTGTACCAGCAGGCGCAGGGGCAGATCGCGGAGCTGGCGATCCTCCAGCGCATCTCCAGCGTCATCTCGTCGAGCCTCGACCTGGACGACGTGTTCCAGGCGATCTACGACGAGATCCGCGGGGTGATGCCGACCGACGCGTTCATCATCGGGCTGACCCGCGAGGACGGCCTGCTCGACCTGGAGTTCATCGCCGACGGCGGGCAGCGCTACGCCCCGGTGCGGGCTTTCAAGTACAGCGAGGTCTTCCGCCGCGCGCTGGAGGAGCGGCAGCCGGTCATGGTCGGCGACGTGCTCGATGCGGAGGCGACGCCCATGCGCAGCGTGGGACACACGCGCACCAAGGTCCGCAGCGTCATCGCCGCGCCGCTAATCCAGGGCAACGAGGTCATCGGCCTGCTGAGCGCGCAGAGCTACGTGCCGCACCGTTACCGGGAGTGCGACGCGCGGCTGCTCATGACGATTGCGAACCACGCGGTCGTCGCCATCGAGAACGCGCGCCTCTACCGTCAGGCGCAGAGCCTGGCGATCGCCGAGGAGCGGAATCGGCTCGCGCGGGAGATCCACGATACGCTGGCTCAGGGGCTGATCGGCATCATCCTCTACCTGGAGCGGCTCGACCTCGAGATCCCGCAAGACGACCGGCGGTTCCGGCCGCTGGTGGAGCGGGCGCTGTCGCTGGCGCGCGGCAACCTGGAGGAGGCGCGCCGCTCGGTCCACGACCTCCGGGCGGCCCCGTTGGAGGGCCGGACGCTGGTGGAGGCACTGGCGCACCTCGCCGAGGACCTGCGCAAGGAGCGGCTGTTCGAAGTCGAGTTGTCCGTGCCCCGGGCACTCCCGCTGCTGGCCGCTCGGGTGGAGACGGCCCTGTTCCGCATGGTGCAGGAGGCGATCTCGAACGCGCGCAAGCACGCGGGCTGCAAGTCGCTCGCGATCCGGCTGTCGGTGGCGGGGGGCATGGTTACGCTCGAAGTCCACGACGACGGGCGCGGTTTCGAGGTCGAGCGAGTCTTGGGCGAGGCGCACCGTTTCGGCCTGTCCACGATGCGGGAGCGCATCACGCAGGTGGGTGGCGAGTTCACCGTCGAGAGCTGCCCCGGAGACGGCACGCTCGTCCGCGCCACCATCCCGCTTTCCCAGGCGACCCACTCCGAATCCGAGGCGGTGTAAGGGGGTGGTTACCCTTCACCCCCTGACCCCCTCTCCCTTTGTGGGAGAGGGGGAATGTGGTTTGGAGTGCGGCGGCCAGAGCCGCCGCTTTGGTACGCGGCGGTCGCAACCGCCGCTCCCCGCCGATACCTCCACACCGGGCGTTACGCCAACCGCGGCTCCGCTGTCGCGAGCGAGGTTGTGGTTCCGCTCAGCCGAGAGCGGTGGTTGTGAGCGCCGCACTCCCAAGCTCTGAGGCCGCATTGGGCGGCTCCACGGCGTGGGAGACTGCCGGGGAAACCGCTACGCGCCGGCCCGCTCCAGGTTGAGGGCGAGGAGGCGGGCGAGGATCTCGTCGTCGGAGAGATCGTCGGGCCAGCCGTAGGCGGCGAAGACAGCGCGGTCAAGCTCCCGATGCAGGTTATCGAGCCAGGTGGGGCGGGCGTTGTAGAGGTTCGTTAGCGTGCGCTGCTTCAGTTCGGCCTCACTGGCGCCCTCGGGATTCAGCCAGCGCTCGCGGTGCTCGTGCAGCGCCCGCGCCGCCGCCGCGATCGCCTCCCGCTGCTCCTCGGTCGGCCGTGGGAAGGGGAACGTCTCGAAGCAGGTGGTGGGCGTGTAGCGGGGCCGGTCCTCCAGCGAGGTGCCCATGCGTAGGGACCAGAGTTCGTGCGCGCGGGAGTGCAGTACGCCAAAGAAGTAGTCGTCGTCTCGGGCGAAGACGATGAGTTGGTGGTCAGGGAGCGTCGGGGCGCTGAGCCAGACGAACAGGCGATGCTTGGCAACCGTCGGCGTACCGATGAAGCGGGACAGACCGCGGAGTGCGTCGCGCATGTCGACGCGTGGGCGCTCGTGCAGCCACCACTCGTTCCGGGTCGAGCGGGACTTCTGACGCACCGGGTAGACGTGCTTCTTGACGTACTCGAAGGGCTGCTCGTAGAGTGCGGCCTGCTCCAGCGGCATATCGGGCCCGAAGTCGATGATCCACATGTCGCGCGGGCGACGGGTGATGTCCAGGCCGTTGACCCAGGGTACGATGACATCGCTGTTCGGCCGGCCGTTGGGATTGAGCGGTGCTGCGAGCATCTGTCGCGCGAGGTCTCCGGGGATGTCGAACGGGCCGCCCTTGGTGTCGCCCATGAAGGCGATGTTCAGATTCTCTGCCAGCGGCCGCGCAGTGGTGAGATCCAGCGCCCCGGTGAGATCAGGGTTGATGGCCGCCACCGGTACCCCGTCGAGCGTCCGCGTCTTCTCGGTGCCGTCGTCGAAGCCGACCATCGAGATGCGCACGGCCGCGCCATCGAGCACCCACGGCTCGTCGTCCCAGGCCATGAAGATGTCGCCGCTCTCCTTGATCCGCTCCAGCACGCGTCGGTTAGCACCCCCGCGGATCGAGTTGGTGGCGAGCAGGCCGGCCCGCTTGACTCGGCCCGCCGCGATCATCGCCCGCGCCTTCTCGAACCAGTAGCAGCAGAGGTCGGCCTCCCGCGGCACGCGGCCGTTGTAGACCGCGAACATGGCGTCCACGTACTCGTCGCCCAGCTCGGTGCGCAGGCGCTTCCCGCCCAGGAACGGCGGGTTGCCGATGATGAACTCGGCATCCGGCCACGCCGGCTCGCGCGGCTGGGCCGGGTCGGAGCGGTCGAGGATGGCGTCCATCAGCAGCACCGTGTCCATCGGCTCCAGCACCGGATCGCGGTTCACCTGGAAGCCGTTCATGGTCATCCACTGGATGTACCCGATCCAGACCACGATCTGCGCCAGCTCGTGGGCATAGGCGTTCGTCTCGATGCCGTGGAGCTGGCGCGGCGTCACCTGCGGCAGCAGCATCGACAGCCCCCGGTGCGCCGCGTAGGAGATGACCTCCTTCTCCAGGTTCTTCAACTGCTCCAGCGCGACGTACAGGAAGTTCCCCGAGCCGCAGGCCGGGTCGAGGATCGTCACCGAGGCCAGCCGCTCCTGGAAGGCGAGCAGCACGCTCGCCAGCTCCTTGCGGCGTCGCTCGCGCTGGCTCGGGCCCTTCGCCGCCCAGAACGCCTCGGCCAGCACGTCGGCCCGGGCCCGCACCGCCGCCCACTCCCGCCGCAGCGGCTCCATCACCACCGGCTCGACGACGCGCAGGATGTCGTCGCGGCTGGTGTAGTGCGCGCCGAGCTGCGCCCGCTTGGCCGGGTCCAGCCCCCGCTCGAACAGCGTGCCGAAGATCGCCGGCTCGATGCTGCCCCAGTCGAGCCGGGCGGCCTCGGCCAGCAGCCCGAGCTCCTCCCGGGTCAGCTCGATGGCGTCCGGGTCGGCGAAGAGATCGCCGTTGAAGCGGGCGATCTCCTCCACGCCGAAGATGCCGCCGTCGCGCATCGTCTCGAACAGGATCAGGATCTGGCGCGCGAAGGTGTCCGGCCGCTGGCGGGTGACGTCGAGCAGCCGGGTGAAGAGCCCCTTCGGCAGCAGGCCGATGTCCTCGGCGAAGAGGCAGAACAGCAGCCGGGTCAGGAAGCGCGCCACCCGCTCCGGCGCGAAGCCGCGGGCGGTCAGACTCCCGGCCAGGCTGGCGAACTTCGCGGCTGCCTCCTGGGTGACCGACTCGGTGGTGATCTCCGGCCGCAGCGCCTCCGGGTCGGTGAAGACCTTGCGCAGGATGCCGAGCACCTCCGGGTCGGCGAGGTCGGCGTTGGTGAAGCGGTAGACCTGCTTCTTGGTGCCGGTGAAGTTGGTGTGGATCTCGTAGCGCGCGATGTCGCAGACGACCAGCAGGGGCGGGTTCTCCAGGTCGGCGGCGTACAGCACCAGTTGCTTGTAGGCCGCGGCCAGGTCCTCCCCGGGGCTCTTGTACTCCCAGGCGAAGTGGCCGCGCATCCAGACGTCGGCCCAGCCGTCGCCCCCGCCGGCCTTGGTCACGCCCTTCTCGAAGGTGTACCAGGCCCCCTGCGCGTCGGCCTGCGCCGGGGTCGGCTGGCCGAGCAGGAGGCAGAGGTCGATGAAGTGCTGCTGCGCGGCAGCGCGCTCCTTGAGCGACGCATGGGCCCACTTGGCGATGAACTGCTGGGGCGTCATTCGCCCGGCAGGCTGGGCTATCGACATGGACGTGCTCCCTGCCCAAGACCCACAGGTTGTCGGCGGTGACATGGTACCAGATGGAAACGGTGTGGAGGATGGGTCAGCCGTACAAGGAGCGGCGGGGTCTGCGGCGCGTGTTCATTGGAGTGGCCGTCGGCGAGCGGGACGTGAGAAGGCGGCGGTTGCGACCGCCGCGTACCAAAGCGGCGGCTCTGGCCGCCGCACTCCAAGATGCGTTCCCCCTCTCCCAACGTTGGGAGAGGGGGTAGGGGGTGAGGGCCGACCTCCGGCCGTGTCCCGGTGGCACAGGGTACAATTCGCCGGGGGTTGGGATGCCGTCCGCGTGAACGGACCGATTGGGTGCGACGACCGCTGCGAACCCGCTCGCTGCTCCTCGGCAGCCTGCTGCTCCTGCTGAGCCTCGTGCTTGCGACCGCCACCGTCTGGGGATACGTCGAGGGTGGCGGACCGCTTGCCATCGCGACCGGCCGTCGGCCTGCGACGCCGACGGCGGACATCGCCACACCTACGCCGACGCCGGTGCTCCCGACGCCGACACCAACGCCGACCCCGCCGGTCGCGGCGATCCCGCCCGATCTACCGCTCTCTGCGCGGGCGGCGATCCTCGTCCAGGATGAGCCGGAACTGGTCCTCTTCGAACGCAACGCGGACGAGCCGCTGCCGCCTGCCAGCACCGCGAAGATCGTCACCGCGCTCACGGTCCTGCGCCATGCGGGGCTGGAGGAGGTGCTGACGGTCCAGGAGGAGGATCTGGTTGATCCGGTGGCCGAGTCCCACATGGGGTTGCAGGCCGGAGACACGGTGACCGTGCACGACCTGCTGGTCGGGTTGCTGCTGCCGTCGGGCAACGACGCGGCCAAGACGCTGAGCCGTGTGATCGGGGAGCGGCTACCGGGGGATCAGCCGCCGGTTGAGCGTTTCGCCGCCGCTATGAACGCGGTCGCGGCAGAGTTGGGCATGACGGGAAGCCACTTTGTGGACCCCAGCGGGGACGACGCCGAGGGGCAGGTCGTCACCGCGCGGGACATGGTGATCGCCGCCCGTGCGCTGCTGCGGGAGCCGGTCCTGGTGTCGATCGTGGCGATGCAGCGGGCGGAAGTGCGCATCGGCGGGCCGAAGGCCCGGGTGATTCGGCTGGAGAACACCAACCAGCTCCTCGCGCAGGACGGGGTCTTCGGGATCAAGACCGGGACGACCGACCAGGCCGGGCAGTGCCTGTTGGTCGCGTACCGGGCCCCGTCAGGCACCCAGATCGCGGTGATCCTCGGCAGCCAGGACCGCTACGGCGACGCGCGCGCCCTGCTCGGACTGCCCGAGCCACCGCCCCCGTCACCGACGCCGGAGCCGGCCGCCTGACCGAGCGCCTTCCGGTCCGCGCTGTCCCGCTCCGGCCGATCGGTTATGGTGACTTTCAGGCACATTCTTGTCTGTACACCCGCCCCTGGGTATAGTGGGCGCTATGGGAAGGGAAGATGGTGCCCCGCCGCGGGTGCACGGCGCGGCGATGCCCGAACCGCGGTTCGGCTGGCGACCGGATGGGGACCCGGCGCCACCAAACACACCAGGCTCCGATACCACACCGTCCGCGTGGCGATCCGCGGTCGATGGTGGGGTGCATCGCCCCTACCCGGACGATCTTTCCTCTGAGAACGGCCATGACGACCGGCTGGACCCGGAACTGGAGGCGTACCTCCGCCGGGTCGAGGCCAGCACTACCCGGCTGCCCGGGGCCGCGCCGGAGGTCGTCGAGTACCGCGCGATCGGGGCGGAGGCTACTGAAGCGCGGCCGGCGGCTGAGAACCGGCGGGCGCGCCGCGTGGTGCTGGGGGCGACCGGCTCGCGGGTGCTGGTGCACGCGCTGCTGCTGGCGGTCATCGTTGCCGTCGTGGCGGGGCGTGGCTACTGGGGTACCGACGGGCCGATCGTCCAGCCGGGCGGCATTGACACACTTGGCGACGTCCGTGCCTACACCGTCGCGCCCGCCGCCTCGGTGCGGTACGCCGGCACAGGGCTGAATACCCCGCCGCTCGCAACCCTCGCCTCCGGGGTGCTGAACGGCTACGTCTCCGAGTTCGCCAGTGCCGTGGCGCCCGATCAGTTGCAGATCGATACGGTGGTCGTGTCCGAGGGGCAGACGGCGGAGGATGTGGCCACGGAGACGGGCCTTGACGTCAGCACGATCCTCTGGGCGAACGGCCTGACGAACCCGGCCGAGCCGCTGCCGGAGGGGACGCAGATCCGTGTCCCGCCGGTGGACGGGATGCTCCACATCGTGCATGACGGCGACACGCTGGAGAGCATCGCCGCCCGCTACGGCGTCGAGGTGGAGGACATCACCGGCTACGAGCCGAACAACGTGGAGCACAACGCCGACCTGGTGCCCTACCGGATGTTGATGGTGCCGGGCGGCACGATGCCGACGCGCGATCAGGTGCTGACCTACATCGTCCGGCCGGGTGACACCCTCTGGACGATCGCCCAGCTCTTCGGGCTGCAGCCGAGCACCATCGTCTGGGCCAACAGCCTGCCGGACGGCGACCTGATCCTGCCGGGGCAGCCGCTGGCGATCCTGCCGACCGACGGGGTGATGGTCACCGTCCAGGAGGGGGACACCGTCGAGAGCCTGGCGGAACACTACGGAGTGGATCCGCAGGTGATCCGCGACTACCCGCTGAACGGCCTGGGCGCCGGCGGGCAGTTGCGAGTGGGGCAGCAGGTGATGATCCCGGGCGGTCAGCCACCGGCACCCCCGCCGCCACCCGAGCCGGAACCGGAACCGGAGCCGCCGGCGTCGAACCAGCCGGCCCCGGCACCGGCCGCTCCCGCCCCGAGCTACGGTGCGACCGGCAGCTTCATCTGGCCGGCGGCAGGGACCATCACGCAGTACTTCGGGCCGTCCGACTTCTGGATGGAGCCGGCCTATGCGGGCTACCCACACTTCCACCTGGGTCTCGACATCGCCAATGCCTTCGGCACGCCGATCGTCGCGGCCGACGCCGGGGTGGTGATCTTCGCCGGGTGGAACACTGGCGGGCTGGGCAACGCCGTGGCCATCGACCACGGGAACGGTCTTGTCACCTGGTACGGCCACATGAATGCGCGCCCGGCGGTCAGCGTAGGCCAGTGGGTTGCCCAGGGTGAGTACCTCGGCCCGATGGGCAGCACCGGCCTCTCGACCGGCTCTCACCTGCACTTCGTCGTCATCAAGAACGGCGTCTACGTCGACCCGCTGAACTACCTGCGGTGAGGGGTGGCGCGTTCTCCCCAGCGCTTACCCTGTCTCACACCACGTGGCGCGTGCCCGAGACTTCCGCCACGGCCTACATGTTCACCGTCCGGCATGGGCCCGGGGGTTTACCCCGGGCTTACAACGGAAGCCGGCTGGACGAATGGGGGCTCATATCCGGGGTGATAGGGTGCCCGCCGCCCGGTTCGTGCCCGGGGGTTTACCTCCGGGCCCTAACCACGGTGCTGGATGTGTCACGCCACCCGCCTCGGATCAGCCCACGCCGCTGGATCCTCTCATCACCATCCCGCGCGTGCCTGTGCACGCGGCGTGCAATACTGCCGTTTCATGGGCCCGTGCATCGCAGGGAGGTAGGGATCGATGGAGCGGCTCGCTGATGATATCGCACGTCTCTACGAACGCGCGATTGTCCGCACCGGCAAGGAACCAGAGTTCTTCGTGCTGGTCGCGTTCCTGGTCACCTTCATCATCGTGCGCATCATCACCCACGCCATCCACGACAGGAAGGGGCGGCTGCGCAACATCACCGTCGGGAACCTTCATATCCACTACCTGGTGTGGGGCATCCTCCTCCTGCTGATCACGGGCTACCTGGCGCTGGCGTTCGATGCGCCTCAGTGGCGGACGACGCTATCGGTGCTGTTCGGTGTCGGCGCGGCGCTGACGCTCGACGAGTTCGCGCTCTGGCTGCACCTCGAGGATGTCTACTGGGCCAAAGAGGGGCGTAGCTCAGTGGATGCCGTGGTCATCGCGGTGGCGATCCTGGCGATCTTCCTTCTAGGGCAGGATTTCTGGATCGGCAGCGGTCGCCTCGTCGTGCGGTTCTTCGGCGAGCTCTGACGGGAAGGGTAGCTCGGGCTTCGGGCTATACTGTGGCTGTGGCCAGGATGTTGAATCGCAACAGGAAGGGGCGACGCGACTGTGGGCACTGCGGCGAAGGAGCGGGGAGAGCGTACGGGCGCGGCGCGGCTCCGCCGGGCCGTGATCGCCCGCTTATCGCCTGCCCGGCGAGTCTACGCAATCGACCTCTTCTGGCGCGCCGCACGCAACTTCATCCGGCTGCAGGGGCAGATCTACGCTGCGGCTATCTCCTACTACGTCCTGTTCTCCTTCTTCCCCCTTCTGCTCTTGTCGGTCGCCGTCCTCGGGTGGTTCGTGCGCGACCCCGACATCAACGCGACGATCACTGATGCCGTGCTGGCGCAGATCCCGCCGGAGTTGGGGCTGCAAGAGCCGGTTGAGGGACTGCTCGACGACCTGGGCGCTCCAGGTGGGGGAGTGTTCGGCCTGATCGGGCTGGTCGGGTTAGCCTGGACGGCCAGCGGGGTCTTCGGTGCGCTCCGGCGCGTGCTGAACCGGGTGTTCGCCGTGCCGAGCAACCGGTCTTTCGTCCACGCGCGTGCGATTGACCTCCTCGCCATGATCTGCGTCCCGACGCTCCTGATCCTCTCGACGCTGCTGACGCTCGGGCTCCGACTCGTCCGCACCTTCGCCAGCGACTACTTCGACGGGCTGCTGATCCGTGTGGCGTGGGGTGTGGTGTTCCTCCTGGTGCCGCTGGCGACGTCGTTCGCGGTGTTCCTGCTCCTCTACCGGCTGGTGCCGAACCTGCGGCCGGAGTTTGCCGATCTGTGGGCCGGCGCGCTGTTCGCGGCGGTCGGGTTCGAGCTGGCGAAGGCGGGGTTTGGGTTCTACGTGACCGAGGTCGGCGACTTCCAAACGCTCTACGGCCCGCTGGGCGGCGCGGTGACCTTCCTCGTCTTCGTCTATCTGGTGGCGAACGTGGTCATCTTCGGCGGCGGCATCGTCGCCGAGCGGTGGCGGGACCGGGTCGGGCGTGACGGGGTGAGGCGAGAAGCGTGAAGGGGCGTATTGCGTACTGCGTATGGTGTCGGCCCGTGTCCGGCGTGGGGCGGGACAGGCGGGTAACCGCCCCTAGCGAGCGATGGCGATGAGGCGGAGACGGCGGTAGTCGGCGTACCAGGTGCCGTCGCGGTAGTGATCGGAGCGGAGGCGCTCCTCGACGGCGCGGATGACGGCGTCGCGTGCGTCGGCGGGGACGCCGGCGAGCAGGCGGTCGCCGAACATGGTGAGCCAGAGGCGCAACCCGTCGGCGCCGCCGTCCAGCGGCGTCGGCCGGTCGATGAGGGCCATCCAGATCGGTTCCAGGCCATGGCGCTCAAGCACCACCGCGTACTCGCCGATGCTCGGGAAGTACCACGGGGTTCGCACGGGAGTATGGCCGGCTGCCTCGACGGCGTCGGCCACGGCGTCCACGATGACCTTGACGTTTCCACGGCCGCCAAACTCGGCGACGAGCCGGCCACCTGGGCGGAGCGCGCGGCGAATGGAGGCCGCGGCGCCCTCGGCGTCGCTGATCCAATGGAGCACGGCGTTGGAGAAGACGGCGTCGAACGGGTGTTCGGGGGCGAGGTGGGCAGCGTCGCCGACCTCGAAGGGGAGGTCCGGGTAGTTCGCGCGGGCGTGTGCGATCATGGCCGGGTCGCGGTCGATGCTGGTAACATGCGCGCCGTGGTCGGCGATAGCGCGGGTCAGATGCCCGGTGCCGCAACCGAGGTCGAGGATCCGTTCGCCCGGCTGGGGAGCGAGCAGGTCGATCAGGTCGCTGCCGTACTCCCAGATGAAGGCGAAGTGCGCATCGTAGCCCCGGGCGTCCCAGGTCGGCTCGGGGTTGGTTTGCCGGGTCGTCACGTGTGGTCCTCCCTCGCTCCACGGGTCGATCGTCCGCGCGCAGTGTACCGCCATTCGGCGGTCCCGCGCGACCTTGCGCCGGGGTGGCGGAGCGCGCATAGTGCGGCCAGGATGCCGTGTCGTGATGCGTGGGGCACGCGGTGTGCCGCGCAGGAGCGGTGGGGAGCGACGAAAGGAGGCGGATGATGCGTTTGGGGTTCATCGGGCTCGGGAAGATGGGGAAGCCGATGACCCGCAACCTGCTGCGGGCCGGCTACGAGGTCACGATCCACAACCGGAGCCGCGCCGTCGTTGAGGAGTTGAGTGGGGAGGGGGCACGGCCGGCGACGTCGCCGCGGGAGGTCGCCGAAGCGGCCGACCTGGTGATCACCTGCCTGCCGACCCCAGCCACGGTCGAGGAGGTCTACCTCGGCGAGGACGGCTTGATCCCGGCGGCGCGGGAGGGACAGATCCTGGTCGACTGCTCGACCGTCGGCCCGGCATTGAGCCGGCAACTCTACGCCGCAGCGCAGGAGCGGGGTGCCGGATTCCTCGACGCCCCCGTCAGCGGCGGCCCGGCCGGAGCGGAGTCGGCGACGCTGACGATCATGGTGGGCGGCGACAAGGACGTGCTGGATCGGGCGATGCCGGTGCTCCAGGCGCTGGGGACAAACATCCACCACGTCGGCCCCTCCGGCTCCGGCACCGTGGTCAAGTTGGTCAACCAGTTGCTCGTCGGGATCAACATGGCTGCTGTGGCCGAGGCGGTCGTCTTCGGCGTGAAGGCGGGTGCCGACCCGCAGGCGCTGCTCGACGTGCTCCAGTCGAGCTTCGGCAGCAGCCGGATGCTGACGCGCGGGCTGCCCCTGATCATGGAGCGGCAGTTCGAAGGGGGCACGCCGATCAACCTGATTCTGAAAGACCTGGGCCTCATCCATGAGGTGGGGTCCGCGCTCGACGTGCGACTCATGCTCGGCGCGGTGGCGCAGGAGGCATTCAAGGAGGGCCGGGCGCTGGGCCTCGGTGACGAGGACATGGTGGCGCTGGTGAAGCCGCTCGAGCGGCTGGCCGGGGTGGAGGTGCGGCGAACCCAGTGACCGCTGGTCGGCGGTGGCCGTCGACCCTGGTGATCGGGCGCGCTGGTAGATACGAGGTGGTCAGCAATGGTGGGCGTGGAAGTGGCGATCATCCTGGTGCTGCTAGGGATCAACGCGGTCCTGGCAGCTTCGGAGATCGCCATTGTGTCGGCGCGCAAGACACGCTTGCGCGCCCTGGCGGACGACGGCAACGAGGCGGCCGCGCAAGTCCTCGCCTTGAATGAGAACCCCAGCGCGTTCCTCGCCACCATCCAGGTGGGGATCACCCTCGCCGGCTTCTTCTCGTCGGCCGTGGGCGCGGTCAGCCTGGTGCAGCTCCTGGGTTCCTGGCTGGCGGACAGCGGGGTGCCGTTCATCCAGAGCAACGCGGACGGGCTGGCGCTGGTCGTCGTCACCGCCGCGATCTCGTTCATCAGCATCATCTTCGGCGAGCTCGTCCCCAAGACGCTGGCTGTCCGACGGGCGGACACCCTGGCGCTCATCGTCGTGCGGCCGGTCCAATGGCTGGCGACGATGATGCGGCCGGTCGTGGCCCTGCTGACCGCCACGACCAACGTCATCCTGCGACTCCTCCGCGTGGAGAGCCGAGCCTCGCTCCCCGGCCTGACCGCCGACGAGTTACTCGCCATGCTGGAGACCGCAGAGGACGAGGGCCTCGTCGAGGCCGAGGAGGCCGAACTGATCGAGGAGGCGTTCCAGTTCGGCCAGACCACCGTCCGCAGCGTGATGGTCCCGCGGGTCGACGTGGTTGCACTGGAGGCATCGACCACGCTCGGTGAGGCGGTCGACCGCTTCTTCACGACCGGCTTCTCCCGCATCCCGGTCTACCAGGAGTCGCTGGATGCCATCGTCGGGATCCTCTACGTCAAGGACGTCTTCCGTATCCTCTGGACCGACCCCGATGCGGCGAAGCGGCGCTGTGGGGAGGTCGTGCGACCGGCGTACTTCGTGCCGGACGCCAAGCCGATCGACGAGCTGCTGCGCGAGCTGCGCGCCCGGCACACGCACATGGCGATCTGCGTCGACGAGTTCGGCGGCACGGCCGGCCTGGTCACCCTGGAAGACCTGATCGAAGAGTTGGTCGGTGAGATCACCGACGAGTTCGACCCGGGCTACGAGCCGTTCCGCGAGGTTGCCCCGGGGGTGCTGGAGGTCGACGGGCGCGTCTCGGTCGGGGACCTGCTCGACCGCCTCGAGCTCGAGCGGGAGGTGATCGGCCCGTTCGAGACGGAGTCGGTCGGCGGGTTGATCACCGACCGGCTGGGGCGCATCCCGGTCCAGGGGGACGCAGTCGTGACCGGGCCGCTGCGGCTCACTGTCCTCTCGATGACCGGACACCGCCCGGGCCGCGTGCGCGTCACCTTCACCGAAGAGCCGGAGGGGAACGGGCGGTAGGGGTGAGGAGCGCCCGATGCTGGTGGTGCGACGGTTCCCACACCGTGGCACGTGCCCGGGGGTTTACCCCCGGGCACCCACCCGGCGGGTGAGCTCCTAATACCCGCGTGTCATCCCTGTTCCCCGTACCCCCGCATCGCGGCGGGCTCCGCTTGCACCCGAACAGCCTGCGTGCGGGCATCAGATTCCCCCGAAGGTCGTGCCGTATCATGGTGACCATATCTCGTCACGCTGTGTGGTAGGCCGAGCCGCGCCGCATCGCACTCTCCGCCGTTCGGCGAGCTGCTACAATCCCACATCGTCCCCTTGAGGCAAAGGGAGCGCATTGATGCCGGGCTGGAGCTGAGGAGAAGGGAGCGGACCCGATGGGTCGGGCCGAACGGTCGGTCCTCATCATCGGCCTGGGAGTGCTCGGGCTTGTGGTCTTGGCCGTGGTAGCTGCACTGGCACTGGGCTCGACCGAGCCCACCCGGTTCCCCGAGGGCTCGCCCGAGGATGTCTTGCAGCGCTATCTGATTGCGGTCGAGGAGGGCCGGGCCGAGGAGGCGTACGACCACCTCTCCGCCCGGGCGCGGGAGGACATGAGCTTCCGCGATTTCTCCCGGTACGTGGCCACTGCCGGGCAGTACCCGTCCGAGCGGCGTGTGCGGATCGACCGGGCGGTGGGAGACGGCGACCGGGTGACGCTCTACCTGACGGTCGAGTTCTTCTACGGGTCAGGCATCGACTTCAACCGCTCGACATACGAGCGTCCGGTGCGCATGGTGCGGGAGGACGGCGTGTGGAAGGTCGACGAGCCGCTAACCGTGCTGTAACAGGCACGGTGCCCTGCATGGGCGGCGGTGCTCGGGCCGGGAACAGGTAGGGAGTGCCGAGGTGCAGATCGCACGGCGACTCTACATCTACTTCATCGCGGCCGTGTCGCTCGCGATGCTCGCCGTGGGCCTGATGAACCTGCTGCGCATCGGGCTGGCGCAGATCGCCATCGCGCTGGGGTGGTCGGAGGTGATCCTCGAACCCGGCGAGGCGATCCGCCGTCAGGTCAGCCTCTGGGCCGCGGTGTCGATCGTCGCGCTGCCGGTCTGGCTGCTCCACTGGTGGCTGGCCGAGCGAGCAGCTTTGCGGCCGGACGCGGAGGGAGAGGCCGAGCGCGGCTCGACCGTGCGCGCGCTCTACGTGAGCGCGGTGCTGGCTGGATCCTTCATCGCCTGGTTCTTCGCGGGAACCGCTCTCGTGCGGCGTCTGTTGGGGGAGGTGCTGGACGCGCCGGAGCCGACCGGTAGTCTCGCCGGCCCGCTGGCCCTCGTCTTGGTTTCCGCGAGCATCTGGGTCTACCATGCCGGGGTGCGACGGGGCGATGCTGCCGCGGTGGAGATGCGGGGCGCAGCCGCCTGGGCGCCGCGGCTCTACCGCTACGCGGCGGCCTTCATCGGAGCGCTCCAGCTCCTCTTTGAGCTGGGAACGCTCTTCCGGCTGATTATCGAGGTGCTGCTCCCGCAGGAGACGATCCTCCCGGCCGATACCTGGTGGCGCGGTCTCCTGGCCGCTGGAGTGGCGAGTGTGGTCGTGGGTCTGCTCGCCTGGGCCGGGCATTGGGGCGCCTCGCTGGAGTTACTTCGGCAGCCTGGGTGGCGCGGGCTGAGCGAGCGCGCGTCGGTCCTTCGGCGCGCGTACCTGTACGTGATGATCCTGGTCGGGGTGGTGGCGACGCTGGGCTTCACCGCGGTGTTCCTCAACGAGGCATTCGCGTGGGCCCTCGGGGTGGCACCGCGTCCGGCCGGTGACGCGCTCGCCCGGCGGCTGCTCGACCCGCTGGCGCGGGCGCTCCCCTTCGCCGCGGCCTGGGCCTACCACCGGCGGATTGTGCTGGCCGAGGCGGCCACGATGACCGAGGCGCCACTGCAGGCATCTGTGCGCCGCATCTACACGTACGGTGTTGCCTTCGTCGGGCTCGGCTTCGGCAGTGTCGGGCTGGCGTACCTTCTGGGGTTGCTTCTGGACGCGGTGCTCGGGGGTACCCGCGTCGTGACGGCCCCACCCGACTGGTGGCGGCGGCAGGTGGCGCTGTTCGTCGCCCTGACGCTGGTCGGCACCGGTGCCTGGCTCTGGCACTGGTATACGGCGGCGCGGCGGGTCTCAGCCGACCCGGCCGGTGAGCGCGGCGCAACAACGCGCCGTGTCTACCTCTTCGCCACGCTGGCGGCGTCGCTAGTCGCGGTGCTGGTGAGCCTCGCCGTCACGCTCTACCGGATCCTGACCGTGCTCCTCGGGGTAGGGTCCGCCCGGGGAGTGGTGTCCGACGTCAGCGCCGCGCTCG
Organism: Sphaerobacter thermophilus DSM 20745; assembly: GCF_000024985.1. NCBI lineage: Bacteria > Pseudomonadati > Thermomicrobiota > Thermomicrobia > Sphaerobacterales > Sphaerobacteraceae > Sphaerobacter > Sphaerobacter thermophilus. The sequence continues at coordinate 1,059,720 of NC_013524.1, forward strand.
GTGTCTTCGTGGTGGCGGCGGCACTGCTCGCCTACCACGGCATGGTCCTTCGGGACGACCTGCGCGAGCGCCGGGCGGAGGCGGTCGGCGAAAAGGTTCTTCCCCTGCTGCTGACCGGACCGCCCGACGCGGACCTGGCGGGCGTTCTCGACAACCTGCGGGACCACCTGCCCGAGGGGTACACGTTGCGGCCCCGTATTGAGCGCGAGTAGCCGACACCGCTCGGCCGGCTACCGGTGCGGCTCCCTACGCGCGAACGCCTGGACCAGGTAATCGGCCTGGCGCCGGGCGCACCAACACCGGCCATCTCCAGATCACGGGATTACGCCGTGCGAATCACCTAGGGGGCATTCTCGATAGCGACTGGACGGTCTCAAGGCAGACGAAGCGCGGTGCTGTGCGCTGCGTAGCAGAGGCAGTGGCTCGCCCCCGCCCGGGTGCCGCCAACCCGGGCGGGGATTCTTACGACTTACCCGCCGCTACCAGGGCGCGAATCGGGGTTCCTCACTAACGTCGAGAGTAACAGCATCACCGTCGTACGACGACGCACGGCGCTGCTCGGGCCACCGGGCTGCGGCGGGCCCGGCTTGTCAGTAGGGCCACTCCGGGTCGTCGTGGCGGGGCTTGCCCTGCTCGTCATAGGAACCCGGCTCCTGGCCGGTGGAGTGGACGCCCATCCCCTGGCCCGAGCCGAAGCCGCCAGCCGTCTTCCTGGTCGTCGGGTCGAGCAGGTCGTCCGGGTCGCGCTCTGCGGCGGCGCGGCGCTCCCGCACCTGGGTGATCTCGTCGGCCTGCTGCCGGGTGATGCGCCCCTCGGCAACGAGCTGGTCCAGCTCGGCGTCCGACAGGGTCAGAAGCTGCTCTCGATCCATGATGCGTTCTCCTCTCCCGGGTGCCGTTGGGTTAGACCACCGGGAAGTCCATGCGGTCGATCTGGGTGGACGGCACATCGAGGATCAGCCGGTCCCCGAGGATGTCGTTGATCAGGTCGAAGGGGACATAGACGTCGAGCTTGCCGGGACGGTTAAGGATGAACCGGTCCCCCTCGACGGCGGCGACCTGGCCGATCGTCTCCCTGTCCGATCCCTCGACTGCCATGCCCGGTGTGGGCATGATCTCGCGGAACGGGGCGTAGAGGTCGGTCGTGGGCGGGCTCGAATTGGAGACCTCCCGGGCCTTGAGCATCAGCGTGACGACGCCGTTTGCCACCTCGCGCACGGCCGTGAAGGGCAACACACGCGGCGGCTCGAGGTCGCGCCGGATGAGGAACGCATCCTCTCCGACCCGCTCGACCCGGCCGACCGTCACGCGATCGGCGCCGACGACCTCCATGCCGGGCCTGATCTGCTCGCCGTTGATACTCATAGTTCCTCCCATCGGCCCTGCGTGCCGGGAGCGCCGCTTACTCCTGAGTGCGGCGCTTGCTCGACCCGCCTCCCATGCCCCCGCCGGTTGTGCCGCCAGCGGGGACGTTGGTCTGCCCCGGCGGGATCTTGTGGGCGGTGTGGCGCGGGTCGTGGCGGGGCGGGCGCTGTATGTCGCCGTGGCTGCGGTCCCGCCGCTCCCGGGTCAGCATCTCCCACGCGGCCTGAGGGTCGGTCCGCAGGAGATCTTTGGCCGACACGACAGGGTTCTCGTCGAGCTGAGGGTTCTCCTTAGGAGGGTCCTCAGGGTGCTGCCACGGATTCTTGATGTCATCCGACATCGGCGTCCTCCGATCCCTGCTCGATCGTCCCCTGCTTCATCTCGCGCAGCCGGGCTTCACGCTCAGCCAGTCCCTCTGACTGCGCACGCCGGATCTCCGGCTCGCGCTGGAGGTCTGCAAGGTACCGATCCACCTGATCGTAGAGGTCGTGGAAGGCGCGGCGGATTGCGTAGCCCAGCGTATCGGCGTGCCCGTCGGCCGCGATCTGCTGCGTCGGCCCACGGAACAGCAGCCGTGCCCGATAGCTGTTGGTCTTGTCGTGGTAGTGCAATGCCACGTCGAGCATCTTCAGGTCGTCGGCGGTGTTCGCGAACCGGCGCTCGAGCAGCCGCGCCTTCCGGCGGACCAGCGCCTGCGCCGTCTCCACATGGGCGGCGTTCCCATGGAACCGGTACTGCATCGTGGACCTCTTCTCGTGTGTCGGCGGGCGGGGGTTCCGCCTACCGTTCCCTCTCCGTAGACCGTAGGCGCGGCCCCGAGAGGTGCTGGGGGCGCCTCACCCTCATCCTGCCCGAGGAGTCGTGGAAAGTGCGCCCAATCCGGGCGAGGCGGCGTGACAACCTTGTGCCATGTGCGGTGGAACGCCCGTTGTTACGCAGTTGCAACGGTCCGCACGGCGGAAGCGTCGCCTCTGTTGCAAGTCGCCGCGTATCCTGCTCATAGCATCCAGGCGGCACGACGTGGCTCGACACGCTGCCGTGGCCCCGGAAGGCACCACCAACCATCGTCGCACCGTGGGTGCCACAACTGGATGCCCCGCAAACGTGCAGGCCCTTCCCTTCCCGAGCCGCGCCACGGGCGTCCCCACCCGTGGCGCGGCTTTTTGGTCGGTTCGACTGTGGGATTCAGGTGTGCAGGGGCAGCGTCAATCCCGGGAGAACCCCCCGCGCCAGACCTCGAGCAGGGCGGCGAGGGCGTGGAGGGCGGCAATGGTGAGCATGTCGGTGCGGTCGCGGCGGCCGGCGGTGAGCAGGCTGATGGCCCCGGCGTGGCGGGCCGTGCCGGGGGAACGGAGCAGGTCGTCGATGACCGGGCCGAGTTCCTCCCCGGCCCGCACGCGCTGCGCGACTTCCGCCGGGAGCGGGAAGCGCTCGCTGCCACCGAAGGCGCGGACGCCCACACGGTCGATTGCGGCGGCCCAGGCGACGACGTAGAGCTTCCCGCCCGGTCCCTCGACCACGCCCGACTCGATGCCCAGTCCGAGGTCCGCGTCGAGCGTCAGCCGCGCCTGCGCCGCCCTTCGGAGCGCGCCGCGGGCCGTCTCCTCGTCGCCCCGTGGCTGGGCCGGCACGCCCGACGGAACGTCCACCGCCTCCACCGTGGCGCGGAGGAAGTAGGCTGCAACCGCCCGCTCGACCGCCGCGTGCTTGGCGGGGTTGACCGACCCACCGGCGATCGTCACCGGTTCATCGGCGTGGAGACGCGGCCTGGGCTCGGACGTCATGCGCTCCTCCTTCGTGCGGCCTGTTAGGGACGAGGGACGGCGGCCCGCCTATGCGTGCTGTGCCGAGTGTAATGGAAGTTGGCGAGGGGCGGGTGGTGTGATGGTCCCCATGGCGTGACATGTGCCCGGGCGAGAGCCGCCGGGCTAGGAATCCAAGCCCACTGAAGGGGCTGGGGATGTGATGCCCGGCCGAAAGTTGAACCAGTAACGCCGTGATGGAGCCATCACAGTCCCTCTAGTGGACTTACTCACATTGAGCTCGGGGGTAATGAAGTTTGACGAATTACCGGGATACAAGAGAGCCGCCGGGTTGTTTTCATCCTGAGCGGAGTCGGGGCGGCGGCCAGCCGCACCCGGCGACTCCGTCCGAGCCGAAGGATCTCGCCGGTGCGTGGCCGATCCGACGCGAGATCCCTCGCTGCGCTCAGGATGACAGTCGCGCGGGAGCGGGTGGCTGGCGGTTACACCAAGCCAATTCGTCAAGCTTCATTACCCCGGGCACGAACCGGGCCTCGATGCGTACGTCGAGGCCACCTGCAGCCCGCATCGCTACGCCGTCTCGCGCCGGAGCGTCGGGTACCGAGGACGACCATCAGCACGGCGAAGCCGGCCAGCACTGCCAGGTTCACCCAGAGGGCGGCGAGGCCGTCGCCGCGGATCATGACGCCGCGCAGTGCCTCCGCGGCGTAGGTCAGGGGCAGCGCGTGCGCCAGCCACTGGAGCGGCTCGGGCAACGAGTCGATCGGCCATAAGATCCCAGAGAGCAGTGCCTGCGGGACGATCACGAGTGGGATGAACTGGACGACCTGCAACTCGGTGCGGGCGAAGGTCGAGAGGAAGATGCCGAGGTTCACCGCGCCGAGGGTCAGGAGCAGCGTGAAGAGAAACACGAGCCCCAGATTACCGACGTAGTGGATGCGTAGCGCGTAGACCGCGAAGAGGATGGTTACCGTCGCCTGGAGCGCGGCAAAGAGCGTGAAGCCCAGCATGTAGCCGAGCACGATCTCACCCCGGCCGAGCGGGGAGACGATCAGCCGCTCGATGCTCCCCTCGCTCCGCTCGCGCAGGAAGGAGACAGAGGTGAGCAGGAAGACGAAGAAGAAGACGAAGAAGCCGATGATGACCGGCGCCAGGTAGTCGAGTCGGTCGAACTCCGGTCCGCCGTGCAGGAAGCGGGGCGCGATCTGAATCGGCAGTCCGGCCGGGTTGACGGCGCGTACCACGGTCTCGGGCAGGGTGCGGGTGAGCGCTCCCATTACCGCGCTGGTCGTGCTGGGATCGGAGCCGTCGAGGGTGACGTCGATCTGCTGCGGCGGTCCACCCGGGCGGAGGCTAAGGTCCGCCGGGAGCGTCAGCACGGCATCGACCTCGCCACGGTCGAGCGCCGCTGTGGCCGCGGCGGCGTCCATCTCGCGCACGGTGAGCGAGTCGTCTTGCTGCAACCCGGTGACGATCTGGGCGGCGAGCGGGCTCTGGCCCTCGTTTACGATGGCCAGGCTTACCTGGCTCGCCCCATCGCCGCGGTAGATCCAGGCAAGGAGCGACAGCACCAGGACCGGCACGACGAACAGCAGGAAGAGGGTGCGCCGGTCGCGGCGGAACTGGTGGACGATGCGGGTTGCCAGGGCCAGGATGCGGCGCAGGTTCATCGGACGCCTCCTTCCAGCAGGCTCCCGGCGCCCGCCGCGAGGGCGAGGAAGGCGTCCTCGAGATTCGCCTGATCGGTGATCTGGCGCAACTCTGAGGGGCTGCCGGTGGCGAGCAAGCGTCCCTCGCGGAGGAAGGCGAGATGGTCGCAGCGGTCGGCCTCGTCCATGACGTGGCTGGAGACGATCAGGGTCCGGCCGGCGGCCGCCAGCCGGCGGAAGCGCTCCCAGAAGGCGCGGCGCAGCACCGGATCGAGCCCGACCGTGGGTTCGTCGAGGATGAGCAGGTCGGGCTCGTGGAGCAGGGCGCAGGCGAGGGACGCGCGCTGGCGCATGCCGCCGGAGAACGTATGCAGCGGGCTATCGAGCCGGTCGGCCAGTTCGACCTCGGCGGCGATGGTCTCGACGCGCTCGCGGAGGCGCCGGTCGTTCAGTCCGTAGAGGGTGCCGAAGAAGGTCAGGTTCTCGCGGAGCGAGAGATCAGGGTAGAGCGCCGCGGACTGCGTCATGTAGCCGATGCGGGCGGCGTTGGCGCGGCTCGGCTGCCGCCGGCCGAAGACGCGGACCTGCCCCGTGCTCGCCCGCAGCGCCCCGGCGATCAGGCGGATGAGGGTGGTCTTGCCGGAGCCGCTCGGCCCCAGGAGGCCGTAGATGACGCCGCTGGGAACGTCGAGCGTGACGTCGACAAGGGCGGTGATTGGGCCGAACCGCTTGCTGACGTTCTCGACCTCAACGATCGGTCCCATCGGGTCCTCCCTCCGTGCCATCGCTCGGGAGCAGCCCACGTGTGAACAGTCCGGCCAGAGTGGCCGCCATGTCGGCATCGTCGACTGCCTGGAGGTCGTCATGCCCGACCACGTGCTTGCGCACGGCGTAGCCGAGGACGCTGCCGAGGAAGGCCTGCGCCGCCAGCCAGGGGTCGACCGGCCGGATCCGCCCGGCGGCGATCTGGCGCTCGAAGTAGGCGGCTAGCCCGCCGACGGGATGGCGCGCGATCAGGTGCCCCAGGTGGCGGGCCACGTCGGGGAAGCGGATCGCCTCGGTCAGTCCCAGGCGCAGGATAGCGGCGTGCTCGGGTTGGCGGACCGCGCCGAGGAGACCGTTCGCCAGACGCTCCAGCACCTGCTCGACCGGCAGCGCGTCTGCCTCCTCCAACGCGTCCCGTAGGGCCTGGAGCGGGGCGAACTGGTCGAAGATCGCCTCGAAGAGGTCCTCCTTGCTGTCGTAGTACCAGTAGATCAGGCCGGCACTGATCCCGGCCTCTGCGGCGATGTCGCGGTTTGTGGCGCCGGTGAAGCCCTTCGTCGCGAAGACGCGGGCCGCGGCAAGCGCGATCTGGCGGCGGCGCTCCTCGAACTGCGGGCTGCGGGTGCGGTGCCGGCTGTCCCGTTGGTCGCGCGTCGACGTCATCAGCCCTGCTCCTTGCTTGACTGATCAATCAATCAAAGTAAAGCGCACAGCACTGAGCCGCGCACCTGTCCGACTGGACGCAGGTCCTAATCAAGCGATTGCGAGCACACGATCGTCCCAATCTGACGTATCATGGGCGCCGACGCTGTGGGGGAACATGGCGTTTACACCTCGTGTATCGCTTCGGTACCGGCGGGCACGGTGGGACGTGGTGTGGACGTGCCCGCCCGGAGAAGGGGAGGCGTGGGGAACGTGATGGAGAGACGGCGGCGGGCCAGGGGCGCGCTCGCGCTCCTGCTGGCAATGGTGATGGTGCTGACGGCAACAGGGGCGGGCGTCGGCGCGAGCCCGCCGGTCGCGGCAGAAGAGGCGGTGGGTGAGGTCCACACCTACGATCTGTCGCGGGAGGAAGAGTTGCTTGCCTGGCAGCCCGAGCCACCCGCCGACTACCAGAAGGTCTTCCCGCCGGACGAGCGGACGCACATCACCAACACCACGCAGAAGCCGTACTCGGCCGTGGCCCTGGTGGCGCTCTTCAACGACAAGGGCGAGTTCTACGCCTTCTGCAGCGGCACGTTCATCGCGGCGGATGTCGTGCTCACCGCGGCCCACTGCCTCTACGACAGCCAGGACGGCTGGGTCGCCAACGTGCTGATCCTCCCAGGCTACAACGCCGGCCAAGAGCCGTTCGGCCGCGCGCTGGCTTCCGCTGCCTGGGTGCCGCGGGGCTGGATCCAGAGTGGCGGGAACAGCCGGTATAACGACTACGGTCTCGTCAAGCTGCCGAACGACTCGCTGGGCAAGAAGACCGGCTGGTTCACGATCGGGGTGCTCTCGACCGAGTCGCTGAAGGACCCGAACTTCCAGCCACGGATGGCCGGCTACCCGGGCGACAAGCCGTTCGGCACGATGTGGCTCGGGGCGAAGGACGCCTTCACCGGGGTCGTCCGCGACCTGCTCTACTACGACATCGACACATTCGGCGGCCAGAGCGGCTCCGCCGTCTGGCGCGCGTCCGACGGAGTGATCGTCGGCGTGCACGTCCACGCGACCTCCCTCTGGAACGAAGCATCGCGCATCACCGACGACTTCCTATACCTGCTCCGGCTCGGCTGCCGGCAGATGGGCTGCTCCTTCGACGCGATCGTTGAGAAGGAGCCGGTGGATACCCCGCCGGATGAGGACACGCCGGACAACGAGGCGCCCGTAGCGGGTGTGCGGCCGGTGTTCAATGAGCTGACCCCGCCGCCCTTCTCGGTTGTGGCGCCGGGCACGGTCCGCGTCGGCGCCCGCGCATCGTCCGACAGCGCCGTCACGTCGCTCCAGCTCACTGTCAACGGTCAAACGTTCACCGCCCAGGGTGAGCAAGTGCAGGCTGACGTCTCGCTGGCCTCCGGCGTCTACACGGTGCAAGCCACCGCGGTCGATGCCGATGGGGATGCGTTCCGCGCCATGTGGGACATCGTCGTCGCGGCCGACCCACGCGAGGGGCAGTGGTTCACCGCCAACGGGACGCCCAAGGCCGAGCAGATCAACGCCACCATGCGCTCGTTGGTGGAGGCCTTCCGCTGGCACCTCTACGGTCAGTCGTGGGACGGCGCCCCGCATCCTGACCTGCCCAGCCATGCGGCCTTCGCCGGGACGGCCAACCCGCCGGGGCCCTGGGTGCAGGGCACGCAGTTCGACCGGGCGGCGACCGAGGCCACGCTGCGCAGCCTGGTGGAGGCGTTCCGCTGGCACTTCTGGGGCATCTCGTGGGATGGGGGGCCGCACTGCGACCTGCCGACGCATGTGAACTGTCAGGCGCCGCAGGGGCAGCAGGGGGTGAGCCCGTGGTTTGATGCGAACGGGGCGCCGATTCCGAGCGCGATCGAGGCGACGCTGCGGAGTCTGGTGGAAGCGTTCCGCTGGCACTTCTGGGAGTTCTCCTGGGACGGTGGCCACCATCCGGACCTCCCCACCCACGGGGCGTGAGGTGGCGGCGCGAGCCTGCACCAGGTTCGCCAACTAAGTCGCAGAGCAAGCGATGCGTCGACGTTGATACCCAACCTGGCATGTGCTGGGTTGGGTATCTTATCACTGATACTGCTACTAGTGCAGTACGGCGTTAAATGCATGAGTGGCAGAATTGGTGTAAGATGTCGACAAGCGTTTTCGGGCTCATCGGTGACAGTGAGGAGGAGAAGGAATGAGCGCGACGCAGCGGGGAGTCCCCCGCGCGGTAGTGGCGGTCCTTGTTTTCTTGATGGTGGTGGCTAGCTCCGTGCCGGCAGTCGCGAGTGACCCGGGAGCGGAAACGGATAGCCTCGAATGGCTCGGTACCGAGGGGGTGAAGCATCCGCCGGTCGGTCCCCCACCGCCGATGCCGGAGGAACCGTTTGGTTACGTGCACGAGCTCGGCCCGTTGCCGGCCGAACCACCATCGGGCGGTGGCTCCACGCCGCCGAACGACAAACAGGAACAGGGCGATTACCAGTATGTGTTCCCGCCTGATGAGCGGACGCGGGTAACACCCACCTACGACTTTCCAGCGTCCGCAGTGGTGTTCCTTGAACTCTATGATTCGCTAATGTTTGAGTTGGGTCAGTGTAGCGGCACCTTTATTGGTCCCGACGTCATCCTCACAGCGGCGCACTGTCTCTGGGATCCTATTTGGGGAGGATGGATCGGAAACGCGCGGGTCGTCCCAGGTAAGGACGGCTGGTCCGAGCCGCACGGCTATGAGTATGCAAGCTGGGCTTGGGTCCCATCCGGCTGGAGAAATAGTCTAGGTACGGATCCTGACTGGGATTGGGGTCTGCTCAAGCTGCCCACCCGAGCACTCGGAAATCGGGTGGGGTGGTTTCAAATCGGTGTCCTGTCTACCGCGTCCCTTCGGGACCCACAGTTTTACCCCACTATTGCCGGCTACCCGGCAGACAAGCCATATGGGACGATGTGGCTGTCTTTCAAGCAAGCGTTCCTCGGTGTTGAACCGTTCCTGCTCTATCACGACATCGATGTCTACGACGGGCAGAGTGGGGCAGCCGTCTGGCGACGAAGCGACGGCGTGATCGTCGGCGTCTTGATTGCTGAGGCTCCCGGACGATTCAACGTCGCGAGCCGTATTGACCGAGAATTCCTGGAACGTCTCCTAAACGCGTGCGGCCAGCTTGGATGCAGCATCTCTTACTTCGTCGAGTCGGCCGGCGGTAGCGGCGGTGGTGGCGGTGGCGGCAACGGCATCAAGCCCGTCTTCGACTCTCTCACGCCTGGGCCGTTTAGCGTCGTCGCTCCTGGACAGATCACCATTGGCGCGTCGGCTCACTCGGACAGCGCAGTCGTCTCGATGACCATGCTCATCGGCGACAGAGAGTTCAACAGTAACACGAACACCGTAAGTGCGCAGGTCGATCTCCCGCCTGGCGTGTACTCAGTCGCGGCGCAAGCGATTGATGCCGATGGGGATGCATTCCGGGCGATGTGGGACATCATCGTCTCAACGGACCCGGGTGAGGGGCAGTGGTTCACCGCCAACGGGACGCCCAAGGCCGAGCAGATCAACGCCACCATGCGCTCGTTGGTGGAGGCCTTCCGCTGGCACCTCTACGGTCAGTCGTGGGACGGCGCCCCGCATCCCGACCTGCCCAGCCATGCGTCCTTCGCCGGGACGGCCACCCCACCCGGCCCCTGGGTGCAGGGCACGCAGTTCGACCGGGCGGCGACCGAGGCGACGCTGCGCAGCCTGGTGGAGGCCTTCCGCTGGCACTTCTGGGGCATCTCGTGGGATGGGGGGCCGCACTGCGACCTGCCGACGCATGTGAACTGTCAGGCGCCGCAGGGGCAGCAGGGGGTGAGCCCGTGGTTTGATGCGAACGGGGCGCCGATTCCGGGTGCGATTGAGGCGACGCTGCGGAGTCTGGTGGAAGCGTTCCGCTGGCACTTCTGGGAGTTCTCCTGGGACGGTGGCCACCATCCGGACCTCCCCACCCACGGGGCATGATGGATCGATGACGGCCTGGGCCCGGGGGTGAAACCCCGGGCACCGACCGGACGGTGGGCACCCAACGCCAGGGTGTTGGTCCTGGTCCGCCTCAGCCCGCTTTAGCGGGCTTTCCTTGTCAGCCCGGGGTCTTACCCCCGGGCACATGCCGACCGCGCGAACCTATGCGAGTCGCCTAACTCTACGGGCGGGCCGGGGGCGGGGCGGCGGCCCGCCGTCCCTGGCGACTCCGTCTGAGCCAAAGGGTCTCCCCACGGCGCGGTGGATCCGACGTGAGATCCTTCGCTTCGCTCAGGATGACAGGCGCGCGGGAGCGGGCGACTGGCGGGTACAACAAGCTAATTCGTCAAGATCCATAATCTCCGGGCACGAGCCGATCGTGAACACCCACGCTCCGGATCGGCTGCCTGGGAGCGATACCGGGAGGCTCACGAGATCGAGCGCTCGTAACGCTTGGCAAAGCCCTGGGTGATGCGGTCGATGACGATGGCGAGGGCCACGATGGTGAGCCCGGCCTCGGCGCCGCGTCCGGGGTCGATGCGCTGGATCGCCATCAACACCTCGCTGCCGACGGTGGTCGTGCCGATCATGGAGGCGATTACGACCATTGCCAGCGCCATCATCGTCGTCTGGTTGACACCGGCCATGATCGTCGGTAGGGCCAGCGGGAGCTGGACGTCGAAGAGGATCTGCCGCGGCGTCGCGCCGTAGGCTTCGGCGGCCTCGATCGCTCCTTCGGTCACCGTGCGGATGCCCAGGCTCGTGAGTCGGATCATGGGGGGCATGGCGTAGATCACCGTGGCCATGACCGCCGGAACCTTCCCCAGGCCGAAGAACATCAGCGCCGGGACGAGGTAGACGAAGCTCGGCATGGTCTGCGCGCCGTCGAGCAGCGGCCGCATGATGGTCTCCGCGCGGTCGCTGCGCGCGGCCAGGATGCCGAGCGGCAGACCGATGGCCACGGAGATGACCACTGAGGTGACGATGATCGAGAGGGTGAGCATGGCCAGGTGCCAGTAGCCGAACGCACCGACCATGACCATCAGGGCGACGAGCATCACGGTCGTCAGCTTGCTCCGAGTGCTGAGGGCGCCCGCCACGGCGACGAGGACGAGCATCACCGGCCAGGGGATCGCGGTGAAGGCGGACTCGACACGCAGCAGGATCCAGAGGGTGGCGGTCGAGATGGCGTCGAAGACGTCACCGAAGGTCACGAGCAGCCACGAAACCAGCCTGTTGACCCAGTTCGCGAGGGGGATGTCGATCTGCTCAGGAAACTCGTTCCACATGCGTTGCTCCGTCCCGTGTGTTCGGCTGGCGTGCGTCGGGCGTCGATCCCTCGTCCGCTTCGATGTCGTCTGCCAGCGCCTTCAGGAGGGCGTTCTTGGTGATTTGCCCCACGAGCCGGCCCGCGTGATCGACCACGCCGAGCGGGTAGCGGGACTTGAGGGCCAGCGGGACGAGGTCGGGTAGCGGCGTGTCCTGCTCCGCCGTCACTGCCTGGCGGACCGCCGTCTCCCAGGCGCGCCGGTCGCCGTTACTGCTGATGCGCGACAGATCTTCGCTCGGGATCAGACCCCGCACCGTGCCGTTCCCGTTGATGACGAATGCACTGCGGGCGGATCGGGAATGCAGGTGCCGGCGCACGGCGTCGGTGTCGTCCGCGGCGCTGACGGTGGTGACATCGCGGTCCATGATCTGCGCCGCGGTCAGGAAGCGACTGGCCGAGGCGCCCTCGACGAAGCTGGCGACGTAGGCGTCCGCCGGGTTAGTGATCAGCTCGTCCGGCGTGGCGATCTGGATGATCTGGCCGTCGCGCATCACCGCGATGCGGTCGCCGAGCGTGAGGGCCTCGTCCAGGTCGTGGGTGACGAGGATCGTGGTGAGCCCCGCCTCCTCCTGCATCGCGGCGAACTCCCGGCGGAGTTGCTTGCGGATCAGCGGGTCGAGCCCACTGAAGGGCTCGTCCATCAGCAGGAGGTCGGGGTTGTGCGCCAGGGCGCGAGCCAGTCCCACCCGCTGCTGCATTCCGCCACTGAGCGCCCGTGGCCGGTAGTCTTCCCAGCCCTTGAGCCCAACGCGCTCGATCGCGGCCCGCGCGGCCTGCTCGCGCTCTTCCTTGGGGACCCCGCGCGTCTTCAGCCCGTAGGCGGCGTTCTCCAGCACGGTCTTGTGGGGGAGGAGTCCGTAGTGCTGAAAGACCATCGCGGTCTTGTGGCGCCGGACCTCGCGCAGCTCGGCGTCGGAGAGCTGCGTGATGTCCTGGCCGTCGATGAAGATCTGTCCGCTGGAGGGCTCGACCAGGCGGATCAGGCAGCGCACCAGGGTCGACTTGCCGCTGCCCGACAGGCCCATGATGACGAAGAACTCGCCGCGTCGGACCGTGAAGCTGGCGTCACGGACTCCGACGACGGCGCCGGTCTGCTCCTGAATCTCGGCCTTGGTCGCACCCTGGGCGATAAGTTGGAGGGTGCGGTCGCGATCACCGCCGAAGATCTTCGTTACCCGCCTGACGTCGAGGACGATGTCGTCGTGTTGCATGGGACTCTCCCCTCCATCGGTGCCGTGCGAACGCGGCCTGGACGGATGTCGTTGTGGAACGTGACGTGCCGGGAGGGGGCGAATTGACCGCCATCCCGTCCCGGCACTCCACCGCGCGCTTAGCTCGAGGCCAGTGCGTCCCGCACCTTGGCGGCGACGTCTTCAGGCACCCACTGGGTCCATTGCTCCTCGTACTCCTTCAGGAACCAGATGGCGGCTTCCTCAGGCTCCGCCTCGTTGTCGTGCATGTACAGGAGCGCGGCGCTCGTCTGGTCGAAGGTCGTCTCGTAGTTTTCGAGGAACTCCACTACGTCCGGTGCCTTCTCGGCGAACTCGGCATTGACGCCGATCCGCACCTGGACGTCGGGGTAGGCGCACGCCTCCTTGCCCTCGAGGATGTGCTCCCAGCACTCGTCGGAGTAGGGCGGCTCCTCGATCTTGGTCAGATCGAGCAGGCCGAAGATCCAGGTCGGGCCCCAGTAGTAGCCGAACCACGGCTCGCCCTTTTCGTACGCGGCCACGAGCGACGAGGCGAGCGCGGTTGCGGAGCCGGGCAGGAAGCGGTTGTAGTGCTCATCCAGGCCGTAGGCGGCGAACTTGGCAGCGTTGACCTGCTCGCACTCCCAGCCGGCGATGCAGTCGTAGAACCGACCCTTGCTCGGGTCCTCCGGATCCTGGAAGAGGTCCTTGTACTTCGGGAGGTCTTCGACCGACTTCAGGTCCGGAGCCATCGGCTCGATGCCGCGCTCGGGGTCACCCTCGATGACGTAGGTCGGCACGTAGAAACCCTGGACCGACTCGCCATAGTTGGTGCCAAGGTCAAGGATGGTGCCCTCTTCCACCGCCTCCAGGAACGGCGGGTTCTGATCGGCCCAGAACTCGGTCGCGACGTGGACGTCGCCCCGGATCATCCCCTGCGTCAGCGGGACGGTCTCGCCGGGAACGCTCGTCGTCTCGTAGCCGTAACCGTGTTCGAGAATGAACTGCGCCACCCGGTTGTGGAAGTAGGCGCTGTCCCAGCCGAAGTCGGCGAAGACGATCGGGCCGTCGAGGTCTGATGAGCCGGGAGCGGTGTCGGATGGAGCCGGGGTACTGCCGGGGTCGCCCGTGTTGCCGGATGCGGTCGTCGGTTCCGAGTCGCTGCTTCCGCCGCATGCGGCGAGCACGAGCGCGCCGATGAGGATGGCGATCGAGAGCAAACGCCGATGCCCTGTAAGCCCAGGCATGCAAAATCCCTTCCTACATTCGACTGTCGATGCGGGACCTGGCGCCCATGGCCGGCTGCCACCAGCGTCAGCGCGGCGCATGGAACAGCGGCCACCTAAGAAAGGGGATGCTCGGATGCCGAGGCGCAGACTTGGGGGACCCCAGCGTGGCTACGGACGGCAGCCCGAGCACATGTCAGAAGCATCCCAAGAGAGGCGGCCAACGGAGGCGCGGCGACTGTACATCGGCGGTCCCTGTCGCCGATGCACGTGGTATCGACCAGCAAGCCTCCTTGAGCCGTGAGAGACCCGCGGTGACACACCGGCCACGGCGATCGCGGCCGATGCGCCAATTCGTACAGAGCGTAGCAATCGATTCGCGGATGGTCAAGCGCCCTCTCCGTTGCACGGTGTCGAAGCTGCGCCGGGATGTATGCGCGGACTGACAACATATCGGCGAGGGTGCGCGAACGAATCGGCTGACCGCCCTGCGGATGTGGGGCGGCTCCCACGCCTGCTTGGTCGTTCCCGCTAGAATTGCCGGGGCGCCCGCCGGTGGTGGCGCAGGCAGTAGGCGAGAGAGGGTGGCGATGTTCCACGCCGAAAGGATGGCCGATTTCGCGCTCGGGTTGCGCTTCGACGACCTGCCGGACGCGGTGGTGGAGACCGCCGTGCGGGTCGTAGCCGATACCCTGGCGTGCGCGGTCGGAGCGATCGGCGAACCTGGCCCGGCGATCCTGCGACGCTATGCAATTGAGCGCGGCGGGCGGCCGGAGGCGACGCTGCTCGGCGGAGAGGAGCGCGTGGATCTGCCGCTAGCGGCGCTGGTGAATGGGGCGCTGGCACGAGACCTGGACGCGAACGACCTCTACGCCGCGCCGCCGGGCCGGGATGCGGGACACTTCTCCGACGCCATCCCGGCAGTGCTGGCGGCGGCGGAAGCGGCCGGTGCGAGCGGTCGGGAGCTGCTCACAGCGGTCGTAGTGGCCTATGAGATCCAGGCCGCGCTGTCCGAGGCGTATCGCTGGATGGACCGGGGGCTCCACTCGGTCAGCCAGGTGGCCTGGGCCGTGCCGGCCGCGGCCGGGCGGCTGCTCGGGTTGAGCCGCGAGCAGATCGTCTCGGCGATCGGGCTGGCCGGGACAACCGGCGGGCTGATCCTCCAGTCATGGCTCAAGCCGTCGCTGGCGATCCCGATGGTGAAGGGGGGTGCGCCTGGCTTCGCTGGGCAGGCGGGCCTGCAGGCGGCGCTGCTGGCGCGCGCCGGGTTCACTGCGCCGCCGGATGCGCTGGAGACCTTGTTCGACCGCCTGCCGTCCGACGCCGACCCGACGCCGTTCGAACGGCTGGCTCCCCCCTACGCCTTCACGACGCCGCGCACCATGCTGAAGCGGTATCCGGCGCAGATCTACACCCAGGCGGCGGTGCAGGCCGCGGTCGAGCTCCACCCAGAGGTCGGCAACGTCGACGATATCGCCGTGGCGACAGTGTACGGCCACCGCGGGGTAGCGGCCGGGGTGCAGGGCTCGGCGGCGGCGTACACGCCCGAGAGCCGGGCGACGGCCGACCACAGCACCCCCTTCGTCGTGGCTGTCGCGCTCCGGGACGGCGACCTCACCCCGGCGAGCTACCAGGGCGAGCCGTGGAAGGATCCGGCGCTGCGTGATCTGATGCAGCGGGTCGACCTCGTTATTGACCCGGCCTTCGAGCGGGCGCTGGTCGAGGAGGGGCGCTTCGGCTGCCGGCTGGTGGTGGAGATGCTCGACGGCCGGCGCCTGGAGGCGATGGTGGAGCAGCAGCGCGGTCACCCGGACAACCCGCTGTCTCGCGACGAGCTGCTGGCTAAGATGCGCGGCTTCACCGACCCGGTGCTCGGCGACGGTGCTGCCGAGCGGCTGCTGGCCGCGGCCGAGGCCTTGCCGCAGGCTACCGGGGTGGACGCACTCATCGCCGCCTGCCGCCCGGCGTAATCCCGGGGTGTGGGCGTGGGGAGAGAGGATCGCATGCGGGTACTCATCGCCGGCGGCGGCATCAGTGGGCTGGTCACGGCGCGTGCGCTGTGCCTGCGCGGGTTCGACGTGACCGTCTTCGAGCGTCTGCCGGAGCTGCGCCCCGCCGGGGCCGGGATCATGCTGGCGGCCAACGCGACGGCGGCACTGGGTGAACTGGGGCTGGTCGAGCCGATCGTGGCGGTCAGCAGCCCCCTCGTGTCGGTTGAGACCCGCTCCTGGCGCGGTGAACCCCTAACGTACATCCCAAGTGCGGAGATCGACCGCCGCCTCGGTGCGCCGAGCGTCGGTATCCATCGGGCGGACTTGTTGCGGGTGCTCTTCGATGCGCTCGATCCGGGCGTGGTTCGCTTCGGCGCCGAGATCACCGGCTTCGACCAGGACCGGGACGGGGTGACGGTGCACCTGGCCTCGGGCGAGTCGGAGCGCGGTGACCTGTTGATCGGCGCCGATGGGATCCACTCGGCGGTGCGCGCCCGGCTGCTCGCCGATGGGCCGCCCCGCTACGCGGGCTACACCGCCTGGCGTGGCGTCACGACCTGCGAGGCGGCGCCGCCGGGCGCGGCGATCGAGTTGCTGGGGCGGGGGGCTCGCTTCGGCATGGCGCCGGTCGGCGGCGGGCGTACCTACTGGTGGGCTACGGCCAACGAACCGGCCGGGGAGATCGACCCGCCTGTGGGGCGCAAGGCAGATCTGGAGCAGCGCTTCGACGGGTGGTGGGAGCCGGTCCAGGCGTTGCTCGCCTCCACGCCGGAGTCCGAGATCCTGCGCAACGACATCCTGGACCGCGAGCCGGTGGACCGCTGGGGCGTCGGGCGGGTGACGCTTCTCGGCGACGCAGCCCACCCGATGACGCCCAACCTGGGCCAGGGTGCGTGTCAGGCGATCGAGGACGCGGTCGCGCTGGCGGCCGCCCTGGAGGGGAGCAGGGACATCGTCGCGGCGCTGCGCGCCTATGAGACGGCTCGCCAATCGCGCACCGCGCGGATCACGCGCCTGGCCCGGCGCATGGGTCAGGTGTTCCAGTGGGAGCATCCCATCGCCTGCCGGCTGCGCGACACAGCACTGCGACTGACCCCGCCCACGCTGACGCGGCGTCAAGCCGAGGGGATGCTGCGCGGCGGGTGAGGGCCGCTCCCGCTACCCCGTGAACATCGTCCCGGCAAGGCCGAGGGCGGCGAGGATCTGGGCGAGGGCAACGAGCTTGTTGGTGCGCGGGCCGGTGCCGAGGATGCCGCGCCGCCCGAGGAGGCGAGCCACGCCGTCGAGCAGGGCCAGCGCGACGACGCCCGCCCCGACGGTGAGGCGAGCCAGTGTCCCGGTCGCCGCCTCGCCGCCAGTAAAGAGCAGTTGGCTCCCCGCGAGCAGAACGGTGACCACCACCGCGACGAGCAGCCAGTTGCGGAACGAGCGGCTCCACCAGCGGCGCCCGCTCCAGTCGCCGAGGGATTGATCGCGCACCTCTCGGATCGTCCCGGTCGCGATCAGCCCGAAGACGAAGCCGCCGACGTGTGCCAGGAAGGCGACGTCGGACCCCGGCGCGATCGGCAACACCGAGATGGCACCCTGGATCACCTGCAGGAGGAACCAGAAGCCGATGAGGATGGCCGCCGAGACGCGGCCCAGCGTGATGAACGGGCCGAACGCGAGGAGGGTCCGGACCATGGCTCGCGGGAAGAGGAGGAGATACGCGGCCAGTACTCCCGCGATGGCACCGCTCGCGCCGACAAGCGGTTGGATGGAATCGGGGAAGGCGACCGCGAAGACGATGTTGGCCACCACGCCGCTCGCCAGATAGAAGAGGGCGAAGGTGCCGTGTCCAAGCTGGTCCTCCACGTTGTCGCCGAACACCCAGAGGAAGAGCATGTTCCCCGCGATGTGGAGCAAGCCGCCGTGGAGAAAGAGTGACGTGACGAGCGTCACCAGGCCACGGCCGGCCCAGAACTCGTCAGGGATGAAGCCCCAGCGCTCGCCGAACGCCTGGACTTCCTCCGGCCCGAGTGAGACCTCCTGGGCGAAGACGGCGATGCAGACGGCGATGATGGCGAGGGTGACCGCGGGGAAACGGCGTGCGCTGGGTTGCGGTTCGTCGGCGTAGGGTAGCACCGATCTCCTCCAGAAGTTCCTCCGAGCCGCGGGCGGCGTCGGGTGCGGGTGGCACGTCCACGCGCCGCCGGAGCAAGGCGCGAGCCAGCAAGAGTACTACGTACTGCGTATTGCGCATTCCGTTGCTCTCCCTTCTCCCACCAGGGGAGAGGGGAGAATAGGACGGAACACGCAACACGCATCACGGATGACGCATCACGCGTCTCGCCGGGTGAACCGGTCGGAATGTTCGACGTCCGCGCCGCGTTCAAAACTGTCACCTGCCTGGTTCAGGCAAGGCATGTTAGGATCCCTGCGGCGGACTGAACGAGACGCCACGCGAAGAACCATTCAAGGGGTGGGAGCTCATGGGGAGAACCACGGTCCCCGGGCACGGCGATGCCGCGCGTGCCACGATGCCGGCTGGGACGTCGGTCTTACATTCGCTCCGCGCGTACCCGGGGTTTCGGATCCTCTTCGGCAGCACCCTCGGGACCAACTCCGCGTTCTGGATGTGGAACATCGCGGCCGGGTGGCTGGCGCTCGAGATGACCAACTCGCCGTTCTTCGTCGGCCTCACCGGGTTCCTCGGCGGCATCCCGACGCTCATCTTCTCCATCCCCGGCGGCGTGATCCTCGACCGCGTTGACCGGCGGCTCGTGCTGTTGCTGGCGCAGGGAATGGTGACGGTGGTCGCCTCCGTCGTGGCGCTGCTGTTGATGTTCGACCGGATGCTCCCCTGGCACCTGCTGATCGCGGCTTTCCTCAACGGCACCGCAATGGCGTTCGTCTTCCCGACGCGCAACGCGCTTGTGGCCAACCTGGTTCCGGCGCACGACCTGGCGAATGCGGTCGCCTTGAACGCTGCCGGGCAGAATGCCACGCGGGTGGTCGGCCCGGCGCTGGCCGGCCCGTTGATCGCCTCGCTCGGTGTCGTCGGGACATTCTTCGCCTGCACCGCGTCGCAGGTCGCGGCCTTCGTCATCACCTTGAAGTTGCCTTCCGCACGGCCGTCGCCGTCGGCGGTTCGGCGGACGCTTTGGGGCAGCCTGATCGAGGGCCTGTCGGTCATCTGGCGCAGCGAATACCTGACCGGGCTGATGATTCTCGCCGCGGTGCCGACGATGCTGGTGATGCCGTACTCGAACCTGCTGCCGGTCTTCGCCGAGCACGAGTTAGGGATCGGCGCCTCCGGCCTCGGCTTGCTTATGGCCGTCAACGGCGCGGGCGCGGTGCTCGCCTCGCTGCTTGTTGCGGGCTGGCGGCGGCTGACCGATCTCCCGGGGGTGCAGGTCTGGACGGCGGCCGGGTTTGCTACCGTCGTGCTGGCGTTCTCCTGGACGCCGTCGCCGCTGCTGGCGAGCGTGCTGACCTTCATGGCCGGCGCATTGAGCGCCATCTACCTGGCGGTCAACAACACCAAGATCCACCTCAGCGTTGACGACAGCGTGCGCGGCCGGGTCCTCGGGGTCTACCTGCTGACCTGGGGACTGCTGCCGGTGGGGACACTCCCGGCCGGGGCAATCGCGAACCGGTACGGCGCACCGGTCGCGATGACGGTCCTTACCCTCCTGGCGCTCGCGCTGATCCTGCTGACCACGTTGCGGTTCCGCGCGCTCCTCCGGGGTGAGCCGCCACGCGTCGAGGCGGCCCGACAGCGGGGATAGGATGAGGCGTGATGCGTGTTGCGTATTGCGTACTGCGTATTGCGTACTTCCCTAGCTCCCATCAGGAGAGTACGCAGTACGGATGACGCATAACGCATGACGACTGAAGCCCCTCCGCTGGCCATTTGGCCAGTGTGAGTGCCCCGGTCGGGTGCTATGCTTCCGTGGTTGCGAATGCCCTTCTGGCGCCCATCGATGCGCCTTCGGCCGGTGGAGTAGTCGATGAAGCTGCCCTGGGTGCTCCAACACCCTCCACTCCGCGTGATCCTTGTGTTGACCGCCATGGCCGGAGTCGCGGTCGGCCTGGTGATCCCGTTCCTGACACTCACGGCGCGGGATCGCGGGGTCTCCCTGGACGCGATCGGCGTCATGGCGTCCAGCTACCTGATCGCCCAGATGCTGCTCCAACTGCCGATGGGGGTCCTGTCGGACCGTATCGGCCGGAGGCTGCCGATCGCTCTCGGGCTGCTGGTGGAGGCGGGGGCGACGGTCGGCTATATCACGGCCGACAGCGCGCTATCCTTCATCACGCTGCGCGTCGTGCAGGGGGTCGGCCTGGCGATGCTCTACCCGGCGCTGCGGGCCCTGATCGTCGATGTCACCCCGAACGAACGGCGCGGGCAGGCGTACGCCGGGTTCGGGGCAGCCTACAGCGCCGGGCTGCTCTTTGCCCCCATGCTCGGCGGCATCGTGGCCGAAACGGTCGGGGTCAATGCACTCTTCCTGAGCGCCGCCGCTGTCGAGGTGCTGGTTGCGATCGGCGGGCTGGTGTTCCTGCAGGGTGACGCCGGTCCCCGCCCGGTCGTCGCGACCGGTGAGACGGAGCGCATCCCATTCCGGGCGCTGCTCGTCGCGCCGCTCATCGGGGCCTTCATTCTCTCCTTTGCCAGCCAGTTCCAGATCGGGCTCTTCTCCGGTATCTGGAGCATCTACCTGGCCGACATCGGAGCCAGCGATTTCGAGGTCGGGCTGTCGTTCAGCACCTTTTCGATCGCGTACCTGCTGATCGCTCCGGTCGGCGGACGGCTGGCGGATGCGGGCGCCCGTTGGCGGCGGCTGCTCGTCGCGAACCTGTTGATAAGCGGGATCATCATCATCTACGGCCTTGTCCCGTCGGTGCCCGTCATCCTCTTGCTGGGGCTGGTGGAGGGGGCCATCGCCACGGTGCAGCAGCCGTCGCTCGACGCCTACCTCGCCTCGGTGTCGGACCCGCGGATCCAGGGACGCGTCCAGGGGGCGTTCACCACCATGGGCATGACCGGCGCGGCCGTGAGCGCCTTCCTCGGCTCGGTCCTCTATGGGATCGCCCCGGTGATCCCGTTCCTGACCGGCGGCGTGGTCCTCGGTCTCCTGACGGTTGTCGCCGTGCTCCGCTTCATCCGCCCGACCGAGCTGAGTGGATACCGCCTGCAACCGGCGCCGGTCGCGGCCGTCGCCTCATCCGACACGGACGCGCGCTAAGGATGCGGTCCGCGCGTTCCCCGCGCTTCCCCGCGCTGATCGGTCACGCTTGCTGCCTCGCCCCGAGCATCACGTCACCAATTCTTGACTGATCGGTCCAATATCTGCTACCATAGCCGCATCGAGGCGGACCGGGAGGTGGTATGGCACGCACCAAGGAGTTCGATCCCGACGCGGCGCTGCAGGCGGCGATGGAGCTCTTCTGGGCGAAGGGATACGAGGCGACATCGGTCGCTGACCTTGTCGAGCACCTGGGGATCGGCCGCGGCAGCCTCTATGCCACGTTCGGCGACAAGCACCAGTTGTACCTGGCGGCACTCCGCCGGTATCAGGAGACGCAGCCCCCGGTCGTGGAGCTCCTATCGCAGCCGGGCCCGGTCTTGCCGGCGGTCCGCGCGCTGGTCGAACGCTATGCAGAAGAAGCGGCGTGCGACACGGAGCGTCGCGGCTGCATGCTGGTCAACGCCGTCACCGAGCGCCTGCCCGCCGACCGGCAGGTAGCGCGCGTGGTGGAGGCGGGCTGGGATACGCTGGAAACCGCGCTGACCGCGGCGTTGATCCGGGCCCGGGCGCAGGGCGAACTATCCCCCGACAAGGACCCGCGGGCGCTCGCCCGCTTCCTGCTCGTTGTCCTTCAGGGCATCCGCGTCGTCGGCAAGGGTGAGGCGTCGGCTTCCCGCGTGCGCGACGCGGCGGCGCAGGCTTTCGCGATCCTCACGTAAATCCGTTTCCCCGGACACCGAACCGGGGCCCAGTGCGTCGTTATATTGGAACGATCAGTCCAGAAAGGGAGGCCCGATGTCCAGCGCTGAGCCACTCCGGAGCGTCGCCACCATTGACCGGAATGACCGGGAGCGGAGCGGTCCGTGCCGGAGCGGGCCCGCGGGCCGTCCCGGTGCCGCGTTCGCCCTGCTGGCCGCCGTCCAAGTCGCCCTGATCCTGGCCATCACGGTCATCACCGTGCCGCTGCCTGCGATCCAGCGCGACTTCGACCTGACCCGCGGCGAGCTGGCGCTGCTGGGCGCGGCGTACGGCCTGTCGTTCAGCGGCTTGCTCCTGCTGGGCGGCCGGCTCGCGGACATCACCGGTCGGCGTCGCGTCTTGCGGGTCGGTGCTGGGCTGTTTGGGCTGGCCTCGGTAGCGGCCGGGCTCGCCCCCGTGTTTCCCGCGTTGCTGGCCGCCCGGTTCCTGCAGGGGATTGGCGCTGCGCTCGCCGCACCGTCGGCCCTCGCCCTCCTCAGCGACGTGTTTTCCGATGTGGATCGCCGTACCCGAGCGGTCGCAGCCTGGGGCAGCCTCTCAGCGGTCGGTGCCGTGTCCGGGGTGCTGTTGTCCGGCGTGGCGGCGACCTGGGTGCCGTGGCGCTGGATCATCGCGTTCCCCGCCTGGGTTGCCGCACTTGCCGCCTTCACTGTGCCGCGGCTGCTGCCGAGCCCACCTCCCGTTCGCGGGCGGCTCGACGTGCTCGGCGCGCTCCTGGCGACCGGCGGGCTGACGGCGCTGAGCTACGGACTCGTCACCACTCTCGATCAGCCCTGGTCGGCGCCGGGCGTGGTCGGCCCCCTCGCCGGCGGTGTCGGGTTGCTCGGCGCGTTCATCGTCGCGGAGGCACGGGCACCGGCGCCGTTGCTGCCGCTCTCGTTCTTCACGTCGGTCCCCAGGATCGTCGCGCTGGCGGCGATCCTGGTCGCCTCCGGCGGCATCAGCACGAGTCTCTTCATCCTCTCGCTCTACTTCCAGCAGGTGCACGGGCGCTCACCCCTGCAGACCAGCACCCTGCTCCTGCCGTACGGGCTGGTCGCCATCGCCGGGCCGGTTGCGGGTCGCCTGATCCCGCGCGTCGGTGCGCCGATGGTCACGGTAGCCGGGCTCCTGGTCGCTGCGAGCGGCCTGCTCCTCCTGAGCCGGATGGATGTCGCGGCGGCGTACAGGGCACCCACGCTCGTGGGGCTCCTCCTGCTCCCGGTCGGCATCGGCCTGACCTTCGCGGGCGCCACCGTCGGGGCGCTCGTGGGCATCCTCGACCATCAGGCGGGAGTGGCCGGCGGCATCGTCAACACCGCACTGGAGGCCGGCCCGACGATCGGCCTCGCGGCGCTGCTGTCGCTGGCCGGCGTCCAGACCGCCCACCTCAGCGAGCGCGGGCTTACCTCCGCTGCCGCCACCACTGGCGGATACGCCTTCGCCCTCATCGCCGCCGCGGTCGCGTTCACGCTCACAGCGGTCGCCACCGTCGCAGTGCACCGGGCCGCGCGGCATGCGAGCCGGGCCCGGTGCTCCGATCCCATAGGCTAGCGGTTCGATGCGATGCAAGAAGGAGGACACATTGCCGATGCACGACCCTCACGTCAGGCGCTTCGCTGGTCAGGTCGCGCTCGTCACCGGCGGCGGCTCCGGTATCGGCCGCGCCACCGCCCTGGCCTTCGCCCGCGAGGGAGCCACGGTGGTGGTTTCGGGACGCAACCCGGCTGCGCTCGCCGAGACTGCCCGCATGATCGACGAGGCAGAGGGACACGGCGACGCCGTCGTCGCCGATGTCACCCGCGGGCCGGACGTGGCACGACTGATCGAGACGATCGTGGAGCGGTACGGCCGGCTCCACATCGCCGTCAACAGTGCGGGCATCCTCGGTCCACTCGGCCCGGTCGCGACCCTCGACGAGGATGCCTGGACGGCTGTGCCGGCCACCAACCTGACCGGCGTGTGGCTGTCGATGAAGCATGAGATCGCCCACATGCGAGACTACGGAGGCGGCGTGATCATCAACATCGCCTCCAACGTCGGCGCCCACCTGCG
This sequence comes from Sphaerobacter thermophilus DSM 20745, assembly GCF_000024985.1. Lineage (NCBI taxonomy): Bacteria > Pseudomonadati > Thermomicrobiota > Thermomicrobia > Sphaerobacterales > Sphaerobacteraceae > Sphaerobacter > Sphaerobacter thermophilus. The sequence goes on from NC_013524.1 coordinate 1,083,671, forward strand.
GGTCCCCGGCATGGCTGCCTATGCCGCCACGAAGGCCGCCGTCAGTACGCTGACGCGTGCCGCGGCACGGGAGTACATCGGCGACGGCATCCGCATCAATGCCGTCAGTCCTGGCCCCGTGGCCGCGCCGATGTCGCGGCTCCCGGGCGAGACGGACCGCGAGCGCGACGAGCGGGTGGCGCAGCTCCTGCCGATCGGCCGGGTCGGGCAGCCCGACGAGATCGCTGCCGCGGTGCTGTGGTTGGCGTCGCCGGAGTCGAGTTTCGTTGTCGGGCAGGATCTGGTGATCGACGGCGGCGCGACCGCCTAACTGAACGCGCCGGTCTGGTCCCAGCAGCCGCTCCTCACCCTGCCTCGGCCTGGGCCGGTTGGCCTGCCTCCGCGGGGACGGGGGCGACCGCGAGGGCCAGGACCGGGAAGACCAGTGCTGAGATCAGCGCGGCGGTGATCAGGGCCGCGCTCGTGGCCGACACGATGAGGCCGAGCGTCTGCCCAAGCTGGGCGGCGACGACGATGAAGGAGAGCGACGTGGCCTGCAGCAGGCCGAGGCTCACCGCTTGACGGGTTCCGACCAGCCGCACATAGAGGAGCGCGGGTAACCCGCGTGCCAGCAGCAGTCCGCCGAGGAAGATCGGCACCCGGAGAAGCGCGACTGGTGTCTCCAGCAGCGCATCCAGGTCGAACTGCAGCCCAGTGGTGATCCAGAAGAAGGGGACGAAGATCCCGTAGCCGATGGCGTTGAGCTTGGTCCGTTCCCGCTCGTTCAGGATCGTCGCATCGCGGTCGACCTGCCGCACGATGGCGCCCGCCACGAAGGTACCAAGGATCCCGGAGAACCCGAGCCGGAGCGCCACCGCGCCGAGTATGGCCAGGAGCGCGAACATGGCGCGGATCCCGATCTGCGCGGACGTGTCCTGAAGCTTGCGGGTGAAGGGGCCAATGCGGTGCATGCGCCGGGCCTGGCCAAGCGTGGCGAAGACGGCCAGGGAGAAGACCGTGAAGAGCCCCAGCATTACGAGGTGGCTGGCCACCGCGGGCGTCGCGCTGGAGAAAAAGACCGACAGCAGCAGCACCGGCACGAACTCCCCGACCGATGCGGCCGCGAGCGCCAGTTGGCCGTACGGCGTTCGGTCGTACCCGGCATCCTTGATCATCGGGAGCACGATGCCGAGCGAGGTCGACGCCAGGATGATGGCGATCAGCGCGCCGTCCCGCACCACGCCGATGCCCTGGAGTCCCAGACCGAACAGGAGAGCGAGGGCCAGCGACGCGATGAAACCGCCACCGACCATGCGTGCAATCGGGCCGCGCAGGGTGGCGAGGTCGATTTCCAGCCCACCGAGGAAGAGGAGGATGCTTAGTCCCAGCAGGGAGAGGACGTAGATCGGCAGATCGACCTCGATCCAGCCGAGGACTGACGGGCCGAGGATGATCCCGGCCACGATCTCCAGCACGGCAGAGGGAAGGGGCAGGCGGCGCACGAAGTGGACAGCGAGCGGCACGATGACGGCGAGGGCAGCCACCTCGGCGATGCCGCTGAAGCCGATGTCGGGCAATGTGTCCGCGGCGAGCAGGAGCATGGCCGCTCCACCGGTCGCGCAGTTGTCCGTGCCGACGGAGAACCAGGACGACGCTCGCCGTCCTCGGTTGGACCTCCATCGTAGCATCTCGCATGCCCAGCCCGGCGCCGCGGAACCTGACCATACTGTTAGAGTGTCTCAGCGGTGGAGCCTGGGATGGAGTTTGACGCATTACCGTGCTACTCCGGAGCCGAGAACGCGGAATTGAACTATCCACGCATCGTTGCTCCTGTCTCACGCGGTCACTCAAGTGCCTGGCGCATCTCCTCGAACTCCTCGCGGGAGATCTCGCCGCGAGCAAAGCGCTCGCGCAGGATCTGGAGCGCCGGGTCGCGGGCGTCACCGCCGGGGGTGCGGTCGGGGCCACGCGTGGTGCCCAGCCGTAGCAACCATACGATCAGCAGGACGATGCCGACGATCGCGAGCACCCACAACGCCATCATGATGAGCCCCCACCAGGGCCAGACACCGAATCCATTCCAGTGCATCATCGCCGTGTCTCCGCTCGATCACGCCGGGTTGTCTGGGTTCACCCTGGACCGCTGACCGTCACATCGGCGCGGGAAGCGGCGTCGTGTTCGTCACAATGCCGTCACAGGTCTATGGCCGTCTGGCCGCGTGCCTGACAACGTTCGTCGTGAACCGGGATTGGGTGTCTCTTGGGTTGGGTGGCCCGTGGCCTCGGTGCCGCGCAGTCACGACACGCCGATGACGCCTCACCGTGGCGTGCCGACGCCTTACGCCCGGCGGGACAACTCGGTCGGGGCGGCTGTCTCGACCAGACGGCGGCGGGCGGGGAGCATCGTCAGGACCGCCAACGCGGAGATGCCCGCGAGCGCCCCGAAGACCGATGCGTAGTCGCCCGTCTGTGTGTAGAGGAACCCGGCAGCGACCGGAGCGGCGCCGCGCGCGGCGGTGAAGAAGAGCGCGACGATGCTGCTGATCGTGCCGTAGTGGGCGGAGCCGTAGTAGTCGGCGATCAGCGCGGCGCGGGCGGGGGTGATCGCCCCGAACCCGGCGCCGAACAGGATGACGAACAGGATGACGCCAGCCGTGCTCCGGGTCAGCAGCAGCACGACGATCGACACCGCCTGGAGCAGGAAGATCGACGCCGTGACGTGCCGGCGTTCCCAGCGGTCGCCGAGCGGTGTGAAGATCAACCGGCCGGGGAGCGCCAGCAGCCCGATCGCTCCCGCGACGGTGGCGGCAAACCCGGCTCCATGGCCGCGTGCGATCAGGTAGGGGATGAGGTGCACGGTCACAGCGGTGTTGGCGAACATGGTCAGGAAGAAGGAGGCGATGATCCACCAGAGGGTCGGATCGCGCAGTGCCTCGCGCGGGGTGATGCTCGGCTGGACGGGCGTCGGGCTTGCGACCGGGCCGACCGGTGCGCCGTCCGGCGCGAGCCCGAGGTCTGCCGGGTGCCGGCGCAGCAGGAGCGCGTGCGGGGCGATGGTGCCCACACCGAGGATGACGGCGAGGATCACCAGGGCCTCGCGCCAGCCATAGCGCCCGACAAGCCACGCCGCGAGCGGGATGTAGATGACGCTGGCGAACCCGGCGACGAAGGTGAGGATCGTCAGCGCCCGCGCCCGGCCGCGGACGAACCAGGTGGCGATGACGGCGAAGGCGGGTTCATAGAGCACCGCGGCCATGGCAAGCCCGATCCCGGCCCAGATCAGGTAGAAGGCGGTCACGCTCTCGACACGCGACCAGGCGAAGACCAGCATCGTGGCCGCGATTGACCCGACCGTCATCAGCAGCCGAGGGCCGTGCCGGTCGAGCCAGCGACCCACGGGCAGCGCGGCGATGCCGGAGAGGAGCAGCGCCAGCGAGAAGGCGCCGGTGATTTGTTCCGTGCTCCAGCCGAGATCCTGGCGTAGCGGTGTGATGAAGACGCTGAAGCCGTAGTAGAGCACGCCCCAGGAGGTGATCTCCGTGAACGACAGGGCCAGCACCAGGATCCAACCATAGTAGATACGACGCGGCCAGGAGATCATCCGCATCCCGTGCGCCCCTATCTATTCGGGCGCCCCGTCGTCTGACGAGTCAGCCATCCTGCGGTACACGCGCATGATAGCGCAGGGGTGCAGGAGTGTGCTGAGCAGTATTCAGGGTGCCTGTTGGTGGCCGGTGCCGTTCCGACGCGGCGGCGAAAGAGGCACATGCGCACCGTGGCGCGCTACACTGCCGGTGATGAAAGCCGGCCGGCGATGGGAGTTGAGGCGTGGAGAAGCGTCTGCGTGTCTTGTTCGTTTGCACCCACAACAGTGCCCGGTCGCAGATGGCTGAGGGGCTGCTGCGGGCGATGGCCGGGGTGCGGGTGGCCGCGTTCAGCGCGGGCACCGAGGCGACGCGTGTCCGCCCGCTGGCGATCGAGGCGATGGCCGAGTTGGGCATCGACATCTCCGGCCAGGAGTCGAAGACGCTGGATCGCTTCCTGGCTGAGCCGTTCGACTACGTGATCACGGTCTGCGACCAGGCTAACGAGGCGTGCCCCTTCTTCCCGGGCGCCGCGCGGCGCCTGCACTGGTCCTTCCCCGACCCCGCGGCCGCGACCGGGACCGACGCGGAGCGGCTGGCGGTCTACCGCGAGGTGCGGGACGCTATCCAGGAGCGGATCGCGCGGGAACTGCTGCCCCGGTTGGCGTAGGGTCCCTGGCGCGGTCACGGCGCTCGGCTGCTGCGATCCCGGTGGCGGTACCGCGCGGGTGCTGCGGTGTGCGACAATCGGGAGAGGTCGCGGCGGGGAATGCGGTTTCGGCCGGCGGAGACCGGCTGGACCGTATGCGACCCGACTGTGCGATGATGATGGCCCTGGATCACGACGTAGCGAACAGGGGAGGAGCATGGTAACTCTCGACGACGTTACCAGCGCGCGGCGAGTCCTCGCCGGCCGGATCCACCGGACGCCGCTGATCGGCAGCACGGAGATCGGGCGGCGTGTCGGTGCGCCGGTCTACTTCAAGCTGGAGAACCTGCAGAAGACCGGCTCGTTCAAGGTCCGCGGGGTGCTGAACAAGATCGCCGCGCTCGGGCCCGAGGAGCGGGCGCGCGGGCTTCTGGCCGCATCGGCCGGGAACCATGCGCAGGCGCTCGCCTGGGCCGCCACTGCCGAGGGCGTGGCGTCGACGGTCGTCATGCCCGCCGACGCGCCCCGGACCAAGGTGCAGGCAACGCAGCAGTACGGTGCCACGGTTGTCATCGAGCAGGACCGCATGAAGCTCTTCAGCCGTGCTGATGAGTTGACCAAGGAGCGCGGTCTGACGTTTGTCCCCCCATTCGACGATCCCCTCGTGATCGCGGGCCAGGGCACGGTCGGGCTGGAGATCCTGGAGGACCTGCCTGAGGTCGGCACCGTGGTCGTCCCGATCGGTGGGGGCGGCCTGATCGCCGGCGTCGCGGTGGCGATTAAGGGCCAGCGGCCCAACGCGAAGATCATCGGGGTCGAACCGGAGGGTGCACCGAAGATGTGGCGTGCGCGTCAGGCGGGCCACACGGTGAAGCTGGATCGGATCGACACCATCGCAGACGGGCTGGCGGCGCCGTTCGCGGGCGAGTTGACCTTCTCCCTGGTGCAACGCTACGTGGACGACCTGGTGCTGGTGTCGGACGATGAGATTCGCCAGGCGATGTTCCTCCTGCTGGAGCGATGCAAGGTGCTGGCCGAGCCGGCTGGGGCGGCGGCGCTGGCTGCGCTGCTGACCGGCAAGGCCTCGGTGGCGCCCGATGCGCCGGTCGTGGCGATCGTCAGCGGGGGTAACACCGACGTGGCGAGCCTGAGCACGCTGCTGCAGGGCGTCACGCCGGGCGAGTAGCGCCTGCGCCTGACGCCTGGAGCGGCGTTTGGGACAGGAGCTGGGCCATGCGGATCAAAGCAGCGGTGTTGTGGGAGCGGCGCACGCCGTTGCGGGTGGAGGATGTCGAGATCGCAGACCCGGCGCCGGGTGAGGCGCGGGTCAAGATCCTGGCGAGTGGCGTCTGCCACTCCGACCTGCACCACATCCGCCGGGAGACGGCGTTTGTGCCGCCGCTGGTGCTGGGGCACGAGGGTGCTGGCGTGGTCGAGTCGGTCGGCGAGGGCGTGACGCGCGTGCAGCCCGGCGACCGCGTCATCATCGCCTTCGGCCAGAAGTGCGGGACGTGCTACTTCTGCCTGCGCGGCGAGCACCACTTGTGCGCCGCGCCGGGGCCGAGCAACGTTCGGCTGCGACACGGAGACCAGGTGTTGACCCCGTTGCTGGCGGTCGGCAGCTTCGCCGAGTACGCCAACGTGGACGCCCGCAACCTGGTGAAGATCCCCGACGAGATGCCGATCGACCGCGCCGCGCTCATCGCCTGCGGGGTGACCACTGGCCTGGGGGCGGTGATCAAGACGGCGCGGGTGGAGCCCGGCTCGAACGTGGCGGTAATCGGCGTCGGCGGGGTCGGGTTGAACGTCGTGCAGGGTGCAGCGCTGGCCGGTGCGACGCGGGTCATCGCCATCGATCTCGTCGACCGCAAACTGGAGATGGCGCGCGAGTTCGGCGCGACCCACACGATCAATCCCAATCGGGAAGACCCGATCGAGGCGGTGCGGAGCCTGACCGGCGGCTGGGGCGTCGACTACGCCTTCGAGGTGATCGGGCACCCGGCCACGATCCGGCAGGCGTACGACATGACGCGCAAGGGCGGCAAGGCGGTGGTCGTCGGGCTGGCGGACGGGGCCGACGAGGTGTCGATCCCGGCCCAGGACCTCATGCGCTCCGGGAAGTCGCTGGTGGGCTGCTTCTACGGGTCGGTGTCGCCCTATCAGGACATCCCGCGCTACGTGGACCTGTATCTGAACCGGCGGATCAAGCTCGACGAACTGATCAGCCGCCGCTTCGCGCTCGACGAGATCAACGAGGCCATCCGCGCCCTCGACGCGGGCGAGGTCGCGCGCGGGGTGATCGTGTTCGAGTGAGAATCGCGCCTGCCGATGGCGCGCCGCATCGCGGCGGACTCATCGTACCGATCACCGCCATGTCATCCTGCGCGAAGCGCAGGATGACATAATGGTAGCTTCGTATCGGATGCCCGGGCGTACGCGCGCCACCTCGTGGGAATGGCCCTCACTCCCGGCCCCTCTCCCAATTTTTGGAGAGGGGTGTTTCGTGCAGGGCTGCGCGGGTCAGAGCAGATCGGTGAGGCCGAGGCGGGTGAGGTGTGCCTCGGGGATGCGGCCGTCGGCGTCCCAGCCGCGGACACGGTAGTAGGCGTCGATCAGGTGTGTCAGCCGCTCGTGGGTCAGGCCGGCCTCCCCGGTGAGGACCCGGTCGGGCAGGCGGTCGTCGGCGCGGGTCCACCCCTCGCGGATGTTGAAGAGCTTCTTCAGGTTGTTGATGCGCTCACCCGCCACGCGGAGGTCGTCGCCGGTAGTGGGCACGCCGGTGACCATCGTGTACAGCTCCGCCGCCTCGGCGTAGAGGTCGTCGAAGCAGTGGCGGAGGAACTTGCAGATGGTGAGCGAGTCGAGCACCGCGGCCTGGTCCTCGGCGGCAGCGGCGGCCTCGGCGCGGGCCTGCGCTTCGGCGTCGGGGTCAAGCCGGTCGGAGAAGTCGATGTCGTACGCGGATGAGCGGTTGTGGCATGCCCCGCGGGTGGCGACGGCCAGGCCGAGCGCTAGCGTCGGGAGCTTGCGCGGGTCGTAGCCGGGCATCTCCAGCCCCTTGACGTGCATGGCCCAGGCCTCAGACCCCTGACCGATGCGCTCGGCCGCGCGGCGCGATCCCTCAGCGAGCAGGTCGCCGATGCCCTGGCGCCGGCCGATCGCCTCGATGGTGCGGAGAAGCGAATCGGCGTCGCCGAAGCGGGGGAACTCGTGCTCGGGGTAGCCCAGATCCACACCGCGCTCGGCGCACTCCATGGCCCAGGCGACCGTGGCGCCGGTGGTGATGGCGTCCATGCCGAGGTCATCGCACAGCGCCGCGGCGCGGAGCACGGCGTTGGGGTCGTCGACGCCGCAGAGGGAGCCGAGCGCGAAGAGGGATTCATACTCAAGGCGGACCGTGCGCTCGGAGCCGCCGTCGCGGGTGCGGTAGTGGTGTTCGCAACCGATGGTGCAGGCCGCGCAGGCGTGCTTGTCAGTCCGGTGCTCCAGGAACAGGGTCTCCCCGCTGATCGCCTCGGCGCCTGCGAACTCACCCTGCTGGAAGTTCCGGGTCGGCAGCACCCCGATACGGTTGAAGAAGGCGAGGTTGGCGGCGGTGCCCAGTTCGCGGTACTTGGCGGTGCCGGGGCCGAGGCTGCGGGCGGCCAGGTCGCGCGCAGCCCGCGCCAGACCCGCCGGATCGGCCACGGTCGGCAGGCCACTGCCGCGCACCGCGATCGCTTTGAGACGCTTGCTGCCCATGACTGCGCCGCCGCCGGTCCTGCCCGCGAGGCGCCCGTCGTTGCTGATCGCGGCGTAGCGCACGCCGCGCTCACCCGCCTCGCCGATGGCCGCGACACGGAAGCCGCTGCCGAGCGCGGCACGGACCGACTCGGCCGTCTCGTCCGGCGTCCGTCCGAGCAGATCCATCGCGGGGCGGACCTCGACCCGGCCGTCGTCCACCACGAGCAGGGACCACCCGGTGGCCTTGCCGGTGATGACCAGGGCGTCGAATCCGGTGCGCTTCAAGGCGATGGCGAGGTAGCTGGAGGAGAGGCTGTCGCCGATCATGCCCGTCTGCGGCGACTTGGTGACGACGGCGACCTTGCTGGCGGTAGTGATACCGGTGCCGATGAAGGGGCTGGTGGCGAAGATCAGCGGGTTCTCGGGTGCCAGCGGGTCGACGCCGGGCGGCGCCCAACGGTAGAGGAGCAGACTGGCGAGCCCCACGCCGCCGATCACCCGGATCGACACCTCCTCCGGGATCGGGTGCTCGGCGACCGACCCGGTGTCAAGGTCGATGTGCAGGTACCGGCCGTGGACGCCGTGCATGGCATCAACCTCCCGCGACACTGGAGACGAGGAGGACCGACGACCCGGGCGCGACCGGGAAGGTCGGATCGCGGCTGAAGCGGTCGTTGACCACGAACATGTACCCCTCGGTCAGCCAGCCGGTCCGTGGGTCGATCACCCGCTCGGCCAGGGCCGGACAGGCGTCCAGCAGCGCGCGGCTCAACGCCCCCAGTGTTTCCCCGGCGACCGCGATCGTCTTCCTCCCCGCCAGCAGGCGAGGAACGCCGAAAAGTTCGACGTGGACCGTGGTTGCTGCCTGGTGCATCGGAATCCTCAGTTCTCCGCCACCCGACTTCTGGTGTGACCTGTGGCTCCGCGCATGTCTACTATGGGAACCGCCCCGGCGAGCAATCCCGATCATCCCGGGTGGGGTAGGCACTCCTGATCCGACGCTGCCCTGCTCGGCCTTGCACCCTCCACTCTAGCAGATCGGTGTGAGCCCTGCCGGTTCCTCGTCCCGCTGGCGGCACCGATGGAAATTGTGATGCGTATCACGGAATATGTTGACAGGATGTGCTATTATGGTGCACACGACGCAGATTCGATCGACCAGCACGGGTGCCGCTTCGCCATCGAGGAGGAGGACCATGCTGGAAGCACGGCTCTCTCGTCGGAACCTACTGCGTGTCATGGCAGGTGCGGCGGCGGGCACCGCAGTGGGTGGACTGGCTGGGCTGGGAGCTGACATCCGGCCGGCGGTCGTCCGAGCGCAGCAGTTGCGGATCCGGGAGGCCAAGGCCTACCCGAGCGTCTGCCCGTACTGCGCGGTCGGCTGTGACACCATCGTCCACGTCGTCGATGGGCAGATCGTCAACATCGAGGGCGACGTCAACAGCCCGATTAACCAGGGCAACCTCTGCCCCAAGGGAGCAGCGACCTTCCAGCTCCACGTCAACCCGAACCGCCTGACGAAGGTTCTCCATCGCAGGCCGGGTGCGACCTCCTGGGAAGAGATGGACCTCGAGGAGGCCATGGACCGGGTTGCCGAGTTGGTCAAGAAGACGCGAGACGAGACCTTCGTCGAGCGGCTACCGGACGGCAAGCTGGTCAACCACACGCTGGGCATCTTCTCGCTCGGCGGGGCCACGATGGACAACGAGTGGAACCACATCCACCAGAAGCTTTTGCGCGGTCTGGGTGTGGTTGCCATCGAGAACCAGGCGCGGATATGACACAGCTCGAGTGTCCCCGGTCTGGGGGTACGACTCGGGCGCGGCGCCGCCACCACGTTTCCGGGTAGCCTTGCCAACTCGGACTGCATCCTGATCGAGGGCTCCAACATGGCCGAGTGCCACCCGGTGGCTTTCCGCTGGGTCACGCAGGCCAAACTCAGGGGAGCCAAGGTCATCCACGCCGACCCGCGCTTCACCCGCACCACGGCGATGGCCGACATCCATGCGCCGATCCGCGCGGGGACCGACATCGCCTTCCTCGGCGGGCTGATCAACTACGTCATCAACAGTGAGCGTTGGAACACCGACCCGTTCTTCAAGGAGTACGTGGTCAACTACACCAACGCCGCGACCATCATCAACGACGACTTTAAGGACACCGAGGACGACGACGCTGCTGGCGTCTTCTCCGGCCTGATCGAGTACACCGGTGACCCGCTCAACGGCTTCGTCGCGCAGTACGACAACACGACCTGGCAGTACCGGCGCACGGCCGTTGGGGACCAGGGGCGCTCGGGCAGCACGGCCCAGTCCGGTGAGCAGGAAGTGGAATCCGGGCAACCGGACGCGGAGTCGCAGGAGGTGCCGTCTGGCCCGCCGTTTGACCCGCTCGTGCGTGCGCTCCTGCCGCCGCCGGCGGAGACCGACCCGACGCTGGAGCACCCGCGCTGCGTCTTCCAGATCCTGAAGCGGCACTTCAGCCGCTACACGCCGGAGATGGTTGCGGAGGTCACAGGCTGCCCGCCGGAGACATTCATCCAGGTGGCCGAGACGCTGCTGGAGAACTCGGGGGCCGACAAAACGACCGCGATCGTCTACGCTCTGGGCTGGACGCAGCACACCTACGGCCCGCAGATGATCGGTGCGGCGGCGATCCTGCAGCTCCTACTCGGCAACATCGGGCGGCCGGGTGGAGGGATCCTGGCCCTGCGCGGCCACGCCACGATCCAGGGCAGCACCGACATCCCGACGCTGTACCACAGCATCCACGGCTACATGCCGGCGCCCTCGGCGCTGAAGCAGCACGACACCCTGACCGATTACCTCAAGACCGAGACGCTGCCGACCGGGTACTGGGCCAACACGCCCAAGTTCATGGTCAGCTACCTCAAGTCGATGTACGGCGACGCCGCCACACCGGAGAACGACTTTGGCTACGACTGGCACCCGAAGATCAGTGGTGACCACTCGCACATGCCGATGATGGTCGCCATGATGGAGGGCAAGGTCAAAGGCATGTTCGCCATGGGCCAGAACCCGGCGGTCGGTGGCCAGAACGCTCGGCTGCAGCGGAAGGCCCTGGCGAAGCTGGAATGGCTGGTGGTCAAGGACAACTTCGAAACCGAGACCGCTGCTTTCTGGTACAACTCGCCGGAGGTCAAGAGCGGCGAGCTGCGGCCGGAGGACATTCAGACCGAGGTGTTCCTCTTCCCATCGGCCCAGGTCGGCGAGATGGACGGTAGCTTCACCAATACCCAGCGCCTGGTCAAGTGGCACCACCGTGCCGCCGATCCGCCGGGTGACTGCCGCTCCGACGTCTGGTTCACCTACCACCTGGGCAAGCGGCTCAAGGCCCTGTATGCCGATAGCGACCTGCCGCGTGACCAGGGTATCAAGAATCTCGTCTGGGACTACGAGCCGGACGAGCCGCCGGCGGACTCCCGGATCAAGGATGAGCCGGACGTCGAGAAGATCCTCAAGGAGATCAATGGCTACTACACGGAGACCGGCGAGCACCTGAAGAGCTTCGCCGATCTCAAGGACGACGGCTCGACCACCTGCGCCTCCTGGATCTACTGCGGCATCTTCCCGGAGCCGGGGCAGAACCGTGCCGCCAACCGGGAGCCGGACCCGCCGGGCACCGTCGGAGCCCACCTCAACTGGGGCTACGCCTGGCCGGCCAACCGCCGCATCCTCTACAACCGTGCCTCGGCCCGGCCCGACGGCCAGCCCTGGAGTGAGGCCAAGAAGTGGATCTGGTGGGACGAGGAGCAGGGGCAGTGGACCGGCTACGACGTGCCGGACTTCGCGGCGACGAAGGCGCCCGATACCCCGGCCGACCCGAACGGCATCGGGCTCGACGCCCACTCCGGCACGGACCCCTTCATCATGAAGGCGGATGGTAAGGGATGGCTCTTCGCCCCGACCGGCATGGTGGACGGCCCGCTCCCGACCCACTACGAGCCGGCCGAGTCGCCCGTGCGTAACCCGCTCTACCGGCAGCAGACCAATCCGGTGCTCAAGCGGTGGGACCGGGAGGACAACCGGATCATCGAGCCGGAGGATCCCGAGTTCCCGTATGTCCTCACCACTTACCGGCTCACCGAGCACCACCTGTCGGGTGTAATGAGCCGCTGGCTGCCGTGGTTGGCCGAGCTGCAGCCGGAGTTGTTCGTCGAGCTGAGTCCCGAGCTGGCCAGCGAGAAGGGCATCAACAACCTCGACTGGGTGCGTATCCGCACCCCGCGGGGCGAGATCCGCGCCAAGGCGCTGGTGACCCGCCGCATGCGGCCGATGCAGGTGGCTGGGAAGACGATCCACCACGTCGGCTTGCCGTGGCACTGGGGCTACCAGGGGATCGTGACCGGCGACGTGACGAATGATCTCTCGGCACTCGTCGGTGACCCGAACGTGTCGATCCACGAGGCCAAGGCGTTCGTCTGCAACGTGGAGAAGGCATGATGGCTGAGCCAATGGGATTCTTCACCGACACCACCGTCTGCATTGGCTGCAAGGCCTGCGAGGTCGCCTGCAAGGAGTGGAACCAGCTTCCCGCCGAGTCCGGAGGGGCCAACACCCTCAGCGGTGAGAGCTATGACAACACACGGCGGCTGAGTGGCACCACCTGGCGCCACGTCCGGTTCATCGAGCAGTTCAATGAGGACCGCTCGCAGGGCCGCTGGCTGATGATGAGCGACGTCTGCAAGCACTGTGTCCAGGCCGGCTGCCTCGAGGTCTGCCCGACCGGCGCGATTATCCGCACCGAGTTCGACACCGTGGTGATCCAGGCGGACGTCTGCAACGGGTGCCGGGCCTGCATCAGCGCCTGCCCGTTCGGGGTGATCGATATCAACCCGATCACCGGGACGGCGATGAAGTGCACGCTCTGCTACGACCGGATGCAGGCGGGGATGATCCCCGCTTGTGCCCAGGCCTGTCCGACCCAGTCGATCCAGTTCGGGCCGATCTCGGAACTGCGCCAGCGCGCTGAGGAGCGGGTGCGGCAGCTCCATGAAGCGGGGCAGACCGACGCCTACATCTACGGCGACGAGTCGATCCTCGGCGGGCTCAATTCCTTCTACCTCCTGGTGGACGAGCCCGAGGTCTACGGCCTGCCCTCCAATCCGCAGCTCCCGAGCCGCAACCTGGTACCGTCGGCTACCCTCTCGGCTGCCGGTGCGGCGGCCATGGGGCTGCTCGGGCTCGTGAGCCTGCGCAAGCGGCGCATGGACCGCCTGGCCGCGGAGCGCCGAGCCGAGCGCGAGGAGAGCGCGGAGCCGGTAGAGGGAGGGGAGGAAGGCGATGCCTGACACCTTCTTCACCCAGGCGCCGCACTGGCAGTGGTGGATCATCTTCTACTTCTTCATCGGCGGCATCGGCGGTGGCAGCTACGCGATCGCGGCCATGCTCCACCTGTTCGGCGAGCCGGAGGATCGGCCCATCTCTCGGCTGGGCTACTACATCGCCCTTCCGGCCATCATCATCAGCGGCATCCTGCTCACGCTCGACCTGACGCGGCCGGAGCGGTTCTGGCACATGCTGGTCCAGTCGAACACCTGGACTCCCGCCTTCAAGTACTGGTCGCCGATGTCGGTCGGCTCGTGGGGCATAACGTTCTTCGGCCTGTTCGCTTTCCTGTCAACTGTCGGGGCGCTGGCCGAGACCCGGCGCCTGCCATGGCGGGGGCTGGCTGCGCTAAACCAGGGGCTGCTCGGCAATGTCATCAACGTCCTCGGGGCGTTGTTCGGCTTCTTCGTCGCCGGGTATACCGGGGTGCTGCTCTCGGTGACGAACCGACCGCTCTGGGCGGATACCTGGCTGCTTGGTCTACTCTTCCTCGTGTCCGGCTTCTCCACGGCGGCTGCGCTACTCTACCTGGCCGGGCGGCGCCGGGCTCATCCGGAGAGCCTGCGCTGGCTGTCACAGATGGATACCTGGGCGTTGATCCTTGAACTCATCGTCCTTGCCCTGGTCGTCGTCTCGGTCGGCAGCGTGGTCGCTCGGGAAGTGCTGTTCAACATGTGGGGCGTGCTGCTCCTGGTCGGGGTCGTGCTCGTGGGCATCCTGATCCCGCTGTTGCTCCACTGGAGACCCCGGCTCCTCGGTCCTGCCAGCCCGGTCGGTGCCGCCGCGCTCGTCCTCGTCGGCGGCTTCATCCTCCGGGTCGTCATGTTGCTGTCGTCGGAGGCGGTGTAACATGGCGCGTCGGGCACTCAGGGTATGCGGTCGATACCTGCTGACGCTCGTCCTGGTCGCCTTCCTGCTCGCGGCCTGCGGGCCGGAGGCGAAGCGGACGCGGGCTGGTGGACCGGGTGCCGACATCGGCAACCGGAAGGAGACGGTGGAGCTGCACGGCGAGGTGCGAGGCGAACGGAGCATCTACGCTGACACACCGCTGAAGGTGCCGGGCCAGCAGGAGTGATCCACGCCGACGCGGCGGTGTCTCCGCCACCGCGGGTCGGCGGCGCACAGAATTCGACGGCGGCTTGCGAGACGGCGAGAAGTGAGGCCGGATGGCGGACAAGACGATAGTTGACGGGGCACTTGGGCAACTCGACGCCGTGGCGCGTGACTACCCGGAGTGGCGGCCTTGGCTGGCACTCTACGCTGACGCGCTCCGCGCCAGCCTCGAGCCGCTGTGGGAGAACGCCGTGCCGGAGCCGGCTCCCGACCGGCCGTCCGGAACGCCGCTCCTCCACGGCACGGTGGTATTGCTCGATCCCACCCCGGTGAGCGGCTGGCTTCAGCACCTCACGGAGCGGTTGGCTGAGGCCGGGACGCCGGACCTCGCGGAAGCGGCCGACCGCGTGGTGGGGCTTGATCCCCTCCGGCTCTTGCAGGCGGCAGTAGCGACCGACACTCAGGCCATCCAGCAGCTCGCGGCTGAGGTCGGGGTTCCGGATGAGCGGCTGGCTGCCATCGGCAACCTCGCCGCGCTTCCTTTCCTCCAGGCATGCGGTCGACGTCTCGGCGATGGGCTTCCCGTGCCCTGGGCACGCGGCTTCTGCCCGATCTGCGGTGCCTGGCCGGCGGCCGCTGAGCGGCGTGGGCTGGCCCGCGAGCGGCGCCTGCGCTGCGGTCGCTGCGGAGCCGATTGGGCCGCCATCGCCTTCTGGTGCCCCTACTGCGAGCATGGCCAGCACCGGGAGCTGGGTTCGCTCGTGCCCGAGGAGGACGGTGAGGCTCGCCAGGTGGACATCTGCCGCCGTTGCCAGGGCTACGTCAAGAGCATCGCCACGCTGCGCGGCTGGTCCCCTGCCGAGGTGCCGGTCATCGACCTCGCCACTGCTGATCTCGACGTGGCTGCCGTCGAGCAGGGCTACCGCCGCCCGGCGGGCGCCGGCTACCCGCTCCGACTCCAGTTGGTGGCAGTGTGAGCGAGGCAGGAGCACCGTCATCGTGAAGACACCGAACGAGGCCACGATCACGGAGCAACCGCGTCCGGCCGCGGTCTGCCGTCGCCTTCTGGCGGCTCTGGAGGCGACCGAGGGCCGGCGTCGTAAGCGGAAGCGCAACACAGCGCCCGACGCGCTCGGCCTGGCGATTAAGCGCGAGCTGTTCGAGGCGGTTATCGAGGCAGATCCCGACCCCGATGACTTCGAGGCGTGGCTGCTGGCCTACTGCCAGCGGTTCGGGCTGTCTTCGGGACCGGTGCGGGCGATGGCGCTGGACGTCCTCGACGAGTACCGCCTGGCGCTTGCGTCTGAGAACCTCTGGGGCTGGCTCGACCGCGGCGCCCCGTCGGACGACGCGCGCCAATGAGCCCGGAGAGTGCCTTGCGATAGGGGGTGGCGGGAGCGTGAGGAGAACGATAGCGTGACTGAGCAGGCACCGGTGGAGATCCGGGTCAAGTGCTGGGCCGAGCGGGATGGTGCGCTGGTGCTGAGCGACTGGCGAATCGAACTGCTGGCCGCAGTCGAGAAGCACGGCTCGCTCAGTGCCGCGGCGGAGGAATTTGCGGTAGCATACCGCGTGGCCTGGGGAAAGATCCGGGAGATGGAGGACGGCCTGGGCGTGAAGCTGCTCCACGGTCGGAGCGGCGGCGCCGGTGGCGGCGGCAGCGCCCTGACCCCGGCTGGGCGGGCCCTGGTGGAGCGCTACCAGCGCTTCCGCGCCGGCCTCGACGAGCTGGTTGCGCGGCGGTTCGCCGAGGTGCTGGGCGACCTCTCTTTTTTGAGCGAGCGTTATGATGTAAATAGCCGAACGGCTGGAAGTCAGGGAGAGTGAGCGGGATGCTGCGGCGCTGGTTGGTCGTCTTCCTGGTGGTCCTGCTGGCTGCCTGCGGATCCTCGAACGGCGCCGAGTCCACGGCAGGACAGGCCCAGACAACCGCTGAGCCTACTGCTGGTCAGACGGAGACCGCCGCCGAGGCGACTCCCGGTCAGGCGGAGGCGACCCCACAGCAGCTAGGGGGACGGCTGCGGCTGGCGACGACCACCTCGACAGAGGACTCAGGGCTGCTCGACGCGATCCTGCCTGACTTTGAGCAGCGTTACGGCGCAACGGTCGATGTCATCGCGGTCGGGACTGGGCAAGCGCTCAAGCTGGGTGAGAACGGCGATGCCGACGTTGTGCTCGTCCACGCCCGCGCCCAGGAGGACGCCTTCGTCGAGGCAGGCTACGGCTTGTACCGCCGTGATGTGATGCAGAACGACTTCATCATCGTGGGGCCGCCGGATGATCCGGCCGGCGTTCGCGAAGCTGCTGACGCTGCGGACGCATTCACCCGCATCGCCGAAGCCGAGGCGCTCTTCGTCTCCCGTGGGGACGAGTCGGGGACGCACACGCGCGAGCGCCAGATCTGGGAAAAGGCCGGAATCACGCCCGACCCGGCCAGCGGCTGGTACCAATCGCTCGGGCAGGGGATGGGCGAGACGCTAATCACGGCCAACGAGCAGCAGGCCTACACCCTGGCCGACCGCGGCACTTACCTGTCTATGCGCGACCGGCTGCCCGACCTCACCATCGTTTTCGGTGGTGAGACCGTCGCCGAGAACCCTGACCCCTCGCTGAGTAACCCTTACGGTGTGATTCCGGTGAACCCGGAACGGCACGACGGCATCCGCGCTGATCTGGCGGAGGCGTTCGTCGAGTGGATCACCTCACCGGAGGTGCAGGAGATGATCGCGAACTTCGGCCAGGACGAGTACGGACAGCCGCTCTTCTACCCACTGGCGACGCCGGAGGGGCAATCGTAGGATGGATGACATCCTCGGCGGACTCGTTGGGGCACTCCGTCTCCTCCTCAGCGGCGATCCGGACATCTGGAGTATCGTGCTGCTGACCCTGCGGGTATCCGGGATCGCGCTGCTGATCAGCGCGGTGATCGGCGTGCCGATCGGCGCGTGGCTGGCGTTCCGCTCGTTCCCCGGCCACCGCTTCGTAACGACGCTGATCTACACCGGGATGGGTATGCCGCCGGTCGTGGCCGGGCTGGCGGTCTACCTCCTGCTCTCCCGCTCGGGCCCGCTGGGGATGCTCGGCTGGCTGTTTACCCCGCGGGCGATGGTGACGGCGCAGGTGCTCATCAGCCTGCCGCTCGTCATCGGGCTCACGACGTCGGCGGTCGAGGGGGTGGTGCCCGAGTTGCGGCTGCAGCTCAAGGCCCTGGGGGCGACCGAGCGGCAGATCGTGCAGGCGATCCTCTGGGAAGCGCGGGCCGGGATGCTGGTCGCGCTCGTGGCCGGGTTCGGCAGCATCATCTCGGAGGTGGGCGCGGTCATGCTGGTCGGCGGGAACATCGAGCGCTCGACGCGGGTGCTGACGACTGCGGTCGTCCTCGAGACGCGCAAGGGCGCCTTCGACCAGGCGCTGGCGCTCGGTGTCATCCTGGTCGCCCTGACGTTCTTCCTGAACGCGCTGGCGCTGCGCCTGCGCGGCTACCTGGCACACGCGCGAGGATGAGCACGCTGTACGCACTGGAGCATGTCACCGTGCGCTACGGCGCGCGGACGGTGTTGTCGATCGACCACCTGGAGATCCCGGCCGGCGAGTTCCTGGCGGTCGTCGGCCCGAGCGGCGCGGGGAAGTCGACGTTGCTCCGGCTCCTGTGTTTCCTCGAACGACCGACGACCGGGACCGTGCGCTACGACGGCCGGACGTGGCCCGACGGCGCGCCGCTCGATGTCCGGCGCGAAGTAACGCTGGTGTTCCAACGGCCCCTGCTCCTCGACGGCACGGTCGAGCAGAACGTTGCCTACGGTTTGCGGCTGCGCGGCGAACCGGCCGATGAGCGCGTCGCCGCGACGCTGGAGCTACTCGGTCTGTCCCACCTCGCACGGGCGCGCGCCCGCACCCTCTCCGGCGGCGAACTGCAGCGGGTGGCGCTCGGCCGGGCGCTCGTCCTGCGGCCGCGGGTGCTGCTGCTGGACGAGCCGACCGCGAACCTCGATCCGCACAATGTCGCGCTGATCGAGGAGGCTATCGTTGCCTTGCACCGCGAGTACGGCACGACCGTCGTGATCGTCACCCACAACCTCCACCAGGCCCGGCGCCTCGCCCCCCGCACGGCCGTGCTGCTCGACGGCCACCTCGTGGAGGACGGCCCGACCGACGTCCTGCTCGAAGGCCGCGGCACCGACCCCCGCACCCGCGCGTTCGTGAGCGGGGAGATGGTGTACTGAGGGGTCGCTCCGTTCAGTTAGGTGCCCCGGGCACACCGATGGGGTAAACCCCGGGCATCAGCGACGGCGCAGACATCCTGAATCCACCTATGCCGGTTACCGGACGCGTATGCCGTCCCCGGCGGCTCATCCAAGGAGCGCGGCCACCATGTCTGGCGCCGCCTTCAGGCCGGAGCCGGTCAGAAGTACGACGACCTCTCCTTCCGGGATCGGGTGCCCGCGCCGGACCGCCTGGCGGAAGGCGGCTGCGCCGACGGCCGCGGTCGGCTCGACGTAGAGCCCCTGGCCCCAGAGTTCGCGCAGCGCCGCGACGATCTCCTCTTCCGGCACGGCCTCGGCCCAGCCGCCGGTCTCGCGGACGGCGGCGAGCATCTGGCGCGGCCGGGCCGGGGCGCCGATGCGCGTCCCCTCGGCGATGGTGTCGCCCGGAGTGATCGGCGTCACTTCGGTGCTGGCCTGGACGGCGGCGACGAGCGGAGCACAGGCGGCGGGTTGGGCGGCGACGAGCGCCGGGGCCGGGCCAGGAAGGGCCGTTGTAGCGCGCCAGGCGCCGATCAGGGCGCTCCCGCCTCCGGTCGGGATGAAGCAGGCGGCCGGGAGCTGTTGCCCCAACTGCTCCCAGACCTCCAGCAACCACGTCTTCACGCCCTCGACGAAGACGGGGTGCCAGTTGTGGCTGGCGTAGAAGGCGGACGGATCGTCCGCCGCGGCCTGTTGCGCGGCGGCGGCGACCGCCTCCCGGTTGCCCTCCACCGGGACGACGGTGGCGCCGTAGGCACGCGACTGGACCAGCTTGCCGGGAGAGGCGCTGGCGGGGGCGTAGACGGTGCAGGCGAGCCCGGCCGCGGCGCTGTAGCCGGCCATCGCCGCGGCAGCGTTGCCCGAGGAGTCGACGATGATCCGCTGGCGCCCGAGCCGCCGCAGGTGGGCGACCAGCACTGCCGCGCCCCGGTCCTTGAACGAGCCGGTCGGCAGCAGCCCGTCCAGCTTGAACAAGACCCTGCGGCCGAGCAGAGTGCCCGGCACCAGCGGTGTCATCCCCTCGCCGAGCGGGCGAGCCGCCTCCAGCGGCACCGGCAGGATCGCACGGTAGCGCCAGAGGCCGGGTGCGTCAGGGTCGATGGCTGCCGGGGCGAGCCGGTCCGGCCCGGTGATCCCGAAGGCTCCGCCGCAGGCCGGACAGCGCCACGCTGCGGTATCCAACGGCTCCTCGTGCCCGCACGCCTCACACACCATCCGCCAGTCGCTCATCCCTGCCTCCTCCTGGGTGTCGCGGTTGTTGGGGGTCATGATACTGGAGAGGGCAGCCCTCACCCCCTAGCCCCCTCTCCCGACTTGGGAGAGGGGCCGGGGGTGGGGCCGTCGCTTCACGCCCGCATCAGGCGCATGGCGTTGAGGATGACCAGGAGGACCGACGCCTGGTGGACGAACATGCCGCCCGCCATGTGGACCTCGCCGGCCAGGACGCCGGCAAGCAAACCGGCCACGGTGAGCAGGGCGATCGCGACGTTCTGCCGGATGTTGCGGAGCGTGGCGCGCGAGAGCCGGATCGCCTCGGGGATCTTGAGCAGGTCGTCGGCCATCAGGGCGATGTCCGCCGTCTCGATGGCTACGTCGGTGCCGGCCGCGCCCATCGCGATGCCGATGTCTGCCGCGGCCAGCGCGGGTGCGTCGTTGATCCCGTCGCCCACCATGGCGACCACCGCGCCCTCTCGGCGCATCTGCTTGACCCGCTCCAGCTTCTGCTCCGGCAGCAGCGATGCGTGGACCTCGTCGATCCCGACCTCGCGGGCGATCGCCTCGGCCGTCGGCCGGTCGTCGCCGGTGAGCATCGCGATCCGCTGGATGCCGGTCGCACGCAGCCGGCGGACCATCTCCGGCGCGGCGTCCCGGAGAGTATCGGCGATGCCGAGCACGCCAATGGTCTCCCCATCGCGCGCGACCAGCACTGCCGTCTTGCCTTCCGACGTGAGCCGGGCCAGGTGGTCGTGTGCCTCGGGCGGGACGGCAACGTCGAGGATCGCCATGAGATCGGGCGTGCCGACCGCGACCGTGTGTCCGTCGTGGGTCGCCCAGACACCCCGGCCGGGGTAGGTCTCGAACGCGTCGGGCTGCGGCACCGGGCCGAACGCGGCAGCGGCAGAGACGATCGGCCGGGCCAGCGGGTGCTCGGACCCCGCCTCGGCGATGGCGGCCCAGCGGAGGAGGCTTTCCTCGGCGTCAGCAGCGGCGATCGATGCGCCCGACCCCGCAGGGACGAGCGCGGGCCGGAGCGCGACGACATCGGTCAGGCGCGGCTTGCCCTCCGTCAGCGTGCCGGTCTTGTCGAGCGCCAGCGCCGAGATCTTACCGGCCGTCTCCAGGTGCTCGCCCCCCTTGATCAGGATGCCCCGCTGCGCTGCGCGGCCGATCCCGGCCACGATCGACACCGGTGTCGAAATGACCAGTGCGCCGGGGCAGCCGATGACCAGCAGCGTCAGCGCCAGTTCCACGTTGCGCGAGACGAGGTAGGCGACGGCGGCCAGGCCGATGATCGCCGGCGTGTACCAGCGGGCGAAGCGCTCGATGAATCGCTGGGTCGGCGCCTTTTCCTCCTGGGCCTCCTCGACCCGGTGGATGATCCGCGCCAGCGTCGTGTCGGCGCCGATGCCGGTCGCCCGGACCCAGAGCAGACCGTTCTGCGACACCGTCCCCGCGTAGACCGGGTCGCCTGCGGTCTTCTCGGCCGGTAGTGGCTCCCCGGTGATGGCGCTCTCGTCGACCGCTGCCCGGCCGTCGAGCACCTCGCCGTCCACCGGGATGCGCGCCCCCGGCTTGACCAGCACTGTCTCCCCGGGCACGACGTCGCCGGGGTCGACTTCGACCTCCTGTCCGTCGCGCAGTACCAGGGCAGTGGTCGGCGCCAGGTCGAGCAGGCGTCCCAACGCCTGCCGTGTCCGGCTCAGTGTGCGCGCCTCGAGATAGGCGCCGAGCATGAAGAGAAACGTGACCGCGGCCGCTTCCCAGTACTCGCCGATGACGATGGCCCCGGTAGCAGCGATCGTCACCAGCAACTCGATCGTGACCTGCCGCTGGCGAAGGCCGCGGGCGGCCCGGAGTGCGATGTCTCCACCGGCCACGACCGCCGCCGCGACCATCAGGGCGTGACCCGTCGTCTCCAATGCGGCCACCCGCCCGAGCATCAGCGACGCGACGATGAGCACGCCGCTGAGCACGGTGAGCACGAACCGGCGTGTGGCCGGGTTGGCAAGCCATGCGAATCGCTGCGTGATCATCTCCATCAGAATGCCGTTACCTTCGCCTCGTAGCCGGTGGCTCGAATCGCCTTGACCAGATCGTCACCGCTGACGCGCGTCGGGTCGTGGTGGACCTCGATCCGCCCCGTCGTGAAGTGGACCTTGGCCTTCTCCACCCCGTCGAGCGCGGTCAGCGCCTTCTCGATCTTGGCGACGCAGGACGGGCAGTTCAGCTCCTGGCTGCGCAGCAGCGTCTTCTTGGTGGCGTTCATTTGTCTGTCCTCCCGCGCGGGGGAATCAACTCCCCGCGCCGGTCTCTACCGTAGGGGAGACGGTCGGAAGGCTGAATGATCCGGATCAATTAGCCGCAGGGGATTGGGGGGAGTGGTCCGGTGGGGGCTCTGGGATTGAGAGCCGCCGGGTTGACACGACGAAGCCTCCTGCAGCGGGCTGGGGCGGGGCAGAACTTACAGACCTGCGTTGAGTGCCCACCGCTCGGTCCGTGCCCGGGGGTTTACCCCCGGGCACGCGCCCCGGCGCGGAGATCTTCACATCACCCACCCCAGACCAAGACAGCGGTTTGGGATGGTTCCACCACCCGGCACGATACTGGCACTCCTGGGGAACTATCGAACCGCGTGCGCTTCCGCGAACTTTGCCAGGCCGGCGGGGTCGGTGATGGCGACCCAGCGGCGGCCGCTTCGGATCAGTCCGGCGCGGCGGAATTCGCTCAGCACCCGCGAGGCGGTTTCGGTGGTGGTGCCGGTCATCTCGGCGAGGTCCTGTCGTGAGAGGGGCATCTGGATCAGCAGGCCGTGCTCGCTCTCCTCGCCCAGCCGGTCGGCCAGCTTGAGGAGTGTCGCCGCCAGCCGTGCTTCGACCGGGTGCGCGCTCAGGTGCTCGATCACCTCGTGCGCGTCGCGCAGGCGCTCGGCGACGATCTCCAGCGTCGCCAGGGCCACGGTCGGATAGGCGCGGAGAATTTCTGCGAACTGGTCGGCATCGACGCTGAGGAGGCAGCAGGCGGTCTGCGCCTCTGCGGTGTTGGGGTACTCGCGGTCGCCGAGGGTGGCGAGGCTGCCGAAGAAATCGCCCGGTGTGAGGATGTCGAGCAGGACGTTCTGCCCGGCCGGGGTGGGGCGAACCAGTTTCACCTTGCCGACGGCGACGACGTAGAGGCGCGTGGCGGGCTCCCCGGCGAGGTAGACCGTTTCTCCCGGCTGGTAGCCTCGCTCACTGAAGTGCAGGCTGATGCGGTCGATCTCGGCGGGAGGCAGCCCGGCGAAGAACGGGGTCTGGCGCAGGATCTGGCGCTGGAGGTCGAGTGTGCAGAGCTGCGGTTCGATCTCCTCCAGGTCGAGTGGGGTGCGGCGACGGTCGGCCACGGCGCGCCCTCCCTTCTGTACCTGAGGATACCACGCGTGTGATTGACACCGGTCGGAACCGGTCCGTAGCATGGCCGCGATTACCGGCCGAGGGAAAGGGAGGCGAAGTGGCTGAGACGAGACCGGAGATCGACGGGGAACGGTTGCTCGGGGACCTGGAGGCGTTGGCCCGTATCGGCGCGACGCCGCAGGGGGGTGTCAACCGCATCGCTTTCTCGCCGGCCGACCTGGAAGCGCGGCAGTGGGTGGAGGAGGCGATGCGCGCGGCCGGGATGGAGGTGCACCGCGACCCGGCCGGGAACACCATCGGTACCTATCCGGGGCGCGAGCCGGGTCTGGCGCCGATCGCGCTCGGTTCGCACACCGACACGGTGCCCAACGGCGGGCGGTACGACGGGGCGCTCGGGGTGATTGCGGCGCTGGCGAGCGTGCGGGCGCTGCACGCGGCGGGGCAGCGGCTGCGTCACCCGGTGGAGGTGATCAACTTCGTCGCCGAGGAGGCGACGATGGGCGGCGGCACCTTTGGCAGCCGGGCGATGGCGGGGCTGTTCGACCCGGCGTCGATCCACCATGAGGCGGTGGACGGCCGCCCAGTGGCCGAGCACCTGCGGTCGGCCGGGATCGACCCGGAGGCGGTCGCTACCGCAGCCCGGCCGGCGGGCAGCCTGGCGGCGTACGTGGAGCTCCACATCGAGCAGGGGGGTGTGCTCGATAAGGCCGGGGTGCCGGTCGGCGTCGTCGAGGGGATCGTCGGCATCCGGCGCTACACCGCGGTGTTCGAGGGGGAGGCGAACCACGCGGGCACGACGCCGATGGATGGGCGGCGCGACGCGCTCGTCATGGCCGCGCCCTTCGTGCTGGCGGTGCGGGAGATCGCCGTCGCCCACGGCATTGTGGGCACGGTCGGGACGCTGCGGGTCAGCCCCGGCGCATCCAACGTCATCCCCGGCCGGGTGGAGCTGACCGCGGAGATCCGCGGGCTGGACGAGGCGACGCTCGACGCAGCGGAGGCGGCGCTGCAGGCGCGGGCGGAGGCGGACGGCGCGGCCTTCGCGCGGATATCGGCCAAGGAGCCCGTCGTGTCCGACCCGGCGGTCGTGGCGGCGGTCGAGACGGCCTGCCGCGACCTTGGACTGGCCTACCGGCGCATGCCGAGCGGGGCGGGGCACGACGCGATGTGCATGGCGGCGATTACCCGCCAGGGGATGATCTTCGTGCCGAGCCGACGCGGGATCAGCCACTCGCCGGAGGAGTACACCGCGCCGGAGGACTGCGTGACCGGTGCGCGGGTGTTGCTCGGCACGCTGCTCGCGCTCGACGCCGCGCTCGACTCCACCGGGGAGGGCTAGCACAGCCGCGATCATCCATTGCGCCGCGCGCGGCGTAGTGCCGGTAAGGGCCGTTCGGGGGCGCGGCAAGGCGGAACAGTGCCGCGCCCCGCTCGAGACGGGGAGGGCCGGTGCTGCGGGGCTGGCTGGCTGAAACCGCGCGTCGCGCACCGCGCGGCGATGCGATCACGCGCGGCTGGGCGGTGGTGACCGGCGGCAGCGCCGGTCGCTTGCTTCTGGGCTTCGTCTCCAGTGTGCTGCTGGCCCGCGCGCTCGGCCCGGCCGGGCTCGGCGTCTTCAGCGTCCTCGGCGCCGTGACCCTGCTGGCCGGAGCGGTGGCCGACTTCGGGGTGAGCAACGCGGCTGTGCGCCGCATCGCTGCCGTCTGGCCGGCCGACCGACCGGCTGCCGTTGCAAGGGGTCAGGCCTTCTTCTGGGTCCGGATGGTGCTGGCGCTGGCGACGGCTGCCCTGGTGGGGCTGCTGGCCGCTGGGCCAATCGGGGCTTCGCTGCACCTGCCGCGCGACGCCACGCTCATCTGGCTGGCGGTGCTGGGTGTGCCGGCGACGGCGTTGAGCGGCGCGGTGACCGTGCTGCTCCAGGCCACGGGGCGCTTCGGGCGACTCTCGCTGGTGTTCCTCTTCAATGCCGGGTTGACGACACTGCTGGCAGCGGCGCTGTGGCTGCTCGGCTGGCTGACGGTGGGGACCGCGCTCGGCGTTCTGGGCATCGGCACCTCGCTGGCATCGTTCGTGGTGGCCCGGCGCCTCCTGGGACCGGGCTGGCCGCTGCGCCTCCCCGGGTGGGCGACGCTGTGGGTGGAAGCGCGGCACCTGCTCGGCTTCGGGGTGTGGCTCTGGCTGGCGAGCCTGTTCGGGCTCGCAGCGGCACGGCTCGACCTGCTACTGGTCAACCGCTGGGTCGACCCGACGGCCGTCGGCACGTATGCGCTGGCGACCAACCTGGCGAGCAAGGTGGAGATCGTCAACCACAGCCTGTACACCGTGTTGCTGCCGGTGGCGGCGACGCTGCGCGGGCGCCCGGCTGTCCGCCGCTACGTACGGGACAGCCTGCTGCGCGCTTCGGCCGCCGGGCTCGCGCTGGTACCGGCCGTGGCGCTGGCTCGTCCGGCGATCGTGCTCGTGTACGGCGCGGACTACGGCGGAGCGGCGCCCCTCCTTCAGGGACTGCTGATCGTGACGCTGCTCGAGATCGTCGCGACGCCGCTACTGCTCCTGACCATCACCGCCGACCGGCCGCGAGTGTTTGCCGGAGCCGAGGGGCTGCGCGCCGCCGTGCTCCTGGGTGTCGGAGCCTGGCTGATCCCGGTTTTCGGACCGGGCGGGGCTATCGCCGCCCGGTTGATCGCCCGGGCGGTGTCGGTGGCGGTGGCGCTCGCTCTGCTGGCGCGGCGTGGGTCGGCACTGGTGCCGGATAGCGCTGGCCCGGCGCCTATGCCCGGTCGTGGGGAGGGCACGGGCACCTAGGGGTCTGGTAGAGCTTCTCCAAGGCGGCAACGGTGTGCGCCATCGTGTAGCGCGACGCCACGGCCTCCAGGGCTGCGCGACGCATGGCGTGGCGTTGTGCCGGGTCGGCGAGCACGTCGCGCAGCGCGGCCGCCAGCGCGGCCGGGTGTCCCGGCGGCACCGTGCGCGCCGCCGGCCCAAGGTCGGGCAGCATCCCGACGGCGGTCCCCACGACCGGCAGTCCGCACGCGGCAGCTTCCAGCACCACCATCGCCTGGGCCTCGTAGCGCGATGACAGCACGAGCAGATCGGCCGCGCGGTAGAGCGCGGGCAGGCAGTCGTGCGCGACGGCACCGCGGAACGTGATCCGGTCCCCGATTCCGAGCCTGGCTCCCAGCGCGTCGAGGTCGCTCCGCAGCGGGCCTTCCCCAACGATGTCCAGGTGGAGGCCGGGGAAGGACCGCGTCAAGAGAGAGCAGGCGCGGAGCAGTGTCGCCTGATCCTTGACCGGCACCAGCGAGGCGACATGGAGCAGGCGGGGTCCGTCGCTCCGGCTCGGGGTCGCGGCCGGGGTGAAGAGCTCGGTGTCGACCCCGAGCGGCAGCAGCGTGGGCCTCCGGTGCGGGACGTGTCGCGCTGCGAGGTGCGCCAGCGTGGTCGACCCGGCGGTGACATGGGTCGCGCGTCGCAGTGCCACCCGGGCCAGCCAGCGGTTGAGCCGGCTCGCCTGACCACCGTACCCGATGTCCCGCAGGTGTACCAGTTCACCCCCGGCGAGTGAGACGACGGTCGGGATGCCCAGCCGGTGCCCGGCGGCGACGGCGACGAAGCCCGGCTCATCCGCCCAGAGGGCGTGCAGCACGTCGAACGGCTCGGTGTGGTGCGCTCGCACCACGGTGGCCATGGCGCGGCGCAACAGGGGCAGCCGCGCCGCACCGCGGGCGTTGCCGCCTCCAATGGGAAAGACCGCAGCCTGATCTACAACATACGGGCGAGCCGCGAAGGGGTAGCGCAGCGGGAAGACCCGCACGTCGTGCCGGGCCGCGAGGGCACGGACGAGCGTCAGCAGCACTGGGATCGCCCAGTCTCGATCGCTGGCACTGAATGCTGGAAGGATCAGCCCGATCTTCATCCATCCCCGCTCCCCTGCGTGTGGGGCGCGCCCCGACGTGGACGTCCGGGGTTCCGTCCATTGCCGGGATCGCGCCCCACCGGTATACGTGCGAGGCAGCGGGATGGACGGGGGGCGGGGACAGCTCAGGCGTGGTGCGCGGTGGGATCACTCGGGTGGTGGCGGGAACAGATCCAGACCGAAGCTGTCGGCATCCGGCCACTCCAGTTCCGGCCAGTCCTGTCCCTCGGGTGGGTAGCGCAGGGTGATCCGTACCTTGCCGTCGGGGCCCTCGACGTAGGGCCGGAAGATCAGCGGCTCCGGACCCTCCATCACCTCCAGTTCGTCCAGGAACCGGCTGGTGAAGCGGGCCAGACCGCCGAGCACGAGCGTGAATGCAACGGCCTCGCGCTCGTTCAACGGTCGCGCCTCAAGCGTCCCTGTGGTTACCCGGTGGAATGCCGGGATCATGAGTTGGTTGGCGAGCTTGAGCCTGCGCGCCTGGATCCACTCGACATAGGTGGGGTCGACCTCGTCGGGTGTCTCGTAGAAGCAGATGAGACTGTCACGGATGAGGTCCGCGGGATTGGAGCCGGGAACGGTGCCGGGCGGCAGCATGTCTCGGACCAGCTCGCGGACGGCCTCGGGTGGCAGGTCGTCCAACGGTGCGCCGAGCTGGCGCATGAAGGCGATGGCTTCATCCACCATGTCGTCGTCCGCCATCGCTGCCTGACCTGCGTTCATCATGGCCTCCAGGTCGTCCATGGCGAAGTAGCAGGCGACGCCCGTCATCACCCCGGCACCGCCGAGCACACTGGCGTAGACGCGCTCGACCCCCGGCGCGGGGCCGTACTCACCGAGGTCGATGGCGACAGGTGGGAAGTCGGGGAGGAGCTCCCAGGGGGCTTGCCGGGCGCAGCGCGCGGCGGCCTGATAGAGCGGGGGGAGGACGCGCTCCGCGATGTCCCACGTGAAGGGCTCCGGCGGTCCCTGGCTCAGGTCAGCGTCCATGGCGTCCGAGAGCGCGGCGTAGGCGTCCTCGAATCGGGGCAGATGCGCCGCCAGCTCCACCGGGACATCGGCTGGAGCGAGCAGGGACCGGGCAGCCGCTGCCAGCTCCGGATCGTCGACGACCACCTTCGCCGGGCGGCCGCGCTGCGGTGTGCGGCCGCTCAGGGGCTGGTTCGGGGAGTGCATCGCCTCCACCAGCACGTCCAGCGCCTGGCTGCGCCCGGCGTCGGTCGTCTCCTTCGGGCTGATCAACCGGCTCGCACGGACGTAGCCGGTTGCAGCATCGACCCAGATCGCGACGAACGGCTGCAGCGTCTCTCCGCCTTCGCGGAACCAGACGCCGAGTGGCCGGACGCCACCCTCGATGACCAGGCTCGGTTGACGGGCGAGTTGTGTCAGGCGCTTGATGGTGGCGGGCTGCTTGGACTGTGGCACTGGAGAGCCTCACTTCCTGATTCGGATGGCGGATGAGGGTGGCCCAAGGGGATACGCAACTGGCCGCGACGGAGCGGGGACGGCAGCGCGCCATTGCGCCGCATGTCCATCATGCGTGCGGAATCCGTGCCGCGCAACCCGAACGTGCAGGTGATCCGCGTGAGGAATCAGCTGGCGTAGAGGGACCAGGATCGCGGAACTGTGGGCCGCGCGGCCTTGTGGCGGTACATGCGCTGGTCGGCCACGGTGATCAGCTCGACCGGCCGGTCACCGTCGGCAGGGTACGCAGCCGCGCCGAGCGAGATCGACGGTAACGGCAGCGTCCGGCCGTTTGCCTCGAACGTGCCGGAGGCG
Source organism: Sphaerobacter thermophilus DSM 20745 (assembly GCF_000024985.1). Taxonomy (NCBI): domain Bacteria; kingdom Pseudomonadati; phylum Thermomicrobiota; class Thermomicrobia; order Sphaerobacterales; family Sphaerobacteraceae; genus Sphaerobacter; species Sphaerobacter thermophilus. The sequence goes on from NC_013524.1 coordinate 1,112,556, forward strand.
ATGGCCTCAATCAGACGGTCGCCGAAGCGCACGGCCTCGGCCTGGTCCATCCCGGGGAGGATGATGGCGAACTCATCGCCGCCGCAGCGTGCGACCGTGTCCTGGCGGCGGCACTCATGCCGCAGCGTCGCGGCGATCGCGCGCAGGGCGGCGTCGCCCGTGATGTGGCCGTGCGTGTCGTTGGTGGCCTTTAGCCCGTCGACGTCGATCATGATGACGGCCAGCGGTTCATCGTTCGCCTTCGCGGCGTTGAGCGCCTCCTCCAGCCGCTCGTAGAGCGTCCGGTGGTTCGCGACGCCGGTCAGGCTGTCGAGCATGGCACTGCGCTTGACCTGATCGTGCAGTTGCGCCACCTCGATGACCTGCGCCAGTTGCTGGGCGATGATCGTCAGGAGCGCCTCGTCGTTCTCGGTGAAGACGCCCACGCGGCGGCTCTCGAGGCTGATCACCCCGATGGTACGACCGTCAATCGCGAGCGGCACCGCCAGCGCCGAGCGCATCGGCGAAGTCGCCATGCTCATGGTACGAACGTCGTTGTGGGTATCGGCGACACGCGCCGGCGTCTGGTAGCGCGCCACCCAGCCGACCAGCCCCTGACCGGCAGGGACGCGGACCCCGGTGACGGCACCCGGTCCCGGCGTCTGTCCGAGGAGGTCGCCCGTCTCCGGATCGACCAGGTAGAGCTCCAGGTGGCCGACGCCGATCTCGCGTCGGAGGAGGTCGGTGACGTCGGTGATGAAGGCGCTGAGGTCGGTTACACCACCGATCATCTGAGCGACCTTGTAGACGATGTGCATTGCCCGGGCGTCGACCGCGGTGATGCGCCCGGCCATCGGGTCGCGGTTCGGCAGTACCACCGGGGAGACGTTCTGCTGGGGATGCTCCGGCCAGTCGCCCCGGTCGAGCGTCCGCAGGAAGGCGGCAACGACGCGCGGGTTGAACTGGGTGCCGCTGCAGCGCAGGATCTCAGCCCGTGCCGGTTCGCGCCCCGGAGCCTTGCGGTACGGCCGGTCGGTCGTCATGGTGTCGTAGGTGTCCGCGACGGCGATGATCGCTGCCCCGAGCGGGATGTCGTCGCCGCTCAACCCATCGGGGTACCCGCTGCCGTCGTACCACTCATGGTGGTGCCGCACGAGGGGCACCAGCGGCATCAGGGCGAGGTTGTCCGCAAGGATCTTCGCCCCAAGGGCCGCGTGCTCCATGATGAGTGCGCGCTCGTCGGGGTCGAGGCGCCCGGGCTTCTGCAGCACCAGGTCGGGCACGCCGATCTTGCCGATGTCGTGCAACAGGCCGGCCAGCTCGATCGTCTCGACCTCAAGCTGCGGCAGACCCAGCTCGACGGCGATGGCGCGGGCGTAGGCCGCCACGCGCTCCGAGTGGCCGCGCGTGTAGGAATCCTTGGCGTCGACCGTCGCCGCCAGCGTACGGATACCGGAGAGGTAGAGATCGCGCATGCGGCCGTAGAGCTGAGCGTTCTCGGTCGCGATGGCGAGCTGGTTGGCGACGGTGCTCAGCAGCGCCTGGTCCTCGCTGGTGTAGGGGAGATCCACCCGCTTCGGGCCCAACGTGAGCAACGCCACAGCCTGACCCTTGTTGATCAACGGGACGATCAAGGCTTCGTCGGCCGGATCCACGTCCAGGTTCTGCACCGGACCTTCCGCCTCCTGCACGGCCTCCACCACCGAGTGGTGCGGGCCGAGGGTCTGGTCTTCCGGGTCAGGCTCAATGCCGACCCAGGTCCAGAGGTGGTAGGAGCGCATTGCCGGGTCGTAGAGGTAGAGCCGGACGTGGGTGGCGCCCATCGTCTGGGAGATCAACTGCACAGTGGAGTCGGCCAGCTCATCCGGATCCAGGATGCCGTTCATGCGCTGGCTGAACTCCAGGAGTTGCTGTCGGTAGTCGTAGCTGCGGCGGTCGAAGAGCCGGTCAATCTGGCGCTGCACCGCGTGGCGCAGGCGATCGCCACCGAGGGCGAAGACGGCGCTCATGATCGCCACAGCGACGACGCTGCTGGCGCCGGTCTGGTCCTTGGCGAACAGGGTGGCCGCGAAGAGGAGCAGCGCGTAGGCGCCGGTGATGAGTGCCACCAGGGTCGAGTAGACCACCCCGCGCCGGATGTAGAGCCGCAAGTCCATGATCTGGTAGCGCAGGATGGCGTAAGCGAAGGAAGCGGGGAGCAAGATGAGTGCGTGGAGGGTCACCTCAGGCGACACGATGTCCCGGCCGAGTACCAGCCGAGGGATCAGACTCAACGTGAGGAACGGGGCAACGGCGATCACGCTCCCCAGCATGACGATTCGGAGTTGGACTCGCTCCCGTCCAGCCCTTGACTTCCACCAGCTATACAGAAAAGCGGTCGCTGCTATGGCGAGACAAGCGCCGTAGTACGCATAGAAAATCGGTTGCAGTTGGAAATAGACATTGGAATTCACCGCCGTCGTAGCGACGAACAGGGCCGATACCGGCAGAGATGAAATCGGAACCACACTCGGCGAAACGCTCCGTCCACCGACGAACACACGTCGGTTGACGGGGAAAACAAGCGAAAGGTAGGCGACGCTGCTCAGAGCTAACGGCAAGAAGATCCCATGGAGCACCAGCGCCGGCCGCCATTGCCAGTATCCGGCGACACTTACGATGATCTCAATGGCGCCGGCATAACAGACCAGGGCAAGCGCGAAGGGCGCTGTCCCTCGCCCGTAGAGGAAGGCTATCAACCCCAGGAGGACCGCACTCGCGCTGATAATGGCAAAGGAAACGCGGTTCGGTGCGCGCGTGGCCGCATCTGCGACAAACGGCTCCGTTCCTGCTGCAGGTTGGATCTCTACGCGCGACGACTGCTCGATGGCCAGCGCTTCGGATGGCTCCCCAGTCGTCAGCCCGGTCCCGTCAACCCCGATCACGCTGTCGCCGGGCTGGATGGGAAGTTCCGATGCGGGACTGATCGGAGAAACCCGTGTCACGCGCCATTCACTGGTGGTCGTGTCCCAGGCAACGGACAGACCAAGCCGGGGCGGCTCCGACGTGTTCCACATCACGAGGAACAGCACGATGAGGTACGCGGAGAGACAACCGCCCGCGATCCAAAGCCGGTGCCTGAGGTTGAAATTCACGATGGCTGTGCCCACCTTGTCGCGGCTCGGTGTCCACTTCACGGGTCAGCCTACCAGTTCTCGGAGCTCACTAATGCACTGCCCTCGTTGTGCGAGGCGCTCCAGTGCGTCCAGTGCCGCTTGTCGTTCAAGACCAATGACGACCTGGGTGAATGCGAGCGCGGCCTGCCCCTGATCCTCCCCGGTCAGTACGCCGGGAATGGTTCGAGCAGCATTGCTGCCATCCTGGAAGGCCCGAACCACTGTGCGCTTCTGCAGGCGGACGTCGCTCTTGGTAATCGTATCCAAAGCGTCCTGTGCGTCGTTAGCCAACTGCCCCATCGTGCCCAAATGGCGTCCAAACTCCGCATAGATATCCAGAAGTTCCGTGTTCTCGGTCCCGCACATGGCTCCGAGACGACAGGCGACTGCGCCAAGTTCGCCTGCTTTGCTCCTGGCAATCTCAAATGCCTTATTCACGTCGACCGAAGCGAGACCCTCACTAGCTAGATCCATGTGTTGGCCCGCCGCAGCTTTCAGCGCGTACTGGGAGAGCGTTCGACAGAAGTCCGGCACGCGATGCGCGGGGATCTCGGTGCCACCGAGCCTAGCCAGACACTCTTGGGCTAGCATCAAGAGCGCGCTAGCCACGTTGGCAGCCTGACCTAGACTGGAGGCCGTGACCACCGCCGAAGCGTCACCATCCTCGATCTCATCGAAGAGATCGGCCGCAGCAACAAAAAGCTCCACTGCTGCCGCTACTCGAGCGGTCGCGGCCTGTGCACCTCCCGCTGCCCGCGACGCTGCACATACCAACATTACCCAGCGCGGGGACGGTGCTCCCCCCAAAACCTTTCCGGGCTGGCGGAGCGGCAGGTAAAGCAGATCGCGGAACGAATCCGGCCCGGAGTTCTCATCAATGGCGGTCCGAATCTCTTGACCGACCAGTGAGAAAAGCTCCGGGCACATACGATCTCGTTTCTTAGAGCGCGTTCACTACAGGGGGGCTATGCCCACCACCCCAACGTCCCGATCGGGGCGGCGTTGAACTTGGGGCCGCTGGCGAGCTGCAGGCAGAGCTTGCTCAGCGCCGCATGCTCAGCAGCACCCAGGCGGTACTCGCTCAGCGCCGCCGCCGAATCCTCGATCGCACGGGCACGGAACTCTGCGTCGGTGAAAAGACGTCGCACGACAGTCTCAACGGTTCGTAGATCCACGGTAACCTCCCTTGAACCAAAGCGGATACGTTGCCCCTATTGTACCGTATCCAACCCAACTGTACGCAAGACTTTCCCAGCCTGCCTACTACCAAAAGGTCATCTCCGCGGCGGGGAGGATTGTCTGACCTGATCAATTGCCGCGCCGGCTGTGCGCTGCGGCGCATGTGGGCCGACATGCGTCACGGCTCATCGCTCACTCCCTGCCCCTCCCCCAGTCGCGAAACGTGGAGAAGGACGCGACGACCGATATGTACAACGCACCACGCATGCCGGAAGATGAGGTGTGTATGGCGCTTGAGGGGTGATGTGGGATTCAGAACCCCGCCGTCTCTGGGCGCTGGTAGGCGATCAGGCGCTGCAGCACCTGCAGTTCCCACGGGTGCCGGTACCACCGGAGGTGGTAGCGCCAGGCGCTGACGGCCCGCAGCAGCCAGCGCCAGCGGCGACGCAGCCGGGCATCGGTGATCGTGGGGTAGTAGGCGTTCAGCACGCGCTCGAAGTCATGCACCTGACGTCGCAGGGGGTCGTCGAGCCAGGGCATGTGCGCGCTGCGGCGCTGGGCGAACTCCTGCCACTCGGGACTGATCCATTCATCCAGCGTCTCGGGGAAGCGGAAGCCGCTCACCTTGGCTTGCTCGTACAGTTCTCCGGCCAGCGGCACCGGGGTGTACATGTAGAAGATGATCTCGGCGTCCGGGTTGACGCGCTTGACGGTGCGGATGAAGTCGAGCGTCTGGCGCACGTCCGCTTCCGGGTCGGGTGGGTTGCCGAGGACGAAGGAGAACTCGGGCACGATGCCGTAGCGGCGCATCTTCTCGGCGATGGCGAGGGTCTTCTCGGTCGAGGCGCTCTTGCCCTTGTTCATGCGCTGTAGCGTCTCATCGGATCCGGACTCGGCGCCGAGGAAGACCATGCGCAGGCCCGAGTCGCGCATGAGTTCCCAGGTGCAGTCGGAGTACTTCCACAGCGTGTCGATGCGCCCCTCGCCCCACCAGGCGATGCCGAGGCTCCGGATCCGCTCGGCGAACTCGGCGGTGCGCGCCTCGTGGACGAAGAAGTTGTTGTCGTAGAACTCGACGGCGTCGACGCCCCATTCCTCCACCAGCCGGCTGGCGACCGACGCGGTGCGCTCGGCCGACTGGGCGAACCAGCGGCCGTTCACCATATTGACCACCGCGCAGAAGTTGCAGAAGAAGGGGCAGCCGTAGCTGGAGTGGTGTGGCAGCGTGCGGCGGCCGAGGAAGGTGGGGCGGACGTAGCGCGCCATCTCCACGCGCTGGTAGGGATAGTCGGGGAGCCGGTCGGGGTGGGGGATCGGCGGCATCCCGGTCGTGACGATCTCCCCGCTCTCGGGGTGGCGATAGGCGAGGCCGGGAATCGTGGACGGATTGGTGCCGTCGTGGAGTGCGTCGAGGAGGGCGACGAAGGTCACCTCGCCGTGCCCGCGGACGACGTAGTCGACGAACTCGGCGCGCAGGCAGACCTCGTAGTGCTGGGTCGGGAAGTAGCCGCCCCAGACGATGGTCAGCCCCGGATGCCGGGCTTTGATCCGGCGGCAGAGGGGGACCGCGTGGCTGAGCTGCGGACCCGGCATGACCGTGACGCCGAGGACGCGCGCCCCGGTCTCGCGGATGGCGCGGTCCAGGGCGGCCTCCGGGTCGGGCTCGAGGTTGCCGTCGACGATCTGGTAGTCGTAGCGGCCCTCCAACAGAGCGCCGAGGGCCAGGAGAGACATCGGGAGCACCGGCTTGCGCCGGGCGTTGCTGGGAGGGTTGTAGAGGATCAGCATCGGTTCCCAGCCCTTACCCTGGACCCCTCTCGCCGTCTGGGGAGAGGGGAGACGATTGCGGTGCGGTAATCCGGTAAATCCGTAGCACCTCGTTGACGAGGTCCCGCTCGGCGATCACCTCGATCGCCAGACCCGCGCTGGCCGCGGCACGGAGGAAACCGGGTGCGTCGCCATCGGACGAGAGGATCACGAGGGCACTGGCCCCCGGTGCCAGGTGCGCCGCCAGCCCGGCGGCGAAGCGCTCGGCGACGTCCTCAGAGCGCCACGCTCGATCGGCGTCGTCGCGCGGCGTGCCCCGGTAGAAGGGCGGGTTGAACAGCACGAGGTCGAAACGCTCGCCCGCGACCGGGGCGAAGAGGTCACCCTGTCGCACCTCGACTCGGTCATTGACTCCGTTGGAGGCAGCGTTGATCTGGGCGCAGCGCACGGCGGCAGGGTTGATGTCGACGGCGACGACCCGCGCCGCGCGGCGGGCGGCGACGATCGCGCCCACGCCGGAGCCGGTGCCGAGGTCGAGCACGCTGCCGCCGAGTGGGACGAAGCTTTCCGCCACCTTGGCCAGGTACGCACCGGTGCGGAAGAGCACCGGGTTGAAGACGCCGGGCAGGACGACGATGTCGCGGCCCGCGACGCGCTCCAGGCGTGCGCGGTCGAAGCGGTCCCAGCCGAGGAGGCGTGCGCGCCAGCGTAGCCAGCGGCGCCAGAGCGCGCGGGTCGCGCGGCTGTGGCGGGCGACCGGCGGACCACCAGGCAACGGTTCGGCGCGCTCCCCGGTAATCACGAGGAACCGGGCCGGTTCGCGGCGGCCCCGGAGCCGGGCCTTCCAGTGTCGGAGCGCCCAGTGCCAGCCGTACCATGGCTCGTGGGTGCGCCAGCGGAGTCCGAGCGCGGCCGCGAGCGAGTCGAGCCGAGCGACGGTCAGGAACCCCTCGCTCGGTAGGCTGTTGGAGGGGAAGCCGAAGCGACGCTTGAAGTCGGCCTCCCGTTCCCGCAGCATCTGCTCGCCGCTGCGTGCATCCCGGTAGACCGGCGAGTCGAGGATAACGACCTGCCCGTCCGGCCCCAGCACGCGCAGCACCTCCGGCAGCGTCGTCGCGTAGTCCGGGGAGTAGTGGAGCGACGCGTTGAAGATGACGAGGTCGGCCTGGCCGTCGGCGAAGGGCAGGCGGTCGAACTCGGCCTGGACCGGCGTAAAGACCGCGTCGTAGTGGACATAAGCTCCGAGGCCGTCGCGCAGGTCGGTGAGGAGGTCCACGGCCACGACGGTATGCCCGCGGCGCGCCAGGCGGTAGCTGAGCCAGCAGTTGCCCGCGCCGAGGTCGAGGATGCGCAGCGGTCGGCGCCACCGGGTCTCCAGGGGCGGGAGGACGCGGTTGACGAGCGCCTGGTAGCTGACGGCGCGGATGCGCCAGTCGTCCACGAACCGGCCGGTCAGGTCGTGGAAGGGGAGGGCGCGGTAGAAGCTGGGGTCGTCGTCGCCGCGACCCTCCGCACGGCGCACGGCGGCGTACTCGGCCATGAACTGGGCGAAGCGCGCCTCGCGCTCGGGCAACAGGAAGCGCCAGATCCCGTCCTCGTTCGGGAAGCGGTCTCCCTCGACGAGGCAGCGAACGGCGTCGTCCCCGTCCGGTACCAGCGGCGCGCGGCAGCGGGGGCAGGCGAGGGTGAGGTCGCTGATCCGCGAGGCAGTCGTTGCTTGCTCGCCCGCAATCATGCTTGATCCTCCCGGTCCAGCCCCGTAGCCGCTGGAGCGCACCGCCGCTCCAGCACCATCAGGTAGTGGTCGGCGAGCCAGGGCCAGGGGAACCGGCCGGCGATGCGGCGCTCGAGGGCGGCCAGCCGGGTGAACGCGCGTGGCTGGCACTCCACCAGCCCGGCTAGATACGAGGGCGGGAGCAGGACGCCGATACCGACGGTGCGGACATGCCGGAAAGCGGGGGCAAACTCGGCGCGCAGCCGACGGGGCGTGGGATACCAGACACGCACGGAGGTCCCGCCGCCCGTGTGGGCCAGGGTGCCGTCCCGGCCTGCAGTCAGGCGCCGGACCGCGCGCCGCGGCTGGCCGCGCGCCATGTGCCAGCCGATCTCCCAGGGGCAGAGCGGCCCCATCAGCACCAAGACCAGCCGCCCACCCGGCCGGATCCAGGCGGCGAGGGTGGACGCGAGCCGTCGCCGGTCGGGCAGGCAGTTGAGCGCGCCGAACGACGAGAAGGAGCCGTCGATGCCGTCCGGCCCCCGCCAGGACGCGGGCAGCGACAGCGGGTGCTCACGTAGGTCGACCTGAGCGAGATGGACACGCTCGGCGACCCCGGCGTCCGCCGCCTTCTCGCGTGCCACGGCAATCATCCCGGCCGAGACATCGGTCGCGAGCACGTCGATACCGCGCTGAGCCAGGCGCACGGCGTCCTCGCCGGTGCCGCAGCCCAGGTCGAGGACGCGGTCGCCCGGGTGGAAGGCGGCGTCAAGGTGCTCCCAGACGGCGGCCCGCAGGAGACGCCCGAGCGTGCGGTGCGTGAAGACCGCGTCGTAGCTCGGGGCTGCGGCGTCGAAGGGTGCGGCGGGCGCAGCCATCACTGCCCTCGCTCTACCTCGTGCTGGGTTACCAGCATCCCCAGCCGGCCGATGCGTGCATTGACCATCGCCTTGGCGAGGCGCCGGTAATCGGGCTGCGCCTGCTGGCGCTCCCGGTGCGCCGCTACCTCGTTGACCATCCAGCGCGTGGCGAATTGGTAGAAGCGGCGCGAGTGGCGCCCGGCCACGGTGAAGTCCCGGTCGGACCCTTCGTCCCATGGCCTGAGCGGGATGATGCGGTCCTTGACCATCTCGTAGTACGGCGTGTTCTTGATCGGGTAGGCGACGGTCGTGAGGAACACGTCGGGGTTGGACGCCTTCAGGTGCTCGACCGTAGCCTCCAGGTCGGGCATCTCCTCCCCCTCGTAGCCGAGCATGATGAACATGCCTGCCTCGATGCCGTGGCGCTGGAGCAGATGCACCATCTCCCGCACCCGCTCGGCCTTGGTGCGCCGTCGCATGGCGTCGAGGATGCGCTGCGAGCCGGACTCGGCGCCGATCCAGATGCGGAAGGCGCCCATCTCCTTGAGGGTGCGGATGATCTCCTCGTTCAGCCGGTCCTCGCGCGAGATCGTCTCGAACGGGATGTTGATACCCCGGCGCTTGAGCTCGGCGGCGTAGCGGAAGAACCAGCCCTTGTGGATGGTGAAGACGTCGTCGGCGTACCAGACCATGTCGGGCTGGTAGGTCTCGATGATGTGTTCCAGCTCGTCGGCGACGTTCTCCGGAGAGCGGCGCCGGTGGCTGTAGCCGTAGACAGCGTGGCTGCACCAGGTACAGGTGTAGGGGCAGCCCCGGGCGGTGATGAGCGACACCGAGCCGAGCCCGTGGTGCTCACGCCAGGTGCGCACGTAGCGCGGGATGTCGATCGCCGCGCGGTCGGGGAAGGGGAGCTCGTCCAGTTTGGGAATGTATGGCCGCGGCTCGGTGCGGACCAGTTGGCCGTCCCCGTTGCGGTAGACGATGCCCTGGATGTGCTCCATACCGTTCGGCCCGTAGCGGGCCAGGTGCGGCAGCAACTCCTCGAGCGTCAGTTCGCCCTCGCCAATGACCACCACGTCGGCCCCGCGCGCGAGGTACTCCTCCGGGTAGTTGGCCGGCTCCGGCCCACCGGCGATGACCGTGGCGCCGACCGCCTTGGCCGCCTTCATCGTCTGGATGACCCGCGGGCGGGTCATCAGGTTGGCGTACACGCCGACGACGGGCGGCCGCTCCCGCTCCAGGTACGCGCGCTGCTCTTCGGGGCTGCTGAAGGTGGAGTCGAACACCTTCACGTCGAACCCGCGCGACTTCAGGTAGGCCGAGATGTAGAGGATGCCGAGGGTGGGGTAGGGCTTCATGACCTGCAACTCGTGCGGGTCCTGGAAGAGGAAATAGCCGTGGGTCAGCAGGATATCCATGGTGCCTGATGCCCTCCCTCTGGCGTCGTCGCGGCAGCCCCGGCGTTCTGACCGTCTCCCCTACGGCTGCCGCGGGAACACGTGGTCGGCGCTCCTGACGGGCCGCTCAGTCTCCTTCAGCCGGTGCCTGCGGCGTCGGGATGGCTGCCTCCTCGGGCGAGATGGTCGGTGGCAACGGCCCCACCCCCTGGTGCGGTACTTTCTCCAGCCGGTCGAGGCGGCGGCGCTCCAGCGGCAGCGTCGCGGCGTAGAAGGCCGCTGCGGCTGCCATGCGCAGATGGCGGCGACGGAGCTGGCCCGGCCGCTGCGCCAGCCCCCGGAGCACGCGCCAGTGCTTGCGCATCCGGAACTCCTTGTGCACCACGACGTGGAGTTGCCGGTAGAACTCAGTGGTGAACGGACCGCGGTAGAGCATGGCCAGGTCGTTGGAGTCGAGCCAGTTCTGCTTGACCCCGAGCTGATCCTTGACCCGCTCGTGGAACGGGGTCCCCGGCAGCGGGTAGGCGACCGAGACGCCGATGTCGTCCGGCTGGCAATCGCGCACCATCTGTAGGGTCAGCTCGATATCAGCGCGCGTCTCACCGGGGTAGCCGAACTGGAGGAAGAATCCGACCTGGATCCCCGCCGCGTGCAGGCGCCGGGCCACTTCCACGATCTGCTCGACCTTCGTCCCCTTCTCCATCGCGTCGAGGATGCGCTGCGAGCCGGACTCGGCTCCGACCCAGACGATCTGCGCACCCGCGCGCGCCAGCGCCTCGATCGTGTCGCCGCGGAGCAAGAGGTCCACCCGGTGCAGGCTCTTGAAGGGGGTGCGGACGCCGAGCCGCTCGACTTCGTCCGCGTAGCGCTGGAGCCAGCCCGGCTTGAGGCCCATGATGTCGTCGACGAACCAGATGTGGTCGGGCTGGTAGTTGTCGCGCAGCCACTTCAGCTCGGCTGCGACGTTCTCCGGGCTGCGGGCGTTGTAGCGCTGGCCCCAGATCGGCTTCGCGCACCAGTTGCAGTGGAAGGGGCAGCCGCGGGTGGTGACCATGTTCATCGAGAAATACCCGTGCCGCCGTAGCCAGATGTCGCGGTAGCGCGGCACATCGACCAGGTCCCACGCCGGGAACGGCAGCGCGTCGAGGTCGCGGATATCCGGGCGGCGTGGGGTGCGCTTGACCCCGTCGGGCTGTGTCGGATCGGGGTAGGCCAGCCCCAGGATCCCCTCCAGCGGCTGGTCGCTCCGGCCGGTCAGGTGGTCGAGCAGTTCGGCCAGCGTGTACTCCCCCTCGCCGAGCAGGACGAAGTCGGCCCCGGCTTGCAGGTAGCGCCCGGCATGGTCCGTGGCGTCGGACCCGGCGACAATCACGGTGCAGCCGCGCTCACGCGCGGCGCGGATCATAACGAACGCGGCCTCGCGCATGCGCAGCAGGCACATCTTGGAGAGGTAGTTGAAGTTGTCCTCGTAGAGGACGGCGAAGCGCGGGCGCTCCCGGTCGAGCGCCGCATCCCACTCCGCCTCCGACTCCGCGAGCATGGCGTCGAAGAGCGCCACGTCGTAGCCGCGGGATCGCAGGTAGCTCGCAGCGTAGAGGGTCCCGAGCGGTGGGTAGGGCTGCATCGCCTCCCACAGCTTGGGGTCGAACCGCAGGTAATAGGACTGACCCAGCAGCACCTCGCTCACGTTCCCCACCCCTCGTCGGCATCCAGCAGGTCGAGCGCGCGCAGCCGCTCGGCGTAGGCCGCCAGCGTGCGGTGCCCGTGACCGTCGAAGTGGCCCTTGCACCAGTCGGCCGAGAACGCCGCCTCCCCACCCGGCCCGTGCACCTGGCTCAACCGCCGGATCTTCCGCTCCCGCTCCCAGCGCTCCAGTCGCTCCCCAGCCGGCGAGCGCAACGGAGCTTCGGCCAGCGCGCGGGCGACTGGGTGGACCGGGACGTCGGTCGTCACCAGGGAGGGCGGCCCCTCGGCGTTGGGCAGGAAGCGCGCGGTCCAGTCGTTGAGCCGTCGCAGGCGCGTGTAGATCTCCAGTCCGCTGAGCGGCACCATCTGGGTCATCTCATGTGCCGTGTAGAGGTTCCGCTCCTGCAGCACCAGGGCGTGCTCGGAGAGGAGATAGTTGGGGCAGATGATGTCGCCCCCATGGCGGGCGAGGCGGACGATGCCGATGATGAGCGCGCGGCAGAGCCAGAGGCGCCCCGGCTCGGTGACGATCAGGTAGTCGATGTCCGCGCCGTCGTCGACGCTGTCCATCGCCAGCTCGCCGGTGATCCCGACCATGCGCACGAAGGGGAGCCGGGCGATGGCGCGCCCGTAACGCACGGCGCGCGGCCAGACGCGTGCGGCCAGCGCTGCTCGGCGACGGCGCGTCGCGACGATTCCCTCCCGACCCCGGAGCATGAAGTAGCCGTCGTAGGTGGCGATCGCCGCCGGACGGTTCGCCGGGTCACGCAGGAGCGCGTTCACCTCTGCGGGCGTTGCCGCCACGCCGACCAGATACCGGTGCACCTCGGCGGCGGTCAGCGGGTAGTCGAAGACATCGCCGTACGCCACCGCCCGCACGGTTGCGCGCGCCAGTGCGTCGCGATCGACGGTCGACGCAGGCGCGTCCGCGGGCTGTGGAGCCGCGTATGCTGTCTTCGGGATCGCCGCCATGCGCCTCTCCCGCCCCTACCCGATGAACCCGCATCGGTGTCAGTACGAGGAAGCGGGACGATTGGATTGTTTGGGGAGGGATAAATGCGCGGAAATGCCTGCGAAGCTGTCCTGATAGGGCTGCTAGGGCGCATGTCCATCTCAGGGGGTTCGGTCGCTACCCATCAAGTGTGGGCGCGTGTGCGTGCCTGGGTCTCGCCGGTATTCCGGCCGCCCTGTCTCCAACCCGCCACCATGGACTCGTGGGGCTGCGACCCCCTCCGAGACGAGTGGTACAAGGATCCCCGCGCCGAGCGGAGGAACGCGTGAGTGCTGTCCCCCAGCCGGCTGATGGAGTTTGACGAAAGACGGTGGTACATGGGCCGGTCACCGTCGTTCGATCGCTGTCATCCTGAGCAGAGTGGAGTGCGTCGTCCAGCCGTCCCAGGCGCAGCGAAGGGATCCTTCGCTGCGTGGCCGGTTCCACTCGCCTGCCGATGGGACCGAACTATGGGGGTGGGGCGTGTAAACCAACTGGCTCCGCTGGTGCTTCCCCGCGGTGGACCGCCTGAATGACATGGAGAACGCTCGGGCGCGGCGCGTCAGCAAGACAGCCGAGAGAGGTGGCAGTAGATGTCGCGGCGGTGCCCGATGAGGATGACGAGGATCAAGAGCCGCTCGTCCCTGACCTGATAGACGACACGGTAGTCTCCTACCCGAATGCGATACAGGTCGTCACCGCCAGTGATCTTCTCGCAGCCCTGCGGACGTGGATCGGTCGCGAGGTTATCGATACGCCGCGCGATCCGCGCCTGCATTGCCTTGGGCAGCGACGCAAGCTGCCGTACTGCCTGCGGTGTGAAGTCAATCGCGTACTGTGTGCGGAGCAGGCGCTAATCGTCGAGTCCGAGCTCAACCCGCAGGCGCTCCCAGGGGATCGTGCCGTCTCGTTCGGCTTCTTCCAGCGCGGCGCGCACGGCTTCCAAGTCGACCCGATCCTCCAATGCCTGGAGCAGTTCAGCATCCTCGATCGGGACGATGGCAGCGATCGCCTTCCCCCGACGTGTGAGCGTGATGCGCTCCTTTCCGTAGGCGGCGCGGTTGACGATCTCTGCGAACTCGTTGCGCGCTTCAACCGTTGTTACCGTCGTCATGGCTCGTCTCCCTGTCTGTCGGAACCGGCTCAAATGTACAGTACCGACATTGCGGCGTAAAGCTCCATGGGGAGTCCAATAGATCCTCCGGGGCTCTCGTTACACAGAAGTGTTGTCGTCGTCTTCGGGGAAGTCAGTGTGCAGAATGGCCAGCACAGCGTCCCTGAGTGCAGGCACGTCGCGTGTAGCGGTATGCCACACGATGGACCAGTCAACAGCGAAATAGGCGTGGACGACGATGTTCCGGAACCCAACGATGTCAGCCTAGGGCACGTGCGGATGCCGAGCCTGGAGGTCAGCCGGAAGTCGGGCAGCCGCTTCGCCGATAACCGTGAGCTTGTAGAGGACGGCACTGCGGAGCAGGTCGTCACTCGCGAAACGATCCTGGCTCGTTCCAGCGAGGAACCGGGCGATAGCCTCCGCCGCCTGCACGATATCCAACAAGTACAACCGCTCAGGCCGCGGCATAGACGACCTCAGCTTGGGCGAGCACTTCCTGGCGGATCGCCTCTTTCAGCCCGGCTTTCGGCACGACGTCGACCTGGCGGCCGACAAGGGCGCTGAGTTCCCGCTGGAGACGGCTCAGTTCGATCAGTCCGATCGGGGCACCGGGCGCGAATTCGACCAGCACGTCGAGATCGCTTTCCGCGCCGAAGTCATCGCGTAGGGCCGAGCCAAAGACGGCGAGTTCTCGCACGTGGTAGCGCTGGCAGATGTCTGCCAGGGCACCTGCTGGGACCGAGAGCGCAGGTCCAAGTCTCACGCGCTCTCCCTTGCTCCCTGCTGGCCTGTCCTGCTGCGTCACTTCAGGTGTCTCCCACGTTCGTGCCAATGTCGGGCGTCGTCCGCCCGCGGCGCGGATTGGCTCGATATCCGCATTGTACCGTCAGGTCGCGTCGCCCTACTCGGCTGCGGGGACTTCCTCGTCCAGGAGAACACCGCCGTTCAGCGTGGCGGGAGCGTCGTCAGTAACGAACTGGGCGCGGTAGAGGGAGGCGTAGAGCCCGTCGCGGGCGAGGAGTTCCTGGTGGGTGCCGCGCTCGACGATGCGCCCCTGATCGACCACCAGGATCTGGTCGGCCGCGAGCACGGTGCTCAGCCGGTGGGCGATGGCGATGGTGGTCCGCCCGCGCATGAGCGGCTGGAGAGCGGCCTGGATCAGCCGCTCCGAGTGGGTGTCGAGGGCCGATGTCGCCTCGTCCAGGATCAGGATGCGCGGGTTCTTCAGGATGACGCGAGCCAGCGCAAGGCGCTGCTTTTCCCCGCCAGAGAGCTTGTAGCCCCGCTCGCCGACGACTGTGTCGTAGCCGTCGGGGAGCTCCATGATCCGGTCGTGGATAGCCGCGGCACGCGCGGCTGCCTCGATCTCCTCCTGCGTCGCGTCCGGCTTGCCGTACAAGAGGTTCTCACGGACGGTGGCGTGGAAGAGATAGGTCTCCTGGGTGACGAAGCCGATGATCCGGCCCAGGCTCTCCAGCGTCACGTCGCGCACATCGTGCCCGTCGATCCGCACTGCGCCCGAGGTGACGTCGTAGAGCCGTGGGAGCAGGTAGGTGATGGTCGTCTTCCCGGCACCACTCGGCCCGACCAGCGCGACGAGCTGCCCCGGCTCGATGGTGAAGGTGACGTCATTCAGGGCCAGCGGCCGCTCGGTGGCGCCGTCGCTCCCGGGCGGGGCGGAGTCGTAGCGGAAGCTGACGTGGTCGTACTCGACGCGGCCGCGCACGCGGTCGGGATCGAGCGCCAGGGCGCCGGGCCGGTCGGTGATCTCGGGCTGGAGGTCCAGATACTCGAAGATGCGGTCGAACAGCGCCAGGGCCCCCTGCACGTCGACGTGGACGTTCAGGAGTTGCCCCAGCGGGAAGAAGAGCCGGCTCTGGAGTGTGGTGAAGGCCACGATGCTACCGATCGTCAGCTCCGTGTCGCCGCCGATGATGGACCGCCCGGCGACCCAGTAGACCAGCCCTGGGGTGATCGAGAAGAAGACGTTGATGACCATGAAGAACCAGCGGCCGATCATCTGCTGGCGGATCTGCAACCCGGCCAGCCGCTCGTTCTCGGTGGCAAACCGCTCGGTCGCCTCGCGTTGTCGCCCGAACGTCTTGGTGAGGAGCACGCCGGAGACGGAAAGCGTCTCCTGGGTGATCGCGGTCAGGTCGGCCAGGCTACGCTGGGTGGAGGTCGAGAGCTCACGCCGCAGCGCGCCGACCCGGCGGGTGACGACGAGGAAGATCGGGGCGAGCGCCAGTGACAGCAGCGTGAGCTGCACGTCGATGGCGGCCATGAGCACGATCGTGCTGCCCACGGTGGCAATGTTGCTGACAATCGTCGCGGCGGTGGAGGTGACCACCTGCTGGATGCCGCCGACGTCGTTGGCCAGGCGACTCTGGATCTCCCCGGTGCGGGTCGAGGTGAAGAAGCGCAGCGGCATGCGTTGCAGGTGGGCGTAGAGCGCGTTGCGCAGGTCGCGCATCACCCGCTGGCCGACCACGTTGCTCAGGTAGCTCTGCCCGACGCCGATCAGCCCGGAGATGATCGGCACGACGATCATCAGCCCGACGAAGAGGTTCAGGAGCGCCATGTCCCGTTGGGGGATGGCGGTGTCGATGATCAGCTTGAGCAGGTAGGGGTTGATCAGGCCAAGGCCGGAGGTGATCAGGATAGCGACCAGGACGAGGGCGATCTGCTGCCAGTAGGGCCGGAAGAAGGCGACCACCCGCCGGAAGGTGCCCGGCCGAGCTGTCTGCTCAGGTTTGTCAAACTGGCCCATCAATCGCCCACGGTGCATCGGCCCTCCTCTGTGCGCCTCCACGGCGCAGCAAGCCTACCACTGGGTCTCCGTGACGAAACCCGGTCGTTCGGGTAGGTGCAGCCCTGCCCGTCCGGATCGGGCAGCGGCGGAGACGTCACGTCCGTGCGGGGGCGGGGGCGCTCACCACGTTCTGGGGGTTGCCGTCGAGGAATGCGTTGATGTTCTCGATGGTCACGTCCATGATGCGGTGCACCGCCTCGGTGCTGTAGAACGCGATGTGCGGCGTGATGACTACGTTCTCTCGGCGGGCCAGGAGGTGCTGGCGTAGCACTGCCCGCAGCTTGTCCTCCACCGCCGGCTGGGTCAGGAGTTGCGACTCCTCCTGGATCAACTCTTCCCCCTCGAGCACGTCGAGCCCGGCGCCGGCGAGGATCCCCTCATCCAGCGCCCACATCAGCGACTCGGTGTCGACAAGGCCACCGCGGGCCGTGTTGATCAGCAGCGAGCCGCGCTTCATGCGGGCAAAGGTCTCACGGTTCATCAGGTGGTGCGTCGCCGGGAGGTAGGGGACGTGCAGGCTCGCGATGTCGGATACCTGGAGCAGCTCGTCCAGCGGGACGTAGCGGAAGCCAAGCACCTCGGGCAGGATGCGGCTTGGACGCAGGTCGTGGGCGACGACCTCCATGCCGAATCCCTTGGCGATCCGGATGACGTGGAGGCCGATACTGCCCGTGCCGATCACGCCGAGGGTCTTGCCCTTCAGGTCGAATCCCTCCAGACCCGCCAGCGAGAAGTCGCCGCGCTGGGTGCGGACGTAGGCGCGGTGGATGTTGCGCGATAGCGCCAGGATGAGCCCGAAGGTGTGCTCGGCGACGGTGTTCTCGCCATAGTAGGGGACGTTCGTCACGACGACGCCGCGCTCGGCGCAGGCTGCCAGGTCGATATGGTCGTAGCCGGTCGAGCGGGTGGCGATGAGGCGCAACCGGGGCAGGCGCTCCAGTGTTGGGCGGTCGAGCCGTGAGTGGATGAAGACGGACACGATCTCAGCCTCGGCCGCAAGGTGGGTGCTGTCCTCGTCCAGCGGCTCGCTGTGGAAGACCGGGGCCAGTGGCCCCAGCGCCTCGCCGAAGTACGCCTGCTCGCGCGAGTCCGTCTCGAAGAAGACTACGCGCCCCGCTGTACCGCCCGCCCGATCGCTCATACCGCCGCTCCCTCCGAGGCCCGTTCGCCACATCTGCTGCGGGGTGAGGCTGCAACCCGTGTGCCAGGCGGGAAGCGAGCGCCCGCACTCCGGTTGGGCGATGACCGGGGGTGCGGGCGCAGGCTCTCTCGGCGTTCTGGCAGAGTGCTCGGCGTCACGAGCGCTGATGCTTGAGGAGCACGCGCGGGATTTGCGCGATCAGGGCGCTGGCATCACCGCCCACGAACGATTGCGAGAGCTGATCCGAGAACCCCTGGGTCAGCGCCACGACGATCACCGGGCCGGATTCAAAGAAGATCACTCCCGCGTCGTGCCGCACCCCGGACAGCTCGCCGGTCTTGTGGGCGACGCGCATGTCGTCCGGGAGATAGAGCGGCAGGCGGTCGCGTACTTGCTGGCGCGCCATGATATCGAGCGCGAGGTCGCACGCCTCCGGCGTCAAGATCTGCCGGGTCGCTATCAGGCGGAGCAGGCGCGCGACGTCTGCCGGGGTAGTGAAGTTCTCGAGGCCGCGATCGCGCGCCTCATAGTCCATCATCTTCCGCTGTAGCTGCGTGCCCGTCAGCCCGAGCGACGCGATCGTACGGTTGATCGACTCCACGCCGAGCACGTCGATGCAGAGATTCGTCGCCGTGTTGTCGCTGACGATGATCATGAGCGTCAGCAGATCGAGCAGCGAGATCGACGTGACGCTGGTGAGTTCCTTGAGGATGCCGAAGCCACCGACCTTGGCGTCGTCCGGCACCGGCACCATCTGATCGAGACGGACTGTCCCTTCCTCTGCCTGACGGAGTCCCTCGACCAGGATGGGGATCTTGATGATGCTCGCGGCCAGGAACTGTGTCTCCGGCGACCACTCCAGCCGCTCGCCCGTCGTGAGGTCTTCGATCACGAGTCCGACGGTACCGGGCGCACGCCGGATCAGGTCGTCAAGCTCGGTCCGCGCTGCGGTCAGGTTCACCACCGGGGCCTCCCAGTTCAACCTAGATCAGGATCCACAAGAGGATCACGAACAGGACCAGGTTCGCGGCCAAGATCGCCCAGCCGTTGTACAGCATCGAGCGCAGGTCACGGGATCGCGCCAGACCCATCTGCCCGATCATGTCGGCGTTGGGGAACGGCCCGAACCAGTCGATCTGCGAGGCGCCGAGGAGGACCAGCACCCACGCGAGCGCCGGGATCCCAAGCGCCTCCGCGGTCGGCCCGAAGACTTCATTCATCAACACGACCTGGGCAACGGCGGCCCCGGCGACACCGAGCCACCCGATCAGGAGCGCGACCAGAGCGAAGCCGTAGCCGCCGATCTCAGCGAGGATCGGCTCCCCTGCGTCCAGCAGCGCCTCGTAGGCTTGCATCTGCCCGACCAGCTCGATCAGCGGGTTGAAGAGCCAGAAGAGCAGGAACAGCCAGACCAGGCCGGACGCTCCGCGATAGATCGCCTGCAGGATTCCCTCGAGGCTCATGCCTCCCGCCAGCCCGGTGGTGAACGAGGTGACCAGCATGACGAGGATCGCGAAGGACGCCCCGGCCTCGGCCCGGATACCGTAGGCGACCATGACGGCGAGGGTCAGGACAAAGGCGATGGTGCCGCGGCGGGCTTGCTCGCCCAACGACTTCTGCTCCGCCGTGGCGAGCGCCTCTTCATCGTAGGCCTGCGACCCCTCGGTCCGGCGTTGGATCCACCGCGCCATGAAGAATCCCACGACCCAGGTGGTGATCGCCATCGGGAGTCCCGCCGCGGCGAGGTACGGCACGTAGTTCACGCCGGCGGTTTCGGTGAGGGTGACCACGGGCGGGGTGAAGGGACCGATGAAGAGCCCCGGCGCGCCACCCGAGTGGAGCATGATCGCCAGCGCCGCGGGGGTGAACCCGACAGCCGCCGCAATCGGGATCACGATCGGCGCCAGGATCGCGTTGGCACCCGCGAGAGTGCCCAGCGCGCCGACGAGAATCGTCGACGTCAGCATGATGCCGAGCTGTACGCGCGTCCGCGTCCGCAGGCCGATCGTCTGGGTGATGAGGCGGACGAGGTACTCGGCAACTCCGGTCTCCCGCGTGACCTGCCCCAGCCCGCCGCCGAGGATGATGATCAGGCCGACGGTCACGATGAACGACCCGAGCGACTGTGCGAAGAGTCCGCTCAGGGCCAACGGACCGGTTCCGGTCATGATCACGGCGGCGATCAGCGCACCGAGCGTCGCCAGGACGATGTCGAGCCCCAGCAGGGCGAGGATCGCGTAGAGCACGATGGGGACGAGGCCCCACACGCTCGGTGGTTCGACCGCGAGGTTGATGACGATCGCGGCGATGATCCCGATCACGAACGCAACGATACCGACTGTCTGGGTGAGGCCGCGGGCCTTCTCGGGCTCGGACGCCGGCAGTTCACGAGCAGTCATCAGCCTCGCCTTCCACTCCATCCCGAAGCCACATCTCCGCGACGCGGCCGGGCTCTGTCATGTCCCGCAACCGAGCCGGGTGGCCGGCTACCACCTGCCGGCGCGTGCGCACCCCTAGCCCACTCCGCTGGGTCGACCGAACGTGCCCAGCGTTTCCCTACCGTACTGCACGGTTTCGTCTCAGGGAAGCAACTTGGATGACATTATGGTAGGCAGTGATGGAATCCCCCGCCCCATCCGTGGGGCGGGGGACGGCGGGAGAGTCGTCGCAATCACTCCTTGCCCTTGACCGGCCAGTCCTCCAGGCGCCACGCGGCATCCCAGAACATCCACTCGTACTTCGAGCAGGTCACGAAGTGGCGGCGGACTCGGGCGCGCCTGGCGTCGGAGAGGTCGGCCACCATCTCGTTGGCGATAGCGAGGACCTCGCGCACGGGGACGGCGAACTCCTCTGAGGCGTAGGTGTCGATCCAGCGCTGGTAGTCAGGGTTGGGCGAGCCGGCCTCCTCGAGCTGCTTGCCGACCTCCCAGTAGATCCAGTAGCAGGGCAGCAGCGCGCCGATGACCTCTTCGAACGGCTCGCGGTAGGCGACCCGCACGAGGTACGAGGTGTAGGCCAGGTTGGTGGGGGAGGGGGGCGTGTTGAAGACCTCTTCGGTCGTGATCCCCCAGTCCTTGAAGAGACCCTCGTGCAGCGAGCGCTCGACGACCAGCGTGTCGCGCGCGTGGCCTGCCAGCGTCTCGGCCCAGGCGTCCTTGGGCGCCTTGGCAGTGGCAGCGGCGATCGAGCGGGCGAAGTCCTGGAGGTAGAGGGCGTCCTGAATCACGTACTGGCGGAAAGCCGGTGCGGGCAGCGAGCCGTCGGTCAGCCCCTTAATAAAGGGGTGTTCGAGGATCTGCTGGTAGATCGGGGTGATGCTCTCCCACAGCTCGTCAGTGAACCGCGTGTCCATCAGGCGACTCCTTTCGCGATGGCCCGGGCGCGGGGATGGGGAGCCGTCGGTGGGACAGAGAACGGCGCTGCCCGCGTGGACAGCGCCGTTGAACGGTCTGGTCAGCAGCCGTCCCTTCGCTGGCATTACCCAGTTCAGGTTCAGCGGTCGGTGGCGGATCGGTGGCCACCCTCTCAGCCCGGGTCCCCGGGCTCCCGTCGCGCTGTGCCGCTTATTGATCTGTCGCGAACACCGTAGCAGGTGCCCGCGGCGGTGTCAAACCTAGTCGGCAGCGGTCTGCTGCGGCTTGAGCACTACCTTCGTGTAGCCCTCGACCCGCTTGTCGAACTTCTCGTAGGCCTCCGGCGCCTTCTCGAGCGGCACCCGGTGGCTGACGACGAAGCTCGGCTTGGCGCGGCCGGAGATGATCAGGTCGCGCAGGAAGACGTTGTACTGCTTCACGTTGGTCTGGCCGGTACCGAGCCGGATCCCCTTCTCGAACATTTTCCCGAAGGAGAGGAGCAACTGCCCCTGCTTGGCGGCCTGGTCGACGCCGCCCGGATCGGTCGGCACGTAGAGCCCTGGGATACCGATCCGCCCGGTTGGGTTCACCACCCGGATCAGGTCTTCGAGCACCTGGTTCGGCTGCTCCTGGCTTCCGGTCCCGTGAGAGAACGCCTGGTAGCCGACCGCGTCGATACCGCACATGACGCCGATCATGCTCTCTTCACCGGGGCGCATGGCGCCGGTGACGCCTGCGTTCTGCCGGCGCATGTCGAAGATCTGCTCCACCGGGTCGCCCTTGGAGAAGTCGATTGGGATCGCGCCGATCTCCTTCGCTTTCTGCAGGCGCTCCGGCACGCGGTCAACGACGTAGACCTCCGAAGCGCCGCGGAGGAGGGCGCTGTAGGCCGCCATCAGCCCCACCGGGCCGGCCCCGAAGACGGCGACGGTGCTGCCGGGACGAACGTCTGCCAGCTCTGTCCCGTGGTAGCCGGTGGGGAAGATGTCGGCCAGCATCATAAAGTCATCTTCCCACTGATCGCCCGGTTGACCTGGGAGCTTGAGGCAGTTGAAGTCGGCGAAGGGAACGCGCAGCAACTCGGCCTGCCCGCCCGGGTAGGGGCCCATGGCGACGTAGCCGTAGGCGCTGCCGGCGAAGCCGGGGTTCGCCGTCAGGCAGAAGCCGGTATAGCCCCGCACACAGTTGAAGCAGAAGCCGCAGGCGATGTTGAAGGGCATGACCACCCGGTCGCCCTTCTTGATCGACGCGACGCCGCTGCCGACCTCCTCCACGACGCCCATGTTCTCGTGGCCGAAGACGATGCCCGGTGAGGCGGCGGTGCGCCCCTCATACATATGGAGATCGCTGCCGCAGATGGCGCTGGACGTGATGCGGACGAGTACATCGGTGGGGGCTTCGATCTTGGGGTCGGGGACTTCCTCGACGGCGACCTGATTCGGGCCCTTGTAGACAACGGCCTTCATGGAACCACTCCTCTTCCCGCAGCGGCCGGCTCGTGCGGTCGACCGCCACTCGGTACGACGATGTCAGGTCGTTCGGAGTGCGGGCGCGGCCGCCCCGTTGTCCGGGTACAGCGTCGATGTCCGCCACTGGTGAGTGGGGGGCGGGGCGGCCGCGATGAGCGGTGTGGTCGCTGGCGCCTCCTTCCCGGTCGAGATGCGGGACGCCCACCGCGCGGGGTGGAGGACGCCACAGCGCGGCAGGTGTCGCATGCGTGACGTTGCGCGCCGTCTGTTTTCATGCTAGACGCTAACTATTCGCTTGTCAATGAGTTCTGTCTGGGGCCCGGTGGGAGCGTTGCGGGGTCTTGGGGTTGACGACTCGCGAGAGTGTGCGCGGGCGGCGTGTGCCCGGGGGTTTACCCCGGGCTGACAATGAAAGCCGGGTGAAGCCGGCTGGGACAGAGCAGTCCGCAAACCCAGATGATACGGTGTCTACCGGTCGGCCCGTGCCCGGGGGTTTACCCCCGGGCTGAGAAGGCGAAGCCCACTGAAGGGGCTGGGGACACTGCGCCCAGCGGGTGCCCGACCGGAGCAACGGGGTGGACAAGGGAGTCCCTTCAGTGGGCTTTCCCACACTCAGCCCGGGGATGTATCCCCGGGCACCGACTGGACGGTGGACACCAAACGCCAGGGTGGAAGCCCTGGTCCGCCTCAGCCCGCTTTAGCGGGCTTTCCTGGTCAGCCCGGGGGTTTCCCCCGGGCACCTGCCGACCGCGTACACCCATGCAATTCGCCAAGCTCCGTGAGCGGGCCGGGGACAGGGCGGCGGGCGTGCCGGATTCGTTCGTGGAAGACCGTCACTTCCGCCCTGATGCTACCGAGCGGACCCCGGCAGGGGAGCGAGATGGTGTCTGTTGCGGATAAGTTTCGCGTGAGGCTCCGCGGAGCAGCGCGGGGAGGGGCGCTTCCGCACGGCCGGATCTGGTTGCTTGACACCGGCATGGGTTACCAGTAGAGTCAGCGTCGAAAAAAGTTTTTCAACAATCGCCCAGGGGCGAGCGCGCATCTGTGGAGGAACGATGCCGGGGCGAGCGGGGACACCGCCCGCGGACGACTACGAACCAGCCGAGGTCATGGTTGTCGAGGAGCTCGATCAGCTCCGCATCCTCGCGAACCCGCTCCGGGCCGCGATCATCCAGGAGGTCATCCCGGCAGCGCGCACGGTCGCCGAGGTGGGTGAGGCGCTCGGCATCAGTCCTACCAAGCTCTACTACCACTTCCGCGAACTGGAGATGGCCGGGCTCATCCGGTCGATCCCGGTGCATGAGGGTCAGGCGCAGCAGCGCTACCGGGCTGTTGCGCGCTTCTACCAGTTGTCGTCCCGGCTCCTGAACGCAAACAGCGCTCCGGAGACTCAGAGCGCTACCGTAGAGTTCACCATCAGTGCAATCGATCACGTGGCGGCGCAATTGCGACGCGCGTTCAATGAGGGCAGTATTGCCCGAACGCCGGATGTGGTGACCGTGCAACGCCGCACGGCCCGCATGTCGGTGGCGGAGGCCCAGCAATTTGCCGACCGGCTGCGCAAACTGGCTAGCTCCTTCGAGAAGGCTGACCGGCCGGACGGCGAGATCACGGTCGAGCTGGGTCTCGCGTTGTTCCCGCGCCCGAGTCAGCCCGCGGTCAACGGCGACCAGGCGGTGCATCGCGCGCGGCGCTTCCCACGGCGTCAGCGTGGACGGAGTCCGCGTTCCAGAGGGTAGTTGGGTGTACCCGCGGGTATGAATGGTCGAGGAGGACGTACGAGAATGGGTGTTCAGGACCCGCGCGCGGGGGACGCGCAATCGGTTGATCTGCTGGGGAGCCAGTTGAGCCGGCGGCGACTGGTCCGCTTGCTCGCGGCCGCGCCCGTGGCGGCAGGAGTCACCTCGATCCTCGCCGCCTGCGGCGGGGGCGACTCCACCGATTCGAACGGTGGCGACTCCGGCAGCGATGGCGGGAGCGGCGGCACGTCGACCACCCCGTCCGGCACGGCCGACAGCGGGAGCGGCGGCTCCAGCGGCGAGCCGAAGCAGGGTGGGCGGCTGATCATCGGGCGCAGCGGCGACTCCGACAGCCTCGACCCCCAGCACACCATCGCCTCGATCTCCTGGCAGGTCTTCCAGCATATCTATGACCCGCTGATTGGCCGGAACCTGGATCTGGAGTACGAGGGTGTGCTGGCCGAGCGGTGGGAGGTCTCCGAGGACGGCAAGGAGATCACGTTCACCATCCGCAAGGGGATCAAATTCCACGACGGGACCGACCTGACGCCGGAGGCGGTTGCCTTCACCTTCACCCGCCTGATGGACCCGGCGACGAACGCGCCGGCGGCGTCCTGGATTTCGCCGCTGCAGAAGACGGAGGCGATCGACGACTCGACCGTCAAGATGACGCTCTCCGAGGCGTTCTCGCCGCTGCTCGGTAACATCAGCAGCGCCTACTTCGGCATCATCTCGCCGGCCGCCGTGGAGAAGTACGGCGAGGACTTCGGCCAGAACCCGGTCGGCACCGGTCCCTACAAATTCAAAGAGTGGATCGCCGGCGAGAGCATCACGCTGGAGCGGAACCCGGATTACCAGAACTTCCGCACCACGTCGGAGAACAAGGGCGCTCCGTACCTGGATGAGATCGTCTTCCGCAACATCCCCGAAGAGCAGACGCAGGTGGCCTCGATGGAGACGGGCGAGATCAACTGTCTCCTGTCGGTGCCGCCGCATCAGGTCAAGAACTTCCAGGACAACCCGGATCTCCAGGTCTACATCCCCGAGGCGAGTACCAGCATCGCTTTCATCGAGTTCCACATGATGGACCCCGGAGAGGAGTACGGCCAGGTCTACAAGCCGCCGTTCGACGACGTCCGGGTGCGCCAGGCGGTGGCGTACGCCATCAACGCCGACGAGATCATCGAGAGCGTCCTCGACGGGCTGGCAACGCGCAACTACGGCCCGATGCCGACCGGTAACTACGGCTACAACCCGGACATCAAGGAGTTCGGCTACGACTACGATCCGGAGAAGGCCAAGAGCCTGCTCGAGGAGGCGGGCTGGGTCGCGTCCGGCAATGGCCCGCGCCAGAAGGACGGCCAGCCGCTCGAAGTCCTGCTCTGGACCTGGAACGCGAGCACCCAGGAGCGCGTGGCGCAGGTGATCCAGAACCAGCTCAACCAGGTCGGGTTCGACGTCAAGCTGGAGACGATGGAAGTCGCGACCGTCCTGGCGCGGCTGGGCCAGCCGGACGATCCCTCCCACTTCGACCTGATGTCCTGGGGTTGGTCGGAGTCCGACCTGCTCTACATGATGACTGATACTGAGAGCGGGATCGGCTGGTATCGCCCGAAGGAGTACCGTGACCTGGTCGAGGAGGCCCGCCGGGTGAACGATCTGGAGGAGCGCGGCCGCCTCTACTTCGAGGCGATGAAGATCATGCTGCGCGACTGCGCCATGGTTCCGCTCTGGAGCCCGGTCAACGTGGTCGGCACCCGCGCCGAGGTCAAGGGCATGAAGCTCGACGGCCAGGGGTATCCGATCTACCACGATATCTACATCGAGTCCTAGTCCGACCAGGA
Source organism: Sphaerobacter thermophilus DSM 20745 (assembly GCF_000024985.1). Taxonomy (NCBI): domain Bacteria; kingdom Pseudomonadati; phylum Thermomicrobiota; class Thermomicrobia; order Sphaerobacterales; family Sphaerobacteraceae; genus Sphaerobacter; species Sphaerobacter thermophilus. The sequence continues at coordinate 1,138,756 of NC_013524.1, forward strand.
AGCTCTGGTGGGGTCGGGGGACACCCCCGACCCTGCCGGGGACTGGGGGAGTGCGCTCATGCTCCGCTATATCGCCGTCCGCCTGATCTCAGCTATCCCTGTGGTCTTCGGCGTGACCCTGGCGGTCTTCTTCATGGTCCGGCTCGTCCCTGGTGACCCGGTGGACATCATGTTCGGCAACCAGGCCCGGCCGACCCCCGAGCAGCGGGCGGCGATGCGCAAGCAACTGGGTTTGGACCTGCCGATCCACAAGCAGTACGTCAAGTTCATCTCCGACGCGCTCCGGGGCGACCTCGGGCGCTCATTCCGCAGCAAGCGGCCGGTGATGCAGGAGATCCTGATCCGGTTGCCCAACACGCTCAAGCTGACCGCGGCCAGCCTCGCGGTCGCGGTGGTGATCGGGACGGTGACCGGCGTGCTGGCCGCCACCTTTAAGGGGTCCTGGATCGACAACGTCAGCATGGTCAGCGCCGTCCTGGGCGTCTCGATCCCCGGGTTCTGGCTGGGCCTGATGTTGATCCTCCTCTTCTCCGTGAGGCTCGGCTGGCTCCCGGTCTCCGGGACCGGCACCTGGAAGCACCTGGTCCTGCCGGCCTTCACCCTCGGCCTGCTCAGCTCGGCCATCCTTGCCCGGCTGACGCGCGCCAGCATGCTGGAGGCACTTTCGGGCGACTACGTCCGGACGGCCCGCGCCAAGGGGCTGCGTGAGTGGTGGGTCGTGATTCGTCACGCGCTGCGCAACGCCCTGATCCCGATCGTGACGATGCTCGGCCTCCAGATCGGCGGGCTCCTCTCCGGGGCCTTCATCATCGAGGCGGTCTTCGGCTACTCGGGCATCGGCCTGCTCGCGGTGGGCGCGCTGCAGACGCGCGACTTCCCCCTGATCCAGGGAATCGTGCTCATGGTGTCGCTGATCTACGTCGGGGTGAACCTCCTGGTGGACATCATCTATGCCGCGATCGATCCGCGCATCAGCTACTCATAGGCAGGGGGACATGAACGCAGACCGGCAAACCATGCAGCGGGTCGATGCCAAAGGTGCTTTGCCGCTCGGCGCCGGCGCCGCGCCTCGCTCCCAGCGCCAGATCGTGTGGCGGCGACTGCGCTCGAACCGCCTGGCCATGCTCGGCGGGGTCATCGTCGGGACGCTGATCCTGCTCGCCATCTTCGCTCCCGTCCTCGCGCGCTACGACCCGACCGAGATGCGGCTGTCGGACCAGTTCCTGCCGCCCAGCCTGGAGCACCCCTTCGGCACCGACGACTTCGGGCGGGACATCCTGACGCGCATCCTCTACGGCGCGCGCATCTCGCTGCGAGTCGGCCTGGTGGCGGTCGGGATCGCCGCGATCGTCGGGTCGATCATCGGCATGACAGCCGGTTACTTCGGCGGCTGGTTCGACATCATCAGCCAGCGCGTGATCGACGTCATGCTCGCCTTCCCGGATCTCCTCCTCGCGCTGGCGATCATCGCCGTGCTCGGCCCGAGCCTGACGAACGTCATGATCGCCGTCGGGATCGGCTCGGTACCGACCTATGCCCGGCTGATGCGCGGGCAGGTGCTCTCGCTGAAGCGCAAGGAGTACGTGGAGGCGGCGCGGGCTATCGGCGCGCCGACCCGGCGCATCCTGTTCGTCCACATCCTCCCGAACGCGCTCTCGCCGATGATCGTGCTCGCCTCGCTCGGCATCGCCAGCTCGATCCTTTCGGCTGCCGCGCTCAGCTTCATCGGCATGGGCGCCCAGCCGCCGACGCCCGAGTGGGGCGCGATGCTCAGCAACGGCCGCGAGTTCCTACGCGAAGAGTGGTGGATCGCCACCTTCCCCGGCCTCGCGATCGCCATCACCGTGCTGGGCTTCAATATCCTGGGGGACGGTCTGCGCGACGCGCTCGACCCGCAGTCCCGCGACTGACGCAGGTGCAGCGGAGGGAGTAGGGAACCAGAGCACTTCCGGGCCGTGACGGCCCATCGGTCGTGAGTGGACGCAGCCCTGCTGCCCTCGCCCGGCCACGGCGGGGGCCGGCAGGCCGGAAAGGTAATGCGACGCATGAGCAACGAACTGACGCGGCCAGGCACGCTCGACGAGGCCGTGCGCGATGCGATGACGCGCTGGTCGATCCCCGGCATCGCGGTGGGGATCTTCCGCGACGGCGCCGTCGAGACCCACGGCTACGGTGTGGCCAGCCTGGAGACTGGCTTCCCGGTGCGCCCGGACACCCTGTTCCAGATCGGGTCGATCTCTAAGGTCTACACCGCCACCCTGGCCATGCAGCTCGTCGAGGAGGGCAAGCTGTCACTCGACACGCCGGTGATCGAGTACCTGCCCGACCTGAAGCTGGCCGACGCCGATGCCCAGCGCACCATCACCATGCGCCACCTCCTGACCCACACCAGCGGGCTGGAGGGTGACCGCTTCGATGACTACGGCATCGGCGACGACGCCCTCGCCAAGGCGATCGCCGAGTTCCACACCCTGCGCCAGTGGACCGCCCCGGGCGAGCTCTGGTCCTACTGCAACAGCGGGTTCTACCTCGCCGGCCGCGTCATGGAGCAGATCCTGGGCCAGACCTTCGAGCAGGCGATGCGCGAGCGGGTCTTCGCGCCCCTGGGCATGGAGCACAGCTTCTTCTTCGCCCACGAGGCCATCGTCTACCCGGTCGCCGTCGGCCACACGCAGGTCACCCCGTCGAGCGCCGAGCACAAGGTTGCCCGGCTCTACCCGCTGCCGCGCTGCGTCAACGCCGCTGGCGGGATCATCGCCAACGTCGGCGACCTGCTCCGCTTTGCCGCCTTCCACATGAGCAACGGCACGGTCGGTGGGAAGCAGATCCTTTCGGCCGAGTCGATCGCGGCGATGCAGGAGCAGCAGGTCAAGGCAGGCAACTTCGCCGACGCCTACGGCATCGGCTGGGCGCTCGACACGGTCGACGGCGTCAAGATCGTCTCGCACGGCGGCTCGACCAACGGCTTCCAGGCGCAGCTCGCGCTGGTGCCCTCGCGCCGGTTCGCCATCGCCATCCTCACCAACGGTGACCGCGGCGCCGCGGCACACCGCGATATCCAGCGCTGGGCGCTCGAGCACGAACTCGGCCTGCGCTCCACCGACCCGGAGCCGATCACGCTCCCGGCCGAGGCGCTGGAGCGCGTCGTCGGAACCTACAAGCGGCCGCACAGCACCATCACGCTGTCGGTCGACGAGGGTCGGCTGAAGGCGGAGATCCAGATGAGCAGCCCGCTGACCGGCGAGACAGAGACCCTGCCGCCGCTCTTCATGTCACCCCTCAGCGAGCAGGAGTTCATCGTCACCGAGGGCGACTACCAGGGCATGCGAACCGACGTCATCTTCGGCGACGACGGCAAGCCGCGCTTCCTCCGCTTCAGCGGCCGCCTGGCGGAGTACGTCCAGGACTAAGCGGCCGGATCACGCGACAACCCCCCGATCCGTGGCTGGGACATCCCAGCCACGGATCCGTTTTCCGCGTCGTCTCGTGCTCGTAGTTCACCCCCACGCGTGTGGGGACAACGATACTGGTACCCGCGTAGTGGTCGTACAGATCGGTTCACCCCCACGCGTGTGGGGACAACGCACTGGAGGGGGAACTGTGATGACCGATCATCGGTTCACCCCCACGCGTGTGGGGACAACAGCGCCTCCCCACAGCGCGGGCACGCCTGGTACGGTTCACCCCCACGCGTGTGGGGACAACCAACTCCGATTGTCGGACGCTGGCGGCAACCCCGGTTCACCCCCACGCGTGTGGGGACAACGGCCGTGGGACGGCGTGCCGGGTAGATACATCCGGTTCACCCCCACGCGTGTGGGGACAACTCCGCAAGCGGGTTGATTATCGTACGCACCGACGGTTCACCCCCACGCGTGTGGGGACAACGCCAATCTGCTCTACACCGCCGCGCGCGCGGCCGGTTCACCCCCACGCGTGTGGGGACAACGCGATCGGAGGGCGCATGACCGAGCGCCGCAGCTGGTTCACCCCCACGCGTGTGGGGACAACGCCGCCTCAGCGATCCACCGAGCGCGCCGGGACGGTTCACCCCCACGCGTGTGGGGACAACGGTAGGCGCCCTCGCCCAGTTCGTCGAGCTGACGGTTCACCCCCACGCGTGTGGGGACAACCGGGCGATCGGTGAGCACACGATTTCGACATCCGGTTCACCCCCACGCGTGTGGGGACAACCTGCTCCTGTGGGGCGTTGCCCCTGCCTCAACCGGTTCACCCCCACGCGTGTGGGGACAACGCGGCACCCCCGTTCTGTGGGACGGGCGTGATCGGTTCACCCCCACGCGTGTGGGGACAACCATGCCGTCACCCCCTCATCCGCCAGATGCTTCCGGTTCACCCCCACGCGTGTGGGGACAACAACTGTCTGATTCGGGCTGCCTGCTCGTTGATCGGTTCACCCCCACGCGTGTGGGGACAACAGCTCGCTCAGACGCCGCACGAGTTCCAGCGTCGGTTCACCCCCACGCGTGTGGGGACAACTTGTGGACGCCGCGCGCCGATTCGTCCAGGCCCGGTTCACCCCCACGCGTGTGGGGACAACCCGTTCCCGGTTAGCCGTCGAAAGCACCCGCCCGGTTCACCCCCACGCGTGTGGGGACAACTCCAAGCGCGGGGAACAACTCCCCATCGTGGTCGGTTCACCCCCACGCGTGTGGGGACAACCACCGAGGGCATCCTCGGCCGGCTGAGCAACACGGTTCACCCCCACGCGTGTGGGGACAACAGTGCCCGGCTCCAGACCTGCGTCGAGCAACCCGGTTCACCCCCACGCGTGTGGGGACAACGCCAATCTGCTCTACACCGCCGCGCGCGCGGCCGGTTCACCCCCACGCGTGTGGGGACAACGCGATCGGAGGGCGCATGACCGAGCGCCGCAGCTGGTTCACCCCCACGCGTGTGGGGACAACGGCATCGCCCGTGCCGTTCGCGAACGCGTCGTCGGTTCACCCCCACGCGTGTGGGGACAACTAGAGAAACGGATGACCGCACTGCACATGGGTCGGTTCACCCCCACGCGTGTGGGGACAACATCTCGACCCGCTCATTGGCGCCCACGACCGGCGGTTCACCCCCACGCGTGTGGGGACAACGACGGGGCATGGCGTCGGGGGCGGGTTCCTGGACGGTTCACCCCCACGCGTGTGGGGACAACGGCTGCCTGCGGCCGCCGCCGGCGCGCGGCCTCGGTTCACCCCCACGCGTGTGGGGACAACCGCATCTGCGGCGTGTTCGGGGTGCCGCCGATCGGTTCACCCCCACGCGTGTGGGGACAACCCTTGCCTCGCTCGTCCATCGCACTCGCTACCCGGTTCACCCCCACGCGTGTGGGGACAACGTGCTTGCGCTCCATGAACGAGTCGGCGTCGGCGGTTCACCCCCACGCGTGTGGGGACAACGCCGACAAGAGCCTGGTTGCGTTCGGCCTCGGCGGTTCACCCCCACGCGTGTGGGGACAACGGTGACGGGTCGCACGCCTAGTTCAGCGGCCACGGTTCACCCCCACGCGTGTGGGGACAACGTCCGACCCTGACCTCCAGATCATCGCCGAGACGGTTCACCCCCACGCGTGTGGGGACAACGATCGACCTTTGCGGAGGTTTTGGTGGGCGACCGGTTCACCCCCACGCGTGTGGGGACAACCTTCTGTAGCTCTTGCTCACGGACTTCGAGGGCGGTTCACCCCCACGCGTGTGGGGACAACCCGCCACCAGATGGGCACGTTCTCGATCCGCTCGGTTCACCCCCACGCGTGTGGGGACAACACTTCCATTTTCCTCATTCTGACGGCACTCGGATCAATGTCAGGCCGTCGAAGTCTACCACCTCCCTGCCTAGATTTCCCCAGAATCGGACGACAAAGCCTTGCTCCGTGTTGCTGCTGTAGATCAGCATCCCGGCGCCGCCCTTCATGCTCGCGCACGCCTTCTCCCAGAGCTTGTCGCGTACCAACGCGGACATCGTCCCAACGAACACGCCCGCTTTCGGCTCCAGCATCCAGCGGGTCAACTCGCCACGCAGGCTGCGCGGTACCCGCTCCAGGATCATGACGACCACACGTTACTCCTCCTCTCCACCCTCGGGGGCATGGTTCACCCCGCCCGCGACTGCTCCGCTGGGGTCCCAAAGCCCGCCGGGGTAAGCGGCGTCCTCATCGAAGTCCGGTTCGTCGGCGCCGCCGTCTGCGTCGCTGATGTCCAGCACGTGCTCGATGTCTGTCGCGATGGTTCCCAACAGACGGTGCGCCACGAAGGCATCACGGCAAGCGCGCCGAACCCTTCCTTCCAGGTCATGCGTCCCTTCGGCGACGACGCGGAACGCCAGCGGGATCGTCACCGTTGCCTTGTACAGGTCGGCGATGTCGTACACGAACGACAGCATCTTGCCGGTGTGGATGAACCCGAGTCCTGGCGAGTAGCCAAGGGAGACGATCGCTGCGTGGCAGATGCCGTATAGACAACTGTTCGCGCACGAGAGGGCACGGTTGATGGGGTCGGTCGCTGACCAGTTCCGTCGCTGGAAGGAGCGCCCGCGCCAGGGGACGCCGGTCTCACGACTGGCGCGGGCGTAGGCATCGCGGACGCGTGCCCCTTCCATGCCCCGGATCTGCTGCAGCGTCAGATCGGGGGGCAAGGGCTCCGAGAAGCGCATCTGGTACATGCGGAAGACGACCCGCAGGCGCAGCGCCGGGTCGGCCCAGAGCCGCGCCTGCCGCATCAGGTTGCGGGCGGAGCGGGTCTCGCCCAGCCCCTGCGCGTAGAACCGAACCCCTTCCTCGCCCGTCCAGAGGACGAGGCAGCCGTTTTCGGCCAGCGTCCGGATCGCGGCGTGGCTGATGCTCGTCCCTGGCCCGAGCATCAGGATTCCGAGTGACGCACAGGGCACCGGGACCATGCCCACGGCATCGTGGATGGCGATCGCCTTCGCCTCCTGCTCGATCCTGGCGTGCTCGACGTACAGGTAGCTCCAGCTATCGCGTACCTTCGGCAAGATGTGCAGGTCCATCACGCACTCCTCGCGGGGGCGATCGAAAGGAGGCCGAAGCCGTAGGCCTTGGCGGAGCCGATGCCCTGGACCAGCGCGGCGCGGAAGCGGTCGGCGTCGACGATGCGCAGGAGCCCGTCGAACGTCACCGCTGCGAAGGTCATCCGCTCTCCGTCCGCGCGCCGGCCATAGACCTTGCTGCCCCGGACAGCGCGGACGTCAGGGACCGGCTCCGGCTTGTCCGCCTCCAGGCCGAAGATCGCCGCGGCGCGCTCCCAGCGGTACGCCTCGTGCTCCGTGGTGGCGCGCACGGAGAGCACCTCGAAGCCACACTGCTCGCCCTTGCGGCGGAGCCAGGCGAGCTGGTCCGCCTCGGTGCGGAGCTCCACCCGCTTGCCGAGTCGATTGCTGCGCCCGGGGTCGGTGTCCGGCTTGATGCGTTTGGTCGGGTTGGCGCGGAGACGGAAGGTGAGGACCATCCCGGCGTCGAGCGCGTCGTAGATCGGCCCGACCGGCTTGCAGTCGGGGTTGGGCACGCCGGCGGTGTTGAGCAGGTAGTCGGCGGGGAGCTGGCTCCAGGTCGGCTCGATCGCCGACTGGACGAGCAGCGTCGGCATGCCGGTGCGCGGGTGGGTCTCAAGCCGGTAGAGGATGCCGAGCCGGGCGCGGGCATCGCCCGGCGCGGCGAGGTTCGGGAAGCCGGACATCACGGAGCGGTGGAGCTGCTGGCAGTCCGCCAGGTCCCGCCGCACCTCCCGGCTACGCGGATTCAGAATCAGGCGCGAGAGGTACATGGGTCACCTCCCTCCGGTGGTGGTGGCGTCGCAATCCAGACAGTGCGGACGGCGCGGGTGCTGAAGCGGCGCTCGGCGAAGGAGATCGGCACGTCCATGCGGATGTCGGCCGCATCGTCACCTTCCGCGTCGAGCACGAGGCGCAGCCTGTCGGGTGCGTCCGCGCGGGGGTGTGGAAGCTGGTAACCGAGCCACGGGTAGGTGCGCAGGGCCGTCTCCAGTGGCTCCGGGCGCAGGCCCGGTCCCCAGGGCGGCGTGTCCGGCAGGCGGACCGGCGCAGCGGGGACGAACGACTTTCGGCCGAGGAAGAGCTGCCAGCGGGGCGCAGCCAGGGCGCGGTCGAGCAGGACCAGCAGCTCCTCGTCGCCCTCCAGGCCGACGAGGAAGTCGGCGTCGGCCAGGTAGAAGCGGCGGGAGATCTGGGGCCGGCGGGCAGTGCCGCTCGGATCGGGCACGCCGTAGCCTGCCTCCGCCCGGCGATGCCAGCCGCCGGCTGTGTGGAAATCGACGTGCATCGTTCCTTCGCGGTCGACCCGAACGCCCATGCGGAGGCGTGCCAGGTCGTCCACCGGGGCGGATCGCGGCCGGCCCAGCGCGGCGCAGAGGAGGCCGATCACGCCGCTCTTTGAGGGTTCCAGGCCGGTGTCGCGCCAGGAAAAGCGGCTTTGAGTGCCCCAGGCCTGCATGGGGCCGGTCAAGCGAAGCAGGAGGGTACTCATGCTGCCGCGCCCGTTTCGGCTTCGGCGAAGGCCGCTGTGACCACGGCGTCGACCAGCTCCTCGAAGGTGTCGACGTGCAGCTCCTCCAGCGGACCAAGTTCGCGCGGGTTGACGTTGACGCACCAGGTGCCGCGCAGCTCGCCGCCGTAGACCCGGACCAGATTGGACCAGTACGCTTCCAGCGCGTCCACCGAGCGCTCGATCAGGTCGCCGTCGTGCGCCGGCGCCACCGGGTTGACGAAGGCGTTGGCGAGAGACCAGAGACCGCGGTCGCGGACCACGGCCATCACGAACGACGGCGGGTTCTGGGCCGCCATGCTGTTCTGCTTGCCGGTTGGGATCGCGTGGATTGAGGCCCAGAGGAAGGCTTCGACGGTTGTCCGCGCCAGATCAACATCGCCGCCCAGGTTCTCGATCAGTTGATCCACGTCGATATTGCTGTACCGGTAGAAACAAGCGGAGTTGAATTCGACGGTGCCGAGCATGTCGGCGCCGGCGGTGTCGTCTGGCTTCAGATCATCCACGGCGGTGTAGAAGTCGAACTCGGTGGCGACCCGGTGGGTGGAGATGGCGTGCGCCACCTGGCTGGCCGCGTCGATGTTCTTCTCGGGAAGGTCGGCCAGCATCCGGCCGAACAGGGCGACGTCGGCGGAGCGGCCGTCGAGTGCGTCGAGGAGCGCCAGTTGAACCTGCTTCGGCAGGGCCGCCTTGTTCGCCTTCTTGGCTTTCTTGGCGTCGCGTTCGGAAGCCGCATCCGCGTTTGGCGCGACATCAACCAGGGTGTCCCAGTGCGCCAGGCAGACATCGGCCAGGGCGTTGATCTCCCGCTGACCCAGGAACAGCAGGTACTGCGTCTTCTTCTCGGTGTCCCCCTCCTTTGGTTTCTCAAAGCTGAGACCGATTCCCTGGATGGCGGCTTCGACCACCGCGGCGGCTGCGACGGCGTCCTTCCCGCTGGCGACCAGCCGCTCGACGAGAGCTCCGGCTATGCGCTTGGTGCGTCGTGCGCGGCTCTCCTCGGGCAGCAGATTTTCCTCGCCGAAGGTCATCCGGATCGCACGCTTGAGGGCCTGGCTCGAGATGCGCGCCCGGCGGTAGCCGCCGAACTGGCAGTCCTTCGGCGCACCGGTGTCGTCCCGGTTCAGGTTCGAGGGCGCGAAGTTCTGGATGATGTGCAGTTCAACGAACATGGTTACCGTCTCCTTCCTCACTCATGCAACTATGCAACCGACTGCGGTTGATCGGTGATCGTATCGCCGGCACCAGGGGCGCCTGCTTGGGCCGCGGACTGACCCCAGAAGGCGCGTGCCCACTCGCGTTGCACGGCGCGGGTATCCCAGTGCCAGCCCAGGATGTCGCTGAGCAATTGCGCCCAGTCTATGGGGATCTCGTGTGCCTTAAGCAGGCCGACCGCGGAGCGCAAGTGAGCCGGCAGGTCGTCGAGGTGGCAGTTGAGCAGCGCGACGAAGCGCTTTTCGATGCTCGGGCTACCGTCCGACGCCATCAGCCGGGCGAAGGACGCACCGAGGTTGCTGCGCCCCTCATCGTCACGTGGGTGCCAGCTATGCGGATGCAGCGCAAAGAGCCCAGCGACGAGGACGTAGGCGTTCTCCTCCCGCGGCGATGCCGTGCTTGGCAGCCACGGGAGGACGTAGGGGTAGAGGTCGGCGACCTCGCCGGGCTTCTTGCCCAGCCCGCGACGGAGCGCGGCCAGCGCGCCGCGGTCCTGGCGGTCGGCGAGTGCCTCCAGCGACGCGATGAAGCGCCGATGTCGGTCAAGCGGCCGGCTCATCGGTTTCCTCCTCTCGTGCCGGCAAATAGCCAGTGAGCATCTCCCGGAGCAGCCGGTTGAAGGCACGCTCGGCGCGGGCGGCCGCCTTCAGTGCCCGAGCGCTGGAGTCGAGGCTGTGGATCACGCCCCTGAAGGCGACTTGTGCTGTGCGCTGGATCTCACGGGTCCAGCGCGCGAGCGGGTCGCCGGCGATATCGCCGCCGAGGTCGCTTACTAGTTGGCTGAACGGCACCGCCAGCCTCGACCAAAAGACGGCGCTGGGTGCGAGCGACTTGGCGATGCTCCTCACCGTTGTCGGGCTAGGGGTGACAGCGTCGTCCGGCGCAGCCAGGGTCTGAGCGAAGACGCGCAACGGGCTGGGTAGCTTTCGGGTCTTGCCATCCGCGCCGGTAACCGTGACAACGTCGTTCACCAGGAGGGTGCTGACCCGCTCGGCCAGCCCCAGCGCCTCTTGAAGCAGCTCGTACCGTTCTCGGTCGTTCAGGAGCGGCGCGGGAAGTGGCAGGCGCTCGTGCCGCCAGAGTGTGACGTTGGCCTGGTCGGTCACCATGCCGTACAGGTCGAGGGCAAATCGAGCGCGGGATCCCAGCGGCCCTTCGGCGGCCAGACCGGCGACCCAGTCGAGCATCTTCGGCCGGGCCGACTGGCCGCTTACCGATTGGAACAATGCCAAGCTGTCGCGCCAGAGGGCGCGATCCTCCTGGAAGCCAATGGGGAACCAGGGTGGCACCCCGTCCCTGGGCTTGAGACTCTTGCGGAAGGCGACCATTGGCTCGTAGTCGGCTGGATTCCAGCCGTCGGGAAACTGCTCGCCCTTCATGATGACTGCATAGCGGACGACTGGGGCTGCGTTCCCGTCTGCAGACTCAGGAAGGAGCCGCACGCGCCGGCTCTGCCAGGTCAGCAGATCGACGTAGCCGCTCGGGCGGCGCTCCCGAGGCGTGGGGTGCTCGTCCCGCTCCCAGGCCGCGCTGTCGTCCGTGAAGTGGAAAGGAAGCCCATCGGCGCCGTTGTAGGCGTGGAGGTTGAGCATCAGCGTTTGGAACAGGTTGCGACCCTTGACGAGCGCGACCGCGCTGGTGGTCAGCGGGCCGGCCTTGGTGTACTTAGCGACGCTCGCTTCCTCACCGTGCCGACTCTGATAGGAGATCATGCCGCCGACGTCGAACGCCTGATACGCGACCAGGTATCGGGCGGCCTGGGCGGGTGACAGTGCAGGCGGATCGGTTGCCACGCTGTGGTCAAACAACGTGAGGTAGTTGCCAAGCATCATCCCGTGAACGATCCCCGCCACCGGCTTCGCGTAGGATGCGTCGACCGCGGGCGTTTGGTAGAAGGGGTACGTCGGATCGAATAGGTTGAAGCGATTCCGCCAGCGTTCGCAGTAGCGGTCGATCGGATCGGGATCCCAGGAACCGCGCTCCCACAACGCCGCCCACTCGTCGATGCTGGCCGGGCCGAAGACGCGGTGCAGGAACGCGAGCAGCAAGCGGTGCAGGCTGACCGTCACCAGTGGCGAGGGATCGACGATCTCGCGCAACTCGTGTGCGCGGACCAGGACGTCGCGCAGGCTTAGGTCTTCCCAAGCACCGTCCGCGGCCCGCATGCAGGGGATCCACGGGCAATCGAGCAGGTTGAAGCCATCCGTCATACGACCTCCTCTCACTCCACAACCAGTCCTAGTTCCGGATCGAGGCGCAGCGCGTACTTCCCGACCGAGGCACGACCCGAAGAATCAAGCAGGATGAGCCGCTGGTGCCGCAGCAGGGCGGACTCGCGCCAGGCGGTCGGTGGGTCGGTCGTGAGCAACTCCGGAACGACGCGCCGGTCGCTGAGCGTCACCGAGCGGGCCAGCAGGCGCCGGGTTAGATTCAGCGACGGTGGCTCCGAGAGATCGATCACCTCTCGGCCGGCGGGGTCGAGGGCCAAGCGCCCGTCGACGTCGAACAGGCACACGACCGAGACGGACGGCGGGGTGAGCCGCGTCAGGGCCTGGTGTGCCTGGTGGAAGTCGGGAGCGTCCTCGGCGCGGGCGTTAGCGGTCATCTGCCAGATGAAGCCGCCGGCTCCCGGCCGCTTGATCCAGCGGACGGCAGCCTCGGCCGCGTCCTTCTCGGCTAGCTCCTCATAACGCTGCCGTGTCTCCTCCCACGCCGCGCGGACGGTGGGGGGCTCGGTGGCCGGGCAGGGGCGGTCGTCGTAGACCGCCTCGATGAGATCCGGGATCTCGTCGGGGATTGCGATGGCGTCACGATCCCGCAGTACCAGCCACGAACGCAGCAGCGCGTGGGCGTCGTAGACCGCCGTCGTGCCGTGGTCGAAGACCGGCACGCCCTCGGTGATGTGCTCAGGTCGACAGATCCATAGGCGCGGCACTTCCAGGCCGCGCGGGCGGGCATCACGCCGGTGACGGTGGAGTCGACCGGCGCGCTGGAGGACGAGGTCGGCCGGGGCCAGATCGGTCACCATCAGATCGAAGTCGAGATCGAGGCTCTGCTCAACGATTTGCGTCGCGATAAGTACCGCTCGCTTCGGGCGCCTCACCTGGATCGTCCCTTCCTCGGTGGTGACGACACCGCCGGGCTTGCCGAAGCGCCGAAGAGCACGCTGCTCGCGGTGCTGGCGCTCATCGACGAGGAACCGTGCATGCAGGAGGTCCAGCTCCGGCTCGCCGTCGTCAGCGACGCCTTGGAAGTAGCGCTTGAGGGCCTGGTACACCGCCTGGGCGCGGCCGACTGTGTTGCAGACCACCACCGCGCAGCCGCCGGGTTCCAGGGCGGCCTCGAGCTGTTTGCCGAGGGGAAATGGCTCTTCGGGTGTCTCCGGGAGTCGGCCATCGACCCACCCGATCCCGACCGAGCGGGTCGTACGGGCCGAAGCCGGCACGTGCCGACTGTTGATGCCGTTCCGGGTCACCCAGGTGACGCGCGGGTACACGGCGGAGGGATCCGTGCGTGGCTCCAATGATGGTGTGTCTAACCCGGCGGCGTAGGCCCTGGCGAGTGTGGCGCGGCGGGCATCGGGGAGCGTGGCCGAAAGCAGGATCACCGGGCTGCCAAGGGCGGCGAGCCACTCCAGCAGCCGCTCGAGCAAGGTTGACATATACGTGTCGTAGGCATGCACCTCATCGATCACCACCGTCTTGCCGGCCAGGCCGAAGAGGCGTACGAAGACATGTCGCGTCTGGAGCACTGCCAGTAGCGCTTGGTCGATCGTTCCGACCCCGAAGGGGGAGAGGAGGCCGCGCTTGCGGTAGGTGAACCATTCGGCTGCGACCACTCCCGAGGCAATCTCGGGATCCTGATCGGCGTCGTCCTCGCGTGGGCTCAGCAGCGCGTCGGTGCGCTGGCGCAGGGCGGCAAATTCGGCGTTGAGTGCGGCGTGGCCGTGTAGTAGCTGGAGGTTGACCGTCTCCGTGTCGAAGCGCGGGATAAGGTAGTCGCGCACGCGTCCGAACATCTGGTTACTGGTGGCCTGTGTCGGCATGGCGACGTAGGTGCCCCGATTGCCGCCCACCGCGTTCATGTGATCGGCCAGGAAGAGTGCTGCCTCAGTCTTCCCTTCGCCCATCGGCGCCTCAACAATGACCAGCGAAGGGTGGGGGAGGTCTCGCGCCAGCTCAATGACAGCCTCTTGGAGCGCGTTCGGTGTGATGTGCGGGAACAGATCACTGAAGGCGCGAGGTTCGGCGCCGGCCCGGGATTTCAGCCAGGCGAGCCGCGCCATGGCCTGGGCCGCCTGCCCCTCGGCCTGTCGGTAGTAGTTCCTGAAATCGAGAGAAGAGGCGGCCGCGGCGTCGGCCGCGGCGAACGGGAAGATCAAATCGTCGGAACCGATCCAGTCAGCAACCGACACGAGTCCCGCTAGCGTCATCGCTGCCGGGTTGTCGATGCCGCGCGGTACCGCGTCACGCGGAACGCCGATATGCGAGGCCAACTCACGCACGAGTGCCGCCCGGGCCGTGTTCCAGGGCCCGCGGCCCACCGCGACGGTAGGCATGTCGCAAAGATCATGTGCCCGGGGGAAAATCCCGTGGTGGCCCCCGATGACGGTTCCGAGGCGCCGCGCCAGTTGGTTATCGAGTTGGAACTCAGCGACCAAGATCTCCGGGAGGGTAGCGGCAGTAACGCTCCCGTGCGGGGTCGCGCGTGGGTCGAGTGGCCGCTGCGGTAGGGGGAAACCGGCGTCGCGAAGGAGCGAGTGGGCAGCGGTCCATGTGAGCTGGAAGGCCGGAGACGCCTTCCCCAAGTCGTGGAGACCCGTTAGGAAGGCGATCCACGGGCCTGCGTCCGTTTCCGAAAGTCCGAATGCCGCCGCCAGATACCGCCGGACAGCCGGAGAGAGGACATCGTCCCACATAACCCGCGCCACTAGAGCCACGTCGAGCAGGTGGCAGAGCAGCGGGTGATATGCGGGATCGCCCGGGACCCGCGACCGTTTTGCCCACAGGAGATGGTTGTGCTGCTCTCCCATCTCAGTTCATCCTCCGTCCCACCGCCGACAGTCACCACTGGCTTGCCGATAAGCTGTAACACTACAACCGTAGCTGCCGCTCGGGAAGGCAGTCGTTCCCGTGCATCGACCTGTTCCCGCTGCTCGACCTGCAAAGGATGGGAAGATCATACCGTTCTGCAGGATTATGCACATGGCGCTCATATTCCGGGGAGGTTGTCAGGCTGTGGCCGTGGACAGTGCCCCGTCACCGATGCTTCGGATCGGTCATAATGGCTCCGCGTGGGCAGCGACTGGCGCGGAGTGATTGCAGGAGAGGGGGCATGAGATGGATCTGGGGCTGACCGGGAAGGTTGCGCTGGTGCCGGCGGCGAGCTCGGGATTGGGCCGGGCGGTGGCGCTGGCGCTTGCGCGCGAGGGGGCGCAGGTCGTCGTCAGTAGCCGCAATCAAGCGGCGGTCGATGAGGTGGCGGGGGAGATCCGCGCCGCGGGCGGAGATGCGCTGGCGGTGGCGGCCGACGTCACCAAGCCGGCCGATCTGGAGCGGCTGGTCCAGGCGGCGATTGATCGCTACGGCGGGATCGATGTGCTGATCACCAACGCCGGCGGGCCGCCGGCGGGGACGTTTGACAAGTTCAACGATGCTGACTGGCAGGCGGCATTTGAGCTGACGCTGATGAGCGCGGTGCGGCTGATCCGGCTGGCGCTCCCGTCGATGCGGGCGCGGGGCGGCGGTGTGATCATCGCCATGACCTCGTCTTCGATCAAGCAGCCGATCCCGAACCTGCTGCTGTCGAACGTGATGCGGGCTGGAGTCGCGGGGCTGGCCAAGACCCTGGCGGACGAGTTGGCGCCGGACGGCATCCGGGTCAACACCATCGTGCCGGGGCGCATCGCCACCCCGCGGGTGGCGCAACTCGATCGGGTCAACGCCGAGCGGCAGGGGGTCGACGTTGCAGTGATCGAGCAGCGGGAGACGTCGCGGATCCCCATGGGCCGCTACGGCACGCCTGAGGAGTTCGCCGATGCCGTCGCCTTCCTGGCGTCGGAGCGGGCCAGCTACATCACCGGGGCCACGCTCCAGGTGGACGGCGGGATGATCCGCTCACTCTGGTAGCTTTGGGTCTGGTTGGTGTCGGAAGTACGATCGTACTTGGTGCAATAGCCATTTGGATCTAGATAAGTCGTGGGTGCGTATGGTAGGAATTAAGTACGCGAGCGATGAGAGCCTAGTACCACGCTCGCGAGGGAAAACGAAACGTCGGAGACGTTGAGGCGCAGGCTGTAATCTGGGCACCTCGCCTGCGCCGAGTCTGAGGTGCAACCGGCCGACCCTTTGGGTGTCGAGCCGGTTTTTTGCGTTCAGGGAGGAACGTCACCGCGGGCGTCCGGAAGCGGGCGTAGACAACAGAAGACGAGCGTGAGCGCGGAGGCGATGACGCGCGGGCTGTAATTTGGGCACCTCGCCCGCGCCGAGCCTGGGGTGCAACCGGCCGGCTAAGACCCTGGCCGGTTTTTGTTTGGTCGCGCGTATGTCAGTTTCTGTTATCTACCCTATTTGGTTGATATCGCAACCTACCCGCGGTGAGAGCGACACGTCGAGGAGGGCGATCCCGAGCGGGATCTGGTGGCTGGAGCGGTGGGTCCCGTGGGCGCCCGGCAGGGAGGGTGATTGTGGAGCAGGTTCGTGCGCGTGGTACACGCGGGCTGGACCGGCTACGCCTGGCGGTGGCTGGGACCGCTGCCTGGGATACGCTGGTCGACCAGCCCTCCGACATCGAGGAAACGGTCGCCCTCATCGCGCCGTCGGCCGAGTGGGAGGCATTCCCGCGGAGCTACCGGATCGCTAAGCGGGTGCTCGACATCGTGATTGCCAGCCTCGGTCTGGTGCTGCTCGCGCCGCTGATGCTGGTGATCGCCGCGATGATCCGGCTGGACTCCCCGGGTCCGGCGATCTTTCGCCAGGAGCGTGTTGGGCAGGGTGGCCGGCGGTTCCAGATCCTGAAGTTCCGCACGATGGTCAACGGCTGTGACCTGCTGCGCGATGGGCCGCACAAGCGCCCCGACGACGCGCGGGTCACGCGGGTGGGCCGGCTGCTGCGCCGCACCAGCCTGGACGAGCTGCCGCAGCTCATCAACGTGCTGCGCGGCGAGATGAGCCTAGTCGGGCCACGGCCGGAGCTGCCGGAGATCGTCGAGGCCCACTACGAGCCGTGGCAGTACCGCCGCTTCCTGGTGCCGCAGGGCATCACCGGCTGGTGGCAGGTGACCGGGCGCGGGAAGAAGCTGATGTACGAGCACACCGAGGACGACCTCTACTACATCGAGAACCCTTCTTTCCGCTTTGACCTGCTGATCCTGGCCAAGACTGTCGTCGCCGTTCTGCGCCGGGAGGGAGCGTTCTGATGCAGCAGGTTCGTCACGAAGCGACCGCAGTCAAGATCGGGACCGGCTCGCAGGCCGTTGCGGGGGCGCCTCTCCCGCTCCCGGCCAACCGCAGCCGCCGCATCCTCGGGATGCGCGTCGATGCCACGTCGTACGACGCTGCGGCCGAGCAGGTCATCACCTGGGCCAAGGCTGGGGAGTCGCGCTACGTCTGTGTCTCCACCGTGCACATGGTCATGGAGGGGCACGACCGCGCCGAGTTCCAGCGGATCGTCAATGCGGCCGATCTGGTCACGCCGGACGGCATGCCGCTGGTGTGGGGGCTCAAGCTGCTGGGAATCCCCTCGGCCACCCGGGTGTACGGCCCGGACCTGACGCCGGTGGTGTGCGAGCATGCGGCGCGTGAGGGGGTGCCGGTCGGCTTTTACGGCGGCACGCCGGAGGTGCTGGACCGCATGATCGCCAACCTCACGGCGCGCTACCCGGGCCTGCAGGTCGTCTACCGCCATAGCCCGCCGTTCCGTCCCCTGACGGCCGAGGAGGAGGCGCGGGAGATCGAGGAGATTCGTGCCTCCGGCGCGCGCATCCTCTTCGTCGGCCTGGGGTGCCCCAAGCAGGAGCAGTGGATGGCGGCGCGGCGGGGCCGGATCGACGCGGTCATGCTGGGTGTCGGAGCCGCCTTCGACTTCCTCGCCGGCGCCAAGCGGCAGGCGCCGGACCTGATCCAGTCGCTGGGGCTGGAGTGGCTCTTCCGGCTGGCGACCGAGCCCCGGCGACTCTGGCGACGCTACCTCTACAACAATCCGCGGTTTGTGGTCTTGTTCGCGGCCCAGGTACTCAAGGGCCGGACTCAATGGGAGGCTCACTAATGGCAACGCGTGTTCTGGTCACCGGCGCTGGTGGTTTCATCGGTCATCATCTGGTCCGTTACCTGGTCGCCAAGGGGTATTGGGTTCGCGGTGTCGACATCAAGTACCCCGAGTTCGAGTCGTCGCTGGCGCACGACTTCCAACTGCTCGACCTGCGCCGGTTCGACAACTGCCTGATCGCCACCAGCGGCGTGGACGAGGTCTACCACCTGGCGGCCGACATGGGTGGCATCGGCTATATCACCGGGAACCACGCCAGTATCGCGCACAACGACATCCTGATCAACACCCACATGCTGGAGGCGAGCCGGATCAACGGGGTGCAGCGGTTCCTCTTCTCGTCCTCGGCCTGCGTCTACCCGGACTACCGGCAGGACGATCCCGACGTCACGCCGCTGCGTGAGGAGGACGCCTACCCGGCGGCGCCGGAGGAGGGCTACGGCTGGGAGAAGCTCTTCACCGAAAAGCTCTGCCAGTACTACGCCGAGGACTACGGCATGGAGACCCGCGTGGTGCGGTTCCACAACGTCTACGGTCCGCTCGGCACCTACGAGGGGGGCAAGGAGAAGGCCCCGGCGGCGCTCTGCCGCAAGATCGCCTTGGCCGAGGACGGCGACGAGATCGAGATCTGGGGCGATGGTGAGCAGACCCGCTCCTTCATGTACGTCGACGACTGCGTCGAGGGGATCTACCGGCTGATGCGGTCGGACTACCGCCACCCGCTGAATCTTGGGACTGACCGGCTAGTGACGATCAACGAACTGGTTGACATCATCGCCGATATCGCCGGGAAGCGGATCGTGAAGCGGCACGAGCTCACGAAGCCGCAGGGTGTCCGCGGGCGCAACAGTGACAACACCCGGCTGCGCCAGGTGCTCGGCTGGGAGCCGCAGATCTCGCTAGAGGAGGGCCTGGCGGTTACCTACCAGTGGATCGCCCGGCAGGTCGCCCCGACGCGGCACGGCCAGCGCCGGCTGGTGGCGGTGTAGGAGGGACACGGCGGTGATCGTACGACGACTGTTCGTCACTGGTGGGGCATTGGCGTTGAGCGGCTTGGTCCTGGCGGGGGCTCACGCCGCCCCCAATCTGGGTCGCAAGTGGTACGGTCGCCGCATGTTCCCGCTCATACGGCGGATCCCCATCCACGGTGCGGTGGCGCTTACGTTCGACGACGGACCCGGCGAAGCGCTGGATGACTTTCTCACAACCTTGGATCGGTACAACGCTCGGGCGACGTTCTTTGTCGTCGGTGAACAGGTGAAGGCGGCACCAGGCCGCGTCCGGGACATCATCGACGCGGGGCATGAGGTGGGCCTGCACTGTTACCACCACCGCAACTACCTCCACCGTCCACCGTGGGAGGCCGTCCAGGACCTGGATCGCGCGCAGGCGACGATCGAGGACGCCACGGGGCGACCCATCACGCTCTACCGCCCGCCACACGGCATGTTCAACCTCGCGACATTCATCGAATCCGGGCGTCGCGGCTGGCACCGTGTGTACTGGCAGCGCCAGGGGTGGGACTGGGAAGCCAGCGCGACTCCTGAGTCGATCGCGGCGGGGGTTGGGGTGCCCGATCCGGGAGACATCATCTTGCTCCACGACGACGATCGATACAGTGCCCCAGGCTCGTGGCGACGGACCCTCGCGGCGCTGCCGCGCATCTTGGAGACAGCGAAATCGGCGGGTATGGAGGTCTGTTCGGTTGGCGAACTGCTGGCCCGTGCAGGGGATTACGCTCCGCCACGGGCCAGCGCAGCTCGGGCGCAGCGGACCGATGACTCGTACCGAACCGGGCGAGTCTCGTGATGACGGCCAGGAGTGAAAGTGCTACTCGCATGAGAGCGTATGCCGCTGCGCTCACGTGGGCTTATCTATTTCCCGCCGATGCGGCGTTCCATAGCGACGACGATCGCTTGACCCCGGTGTTTCGTTCGCTCCTAGAGCAGCGAGAACCAAACGGGCGCGATGTCCAGATTGTCTGGGGCTCGTCCAGCGGTCGGCTTCCGCGCCTGGAGGACCGGTACGGACTCGTCGCGGTTAACTGCCGGGGGATCTCCGCGCGCGACTTGCAAGAGGCTGGATTCACCTATGTGAGACGCCTCGCGGTCGTTCCGAGCCTCGCGAAACCGCGTTGGTTTGTCCCGCTCGATTCACGGGCAGCGGCGTCGGCAGGCTTTCGTATCCATACCCCGACCAATCGGGTGGGACACGTTAAGTTCAACGCGGTCCGTGCCGCCGCTCGGCTTGGTCTTCCGGTGTGGTACCGCGACACGATCACCATTGCTCAGCGGGCCGTTCCTCCGATTGAGCAAACGATCCAATCCCTGTTCCCAGAGTCGGCCCTGCGGCTCACGCTCTCGACCGGGGATCTGGCATGGCCGGATACAGCCCGCGGCCTACGCGTGATGGCGGTGAACCTTGCTGGGGAGGTGCTGGCTTTCGGGAAGTTCGCTTCCTCGCGTATCACGCAGCAGTGGCTGGAGAATGAAGCGGCGGCGTTGAAGACGCTGACCGCGCGCTTCGGCGAGCGATGGTCCGGGCCGCGGTTGCTGAGCGCAGGTGAGGTCGATGGCACCTTCGCTCTCTTCCAGACGCCGGTGGAGGGGGCTTTGGTGGGTCCTGAGTTGTCCTCGGCGCACTGGCGCTTCTTGGCGAGCCTCCAAGACCACAATCGCAAACCGGTCAGCGAGACAGCGCTCGTCCGTACCTTGACCGAGCGCGTCGCCGATCTACCGCCCCTCGCATCGATCTTTGATTCGGCTATGGCGACGCTCGCTGGAGTGTCCTTGCCTGTCACGATCACGCACGGTGACTTCGCGCCGTGTAACGTGCGGCGGGTAGATGGGTCAATCTCGGCATTCGATTGGGAGAACGCCGTACTCGACGGTCTGCCGATGGTGGATGCGGTTACCTATCGCCTTGCTTCCATTCCTCGGAACCGTGACACGCCGGCAGAAGTATCGGTACGGCTGATCGACTCGGTCATGCGCGGCCACGGTGAACCGAATGGGTTGAGCCGCGACGTGATCCGAGCGCTCGCGGTCTTGGCTCTGCTCGCGAACATCTTTCGCAGCATTGATCTGGGGCGTAGCTTCAGCGATCCCGAGGTGACGTGGGTGACGCAGATTGCTCGCGAGCTTGCGATGGCCACCTCGCTATAAGCCGGTCCTGGCTCTCGACATTAGGTGAGGTGCAACGGCAGGATGACTAGCCTACGCGAACAAGCACTACGAGGTGGGGCGTATCTTGCCGTGCGGCAAGGGATCAGCCTGTTCATCAGCCTGGGTGGGGTCCTCCTGCTCACCCGACTCATCGGTCCTGCGAGCTACGGTCTCTATGCGGGCTCCCTCGGGATTGTGTCGGTCCTGACCCTGATCGGACGCCTCGGTATCAACGTATTCCTGATTCGTTGTCCGGAGCCGCCTGATCAGCACATGTATAACCAGGCCACCACCCTGTTGCTGCTCTCCGGGTTGGCCCTGGCTCTCGGGGGCGTAGCCCTCCCACCGCTTTTCGCGGGACGCTTGCTGAGTCCCGACTTTGTGCCGCCATTGCAGGTCATGGCGGCGGTTTCTCCGATCGCTCTCGTGACTATGCCTGCACTGGCCAAGCTTGAGCGTGACCTTAATTATCGCGCCGTGGCGCTCATCGAGCTTGCGGGGCAGATCGCGCACTACACCGTGTCCTTGCCCCTGGCAGCACTCGGCGCTGGCGTGTGGAGCCCGGTGGCAGGCCACGTGACATGGCAGGTTCTCCTCTTGGTATGGGTCTATCGCGCGTCGGGGCTGCGCCCACGTCCTACCTGGTCGAGAGTCCTTGTCGCCGAGATGCTCCGTTTCGGGGTGGGGCAAACGACGTCGGTAGGGGTGCGGAGACTCCGGGACCTGATCAATCCGCTCGTCGTTGGACACTTCTTCGGACCCGAGGGCGTCGGGTACGTCGCCCTCGCGATCCGATTCGGCGAAGTTCTCTCGTTTTTCCGAGAGGTTTCCGGGCGGGTATCAATTGCCGTTCTGGCAAAGGTTCAGGACGATTACTCCCGCCTTCGCCGCGGGGTGGAAGAGGCAATGACTATGCAGGTGCTGGCGGTCGGGCCCTTCCTCTGCGGGTTCTCACTTGTCGCCACTCCGTTGGTCCCACTCCTCTTTGGTGCGCGGTGGGAGCCAGCCCTGGAAGTCTACCCGTTCATCGCGCTGGGCATGCTCGTCAACACGGTGTTCAACGTGCAGGCATCCGCACTCTACGCGCTGGGACGAAATGGGGACGTGACCCTTTGTTATCTCGTCCACGTGGTCCTTTTCGTACTCGGGGCCTGGATCATGGTGCCACGCGTGGGGTTCATCGGGTATGGACTGAGTGAGGTGCTGGCGTTGGGCGGCTATGCTGTCTTGCACTTCCGTATCTCGCGCCTTTTCGCGTTCTCCTATCGGGAAGTTATGCCGTGGCTGGTCGCGATGATACCTCCGCTGTTTGCCCTGCACTTCGAGCCGGGTGCGCGCCTGCTGTTCTGGTTGCCCCTGATCGTGGTAGCTCTGCTGCCGCACCAGCGGCAGATGATCGCGCAGTACCTGGGGTACGTCCGCACCTGGAGACTGACGTGATGCTGCTTCCGCTCGTCCGTATCGTCAACAACAACTACAACGACGCACGATATCTTGGATGGGTTCTGGCCATCCTGGTGGCACCACGGCATGTCGCATGCTGGATTGGTGACTTAGGGCTCCTCGACAGCAAGTCCGTACGGTTCGGTACATTGCCGATCGCGACATTGTGGAGCATATGGGGAGCGGCGCGATGACGATGGCAGTCGATCACCGGTCTTCCGTCCCGCGTCCGAATCATAAAGGAGAGCAGAACGCGGCAGCGCGCACGGGTCCGGAGGTGGTCGCGCCGTTGGTGTCGATCATCATCGACAACTACAACTATGGCCACCTGATCGCGGAAGCGATCGACAGTGCCCTGGCGCAGACGTACCCGAACATCGAGGTGGTTGTGGTCGACGACGGCTCGACCGACAACTCGCGGGACGTCATCGCGCGGTACGGGGACCGGGTCGTGCCGGTGTTCAAGGAGAACGGCGGGCAGTGCTCCGCGTTCAACGCGGGCTTCGCCGCCTGCCGGGGCGACATCATCACGCTGCTGGACTCAGACGACGTGTGGGACCGGGACAAGGTCGCGCGCGTGGTCGACATTTTCCAGCGACACCCTGAGGTGGGCTGGGTCGGGCATAAGCTCACGATCACCGACGAGGTACTGAAGCCGCTGGGGTACACGTTCCCCGACCGGTTGGAGACAGGGCTGGTTCCCCCCGATCCGCACCTCCACCTGGAGCGGATGGTCAAGGTGGGCGTGTGCGGGTTATCGTTCCGCCGGAGCGCGGGCGAGCGCGCCTTCCCGATTCCCCACGAGGATGGGATCTGGCGGACCTGCGCGGACCTCTATCTCATGTCGATGTTCGCGATCGAGGGGATCTGGGGCTATACGCTGGACGAGTCCCTCGGTCTGTACCGGCAACACGCAGGGCAGGAGTTCGCGCAGCCTGACGCGATCGCCCGGCGGATCGAGCGGGATGCGACCATCTCGGAAGCGCTCGCGGAGATCTGGACGCAGCGCACCGGTCGGAGATTCTACTCTTCGACCGTCTACAAACACCGGCTCGTGGCAACGGCATTGACGGGCCATTCGATCTGGAGCGGGGAACGGTGGCGGTTGCTGGCGGACGGCATCCGATCTGTGGTCGATCTACTCCGTCCGCACCCGCGGCTTGCCGCACGCCAGGGGGCAGCGATCATGCTCGCTTTCGCCTTTCCGAATTGGTGGACGCGCCGGGTCTTCCGGCGGTTTGGAACGCAGCTTGTGCCGCGGACTGCGGCAACATCATGACGTGGCCCTCGGTTTATGGAGAGGGATACAGAGTTGGGTCACATGAGGGCCAGTGACGCGATCCACCGCTGGGTAGCGCCGATCATCCTGGCGGCCGCTGCTGTGCTGAGCCTCGTCGCGGCGCTCGTGGCGGCGGCTGTGCCGCTCCTGGCCGTCATGGCCCTTGCAGCCGCTTCGCTCGCGGTGCTGTTGATGCTCTCGCGGTCGCTGGTCCTGGCGATCCTCCTGATGAGCGGGCTGGTGGATCTGCTCACCCCGTTTCGCATCGGCCCCCTCTCGGCCATGGGAGTCACGACCATCCTGTATGCCATCGGGAGCTGGTTTGTCTGGCTGCTCCGCGCGGAGTTGCCTGCCCGCCTGCGGCGCGCTCTCCTTCCATTCGCGCTGTTCCTGTTCTGGGCGGGGGTCTCGATGGTGCTCTGGTACCGGCCGTCGGTGGAGGGTGTCCAGAACCTCCTGGTGATCGTGGCGTTCCTCGGGTTGATCGTCCTGACGGCCAACGAGACGCGGCGCTCCCCGGAGTTCATCGACACGCTGGGTAGAGTGATGACGGCGGCGACGGTGATTGCCGTCGTCCTTCAGGTGCTGAGCTACCACCTGGGTGTAATGCCGGCCGGCTTCGGAATCCAGGCGCGGAGTTTCGCCCTCTTCGCACTCGTCGCCCTCGCCTGGCAACTCGGCCGCTGGCGTTCGGGAGATCGCCGCGCCTTCTGGGCCGCTTTGGCGATAGTGGGCCTGATCGGTATCAGCCTGTCGCGCACGGCGTTCGTCGTTGGGGTCTTGCTCTTCCCTGCGTCCCATATGCGCCTGCAATCCGTCCGTGGCTGGTTCCAGGCTGGCGTGCTCGGCGTCGGAGCGGTCGGGCTGCTGTACACCATCGTGTCGCGCGTCGAACCGCTTCGCGCGCGCTTCTTCGAAGGCGATCTGTCGCTGAAGGTGGGCGGGATTGCCATCAACGCGATGGGGCGCACTGCCTTCTGGGAGATCACCCTGGCGTCATGGCGGAAGTCGCCTCTGATTGGCAATGGGTCGGGTTCGGCGCAGCCGCTGATCGAGGCGTACTTCCCGGGGTTGGGGCATCCGCACAACGACTACCTGCGTATCCTGCACGACTACGGCCTGATCGGCCTGGCCATCTGGCTCGTGGGATACCTTGTGCTCCTCTGGGTAACCTCGTCGGCGTGGAGCCGGTCCGACCCGCAGCGGGACGCGGCCGCCGGCGTTCATCTGGCCGCGTTCCTGGCGCTCGCGGCGGTGGCGGCGGCGATGGTCACGGACAACACGATGGTCTATGTCTTCGTCATGGCTCCGGCCGGTATCCTCGTCGGTGCCTCGTTCGGCGTAATGGAGCGCGATCAGCACAAGGACCCTGCTCCCACCGGATCGACGCTGGGTCCGCCCGGTCTTGAGGATGGCCCCGCCTCCGGAGTTGCCCCTGGGGCAGCCCCGCCTTCGCTGGTGACGAGGGAATCGTGCGCGTCCTAGCGGTCCACAACCGCTATCAGCAGGCTGGCGGCGAGGATGTGGTATTCGCCGCGGAGGTCGAGCTGCTGCGGAGCTACGGCCACACCGTCACCGAGCTCATCTTCGACAACCGGGAAATCCCCGAGCGGCCCGCGCCGCTCGATGCCGCTCGCCTCGCGCTCGGCACCGTCTGGTCCCGAAAGGGGGCAGCGCGGGTCCGCGCGATGATCCGGGAGCACCGGCCGGAGGTGGTCCACTTTCACAACATGTTCCCGCTAGTGTCACCGGCGGCCTACTACGCGGCGCGAGCCGAGCGCTTGGCAGTGGTGCAGACGCTCCACAACTACCGGCTGATCTGCCCGGGCTCGCTGCTCTACCGTGACGGCCGTGTCTGCCAGGACTGCGTCGGGCGAGTGGTGCCGTGGCCCGGTGTGCTCCACGGATGCTATCGCGGGTCACGGGCGCAGACGGCCCCCGTCGCAGCGATGGTAGGTGCCCATCGACTGGGTGGCACCTGGCGGAACCTCGTCGATCGCTACATTGTGCTCAGCCAGGTCGCGCGGGACCAGTTCGTTGCCGGCGGCTTGCCCGAGGACCGGATCGTGATCAAGCCGAACTTCGTGGAGTTGGACTTGGGGGAACGGTCCTCCCCGGGAGAGTATTACCTCTATGCCGGTCGGCTCGCGGCCGAAAAGGGCGTGGAGACGCTCCTGCGCGCCTGGACGGAGCACGGGCGGCGTGAGCCGCTCCACATCGTCGGCGACGGCCCGCTGGCGCCGCAGGTCGAAGCGGCAGCGCAGGCGTCGCCCAGCATTCGCTACCTGGGGCGGTTGGATCGGGCGGCGGTCCTCGAGCAGATGCGCCACGCGCGGGCTTTGATCTTCCCGTCGGTGTGGTACGAGGGCTTCCCGATGATTCTGGTCGAGGCTCTGGCGTCCGGTCTTCCAGTGATTGCGAGTCGGCTGGGGGCCGCCGCTGAGATCATCGAGGATGGGGTGACCGGGTTGCACTTCACGGTCGGCAGCGCTGCCGATCTCGCGGCGAAGGTGGACTGGGTATCCCAGCACACGGAGGCCACTGCGGAGATGGGGCGGGCGGCGCGCTGCACCTACGAGGCGAAATACACCGGCGCTCGGAACCACGACCAGTTGATGGCGATCTACCAGGCGGCGCTGGAGGAGTCCCGCCGCTCACATGCGTAGGCCAGCGGCCGGTCGCCGCTGGCCACGCTATGCGTTGTGATCCTAGCCCAGGTTGCCGTAGATCGTCGCCTGGGCCGGTGGTACCAGACTGATGGGGCCGCGCGTGTTCCCGCGCAGGTCGTTGTTGGCGATCACCACATTCCGCCAGGTGAAGTTGGTCGTCCCGTCGATGTAGTTCTGCACGCCGTATTGCTGGCGGCTCGCGGGCGACGAGGCGAAGCAGCGATTCTCAACGACCTGCAACCCGTCGATCACCGTGCCGTCTTGACCGCACACGATCGCGATTCCCTGGGAGTTGTCCCAGCAGGTATTGCCGCTGATGGTGTTGTTTGCGATCGGGCGGTAAGCCACGCCCCAGAGGAGGATGCCCGCTGCGCCGTAGTTGTTGATCTGGTTGCCGCTAACGACGTTGTGTGAGCCGCAGAAGGCGATGCCCTCATAGCCCAGGCCGGCGCCGGTGATGCGGTTGTTGAGCACCACCCCGTAGTCGACGTCATCCAGGCCGATGCCGACGCCGCTCGTCGTGATGAGGTTCCCCTCCACCGTCACGTACTCATGCCGAGCGTCAGGCTCCCCGCCGTGGCACTGCACGGGCGCGTTGCCGCTGGTCATGGAGGTGTTGATCTGCTCGAAGGTGCACGCCCGGATGGTCACGTTCCGGTTGACGTTCCCCGCCCCCGGGTGTTGCAGGCGGACGCCTGAGTAGCGGGTTCCGATGAAATGGCAGCCGCTGATCGTCACGTCGCTCACATGCCAGAGGCTGACGGCTGTCTCGGGGATGTCGCGCAGCCGGCACTCCCGGATCGTCACACCACCCGCGTCGACCAGTTCGATCGCTGGTCCGTACTTGCCGTGGGTGCCCATGCCCTGCAGGGTCAGCCCGGCAATCTCCACGCCCGAGGTGTTCTCAATGCCGACCATGCGGATCTCGGATCGGGCGAGCAGGATCGCCTGATCCATTCCCGCCCCGACGATCCGGACGGGGCGGCTGATGTAGAGTCCTCGTGAGATGAAGTAGGTACCCGCTGGGATCGAAACGACCGCATCGGGGATCGCGGCCGCTGCCTCGATCGCCCGCTGGATCGCGCGCGAGTCATCGGCGACGCCGTCGCCCTTGGCACCGTAGTCTCGAACGTTCACCACCGGGCCATCCTGCGCCGCTGCTGGCGGGGGTGCTGATTCCGGTGCCGGCGTCGGTGTCGGGGTTGGAGTCGGAGTCGGCGTTGCCTTCGTCTTGGATGGCTTCGGGGTAGGAGTGGGCTTCATCACCTTCGTCGGCGTTGGGGTCTTGCGGGGTTGCGGGGTCAATCTCAGGTTGCTGATGCTCAGGCGCTCGTTGGCGCCCACGGAGTCCGGTAAGACCGCCCAGGCCACGGCCGGCAGGCTCACTGCGCCGCCGACCACCAATTTTAGGAAATCGCGCCGCGTAGACCGCTCGGGTCCGTTTCTGTGATCCTTCATATTTCCGCTCCACTCCCAATCCCTGTGCCACCGATTTGGCGTCCCGGGAGGAGGGGGCGGAATACCGCACTCGGACCCGCTGCTGTCTTGAGTGCTGGCAGCCTGGCGGCCTCCGGGTGGAGGTCCATGGCTTTGCGCCCCCGCCTCGCGACGGGTTTGCCCTTTTCAGCTGTGCTCAGGTTAGGCGGTAGGTAGAATCGAGGGCAGGACCCAATGGGGCCAACGCGGACTTCCGATCTGGCTAGGCTCCGCGGTGCTTTTGGCCCTGGCCGCGCCGGTACCATGGTTAGTGGGGGCGCCAGGTGGGCGGTGCGATCATGGAGTGGAGCGGGAGTGGGGGTACACGTGACGACATCCGAAGAGCCGACGGCGCACGCCAGGCTGGTCGATCTCCACAGCCACGTGCTGCCGGGGGTGGACGACGGGGCCCGTGATGTGGATGAGGCGCTGCGGATGCTGCGCGTGGCGGAGGAGGACGGCATCGCGACCATCGCCGCCACGCCTCACGCCGACTCCGTGACCCCGCAGCAGATCCTGGACGGCGTGGCGGAGTTGAACCGGCTGGCAGCCGACGCCGGACTGCGTATCCGCGTCGTTCCGGGGAGTGAGGTGCGGATCGCGGCCGACCTGCCCGCTCGGGCGGCGGATGGGCGGCTGGTGACGCTCGCGGACACCCCGTACCTGTTGCTGGAGCTGTCGCTCTGGGGCGACTGGCCGCCCTTCCTGCTGGAGGCGATCTACTCCTGCCAGGTGGTCGGGCTCTGGCCGATCCTGGCGCATGCGGAGCGCTACCCGGCGGTGCAGCGAGATCCGGGCCGAGTGCTCCCGCTCGTCGAGCGCGGAGTGCTGGTGCAGGTGAACGCCGACTCGCTGTTCGGGCGCAACGGGCGGAAGGCGCAGTGGGCCGCAGAGGAGTTGATCCGCTCACGCGCGGCGCACCTGATCGCCAGCGATGCGCACCGGTCGGATTCACGCCCCCCACGCGTGCGGGCGGCGCTGGAACGCGCGGCGGCTGTCGCCGGGGAGGAATACGCGACCTGGATGGCGCAGGCGGCGGTGGATGTGCTGCGTGGCGCGCCGGTTACCCCGCCCCAGCCCGAGCCTCCGCGACGTCGTCGCCGGTTCCGCTGGCTCTTCCGATAGCCGCGAGGTGAGGGGAGTGGCCGGGCACTTGCGACCCATTTGGTGTGGACGGGCGTGGTCGCGCCCGGTGGCACACCCCACAGCAGCGGGTCTTGGAGGAGCCGATGGACACGCGCTTTGAGAACCGCACCGACGCGGGCCGGAGGCTGGCGACGCGGCTGGCGCACTATGCCGGACGGCCGGATGTCCTGGTGCTGGCGCTGCCGCGCGGGGGTGTTCCGGTCGGATACGAGGTGGCTCGCGCGCTCGGTGTGCCCCTGGATGTCCTGGTCGTGCGCAAGCTGGGTGTGCCGGGGCACGAGGAGTTGGCGATGGGCGCGATCGCCAGCGGCGGGACGCGGGTGCTCAATCGCCAGGTGATCGCCGACCTCGCCATCTCCCAGAGCGTCATCGACGTTGTTGCCGCGCGGGAGCACGCCGTGCTGCGGCAGCGGGAGCGTGCCTACCGCGGCGATCGGCCCCCGGCCGACGTGCGCGGGCGCACGGTGATCCTGGTCGACGACGGGCTGGCGACGGGGGCGACGATGCGTGCCGCGGTCGCGGCGCTCCGCCAGCGGGAGCCGGCTCGGATCGTCGTCGCGGTGCCGGTTGCCTCGTCGGAGACCTGCCGTGCCCTCGAGCCACACGTCGACGAGATCGTCTGCTACGCTACCCCCGACGTGTTCCACGCCGTGGGCCTCTGGTACGAGGACTTCACGCCGACGTCCGACGACGAAGTGCGCGACCTGCTCCGCGACGCCGCCAACTGGCAGGAGCCGCGCGCTGAGCACCCACCGGACGCCGACCCGGGCGCGTAGGAGCGCAACCACCTGCACGCGATACCTCGGCCACGCCCCCGTTCTTACCCAGTGGCCCGATCGTCCGCGCCGCTACCGACCCCGGTTTGCGGCCTCAATCCGGGTCTACCGGGGATTCCTCCAGAAGAAGCAACTTCAGCAGATCACGCCGGGTCACGATGCCGACTGGAACCCCATCCTGTACCACCGGGATGCGATGGATACCGTGCCGGCGCATCTGGTCCGCGATACTTCCGACCGAGTCCTCCGGCGCAGCCGTGACCACCGGCTGCGTCATGACGGCACTGGCGGTTAGCTTCCGTCCGGTTTCGAAGAGGTGCTCCACCTCCGGCGCAGGTATGGCGCGGGAGAGGATTTCCGACGCTTCGTAGATCCAGAACGGGATCGAGCCGCGCAGGAAATCGGACTCGGTGATGATCCCGACCAGGTGGCCGTTCTGGTCGACCACCGGCGCGCAGCCAATCTGGTGCTCCAGCATCGTCTTCGCTACCGCGTCGAGCGTGTCATCTTCGCGGACCGTCACCACCGGGCTGGTCAGGATGTCGCGGATGGGCACCTGCCGGATCGCCCGGGCTATGGCACGGCGACGGGCCTGCTCGGCCACCCGTTCCTCCTCCAGGCGGGCGAGGTCGTGCAACTCCGGTCGGACCAGCAGCACCGGCATGGGCGCCCGGTTCACCACCCGCTCGGCATCCGAGCCGAGCAACAGGCGCTCGGCGCCGCTGCGGCTGTGCGTGGCCATGGCAATGAGCCGGGCACCGCGCTCCTGGGCCGCCTCGATGATCTCGCTCGCGACGGACCCGAAGCGGACCTCCCAATCCACGGTCGCCGTCTCAGATGGCAACCGGCTGGCAACCTGCTGCAGATACTGGTTCAGGACGCGAGTGCTCGTGGCGTGGTCGGCCCCCGTGATGTAGTCGAGCACGTGCACCAGGTGGATGGTGAGATCCTCGTCACCGAGGACCGCCCGCACCGCGTCGAGTGCCATTTCGCCGAAGGCCGATCCGTCCAGGGGGACGACGACGGACGACGGCGTCCAGTCGTCCGGGACCGGCTCGCGCACCAGTAAGACGGGACATGGCGCGGACTGGAGCACGGCGCGCGTTGGGCCGCCGTGGAGAATCCGGAGCAGTGCCGGACGGCGTTCGGTTGCCATGACGAGCAGCGGGTCCGGCAGCCGATCGAGCAGGCTGAGCAATTCGTCGGACGGATCACCGACGCCGACCGCCGTGTCCACCGGCACGCGCGTGATCGTCGCTGCGACCTGCTCCAGGTACACCTGCCGTTCCTCGACGACTTGCTCAACCTCGCGCGCGACCGCTGGCGTCTCGGGTCGGGCCTCGAGATCCGGAGAGACCTCGACGAGCGAGAGGAGGAGCATGTTCGCTCCCACCCGTTCCGCCAGCGCCGTCGCGACCGGCAGCGCTCGCTCGGAGAGGCGATCTTCGTCGACGTCTGGCGGAAGCAGGGGTACGACGACCGTCTGGGTCATCATGTCATCCTTTCTCATTCAACCACCGTGCGGCAGCGATCGCATTCTCCTCGCCAACCGATCGCATCGCCGTTGTGGCGTTCGGCGGTGCGGACCCAGCATACCCGGTTCCCGGCCAGCGAGAACGCCGCGCGACGCGTGTTCTCCTGGACCGGCGACGGAGTTTGCGTCAGCGGCAGAGAGTGGTGAGGACGAGTGTCAGGTCGGCGGTGAGCGTGGTAGTGAACGGCGCCTGGCAACCCGGCGTTGCGACGGTGAGCTCGACCGGGATGATCCCCGGCTGGCGACGGATGAGGAGCTGGGGCGAGTCGGGCATAGTGAAGCGCATGGCGAACTGGGTGGTCTCGCCGGCAAGGATTTCCAGATCGTAGCTACCGCCGTTGGGGGCGTCGGGGTCCGGCTGCGGCTCATGACTGCTGTCGAGCCGGGAACTCCCCTCGGGCAGCGTCACTTCGACCCACCAGCGCTGATATCCCGCGTAGTAGAGATCGGCCGTCGGGTCGCCGGTGTGGACGAAGTCGGCGGCGAGGGTCACGACGCGTTGCCCATTGACGGGCGGCTCGATCGTCAGGGTCACGCGCGGGTGCACGGCGCGGCTGGCCTTGGTGGTGACGAGGCTGGCCGCATTCAGCGCCAGGGTGGGCACTCCCGGCTGTGGGAGCAGCCGCCCGCTCCAGCGATGCTCGTCCGCGATGGCTTGCAGCCGGGGGTTGACGGCGTAGACCTGGAGGTCGCGCTCGTCGGCGGCGGTGCGCATCGTCCGGATCAGGTCGAGCAGAAGCGCGCGGTCAGCCGTGGATAGCCGCTCGATGAGCACCCGGCCGACGAGGGCCAGAACCGCCTTGTGCGACGGGGCGGTCTCATCACCACCGTGCACGTACCGCTGCCGCTCGATTTCGTCATGAACGTTGTCGGCGTCGATCCGGCGTGGCTCACCGTCGACCTCCACAGTCACCGGGCCCGTGAGTGCCAGGATGTCGCTGACGACGTCGGGGGTGACCGCCACGACGCCCTTGATCGCGGGCCAGCCGGTGGCGGGGTACATCTCGACCATCTGCGCTGCGCCTTCGGCGAAATCGGTCACCCAGGTCGCATCCTGGATCGGCAGTTCTTCATGGCCGAAGTGGCGCGCGACCGGCAAGGGCGGCGTGACCGGCTCGGTCCGCCCGGCCTCATACGCGCGCTGGAGTTCGTAGACATCGTGGAACTCGTACGATGCGAGCTGGCCACGGTCGAACGTGACCAGCGCGACCGTGCCCGGGAATCCGCCGCTCAATCGCAGCTCGTTCGTGTTCTGGAAGAGGAACAGGTAGCGTGCCGGTTCCTCGGCCCCCAGCGCTGCCGCGAACACCGGCAGGTCGTCGTTCACGAGCCGCAGCGGGTCGATCGCGTCGAACGCGCGGTCGAGTGCAGGCAGGCGTGCGCGAGCCGACGCCGGTAGCGCCTCTTCGTCGATGTTGGCTCGGATGCGGCGCGCCTCCTCGACCTGGGCGATGATGACCTCCAGGTCCCCCTGGTGGCTCATCAGCATGTCGAGCCAGGTCGGGCCGGTCTCGTCTGGCGAACGGCTGATCCCGGTGGCATGGAAGGCGGCAAGTGTCTCCCGGCCGATAGCGGCGGCGGTGATCCCCGCGCTGGTCAGGTTGTCGACGATACGGATCAGGTCCTTGCCAGCGGCGTAGCGTGGCCCGATCACCGGGAGGCGTTCGACCAGCCCGGCGCCGACGGGCGGGGTGACGGCCGTGTCCAACCGGTTGAGGTCGTGCCGGAGCTGTGCCAGGCTGCCCTCAATCGTGAGGAGGTCGTCCTCCCGCATGCTGGACAGATCGGTGGCCTGCAGCGCCTCTAACGCTTCCACGCCGGCGCGAACGTCCCGGTAGGCGGCCAGCGCCGCGCGCGCCCGCAGGCCGGCCAGCCCGCCCAAGAGGAGGATGATGAGGAGCACGCCGCTGACGACGAAAGGCCAGCGGCGACGCCTGGCGGTGGTGGTCGGAGTGGGTGGGCGTAAGGCGACGAAGATCGGAGTCGCTGCCTGGCGGCCGGTCGGGTCGTCCACGTCGTGCATCAGCGCCTAGGTCTCGGAGTCGGCCGGCTTGGAGATCGTGGGCCGGAGCGACCGCCGGATGACCACACGGTCGCCGGCACCGTCCGCCCAGTGCGGGATGACCGAGGGGGATTCCCCACGGCGGGCGCCTCCCGCGTCGTCCTCCTGGCTGCGATAGTACGTGTAGTAGCCGCCGGATTTCTCCAGCGGGAAGCGGTTCAGGATGATCCCGAGCAGCGTCGAGCCCGACTGCTGGATCTGCTGCACGGCGTCGGCGATCTCGGCCGTGCGGACCCGCCCGGTTTCGGAGACGAGGATGACGCCGTTAGTCAACCGGCTCAGCACGAGCGCGTCAGACACCGCCAACGGTGGTGCGTCGAAGATGACGACATCGGCCTGCTCGGCCAGCCAGTCCAATACCTCGCGCATCCGGGGCGAACTGAGGAGGTCCAGCGGGTTCGGCGGCAGAGGGCCGGCCGGAAGGACGGTGAGGCCGGCGATGGTTGTCTGCCGCAGCGTTGGAGTGAGCTTGACGTCCCACTCGCTCAACAAGAGGTTGGACAAACCGCTGCGCGTGTTGAGCCCCGCAAAGTAACGGTGGACTTGCGGCCGGCGCAGGTCGGCATCCACGAGGATGACCCGCTGGCCGCCCTGGGCCAGGACTGCCGCCAGGTTCACCGCCGTGGTCGTCTTGCCGTCGCCGGGGCGTGGGCTCGTCACCACGAACGAGCGCAGGCTCTGGCCCACGGCAACGAACTGGAGGTTGGTTCGCGCGGTGCGGTAGGCTTCGCTCCCGACCGAGTCCGGGTGGGCGATGGCTTCGATGCTCTCGGGCGAGCGGAGCTCGGGGATGAGCCCCAACGCACCGCGCCCGGTGAGCCGCTGCACGTCCTCGCTGGTCTTGACCGTGTCGTCGAGGTAGCCCGCCACCAGCACGAGCCCGGCCGCGAGCACGATCCCGAGCGCGCCCGCCAGGGCGGTGTTCACGAGGATACGCGGCTTGACGAACTTCGTCGGCGGCACGGCCTGCTCGACGACCCGGATCTGGGTCGCGCTCTGCGCAGCGGCAAGCTCCATCCGCTGCTGGGCTTCCAGCAGGCTCGCGTAGAGCGCCTGGTCCTGGCTCAGTTGCGTCTGCAGCGTCCGCAGCTCGGTCTGGACGGCGGTGCCGCTGGCACCAGACTGCTGCAGCTCCGCGATCCGAGAGCTGGTGTCCTCGATGCGCTGCTGCACCTCCTCAATCTGGCGCCGCAGCTCATCCCGGCCGCTCCAGGTCGCGGCATCCTCCTGCGCGTGCGTCTCCTCGATGAAGACCTGAGCCAGGGTATTGGCGATCTGGGCGGCCTGCCTCGGATCGGGATCTTCGACGGCAATCTCGACGAGTTGGGTGCTCCCGATGCGGGTGACGCTGATGTTCTCAACCAGATCTTCCGGCGTGGTGTCGAGCGAGAGACGGTTGATGGTCTGCTCCAAAACGGGGCGGGCCGTGACGAGGCGACTGTAGGTGGCCGCGAGCTCCTGCGCGGCCTGGATGTCGCCCACGTTGAGGCTGCCGGTCGTCTCGCGCTGATCGATGAACAGGGTCGCCTCAGCGCGATAGATCGGGGTCAGCGCGCGGCTGACGCCATATGCGGCAGCGGCGGCGAGAAGTGGGCAGACGATGAACACCCACCACCAGCGCCGGATGAGTCCGAGGATCTCGATAAATGTCAAGTCGCGCATGTGTGGGTGCTCCCTGATACCGTGCCTCCTGGTCGCACATCCACGCCTGCAGTGGCGCAAGATGGCGCACTTGAGTCTACTATAGACCCTATAGTTACGACGAGGAGTCGGTCGAAAAGGAGTGACTTTTGTCCTGTTCGGTGCGCGATCAGGGGCGCGTGGGCTGGACGAGCAGCAGCACGGTACAATCCTCATGATCCGCGGGGATATCCGGCACATGCCGCGGACATCCGGGCATGGAGGAGTGGTCTCGGGTCTGACCCGACAAGGCAGACCCGTAACTGGCGAAGGGGTGGCGACGACGCAATGGATCTTCGTGAGCAGGTGGAGCTAGCGATTCGAAACTACGAGAATCTGCCGCCGCTGCCGCTGAGCGCGGACTTGCCGGAGGCGGAGCAGCACCTGGCGACGCCCGATCGGCTGGGTTTCGCGCTCGGCTGGGTGGTGGCCAACGTGATCGTCGGGGCGCGCTTCGCCGACTCGGCGATCGATGCGCTGCCGATCTACCACCCGGAGAATGGCTGGGATCGCTTCCTCCTCACGCGGCGGGTGAGTGCTCCGCCCTTCGCCAACGAGCCAGCGGACTCCTTCGGGATGATTCTCCTCAGCGGCGAGGATGCGCCGCGCATCACGCATGGTAGCGGCGACCTGCGCCTGGCTCTCGGTACCTTGCTGCGCGAGGACCCGGAGCGGGCGCAGGAAGAGATCATCGCGCTCTTCCCCCGGATGGGGTTGCCGGGCAATCTGGGCTACTCGTGGCCGCAGAAGCAGAAGCACTACCCGCGCCTGTACCAGGCCGTGACCGAGTTGATCCTGGAGTACCCCGGGCTGGTGGCGGCTCGTGAGATCTTCGTGGACGACCAGCCGGTCGATGGTGCCTATCACCCCCTCTACCTGCACGGCGTCGCGCTCAAGCCGAAGATGGTCTACGACTGGTGGCTGGTGCAGATGGGCGATCGGGCGGCTTTCATGCGCGTGCACGCGGGGCAGGCGATCTACGAGACCGATCGCGGCGGGTGGTCCACGGTGCGCAAGCAGTTGTCCGAAATGGAGACGGTGGACGACATCAAGCGGCGCATCTTGGCGTGGCTGCGGATCAAAGGGTCGCCGTCGCCCGACACGGTCGACTGATGGGTCACAGTGACGCGCCGGAATCGGCGGTTTCGCATGGCTATTGATTCGGTTCCGGCGCGAGATACGGCGAAACGAAGCCGAGAACACCCACCAAGGCGACCACCGATACGCAAAGCGGGGAAACTCTCGCAAGGTTCGCGCGAACCGCTGCGCGTCTGGCCTTGCCATAAGGCGGGAACCTGTTACACTCGTAGTGCGTGAGTCGCGCGGCCGTGGCGCCAGGCGGCCGGGCGCACTCGTTGGCGACAGTGGGCGTTTCGGGGGGTTGTGGCCGCTGTCGCCCGCACCGAACCCCGTTGCAGGGACGGGAGGAGCCGGTTAGCCGGCTCTTTCCTGTGTCTGGGCCTCGCGCACCGCGCTATGCCCCCGCGAGCATCGCTTCCAGCCGCTGTTCCGCTTCACGTGGCAGTTGCAACGGCTCATCCTCCGAGCCGCGGAGTTCGCCGTCTGCCGTATGCCCGCTCAGGACGACCGACCACTGGCCACCCGGCTCCTGGCGCCAGAGGGTGAACCCGGCGCCGAGCTGTGAGGTGAGCGGGACGAGTTCCAGGCGCTCCAACCCTTCAACAATCGCGACTGGGTGCCAGTCGTGCGCCTGCAGTGTGTCAACCATGTGCTTCGCTACGGTCATGGGCGCCACCTCTCCGTCGCCGAGTACCGGCGCTGCTCTCGTCGCGCCGGGGGTTAACCTTCTCCGGAGGGGTGCAAGCCCTGTGCCGGGGAGGGGAGGCACCGCTATGACGCAGATCGCCTCTGCCTCACCGCGTCGGACAGAGCGGAGCATAGTCGATGCGAAGCGACCTGGGTGAGGCTACCGTGCCGGGTCAGGATTCGTGCGGCGCGCTCGCGATCCGGGTCGGTAGGAGAATCCATGGCGGATGAGGCGGATACGCGGCCGGCAGCACGATCCCGGCTCCGACCGCGTCCAAACCGTCCCCGCCGTGGGCTGGGTGCCGGTATGCCTCAGCGCCGGTCCGTGGCTTCGCCCTGGTAGATGCCGTCGTACCCCTCGGCCGTGGCCGCTGCCAGTCGGTGGAACACCAGTTGGCCGATGCGGGCGCCGTGCTGCACCCGGAAGCCGTGCGGGTTGTAGACGACCAGGAGTGATTGGCCGCGTCCGGCATAGCCGGCGTCCCACACGGCGGTGTGCAGCGCCACGCCCGAGCGCAGCAGGGTGGAGCGGGGACGGAGGTAGGCCATGAGGTCGGCCGGGAGATTGACCGTCTCGGTGAAACGCACCAGGTAGGCGCCGGGTGAGAGGTAGAGCTGGCCATCGGGGCCGAAGGTCAGGTCTGTGCTGTCGGCCAGTCGCCGCCCGGCATTGTCCACGGTCAGCGTCCCCGGTCCGGTGAAATTGGCGACCGAGTCGAGCGTCAGGTCGATCCCGTTCGGCTGGACCTGCGCCTCACGGTC
The DNA here is from genome assembly GCF_000024985.1 of Sphaerobacter thermophilus DSM 20745. Lineage (NCBI taxonomy): Bacteria > Pseudomonadati > Thermomicrobiota > Thermomicrobia > Sphaerobacterales > Sphaerobacteraceae > Sphaerobacter > Sphaerobacter thermophilus. The sequence continues at coordinate 1,176,527 of NC_013524.1, forward strand.
GCGCAGGCCCGTGACCAGTGGTGGCTCACCGTCGAGTAGTTCCAGCAGTTGTTCCCGGCTCAGGACCCCGGCGCTGAGGTTGTGGGGCATCGGCAAACTCCTCCGTGCGACCCGACATATGTACGTACACTACCTGTGCACCAGGCCGTCGTCAAGGCGTAGGCGGCTCTGGCGCCCAGTGTGCTATTCTCCCTCACCGAATACGCGCGCTGCGACGGGGGGACGGAGAGGGACTGGCGATGGTAGAGGGACGCTGGCTCCACTACGCGACACAGGAGGAGATCAAGGCTGGGCGCACGACGGACGTCTATTTCCTGCGCACCGTCGAGATCTTGAAAGCCGAGGGGCGGAACCCACATGTCCGCGCCGAGTTCGTCGCCAAGTCGCTGCCCGGCGGCATGTCGTGGGCCGTCCTGGCCGGGCTCGACGAGGTGGTGGGGCTGCTCGACGGCATCCCAGTGGACGTGCGGGCCATGCCCGAGGGAAGCATCTTCTACCCCTACGAGCCGGTGATGGAGATTTCCGGCCCGTACCTCTCCTTCGCGGTGCTGGAGACGGCGATCCTGGGGCTGATCTGCCAGTCGTCCGGGGTAGCGACCAAGGCCGCCCGGATCCGGCGGCTCGCCGGTGACAAGACGGTCGTCAGCTTCGGCGCCCGGCGTATCCACCCCGCGGTGAGCCTGGCCGTGGAGCGCGCCGCCTACATCGGCGGCTGCGACGGTGTCAGCGTCGTCGAGGCGGCGGAACTGCTCGGCCAGGACCCGACCGGCACGACGCCCCACGCGCTTATCCTCATCATGGGCGACACGGTGGACGCTATGCTCGCCTACGACCGCATCCTGCCTCCGGAGATCCCGCGCATCGCGCTGATCGACACCTTCCAGGACGAGAAATTCGAGGCGATCCGCGTCGCCGAGGCGCTCGGCGATCGCCTCTGGGGTGTGCGGTTGGACACCCCGGGCTCGCGACGGGGCAACTTCCTGCGCATCCTGGAGGAGGTGCGCTGGGAGTTGGACCTGCGCGGCTTCCAGCATGTCAAGCTGATCGTCAGCGGCGGGCTGGACGAGGACGAGGTGGTGCGCCTGCGCCACATCGTCGATGCCTTCGGCGTCGGCACGAGCATCAGCGGCGCCAAGACGATCGACTTCAGCATGGACATCGTCGAGATCGAAGGCGAGCCGATCGCCAAGCGGGGCAAGATGAGCGGCGCGAAAGAGGTCTGGCGCTGCCCGGCCACTGGCGCGGGCCGCGTCACGCGCCTTGGCGACCCGCCTCCGGCCGATCTCTGTCCCGACGGCGTCCAGCCCGAGCGGGCGCTCAAGCCGCTGCTGCGCGAGGGCACGCTGGTCGCCCCACTGCCGACGCCGAGCGAGATCCGCGACCACGTCATCAACCAGCTCAAGACCTGGCCGCTGGAGTAACGCGCGGCTGGCGTGAGCGGGCTACCTCGGTGGCGTGATGGCTCCCGCGCCACGGTGCGGATGCCCGGGGCTGAAGCCGCCGGGCTCACAAGGAAAGCCCGCTATAGCGGGCTGAGGCGTGGCGAGGCTCACGCTCGGGTGATACGGTGTCCGCCATCCAAATGAGTGCCCGGGGGTAAACCCCCCGGGCCCGGTCCACACCGTTGAGTTCCTTGCACCGCTCGGCTCGCGCCCGAAGCGGCGAGACATCACTCGGCCGCGGCGCGACTCGCTGATGCCGCGTTGGCGTGGGAGAGCCGACCGTCGGCGATGCGGATGACGCGGTCCACCAGGTCGAGCATGCGCTCGTCGTGGGTGACCATCACCGCGGCCTTGTTCCGCTCCTTCACCTCCCGGGCGAGCATCTCCACGACCTCGCGCCCGCGAACGGAGTCGAGACTCGAAGTCGGCTCGTCGGCCAGCAGGATGTCGGGGTCGTTCATCAGCGCGCGGGCGATTGCCACCCGCTGGCGTTCGCCGCCGGAGAGGGCTTCCGGGTAGTGATCGAGGCGGTGACCCAGCCCGAGTTCCCGCAGGAGATCGTCGGCGCGCGTTCGCGCAGCCGCGTCGATCCGCCCGGCCAGGCGCGCGACCAGCAGCAACTGATCGCGTGCCGTGAGGTAGGGGACGAGGTTCGATGTCTGGAGCACGAAGCCGATGTGCTCCAACCGGATGCGGGCGAGCGCGGCTGCGTTGAGGCCGGTGAGTTCCTGCCCTTTGAGCACAACCCGGCCTCGTGTCGGTTGCAGTAGCGCGCCGGCGATCGCCAGGAGCGTCGTCTTGCCCGAGCCGGACGGCCCCACGACCGCCACCAGCTCCCCGGCGGAGACGCTGAGCGAGACGCCATCCAGGGCGGTGACGGCGTACTCCCCTTGCCCGTAGATCTTGGTGACGTTGTCCAGCAACAAGGTGGTCATTGTCAGTCCACTCTCCCGATGGCGATGAGCGGGTCGATCTTGGCGATCCGACGGAGCGAGAGGAGCGTCCCGAGGAGGCCGACTCCCACCAGGACCACGGCGTAGGTCAGGATGAGCCGAGAGTCCAGGGAGAAGGGGATCTCGGGCGGGATCATCGCCGCCACGATGTAGGTCAACCCGGCAGCGGCAGCCACTCCGAGCAAAGTCAAGAGTATGACCTGGGCGATCAGGTCGCGGGCCAGGAAGCTGGTGGTGGCGCCGAGTGCCTTGAGCACGCCGAACTGGTTGGTCTTCTGCAGGGTCAGGATGTAGAAGAAGACAGCCAGCACGAAGGCGGCGATCACGAAGAGGAAGGCGAGTATCAGGGTGATGGTGCCCATCTCCTCGCGGTATCCGGGGAGGTTCTCCAGCGCCACCTGACGGGTGGCGACCTCGACGCCAGGCACGTCCTGCTCGACTCGCGCAGCGGTGGACTCATCCATCTGCACGGCCACGGCGCTGATCGGATCGACCACCGACCCGGCCGAGCCGGGCGCGGCAAACTTGAGTTCGCGCCAGGTCGGGATGTCCATGAAGATCACCGGCAGGTGGTTGTACGTCTGGCCGGTGGTGAAGCCAACCACGGTCAGCACCGTGCCTGACGGGCTGACGATCAACTGGTCGCCCAGCCGCACCCCATGGCGCTTGAAACTGTCGTTCACCACGACGCTCGCTGCCGGCTGGCCGGCGAACGTCTGGCCCTCGACGATCCGCGGCGCGAGGAAGCTGTTGGGATCGATTGCCAGGATGGTGGCGTCGATCTTCTCGTCCTCCTCGCCGCGCGTCACGGTGACCGTGAGGTGGCCAAGAGGCGCGGCGGCGGTGACGCCTGGCACAGCGCGCACCGCCTCCACCGCCTCTTCGGGTAGGATCGAGAGGTGGAGGAAGAAGCGCACGTCAGCCTGGAAGACGAGGTGGTCGGCTTCCATGTTCATCAGGCTGGCGCCGTTGTCGGTCGCAAGGCCGGTGGCCAACCCGGAGAGGAGGAAGACGAGCCACGCGATCAGCGCGATAATCGCGCCGATCAGGATGTAACGCAGGCGGGCGTGGCGGAACTCTCGCACGGCGAGAAACACGGGCGCGTCCCTTTCATTGACGCATCGCGTCCGGCGGCCTATAGTCAGGCGTGGATAGTCAAACCTGACTATTCACGGCTCGGAGTATAGCCGCCCTTCAGAGCGGATTCAACCGGGAAAAATGGGAACAGGCACTGGTACCGCTTTGGGGGGCGTGGGATGTCATGGACGAGCGTGAACTGCTGCTATTGGGGCTACTCAGCTTCCAGAGCCAGCACGGCTACCAGATCAACGAGTTCATCGAGCGAAACCTGTCGCGCGTCACGTCGATGAAGAAGGCGACTGCCTACGCCATCCTGGATCGGCTGGCCCGCGACGGCTATGCGAGCGTCCACACCGAGCAGGCGGGGAACCGGCCGCCACGCAAGGTGTATGCGCTCACCCCACGGGGCGAGGAGCGCTTCCGGGCACTGCTGCGGCGTAGCCTGGCCGACCCCGGGGAAGCGACGATTCCAGGCGACATCGGCTTGATGTTCCTCGATCAACTGCCGCGGCAGGAGGTCATTGAGGGGCTCCGCAAGCGGCTGGATCGCGTGGAGACGCAGATCGCCGAACTGGGGCAGGTTCCCCGGCACGAGCATGGGATCGGCGTCGATCTCGCCGTCGAGCACAAGCTGGTGTTGCTGCGGGCCGACCGTGACTGGCTGCGCGACGTCATCGCGCGGCTGGAGGCGAGCCCGGACTAGCCCACGTGGGGGCGCGACCGCGCCGGAGCGGGTGGTGTCGTCCCGCCCGGTCGCTCGCTGCGTTGACGCGAGCTGCGCCCGGCTGCGATTATCACCCCTGGTGAGCGGCGCGGCTCGCGAGCGCGCCGGGAACTGGGAGGAGCCAAGATGCCAGCCGATGAGGGAGCCGTCGAGTCGGTCCCGGGAGACCTCCGGGTGCGACAGCACCCGGTGCTGGGGGACCTGCCGCCTGCGGCGGAGGTCACCATCTTCGTGGACGATCGCCCGATTCCAGCACGGGCGGGTGAGCCCATTGCGGCGGCGTTGCTGGCGGCCGGGATCCGGGTCTGCCGCACGATGCCGAACCGGGGCAGGCCGCGTGGGCCGTTCTGTGGCGTCGGCCGCTGCACCGACTGCCTCATGACCGTGGATGGCGAGCCGAGCGTGCGCACCTGCGTCACGCCAGTGCGGGACGGCCAGCGGATCGTGACGCAGCGGGGACTTGGTGCCTGGGAGGAGGGCACGGCATGAAGCAGGCCGACGTCGTCGTGGTCGGTGGCGGGCCGGCGGGCTGTGCCGCAGCGCTCGCGGCGGCCGGAGCCGGCGCCCGGGTGGTGCTGGTCGACGAGCAGCCGGAACTCGGTGGGCACCTCTGTTGGCGAGTTGCCCCAATCCACGGGCTGGAAGCGGACCTCGACGGGCTGCCGGGGGTGCGCGTGGCCGCGGCGCTCGCCGAGCGGGTGGCTGCCGCCGGGGTCGAGGTCGCGCGCGGGTCCGTCGCCTGGGGGTTGTTCGAGGACAACGTCGTCGGCGTCGGCGAGGGGGAGAACGCGTATACCCTGCGCGCCGCGAGCGTCATCGTTGCCACCGGCTCAACCGACCGCGTGTTGCCCTTCCCGGGTTGGACGCTGCCCGGGGTGATGACCGCGCGGGCGGCGCAGCTTTTCCTCCACGTCCACCGTGTGCTGCCGGGCCGACGCGTCGTCGTCGTGGGCGACGGCCCGGAAGCGGATGAGGTGGCGAACGACATCGCCGTAGCGGGCGCGGAGGTCGTAGCCCGCGTGCCGGGCGCCGCCGGGCTCGAAGCGGGTGGCGACCGCGAGGTCGAGGCGGTGGAGGTCGACGGGCAGGTGTACGCGGCCGACACCATCGTGCTCGCCCTCGGCCGGCTTCCCGACCCGGAGCTGGCGCTTCAGGCGCGGGTCGAGACGGTCTTCGATGAGGCCGCGGGTGCGCATGTGCCGCGGCGCGACGAGCATCTGACCACGTCGCAGCCAGGGCTCTACGTCGTGGGCGAGGCGGCAGGGATCGTATCCGTCGCGGAGGCCATGGCGGAGGGACGACTCGCCGGGTTGGCGGCTGCCGGTGCACCCGCGGGCGATATCGCCGCGGCGCGGGAGGCCCTGGAAGGCCTCCGCACGGCCACGCCAGGGGACCGAGCGCTGCCGGTTATCACCACGGATGTCCCCGTCTGCCTGTGCCGCTGCGAGGAGGTCACGCTCGCGGCGGTGCGCCAGGCGATCGCCGAGGGCGCGACGACGCTGGACGACGTCAAGCGGCGCACGCGCGCGGGTATGGGCATCTGCCAGGGGATCTATTGCCTTCCCGCAGTTGCTGCGCTGCTGCGGGATGAGGCGGGGGTGCCGGCTGAGGAGATCGTCCCGATGACGGCTCGGCCGCCGGCCCGTGCCATCCCGTTGTCGGCCCTGACAATGCTGGAGGAATAGAGCTGCACACGCCCGCCGTGGCCGCGCTCGTGCGGAGTCCGTGGCGACATCGCCACCGCATCCGTGCTCGCGCCATGCCGGAAGGGAAGGCCCATGGACGACATCGGCTACCCGCTGCTGCTCCAGCCGCGGTACGACGAGAAACTCTGGGGCGGGCGTCGTCTGGAGACGGTGCTGGGCAAGACGCTGCCGACCGACGCGCCTGTCGGGGAGTCGCTGGAGAGCGGCGATAGCGCCACCGTGGCCAACGGGCCGTTGGCGGGGCAGACCCTGGGGGAACTCGCTGCCCGGTATCCGGCGGCGCTCCTCGGTCAGCGCGGTGAGCGTGCCAGCGAGCCGTTCCACGACTTCCCGCTGCTAGTCAAGTTCATCGATGCGACCGACATCCTGTCGCTGCAGGTGCACCCCGACGACGACGCGGCTGCGCCGCTGGGCAAGCGGGGCAAGACCGAGGCATGGCACATCATCCACGCCGACCCGGGCGCGACGCTCATCACGGGCCTCCACGCCGGGGTGACCGCGCAGCAAGTGCGGGAGGCCATTGCACAGGGGACCTTCGAGGACCTGATCCTGCGCGAGCCGGTGCGGTCGGGCGACACCCTGATCGTCCCGGCGGGCACGATGCACGCGATCGACGCCGGCATCCTGCTTTATGAGATCCAGGAGAACAGCGATATCACCTACCGGCTCTATGACTGGGGCCGGGTGGATAGCCAGGGCCGCCCGCGTGAGGTGCATGTCGACGATGCCCTGCGGGCGATGGTCCCCGGGCGTCGCGCGGTGAAGACCGTTCCGCTGGCCCGCGACGAACGGCGGTCGGTGCTGGCCGCCTGCCGCTACTTCACGCTGGAGCGCTGGTCAGTGCAGGGGGACTTGCCGGTCCCGGACACCGGGGGTGCCTCCTTCTGGCTGCTGAGCACCATCGCGGGCGAGTGCGCGGTGCGTGCGGGCGGGGAGACGGTGCCGCTGGCCGCCGGGCAGACGGTGCTCCTCCCCGCGTGCCTGAGCGGCGCGACGCTGACGGGTGAGGCGACCGTCCTCGCCGGTTGGATCGCGGACCTGGCGCATGACGTGGTTGGGCCGCTGCTCGACGCTGGACACGACCCGGAGCAGATCGGCCTCCTCGGCGGTGCGACGGGGGACCTGCTCGGCGCGCTGGCGCTGGCCCAGCGAGAGCGGGCCCGGCCGCGTGGGCGGTCATGATGCGCTACGGCGGGACGACCCGGCTGCGACCCCGCGAGGTGCTGGCCCGGGCGCGGGACTACTTCCAGGGTGAGGTGGGACTGGACCTCAGCGACGAGAGCCGGTTGCATATCCGCTTCGTCGGCGGGGGCGGCTGGGTCACCGTCACTGTCCGAGGCACGGGCCAGGGCACCGCGCTCACGATGGAGGTCAGTGAGTTCGACCGCGAGGCGCAGGACTTTCTTGCGTCGCTCCCGCCGCCGGCAAGCCGGTTGCGCCGCTTCTGGGGATCCTGGCGCCGGCGGGAGCGGTAGCCGGCCGCTACTTGGTCATCCGCCAGACCAGCATGAGGATCGCGGCCCAGACCACCACAATGCCCGGGAGCCCGGCAATGCCGCCGACAATGGCGGTAATGGGGATTGCCAGCACGAGGGTCCAGACGATCGCCCCGGTGTCATGCCCACGCTGGGCAGACATCTGGGCGAGCCGCCGCTCCAGCCGCTGGTCGATCCGCTGATCGATATGGCGGATGAACGCCTCCGCGACCTCGTCGCTGTAACTCGGCCCCAAATCGTGCAGCGTCTGCAAGTGGAGTTTCAGCTCTTGTGCCAGATCGTCATCGCCCGGCGGCAACGGCCGGCGGCCCTGGGTGACCATCGCGCGCCTTCTCCTCAGCACCACGCAGCCCGGCCGTGCCCCGGCCGGGCAACTGGCTCGTGTCGATTCTACACCGCTGGATTCGCGGCTAGCGACCCGCGCCCTACTCCCGTCGGCCGAGTGTGGCGCCGAGGACGATGCCGTAGGCGATGTGGCGGATGACCTGCTGGAGCAGCCCGCGCGGTGTGATGTAGCGGGGGAGGCGACCGGCGCGGATTGCCGGGTGGAAGCGGTCAGTCAGGAAGAGGATCGGCCCCAGGACGGTGTTCTCGGCCAGGGCGAACAGGAGCCCCTGGCGCCAGCCGGTGCCGGGCACGCGGTCGCGTACGCGGGTGAAGGCCAGGCCGAGCGCGATGCTGTTGGCGAAGTGCATCAGCGTGCCCAAGGTGCGCCATCGGACCTCTCCGCCGGGGACCATTCCCGCCAGGAGCCGCAGATCGTTGGTCGGTACACCCAGGGCGCGGATGTCCGCGGCCTGGGCGAGGAGGTAGGCCGCGCCGGCAGCGAGGCTCCCGGCGATGGCGCGCGCGATCGGCACCGGCTCCGGACGCTCGGGCCGGCGCATGTCAGCGCCGAGCCTCGGCGCTGGCCGGCTCGAAGATGGGTGGTAGGCGCCGCTTGTGCTCCGAGGTCGCGATCATCCGCTCGACCCGCGCCACGCGATCCGGCGGGAAGCCGGTCGTGTCGCCCCGCTCGATCGCGGCCAGGATCGCGTCCAACTCGTCGTAAGTGATCCCCATTTCCTGTTCGTCGGTCTGCCCCGCCCAGAGACCGGCGCTCGGCGGCTTGGTGATGATCGGCTCCGGCACGCCGATCTCGCGCGCCAGCGCCACCACCTGATGCTTGTACAGCCCGCCGATGGGGAGGATATCCACCCCGCCGTCACCATACTTGGTGAAGTAGCCGACCATCTCCTCCGACTTGTTTCCGGTGCCGATGACCAGCGCGTTGCGGGTGTTGGCGAGGTGATAGAGGGCGATCATGCGTAGCCGCGGCTTGATGTTGGCATCGGCCATCTCGCTGCCAGGGGGCAATGTCTCGCGGAGCACGTCGTAGGCCCGGCTGAGGTCGATGACGAGGGGCTCCAACCCGAACGCCGCGGCCGCGAGCTTCGCATGCTCCACGTCCTGCGGGTTGCTGTGGGCGGGCAGAATGGCGGCCGTGACCCGCTCGGGGCCGAGCGCACGGGTGGCGAGCCCGGCGACCACCGCGGAATCGATGCCGCCCGAGAGGCCGACGACCCCGCCTTGAACCCCAGCTTGCGCTACCTGCTCCTTGATCCAGGCTGCGATTTGATCCGCCAGGCTCATCGGTGGTTCCTCCCTGCTGCGGCGGCCGGGGCGCGGGCCGCTCCCTCCGGCCGCACAACGACCCCGGCGACATCGATAATGCGGCTCTCGGCGGGGTCCGTCAAGCGGATGCGTCGTGCGTCATGCGTCATCCGTGATGCGTGATGCGTGTTGCGTGTTGCGTGTTCCGTGTTTCGTCTTTCTCCCCTCTCCCCTGGTGAGCTCCGTCCGAGAGGGGTCGGGGGTGAGGGGAACGAGTGACGCATGACGCATGACGCATGACGCATCCCGGCATCCGGCTTGCGCGGCGGTGGCGGGCAGACGAGGACACAGGGCGTGGGAGGGACCATGGTGGAGATGCGTGCGCTTGGGGACAGCGGGCTCATGGTCACGCGGATGGGCCTGGGAATGGCGGCGCTGGGGCGCCCGGGCTACATCACCCTGGGTCATGCGGAGGATCTGGGCCGCCGCTACGACGTGGCCGCGATGGAGCTGCACGCACACGCGGTGCTCGACGTCGCCTGGGACGCTGGGCTGCGCTACTTCGACGCCGCGCGCAGCTACGGCCGCGGGGAGGAGTTCCTCGGCTCGTGGCTGCGGGCACGGGGCATCGACCCGGCGGCGTGCACGGTCGGGAGCAAGTGGGGTTACACCTACACCGCCGATTGGCGCGTCGACGCCGAGGTCCACGAGATCAAAGACCACACTCTTCCGACGCTGCAGCGGCAGTTTGCGGAGAGCCGGGAGCGGCTCGGCGACTACCTCGACCTCTACCAGATCCACAGCGCAACCGAGGACTCCGGGGTGCTCGACCGGCCGGAGGTCCTTGATGAGCTGGCCCGCTTGAAGGCGAGCGGTGCGGTCCGCGCCGTGGGCCTCACGCTCAGCGGGCCGGACTCAGCACGCACGCTGGAGCGCGCTTTCGCCATCGAGCGCGACGGTCGGCGTCTCTTCGACAGTGTGCAGGCGACATGGAACGTGCTTGAGTCATCGCTCGGTCCATTGCTGGCGCGCGTGCGGGAGGCGGGGATGGGGGTGATCGTCAAGGAGGCGTTGGCTAACGGACGGCTGACGCCGCGCAATACCGACCCGGCCTTCAGCGCCAGCCGGGCCGTGCTGGAGCGGGAGGCTGCGCGCCTCGGCTGCACGATCGACCAATTGGCGCTCGCCGCCGTGCTCGACCAGCCCTGGGTCGACTGCGTCCTCTCCGGTGCGGCGACGGTCGAGCACCTGCGCTCCAACGTCGCCGCTCTCGACGTGCATCTGGACGAGCCTGCCCGTGCCGCGCTCGCATCCCTCGCCGAGCCCCCTGAGCGCTACTGGGCAGCCCGCGCGGCGTTGCCGTGGCAGTGAGGGGACGCATCAGTAGTGAATGCTCACCGTGGACCCGATGTCCAGGAAGTCCCAGAGGAAGGCGGCGTCGTGCTCGAGCAGGCCGACGCAGCCGTTGCTGCCGAAGCCACCGAAGGCGGACGGGGGCGTCCAGTAGTTCTCATGCAGTGCATAGCCCCCTTCCTTGAAGTACTGCGTGTACTGGACCTCTTCGAGGTAGTAGTGCCCCGGTTCGTCCTCCGGGATGCCGACCGTCGTCGAGTCCATCGTCTCGTTGCGGACGCGCTGGAGTACCTCGAAGACCCCGGTCGGCGTCTTCCCGTCGCGCCCGGCGGTGATGATCGCGGCATAGACCGGCGTCTCGCCGTCGTAGGCCACGGCGTAGAACGTTGACAGATTCACGTCCAGCCAGTGACCGGAGAAGGTCTGCTCGGGTGGGGTAGGGATGAAGGGCGCGACCATCGCCGCGCTGACGTAGCGGTCCGGACCGATGCGGTACCAGGTGGGGTTGCCGTCGACGGGGTCGCCCGGCACTTCGTCGTACACGTGGACGGGGTGCCGGCCGAAGGCGGTCCCGACGATCGGTGCATCCAGTCGCGGCGCGGTGCGGATGTTCACTGCCTCAGCCGTGACCACGCCGACTCGCGCCCCGTCGGGGGTGCGGATGGCGACTTCCCACCGCAGGTCGCTCGTGTGGCCGCCAATCGCGGCCGGTTCGGGAGTGGGGGTCGGGGTCACGACCGGCATCGTCTCGGCCGGCTCCTCTGGTGCGGCCGCTGCGGCCGCCGGGTCGCGTGTCGTGGTGAAGTCGCCGCGGGCGATCGGACCGAGCGACGCCATGCTCAGGATGCCGGTGGTGCCGAGGGCGGCGACCAGCAGTGCCAGGCCGATCGTTCTGAGGGTGCGACGCATCGACGAACCTTTCCCACCCGTTCCCGCCGTGCGGCCGTGTCGGCGGCCGCCGTGTGTACGTTCACTAGTGATAACTGGGAAGCGGGCCATTTCGTTACGACGGCCGGGCGCGAGCTGGCCACACACATAGCGTCCCCGTCGCCCGGCGACAGGGACGTTCGTACACATTGTACATCTCTTGAGTCTGAGCAGCACGTGCCCGGCCGCGCTGGGGGCTTGATGCGCAGGCGCTTACCCCTCAGATTGGCGCGATTGGGGGCGTGCCAGTTGCTCGACCAGGCGGCTTGCGTAGCGATCCACGTGGTCTGGATAGGTGTACCCGAGGCGCCCACAGGTGTCCCGGGCGACCACGCGGAAGAGGTCCATGGTGCTCATGAGAGCGAGCCAGATCGCGCTCTCGTCGTAGCGGGCGAAGGCGCTGCGCAGGTGTGAGAGGGTTCGTGGATCGGCCCAGCGCTCCAGGAAGCGGCCTTCATGCCAGGTGTCCACGCGCGGGTCGCGCGCATGCATGTCCCACTCCAGCATTCGAAGCAGCAGGGTCTTCATGTAGCCGTCGCAGCAGCGTAGGGCGACCCAGAGTTCACCGCGTCGCAGCTTCCGGGCTGTCCAGACGGCGTGGTACCAGAAGTCCTGGATCAGCTCGTCCATCTCCTCCGGGCCGGGCAGGGACGGAGACGGAAGCGCATCGCGCTCCAGGTCGGTCAGCACGCGGCTCAGACGACCATGGCGGTCAATCAGGATCCGGTAGCCCCGAGCTACGACCGGTGCGATCGCGGCTCGCAGTGCCTGGTCGCCGTGTTTGGCGTCTAGCGCGTCGAGCCAGGTTGCCGGCAGGAGAGTGAAGTCGACGTCGAGCCCGCCCTCGAAGAGAACGCGGCGCTCCCGGCCGATGCCGAGCGCGGTCGGCTCGGTGAAAGTGATCCGCGGCGGCGCGATAGCCTCGAGCCACCCGGCGGACTCCAGGTAGGGGATTGGGTCGTCCACGAACAGAACCAGGTCGAGGTCCGACCAGGGGTCCGCCGGGTGGTCGGCACGCGCGTAGGAGCCGACCACGGCCAGTGCCTGGATGTCGGGTCGCGCGGCGGCCCAGCGGGCGATGGCGCCTTCGAGCGCGGGCATGGCGGATTGATCTGCGCGCATGGTTGCCCTTTCTGGTCGCCATATCGAGGCTGCCCGGGTATCGTAGCACGCCCGTGTGGCCCGCGCGGGCCGCCCATCCCGGCTAGTGGTGCGCCAGCTTCTGGTAGCGGTACTCCCCCCGAATGCGCGCCTGGAAATACTGGCCGTGCGAGGTTGCCGCGAGCAATTCCTGGTAGACCGGCTTCGGTACGTCGCGGTACTGGTAGACATCACCGCTCTTCACGAACTCGATCTCCAGGATCTGGCGGTCTGGATCGTACCCTACCGACCGGATCATGCTCGACTCGACTGCCTGCCGGTGCATCGCTCCCGCCTCTCCGGTACCGGAATCGTGCGGGCACGCTCCAGTGCCCGGTCAGCGGGGAATGCACGATGCTTGCCGGGGAGTGTGCGTCATTCGTCATGCGTGATGCGTCAACCGTCCCCCTCACCCCCGGCCCCGCCATGACTAAGCCCGCCAGGGGAGAGGGGAGCAATACGCAGTACGCACTTCGGGTGACGTATGACGTATGACGCATGACGTCTCACCTCCGCTGGTGCTCGGGTAGCACGGCCCAGACGTGCGGCGGGCGCTCGGGGAGGCGCGGGAGAACCTGCCCGTCGACCAGCGTCAGGGTGTTGACCAGCCGTTGGGTGCCGCGTCGCTCGTCCATCCCGACGTCGTGGAAGACAAAGTCCCCCTCCTCCAGGCGCCAGAGCGCGATGTCGGCCACGGATCCGACGCGAAGGGTGCCGAGGTCGGGGCGGCGGATCGCGGCGGCCGGGCGGGCGGTCGCGCGCTCGATCACCTCGGGCAGGCTCATGCCGAGGGCGAGGAACTTCGAGAGTGTGGTCGGCAGGTCGTACATGGGTCCCTGGACGGCGAGCTGGTGGATGTCGCTGGAGATGGTGTCGGGCAGGACTCCCTGCTCCAGCATCGCCTCGGCAACGGCGAAGCTGAAGGAGCCGGTGCCGTGGCCGATGTCGAGGATCAGGCCGCGCTCCTGAAGGTCCCGGATCACCGGCAGCACCCGGCCATCCTCTCCGAGGATGCGCATGTCGCCGCCGGTGAAGCAGTGGGTGAGGATATCGCCGGGGCGCAGGTAGGCGGCGACCTCGTCGATGGTCGGCGGGCCCCAGCTAACGTGGACCATGAGGGGCAGCCCGACCCGGTCGGCCAGCTCCCGCGCGCGTTCCAGCGGCCGGACGCCTACGCCACGCGTGGTATTCCGGTCGATGCGGGCCTTGATCCCCAGGATCAGGTCACGGTTGGCCTCGACGATCTTGGCGGCGAGATCCACATCCCAGTAGTCGGGGTTGGCGAATTCCCAGGTGGGGGCGATCAGACCGATCGACGACAGGTTGAGCAGGGCGAAGACGCGACAGCGGCTGGGCTCCGCGATGTAGCGGCGAAACCCGGGGAAGGAGTAGGCGCCGGCCGAGCCGACGTCGAGCCAGGTGGTGACGCCGCTGCGGGCTGCCACCGGGTCGGCCTCGATGCCCCAGTAGGTCGCGCCCCAATAGATGTGAGTGTGCAGGTCGACCAGGCCGGGTGTGACGATCTGCCCGGTGGCGTCGATAACGCGCTCTGCACGTGCGAGGTCGATCTCCGGCTCGATCGCCGCGACGCGGCCGTCACGGATGCCGAGGTCGAAGCGTCCCTGGATGCCCGCGCCGGGGTCGAGGACCTCACCACCTCGGATGACCAGGTCGAATCGTTCGCCTGCACCCTGCCCGCTCATTGCCTAGCCTCCTCCGTTCGCTCGACTGACGGTCCGCCGGCTGCAGGCTAGACGATTCGACCGGGGGCGGCAAGGGGCAAGGCGATGAGCGCCGGCATCGTGCCGGCGCTCCTGATAGATCCCGGCTCGGGCATCCCGCCCAGGCCGGGGTTGCGCGTCAATAGAGCGGGGTGTCGGGGCGGAACGCTTCGAGCCACTGCTTGACGGTGGCGAGGAAACGCGCCCCGGCCAGTCCGTCGAGGATGCGGTGGTCGAACGACATCGAGAGGTTCATCATCGGCCGGATGGCGATGGCGTCGTCGATCACCACCGGGCGTTTGACCACCGCCTCGGTGCTCAGGATGGCCGACTGCGGCTGGACGATGATCGGCGTCGAGAGGATGGTGCCGAAGGTGCCGGGGTTGTTCACCGTGAAGGTGCCGCCCTGCACGTCGTCCAGCGTGAGCTGCCCGCTCCGGGCGCGCGTTGCCAGGTCGCGGATGGCGCGCGCCAGCCCCACAATACTCTTCTCGTCGGCGTTCTTGATGACCGGGACGATCAGTCCGTCCTCCATGCCGACCGCGATACCGATATTGATCGCCTTGCGCAGGATGATGCGGTCCTCGTCCCAGACGGCATTCACGCGCGGGTGCTCGCACAGCGCGTGGACGACGGCCTTGACGACGAAGGGGAGGTAGGTCAGCTCGAAGCCCTCCTCCTGGCGGAATCGCTCCTGTGCCCGCGCGCGGGCCTCGACCACGCCCGACATGTCCACCTCCATCCAGAGGGTGACATGTGGGGCGGTGCGCTCGCTGCGCACCATGTGCGCGGCGATCTGCTTACGCATCGGCGTGACTGGAACGATCTGGTCGCCCTCCCAGATCGGGATCTCCGGCTTCTCAACCGGGAGCTCAACCACGGGACGCGCGGCGGAGGGTTCCGGCTGAGCGGCGACCTCGGCCGGCTTCGGCGGCGCGGCCGTCTCCTGGATCGCGGCCGCGGCGGCGTCGACGGCCGCCTCCTCGCGCTCCGGTGCTGCCGCAGCGGCGGGCTGCGCCTCACGCTCGGCGATGTAGCGCAGGATGTCCTGCTTGGTGACCCGGCCGCTCAGGCCGGTGCCGGGTACCTGGGCGATGTCGATCCCGTGCTCCTCGGCGATGCGCCGCACTGCGGGCGAGGAACGGGTACGGAGCAGCTCTTCGGCGCTCTCACGGCCGGTCCGCCTCGGGGCGTGCCCGCGTGCGGGACCGGCGGCCAGCGCACCGTTGATACGCTCCTGGGCTGCAGCACCGGTCTCAGGTTCCGCAGGAGCGTTGGACGCCTCGGTGCCCTCCTCCGCGATGACGCAGATCTCGGCGCCGACCGGGAGGGTGTCCCCCTCTGCCGCGCGGATCTCGGTCAGGATGCCGGTCACCGGCGAGGGAATCTCCGCGTTGACCTTGTCGGTCGTGATCTCAACCAGGGGGTCGTATTTCTCGACCCGGTCGCCCACCTGCTTCAGCCAGGTACCGATCGTGCCCTCGGTGACGCTCTCGCCGAGCTTGGGGAGCCGGACCACAGTGCCGTGACGGGTCGTGGACATAACGCGCGATCTCCTTCCCGGGCAAGGCTGGTGGCGTACCCCTCACCCCCTCTCCCACGAGGAGTGAGGGGGAACGGGTACGGGATGCGTGTTCCGTGTCCCGCGGCCTGTTACTCCTCGTCTCCTCCTCTCCCCTTGTGGGAGAGGGGGCCGGGGGGTGAGGGGTGGTCCCTCAGAATGCCGCGAGCTGCTCCAGCGCGGCGCCGATCTTCTCCGCGGTGGGCAGGTAGGCCTGCTCCAGAGGCGGGCTGAAGGGCATGGCCGGTACCTCCGGCCCGGCGACGCGCATGATCGGCCCATCGAGGTAGGGGAAGGCTTCCTCGGCGATGAGCGCCGCGACCTCCGCCCCGACTCCGCCGACCTTGTTGGCCTCGTGGACGATCAACACCTTGCCGGTCTTGGCCACCGACTCGAGGATCGTCTCCTCGTCCAGCGGGCGGAGCGTACGCAGGTCGATGACCTCGACACTGCTGCCGTCCTTCTCCTCGAGCGCTTTGGCCGCGGCCAGCGACTCGTGGAGCATCATCCCGTAGGAGATGATGGTGACGTCGGAGCCTTCCTTGACCACCTTCGCCTTGCCGATCGGCACGGTGTGCCCGTTCTCGGGCACCTCGTCGCGGATCAGGCGGTAGGCCTTCTTGTGCTCCAGGAAGAGGACCGGGTCCGGGTCATAGATGGCGCTGCGCAGCAACCCGGCGGCGTCTGCCGGGTTGACCGGTGCGACCACCTTGAGACCCGGCTCACGGGTGAAGGCCGACTCAAGGCTCTGCGAGTGGTAGAGCGCGCCGTGGACCCCGCCGCCGTAGGGCGTGCGGATCACGATCGGGCAGTCGAAGTCGCCCCCGGAGCGGTAGCGGATCTTGGCTGCCTCGTTCATGATCTGGTCCATTGCCGGGTGGATGAAGTCGAAGAACTGGATCTCGGCGACCGGCAACAGGCCGTGCAGGGCCGCGCCGATGGCGACCCCGACGATCGACGACTCGGCCAGCGGCGTGTCGATCACCCGCTCCTCTCCGAACTCATCGATCAGTCCGGCGGTGACCCGGAAGACGCCGCCCCGCTTGCCGACGTCCTCGCCCAGCACGATGATGCGGTCGTCGCCGCGCATCTCCTCGAACAGGGTGTCGCGGATCGCATCAATGAGGAGTTTCGTGGCCATCGCCTGCCTCCTTAGCTGCCGTAGACGTGGAGCATCAGCTCGGCCGGATCGGGATACGGCGCCTGCTCTGCGAAGTCGGTGGCGTCGTCGATCTGCGCCTTGATCCGGGCTCGAATTGCGGCGTCCTGCTCTTCGGTCAGGACGCCCTGCTCCATGAGGGCAGTGCGGAAGCGGACAATCGGGTCCTTGGCGCGTTCAGCCTTGAGTTCCTCGGGATCGCGGTAGGTGCGGTCGTCGTCGTCGCTGGAGTGAGCGGTCAGGCGCTGGACCTTGGCCTCGATCAGCGTCGGGCCGCCGCCCGCGCGGGCGCGGTCGACCGCCTCCTTGGCGACGGTGTAGACGGCAACCGGATCGCCGCCGTCCACGGTGACGCCCGGCATGCCGTAGCCCGCGGCGCGGTCGGCGACGTTCTCGATCGCCATCTGCTTGCGCTGCGGGACGGAGATCGCGTAACCGTTGTTCTCTACAAAAAAGACCACCGGAAGCCGGTGGATCGACGCGAAGTTGAGCGCCTCGTGGAAGTCGCCCTGACTCGTACCGCCCTCGCCGACGCAGGTCCAGGCGACCGTGTCCTCGCGACGGTACTTCGCCGCCAGGGCGATCCCGGTCGCGTGGAGGACCTGGGTCGCGACCGGGCTGGAGCCGGTGATGATGTTGTGTTTGCGGGAGCCGTAGTGCCCCGGCATCTGCCGGCCCGCACTGGTCGGGTCCTCCTTGCGGGCCAGCAGGCTCAACATCAGGTCACGCGGGGTCAAACCGAAGTAGAGGACCATGGCCAGATCCCGGTAGTAGGGGACCAGCACGTCCTTCCCCGGTTGGAGAGCGAAGGCTGCGCCAACCTGCGCCGCTTCGTGTCCCTGGCAGGAGATCACGAAGGGGGCCTGACCGGCGCGGTTGAGCAGCCACATGCGCTCGTCCAGCGACCGGGCCAGGACCATGTACTCGTACATGCGCACGAGATCCGATTCGGTGAGACCCTTGGGCGCCGTTGCCATGGTCTCAATACCTACGCCCCCGGAATCGAACTGCTTCATGACGCAGCCTCCTTCGGCTGGGGAGCCAGCGTTGGCTCCGGCGGTCAGATGTGGATAGCCATGCCGTCCACAGCGAGCGCCGCCTCACCCAGAACCTCGGAGATGGTTGGGTGCGGGTGCACGCTGAGGCCGATCTCCCATGGGGTGGCTTCCAGCAGCGAGGCTAGCGCCGCCTCGCCGATCAACTCGGTGGCGTGCCCACCGATGAGGTGCACGCCCAGGATCTCGTCGGTCTCGGCATCAGCGATCACCTTGGCGAAGCCGTCGACCTCGTCCTCGATGAGCGCCTTGCCGTTCGCGCGCAGCGGGAACTTGCCCACCTTAATGGTGCGCCCCTCTGCCTTGGCCTCCTCCTCGGTGAGGCCCACGCTGCCGATCTCGGGATGGCAGAAGGTGACGCTCGGCACCTTCTTGAGGTCGAGCGGCATCGGCTTCTTGCCCGCCAGCAGCTCCATGACGATGATCCCCTGATGCATCGCGGTGTGCGCCAGGAGCTGCTTGCCGATCACGTCGCCGATTGCGTAGACGCCGTCGACGCCGGTGAACCCGAAGTCGTCGGTGACGATGTAGCTGTCCTTAGTCTTGATGCCCAGCTCTTCCAGGCCGATATCCTCGATGTTCCCCTGGCGGCCGATCGCGACCAGGAGGGTGTCCGCCTCGATCCGCTCCTCCTTGCCGTCCCGCTTGACGCGGAGCTCGACACCACCTTCGGTGATGTTGAAGTCCTCGGCGGTCGGGCGGTAGTCGGGGATGATCTTGATGCCGGCCTTGGTGAACGAGCGGGTGAGCTGCTGCGAGACCTCCCGGTCCTCGTTGGGCACCACACGCCCGACCAGGGTCACCTCGCAGCCGAAGTCGCGGTAGATCGTGGCGAACTCGACACCCGTTGCGCCGCCGCCGCGGATGATGACCCGCTTCGGCAGATCGGGGGACCAGGTGGAGTGATCGCTGTTGATAACCCGCTTGCCGTCGAACTCGATGCCAGGGATCGCGCGCGGGCGGGAGCCGGTGTCGATAATGATTGCGTTGCCCTTGACCTCCTCGGTGCTGCCGTCCGCCTTGGTCACGATGACGGTACGGTTGTCCTTGAGGCGGCCGACGCCCTCATAGATATCGATCTTGTGCTTGCGGAAAAGGAACTGCAGGCCTTTGTAGTTCTGCTCAACGATGCGGCCGGAGCGCTCGATGGCCTTCGAGTAGTCGATCTCGATGCCGGTAGCGGTGACGCCGTACTGCGCACCGTCCCGCATCAGCCGCGCGACGGAGCCGCTCTTGAGCAGGGCCTTGGTTGGGATGCAGCCACGGTGCAGGCAGGTGCCGCCGACCTTGTCCTTCTCGACGACGGCGACTTTCAGTCCGAGCTGCGCGCCTCGGAATGCGGCCGCGTACCCGCCGGTCCCGCCGCCGAGCAGCACAACGTCGTATGACTCCCCTGGCATGCCTTCTCCCCTCTACTGCGCTGTAGCGCCGCACTCCCGGCGGGTTTACGGGGCGAGGCCGGCCCGCTGTCCGCACCCATGCACCCGAGACAACCGCAGGGTGCCTCGGAGCGGGCGGGGATGTTCTGCGGGGCTTTCGTCCACGGGAGGCGGTCGCACCTTCTATGCCAACCTTGGCAATCCGGCCCTCCTTGCCCCACTGAGGCTAGTATACAGTGCCCGTCTGAATTCGCGCCCCGTCGACTGTACGAATGGGATGCCTGCGAACGGCCGAACCCCGCGACGGCGGGCAATTCGACCCCCGATTTGGCATACTTAGGATCGACATAAGCGACGAGAACTGGGGCTGACGATGACCACGATGCCGGAAACAATTGTGCCGGTCGCAACCTGGCGGCGCCTGGCGGAGAAGGCGGCGCGGGAAGGGCTGCGCGCCTACCGGCTCAACGGCGACCGGCGCGCCTGGGCGGTCACGAGCCATAGCCAGACCGACACCGCCTACGAGGTGACGATCCTCGATGGCGATCTCCTCTGCTCCTGCCGCGGGAGCGCCTTCCGCTCCTACTGCAAGCACCGCGCGCTGGTGCTCGCGGAGCTGGGCCTGCTCGACGAGGCCGGGTCCGGTGTTGATGCCGAGGGGCGCCCGGTCGTGCCTGACCGGGTGATCGAGGCACTGTACGCGGCGTAGTCCGGGCTTGTCATTCACTCCGTGACAACTTGCTCCCAGTCCGGAGAACGAGGTCACTCCGTTCCTGACACGCGACACGGTGAGTAGCCGGCGGCCGGGGTAGGTCTGACACCTGCCCCGGCCGCATTCCATTTTTCCCGCTCCCGCGCTGAGTGCGGGACGTGGTGGTGAGGGAACGGCCCTCACCACCGGCGAGACTCGCGGGCCGCCTGTACCTTGGCGAGCGCGGGCTCCGGCGTCGTGTGGCGGATGACGTACTCGGCCGAGAAGATCCAGAGCAGCGCGACGAATGGAGTCAAGACAATCGCGGGCAGTTGGCTCGTGCCGGTCGGGAGGAAAGCCACGGTCGGGGCGACCCATAGCGCCGCCAGCATCCAGCCCATGACGCCACGGTCCCATACCCCGGAGGTGGGCTCTCGGTGGATCGCGCGCCACAGGAGCGCGATTGCCGGCAGGAGGAGCGAGCCGGTGTGGATCAGCGTGTGGTAGCTGAGCAGGCAGGTGGCGACCAGCATCAAGGCCGTTTCCGCCTCATCGGCCGGCGTGCCCCGCTCCGGTGTCGAGCGGCGCCAGACGGCGACGGTCACTCCCAGCAGCGTCAGCGAGATCCCGACGATGGCGACCTCCTGGACCAGTGCCGGGGCGCTGGGGAGCAGCCGGACGACGGTGCCCCGGACGTTGATCATCCCCGTGACGTTGGTCGCGATCGTACCGGCGGGCTGGCTCAGGTCGTGGCTGAGCTCGAGATAGTCGGCCACCCCGGCGCTGCCGAGGATTGCGAGCGACAGTCCGGCTGCCACCGCGCAGGCGATGGTTAGACCGATCAGCGCGCGCCAGCGCTGCTTGGTGGCCAGGTAAATGGCCGGCACGACAAGGAGCGGCGGCTTGATCGCCAGGATGCCGAGTGCGAGCCCAGCCGGGAGATCCTTGCCGCGCCGGCTGAGCACGACGTAGGCGACCACGCCCAGGAACAGCAGTCCCTCTGCCTGGCCGAGCCGCAGGGTGTAGAAAACGGGGAAGAAGCTGAACGTGACGAGCGGCAGCAGGCAGCCCAGGCGGAGGTTGAGCGCGCGGTCGAGCAGCCGCGCAGCGATGAAGAACGCTCCGGCGCTCAGGGCGACCCAGACGGCGAATGCCCCTGGCGCAGGCAACCACTGGAGCGGGAGGGCGAGAACTGCCAGGACCGGTGGGGCCACATACGGCTGGAGGATGCGGTCGGACCAGGAGACGCCCTGTGCGGCGATGATGGGGTATTGGGCGAGCCGCTGGGCCCACCAGTCGTAAAGGCGATGGCCGTCGCCATCAGCAATGATCTGAGCCGCGGTGTAGGTCGTCAGGAAGTCCATGCCGACATGGCCGAAGAGGCCGTCGACGAGCTGGCTGCCGAGCGCCATGATGAGCTGGACAACGAGCAGGAGCGCACAGCCGGCCACAATCGCGGTGTGGGCACCTCCGGTGCGGTCCACCCCCCTGCGGTCTTCGGAGGGGCGGACTGCTGGGGCCCGATGGGTCCTGGAAAGCAGGTCGTTCCTCCTTTCTGTACGCACGACACACGCCGGCCGCCCTGGCCGGCGAGCGCCCTGGAACTTCCACCAACCTGCGTGCCACCACTGCACCGGGCGCTTTACACGGCGCACGTTCTGCGATAAGGATGGGGAGGAGAACAGGGAGAATCACGGCGTGCGAGTAACGACCGCAGCACGCTTGCCCCTTCAACGTTGCGCGAAGGAGAGAGAGGACTGAGTCATGACCGCTCGAGGACTGGAAGGCGTCGTCGCAGGCACGACGCAGTTGAGCTCGATCATCGACGGGGTGCTGACCTACCGCGGCATCAACATTGATGATCTCGCGGAGCACGCCAGCTACGAGGAGGTTGTGCACCTGCTCTTCTTTGGCAGGCTCCCCACGCGCGCGGAGTTGGACGATCTGCGGCGGCAGCTCTCCGCCCTCCGCCCATTGCCCGAAGGATTGATGACGCTGCTCCGCACCGTGCCGCGGGACGCGGTCCCGATGGACACGCTGCGCACGGCTGTCTCGGCGCTCGGGTTCTATGAGGAACACCCCAACGACACCAGCCGCGAGGTGAGCGTCGAGAAGGCGCTCCGGCTGGTTGCGCAGGTGCCGACCATCGTGGCGGCGCTGGAGCGCCTGCGGCGCGGCCAGGAGCCGGTGCCGCCCCCGGAGGGGACCGACACCGCGCATGCCTTCCTCCTGATGCTCAAGGGCACCGCGCCCGACGAGGTCGAAGTCGACGCGATGAACAAGATCCTCGTGCTCCACGCCGACCATGAGTTCAACGCGTCAACCTTCGCCGCGCGGGTCACGGCCGCGACGCTGGCCGACATGCATGCGGCGGTCACGGCCGCCGTGGCGGCACTGAAGGGCCCACTCCATGGCGGGGCCAATGCCGCGGTGATGGCGGCGCTCCAGGAGATTGGCGACCTCGACGGGGTCGAGCCCTACGTTCTCGAGAAGCTGGCGCGCAAGGAGCGGATCATGGGCTTCGGCCACCGCGTCTACAAGCAGGGCGACCCGCGCGCCAAGTGGCTGCGCGAGATGTCGCGCCGGCTGGCCGAGCGATCGGGTGAGCCGAAGTGGTATGAGATGTCGGTCCGCATGGACGAGGTCATGCAGCGGGAAAAGGGGTTGTTCCCCAACGTGGACTTCTATGCGGCCACTGTGTACCACTATCTCGGTATCCCGAAGGATCTGATGACCCCCGTCTTCGCCACCAGCCGCATCTCCGGCTGGACGGCACACATCCTCGAGCAATATGGCGACAACCGGCTGATCCGCCCTCGGGCGGACTACACCGGGCCGACCAGCCAGGCCTGGGTGCCGATCGACCAGCGCGGATAGGCTCCTCTGGAGCGGCGGGGCCACGTCGCCCCGCCGCCACTGCGCGTGGGGCCGGCAGAATGCAGTGGTCTCCTGGCGGAACTGCTTCCGCCCGGCTGGAGTCGCTGCGTTCGGCATGGTGGCCACGCGGGCAGGGGTCGGCCCCGGCCCTACCCGCGTCACGACGTCGTGAAGCGAGCGCAGGCCCGCCGGAAACCCGGCGGGCCTGCCGTCCACTCACACCACGATGACGTCGACCGTCTGCACGACATTGTTGCCCATGCCCTGGTGGGTCCAGGGCGGCGTGAGCGGCTGCGTCTCGCCGTCGGCCGTGGTGGCTCGCACCGCCAGGGTGTGGCGCCCGGGGCGAGCATCCCAGTCGTAGCGCCAGCCACGCCAGGCGACGGGCGAAACCGCCGGGTCCAGCTCCGCCTCGGCCCAGGTGGCTCCCTGGTCGGTGCTGACCTCGACCCGTTCGATCGTGGCGCGCCCGGCCCAGGCGCGGCCCTGGAGGGCCACGCGCCCGGCCTTGACGACGCGAGTGCGGGTCGCGAAGTCGGGGATGCCTGGCGGGATCATCAGCGCGCGTGGCCGCATCCGCGTCACCGGTTCACCGGGATCATCGGCGCTCTGGGAGTAGCGGTAGCTCCCCACCATCTGGTAACCGGTGAACGGCTCCGCGAGGGCGCTGATGTCGGTCAGCCACTTGACGCTGGTCATGCCGTACCACCCGGGCACCACAAGGCGCAGCGGGAAGCCGTGCTGCGGCGGCAGTGGCTCGCCGTTCATCGCCCAGGCCAGCAGCACATCGTCCCGCATCGCCTCCTCGCGGGAGAGGCTGCGCTGGTACGCCTGCACCATGCCACCCTGGACGCCCCAGTCGAGCCCGGTGAAGACGATGTCCACGGCGCGGGTGTCCAGCCCGGCCTCCTCCAGCAGGCCGCGCAGGGGCGTGCCGGTCCACTCGACGGTGCTCACCCCCTCCACGAGCCAGGGCTGGCTCGTCGGGCGCGGCGTCAGCAACGCGCGCCCGTTCCCGGCACACTCCAGCGTGACGGCCACCGTGACCGACGGGCGGGCCTGGAGGTCCGCCAGGGTCAGGCGCAGCGGGTTCGCTACGAGCCCGCCGACCGTCAGGTGGAAGTCGTCGGGCGTGATGTTCGGGATGTCGAAGTGGATCACCAGGTAATGCAGGCCGGTCGGGGTGATCGGATACCGTAGGGCTTCGAGCGGCATCCCGCGGTTCCGGAGCGCCAGTTGCACCTCCTCGCGGTAGAAGCGCTCGTCGGGGCTGAGCCCGCTGCCGTCTCCGACTGTCGGGAGCCCCTCGATGGTGTCCCGGTCCACCGGACGGCCGGGCGGTGCGCTCGTCTGGGCCGGAATCGGCTCGCGCGGGTCGACCATGGCGTGCCTCCTTATCCGAATCCGAGCCCGTTGAATGTCCGATCGTCTTAGTCTACGACAGATTCAGCCTGTTGTGACCTCGTGCGGGGCCGACGTGGCTTGCGAATCCGTGAATTCCTGGGGCGTCCGACTGCGCGCGTAGCCGGGGCTGGGCGTGCGGAGGTATGCACCCGGCGTGGGCGCTCGCGCACGGAGTCTTGACGGTCTGGGTGTCTCCGGAGAGAGTGTGCACAGGTGTGTCGGACGCCCGTCGCGGCGGGGCGCGCTGCGGCGGCCGGTCCGGTTGCTGTGGCACGCGGATAGGGAGGTCTTATGGCGGATATCGATGTCCTGATCCGCAACGGGAAGGTGGTCGATGGATCCGGGAATCCCTGGTTCATCGGCGATGTGGCGATCTCAGGCGATCGCATCCTCGACATTACGCCGCCCGGCATGATCCCGGACGAGAAGGCGCGGGAGGTGGTCGATGCCACCGGCATGGTGGTCTGCCCCGGATTCATCGACATCCAGAGCCACTCGATCCTGCCGCTGATGGCCGACGGGCGCTGCCTCTCCAAGATCACCCAGGGCGTGACGACCGAGATCATGGGCGAGGCCTGGACGCCGGCACCGGCCGGCGGCCGCTTCACCGACCCGTTGGCGAACGCCTTCTTCCCGATGGATGTCGGTGACTGGGCCGAACGCGCACGTGGCTGGACCCGCTTCCGCCACTGGTTCGAGGCGCTCACCGAGCGCGGGGTCTCCCCGAACGTTGGCTCGTTCCTGGGCGGCGGCACGTTGTGGCAATACGCCAAGGGTATGGACATGGGTCCGGCCAGCGCCGACGAGCTGGAGACGATGCGCCGGGTAATGGCGGAGGTGATGGAGGACGGCGCCTTCGGCGTCTCCTTCGCGTTGATCTACCCGCCCGACACCTTCGCCAGCACCGACGAGATCGTGGAGGTCTGCAAGGTCGTCGCGCGCTACGGCGGCGTCTACATCACTCACATGCGGTCGGAGTCGACCGGGCTGCTCGACGGGCTGGAGGAGGCGCTGGAGATCGGCCGGCGCTCGGGCGCACCGGTGGAGATCTACCACCTCAAGGCGTCGGGCCGGGAGGCCTGGCACCTGATGCCGGCCACCATCGCGCGCATCGAGGCGGCGCGCGCCGAGGGCCTGGATGTGACGGCCGACATGTACCCCTACACCGCCAGTGGCACCGGCCTGTCGTCGGTGTTGCCGCCCTGGGCCGCGGCCGGCGGGAAGTTCTACGACAACCTGCGTGACCCGGAGATGCGGGCCAAGATCAAGGCCGAGGCGTTGAACCCGTCCGGTGGCTGGGAAGCACAGGTCGACATGGCGGGCGCGGACAACGTTATGCCCGTCGGCTTCGCCAAGCCGGAGAACCAGCAGTACGTCGGCAAGCGGCTCTCCGAGATCGCGGAGATGCGTGGCCAGGACTGGGTCGACGCGGCGATGGATCTGCTGGCCTCGGAAGGGCAGCGCATCTTCACCATCTATTTCAAGATGAGTGAGGACAACCTGCGGCTGCAGCTCAAGCAGCCGTGGATCAAGATCTCGACCGACGCCGGCGGGCTCGACCCCGCCTGGGCCACCGTCCAGGGGCCGACGCACCCACGCGCCTATGGCACCTACCCGCGCGTGCTGGGCAAGTACGTGCGTGAGGAGAAGGTCATCCCGCTGGAGGACGCGATCCGCAAGATGACCTCCTCGGTCGCGGATCGGCTCGGGCTGCGCGACCGCGGTCTGCTGCGGGCGGGCATGTTTGCCGACGTCGTCGTGTTCGACCCGGAGACGATCGGCGACCGGGCGACCTTCGAGGAGCCGCACCAGCTCTCGGTCGGCGTGCGCGACGTGTGGGTCAACGGCACCCGCGTGCTGCAGGACGGCGAGCACACCGGCGCGATGCCCGGACGCTTCGTCGCGCCGTGGCGGCGGGCGTAGCGCGCCGGTAACACGGATCAGCTAGGAAAACCCGCCGGTGCCGGGTCGCAGTGGCCACCCGGCACCGGCGGCATTCCGTACACTATCATCCATCAGGAGGCGCAGGACGCGCCCCTCAGGTTTGGTCTTCAGGACAGCAGGGACGCATGCCACATCGGTTTCCGGACCCGGCGAAGCGCCATGAGGAGCCGTTCGGCTGGTGGGGCTATCGCTCGGAGCCGCCCAGCCCGCTCTCGATCGTGGAGTTGATCGCACTGGGCAGCCTAGATGCGCGCACGGCCGCCTTCCTCTGGATGGCGATGGCGCGCCGGGCAACGGTGCTGGTGATCGGCGTGCCTCCCGAAGCCGGTAAAACGACTACGCTGACGGCGCTGCTCGCCTTCCTCTCTCCCGATGTGAGGCTCATCTATCTGCGGGGCTGGTACGAGCGCTTCGACTTCCTCGACTCGGCCGACCCTGCCCGGAGCTACCTGCTCTGCAACGAGATCAGCCCGCACCTGCCGACCTACCTCTGGGGGCCCGGCGTGCGGCGGCTGTTCGAAGCGGTGCGGGCGGGCTACGGGATGGGAGCCACGCTCCACGCCGCGAGCGCGGCCGATGCGTTCCAGACGCTGACCTCGTTCCCGCTGGAAGTCCCACCGGAGCTGCTGTGCGGCGTCGACCTGGTGCTGACGCTGGGCGTCGGGACGGGGCCGAGCGGGGAGACGCTGCGGCGCCTCATGCGCATCGAGGTCATCCACAACCGGGATGGTCAGCCGGAGCCGGAGACGATCGCCGAGCGCGATGTCCTCCGTGGGCCGCTGGACTCCCGGCCCGGCCGGCTCACCGGGGTGTTGGCGGCCCGATTCGGCTATGACGCCGAGGTCGCCATCGCTGAGATGGCGCGCCGCGAGCGGTTCCTGACCCGCCTCCAAGAGGACGGCGTGCTCGGCGTAGATGCTGTGCGCGACGCGATCCGGGAGTTTGCGGGCGACTGATCCGTCATGCGTCATGCGTCATCCGTCTCCCTCACCCCCGACCCCACTCGGACGGAGCCCACCAGGGGAGAGGGGAGAAAGACGAAACACGGAACACGCAACACCCATCACGGATGACGCATGACGTATCCCGCTCTTCCCCGCCTTTGACATCCTTGTCACCGGTAGTACCATTGAGTCGCCGCGACACGGCGACGTCGACATCTTTGGAGCGGCCCTTGCGATAGTCAGGGGCGTTCCGAGCCACCCCTCAGTACCCTACGAAGGAGCATGATCGCTATGACTAAGCCGCGGACCCTCGGCGAACTTCGGGAGAGCGGCTATCAGGTGCTCTCGGTCCGGGAGGAGATGCGTAAGAACCTGATCCAGAAGCTCCGCACCGGGGAGCCGATCTTCCCTGGTGTGATCGGGTACGATCACACCGTGATCCCGCAGGTTGAGAACGCCATCCTCTCCGGGCAGGACATCATCTTCCTCGGCGAGCGCGGGCAGGCCAAGACCCGGATGGCCCGCAGCCTCGTCAACCTCCTCGACGAGGAGGTCCCGGCAGTGGCCGGCAGCGAGATCCACGACAACCCGTTTGCGCCGATTAGCCGCTACGCCCGCGACCTGATCGCCGAGAAGGGGGACTACACCCCGATCGTCTGGATTCGCCGGGAGGAACGCTACGCGGAGAAGCTGGCGACGCCGGACACCACCATTGCCGACCTGATCGGCGAGGTGGACCCGATCAAGGTGGCCGAGGGGCGGTACCTCTCCGACGAGTTGACCATCCACTACGGGCTTATCCCGCGGACAAACCGGGGCATCTTCGCCATCAACGAGTTGCCAGATCTGGCCGAGCGCATCCAGGTAGGCCTGCTGAACATCCTTGAGGAGCGGGATGTCCAGATCCGCGGCTACCGGATCCGCCTGCCGCTCGACGTCTACATCGTGGCGAGCGCCAACCCGGAGGACTACACCAACCGCGGGCGCATCATCACGCCGCTCAAGGACCGCTACGGCTCGCAGATCCGGACGCACTACCCGGAGACGATCGATCTTGAGATCGAGATCATGGAGCAGGAGCGGCGGCAGTTCGACACCGACGGCATCGAGGTGATGGTGCCCGACTTCATGCGCGAGGTTGTGGCCGAGATCACGCACCTGGCCCGGCGCAGCCACGATGTGAGCCAGCGCTCCGGCGTCAGCGTGCGTATGTCGATCTCCAACTATGAAAACGTCATCAGCAACGCCATCAAGCGAGCGATCCGCCTGGGTGAGAAGCAGGCAGTGCCGCGCATCAGCGACCTGCACGCCGCGGTCGCCTCGACGACCGGCAAGATCGAGCTCGAGGCGCTCGGCGAGGTCCAGGAGGACCGCATCGTCGACAAGCTGATGCAGGGAGCGGTGCTGACCACGTTCAACCGCTACTTCTCCGTGCGCGACTTCGACGACCTGGTACTTGCCTTCGAGAACGGCCTGACCGTGGAGACCTCGGACATGATGCCGGCGATGAACTACGTGCACCAGGTCTCGCACATCGACGGGTTCCGCGAGGCGGCGGGCCGGCTCGGCGCCGCGGGCAACCCCAGCGCCATCGCGTCCGCCGTCGAGTTCGTGCTCGAAGGGCTGCATCTCAACCGCCGGCTGAACAAGGACACGGGTGGACGCACGGGTGTGCGCTACCGGGGATAGGTCATCATGAATGCTTACTCTTACGCACACCGCTATTCCCGCTGGGACGGCACGCAGCGGATTGATCCCTTCGACGCCGACCAGATCATGGACGCCATCTCCGACGACGTGCTGGCGGACGGCGACCTGACGCGCGCTCTCCAGCGGCTCTTCCGCTGGGGCACCGACCAGCGCGACGGCCAGGGGATGCGCGGGATGCGCGACCTGCTGGAGCGCATCCGCCAGATGCGCCAGCGGGAGATGAACCGGTACGACCTCGGCTCGGTGCTGGAGGACATCAACCGCCGGCTGGACGACGTGATCGAAACCGAGCGAGCCGGGATCGAGCGGCGCCTGGAGCAGGGTCGCCAGCGGCTGGAACGACAGTCCCAGGCCGGCGCGCAGCCGTCGCAGCAGGGCCAATCCGGAGATTCCGGCGCGACCGGGGAGCAGGGCCAGGCCGGTGAGTCGGGTGAGTCCGGCGAGGCCGGTGAGGACGGCGAGGGCTACGACGAGAACCTGCACCGGCTGCTGGAGCGCATGGCCGCCCGCAACCGGGAGGTGCTCGACTCGCTGCCGCCTGATCCCGCCGGGCGGATCAAGGCCCTGCAGGACTATGAGTTCATGGACCCGACCGCCCGGCAGAAGTTCCAGGAGCTGCTGGCGATGCTGCAGCAGCAGATGCTGCAGCAGACCTTCCAGGGGATGCAGCAGGCGATCCAGGAGATGACCCCGGAGGACATCGCCGACATGCGGCAGATGCTCCGCGAGCTGAACGAGATGCTCGAGGAGCGCGCCCGCGGCGGGGAGCCCGACTTCGAGCGCTTCATGCATAAGTACGGGCACTACTTCGGGCCGAACATCAACAGCCTGGACGAGCTGCTCGACCACCTGGCGCGCCAGATGGCCGCTATGCAGAGCCTGCTGGACTCGATGACGCCGGAGATGCGCGCCCAGTTGCAAGAGGCACTGGACGCCGTGCTCAGCGACCCGGGCATCCAGCAGGAGCTGGCCCAGCTCGGGGAGAACCTAGCCCAGCTTATGCCGAACAACCCGTACCACCGCGAGTTCTCCCTCAGCGGCGACGAGGAGTTGACGCTGGGTGAGGCCATGCGCCTGATGGAGCGCCTGCGGGAGATGGAGGAGGTCGAGGACCAGTTGCGCAGCGTGCGTGACTGGCGCGACCTGGAACACGTGGACCACGACAAGATTCGGGAGCTGCTGGGCGACGACCTGGCTCAGGACCTGGATCAGCTCCGGCAGCTCACCAAGCTGTTGGAGGACGCCGGGTACATCCAGCGCACGCGCCGCGGCTATGAGCTGACCCCGCGCGGTGTGCGGAAGATCGGGCAGAAGGCGCTGCAGGACATCTTCCAGCACCTGAAGAAGGACCGCTTCGGACAGCACCAGCTCGATCGCTCCGGGCGCGGCGGTGAGCGCACCGACGACACGAAGCCCTACGAGTTCGGCGACCCCTTCCTCCTCCACCTGCCCAAGACCGTCATGAATGCCGTCTACCGCGACGGCGCGGGCAGTCCGGTGCGCCTGCAGCCGGACGACTTTGAGGTGTTCCGTACCGAGCTGGTCACCCAGTCGTCGACCGTGCTGATGGTCGACATGAGCCGGTCGATGCTCTACAACGGCTGCTTCACCGCAGCCAAGAAAGTCGCGCTGGCGCTCGACAGCCTGATCCGTTCCCAGTTCCCGCGCGACAACCTCTATATCGTCGGGTTCTCCTACGTCGCGACCGAGCTGAAGCCGTCGATGCTCCCCGGGATCAGTTGGGACGAGTACAACTACGGCACCAACATGCAGCACGGCTTCATGCTGGCGCGGCAACTGCTCGGCCGGCACAAGGGCGGCAACAAGCAGATCATCGTGATCACCGACGGCGAGCCGACCGCGCACTTCGACGGCACGCAGGTGCGCTTCTCCTACCCGCCGACGTACCAGACGCTGCAGGAGACGCTCAAGGAGGTGGCGCGCTGCACCCGCGAGCAGATCGTGATCAACACCTTCATGCTGGAGCGCAGCCCATACATGGCGGGATTCGTCAGCGAAATGGCGAAGATCAACCGGGGACGCGCATTCTTCGCGACACCGGACCACCTGGGAGAGTATATTTTGGTCGACTATGTGGCGAATAAGCGCACGCGCGTCCGTGCGTAATCGTGGCCGAGCCGGGCGCGGAATGAGGAGCGAGGGCTGGAGAGCGTGGAAAACCGCGAGGGGCTCTATCGGTACGAGGATATCCTGCGCGTCATCGGCCGCTACATCGACATGAACAACATCCAGGACGTGATCCTCCTGCAGTCCGAGGACGGTATCCTCCTCCGCGGGTACCGCCCGGCGGCTGCTGGCCGGCATGGCCCGGCGCTCATCCAGTACCTCTTCACGCCTGCCGACCTGCAGGCGATTGATGAGGAGGCCCGGCAGCGTCGCGGCACCGGGTCGCCGTTGCTCGGCTAGCACCCGGCGCCGGCCGTCCGACAAGGAGCGAAATGGAGTATCTCCCGAGCCGCACGGAGCGGCGGATCAAACATGCCCTGATTGTCCTGACCGTCGTCGCCCTCATCCTCCTTGTCTTCCTCTACCTACGTCCCGATATCCGGCTCAGCATCGGTCATCGCCTCGGCATCGTGCCGGGTGCGGCGGCTGAGCAGATCGCCGGACCCGACGAAGCCCGGTTGATCGTCATCTCGACCCCTGGGCCCACCGAGTACACCGGCGATCGCTATCGCTACGAGGCGCGCTACGTGCTGCACAGCGGGAGTCCGCTCACCCTGACCGACCTCCGCGACGGCCGGACGATCCCGCTGCCGCTCCAAGGCACGACGGACGTGGCGGACATGCAGGTTCGGATCGCGGAGGACCGCTCGCGCCTGTTGCTCCAGTCCGACGCCGGCACGGCGATCGTCGACCTGACCAGCAGCGAGGTCACCCCGGTGGCGGAGGAGCCCCCGGGGACCTGGAGCGACGACGTCTACATCCGGGACGACCGCTGCTCCGGCGCCTCTCCGAACGACCAATGGACGCTGTGCCTGGCGTTCGGCCGGAGCAACTCACGCTTCGTCCTGGGCGACTGGGAACTGCGCATCCGCCCCTACGGTACCGGCGGCGACTGGACCCGGCTCTACCGCGGGCGAGGCCTGCTTCCCATCGTCGGCTTCTCGTCCGACGAACAGAACGTCTACGTCTACAACGAGCACGGCATCTGGCGCGTGCCGGTCGAGTAGCGTGGGCATCGCGTGTCCCACGCACGCTGTCATCCCCGGTGATTGACCTGGTTCATTCCGAGCACTAGACTGCGGCAGGGACCGTTAGGAGTCGAACCTGTGGGCATATGCCGGGGCGGACCGACACCCGCGTCGGTGCCCGTGGCTGGTGCGCCGATGCGACTGCCGGCTCACCCGCGGTCGTTGTCCGCCTCGTTCTGCCCCGCAGGTGACTGAAAGGAGGTCTCCTATGGCGGCTCCTTCCTTCCGCTTGCAGGAGGCGACGATCGACGACATCCACGCCGCCTTCCGCTCCGGCCAGCTCACCAGCCGCCAGCTCGTCGAGCTCTACCTCGCCCGGATCGACGCGCTGGACAAGCAGGGTCCCGAGATCAACGCCATCATCACGGTCAACCCCCATGCCCTCGATGAGGCCGACGCCGCAGACCGCGCCTTTCGCGAGCGCGGGGAATTCATCGGCCCGCTGCATGGCGTCCCGGTGCTGGTTAAGGACCAGCTTGAGACGCGCGGGCTCACGACGACGTTCGGCTCCGCGGCGCTGAAGGACTACGTGCCCGACTCCGATGCCACGATCGTGGCGCGGCTCCGCGCCGCCGGGGCGGTGATCCTCGCCAAGACGAACCTGCCCGACTTTGCCACCTCCTGGTTCGGGTTCTCCTCGTCGGGTGGTGAGACGAAGAATCCGTACGTGCTCGAGCGCGACCCGGGAGGCTCCAGTGCGGGTACCGGCGCCGGAGTGGCTGCGAACCTTGGGGCCGTCGGGATCGGCGAGGACACCGGCGGTTCGATCCGGGTGCCCGCATCCTTCGACAACCTCGTGGGACTCCGCGTCACGACCGGCCTGATCAGCCGCGCCGGCTGTTCGCCGCTGGTCGAGTTCCAGGACACCGCGGGTCCGATGACGCGCACCGTCCGGGATGCGGCGATCCTGCTCGACACCCTCGTCGGCTATGACCCCTCGGATCCCTATACCGTCGCGGCGCTCCATGAGCGCCGCCCGGCGAATGGCTATGCGGCGGACCTCACGCCGGATGCGCTGCGCGGCGCCAGGCTCGGCGTGCTGCGTGACGCGTTCGGTGCCGACGATGATCCGGACTCCGGACCGGTCAACCGGGTCATCGAGCAGGCGATCGCAGACCTGCGGCGGCTCGGCGCCGAGGTCATCGACCCGGTGCGCCTCCCCAACCTGCAGGAGTACATCGCTGAGACTTCGCTTTACCTCCACCGCTCGAAGTACGACCTCAACCGCTTCCTGGCGGCCCGGCCCACGGCGGCGATGCGCTCCGTGCGGGAGATCTACGAGGCGGGGCAGTACCACCCGCGACAGGACCTCTTCATCCAGATCGCGGAGGAGGCGCCGGAGGTGCCGGAGGACCGGGCGGACTACTTCCGCAAGCTGGCTCAGCGCGAGGTCTTCCGCCGCGAGCTGCTGAAGCTGATGGCCGATCACGAACTCGACGCCCTGATCTTCCCGGACGTCCAAGTGCTCCCGCCGCTCCGTGCCGATCTGCAGGCCGGTCGCTGGCCGGTGCTGAGCTTCCCGACCAACACCCTGATCGGCTCGCAGACCGACCTGCCCGGGATCTCGGTCCCGGCGGGCTTCAGCCCCGACGGCGCGCCGGTTGGGATTGAGTTCCTCGGCAAGCCGTACGACGAAGCGAACCTGCTGCGGTTCGCCTACGCCTTCGAGGAGGAAACCGGGCACCGCCGGCCGCCCGAGAGCGCGCCGCCACTGCCCGGGGAGCCGTAGCGCTTCGCGTCGTCCACCTGACCGCGCCTGCGCCTTGGCCCGCTGCCGGTGCGAGTGCCCGGCTTGCGGGCCGAGGCCCCCCGTGAAACGTATGTGCGGAGACGCAGGTCGCCGTTTTGACAACCTGCGCTCGGTGCGGTTATGATGATGGCCGGTGCCCGCCCGCGGCCGCGGGGTCATGAGGCCGCCGGAGCTTCCCCTTCCGGAAGGCCGATCCCGTCCAACGCCGCGGCACGCATGGGAACCAATCTCGTCTTGCTATCCCGGTAACCGGGAATCAGCGCCCGTCCTACGCCCTGCCGGTCTCATCGACGGCTCGGGATGATCATTGCCAGACTGGCGTGGCGCGCTGCCTGCGTAGAGAAGCAATCCGGCGTGCCTTAGGGGCCGCCTGCTGCCGGCAGGCGGGATGGTTGCTGTATCGCCGGGGACACTGGGATTTCGTGCGTATCAATCAATAGAAGGGCAGGTGCTCGATGGTGCAAGCACGTGTCGGTGTCATCGGCTACGGTGTCGTAGGTGCGGCGACTGCAGGGCTCTTCGACAACCCAGCGATCTATGACCCCCCGAAGGGGTATGAGGATCCAACGGTTCTGGCCGACTGCGATGTGATCTTTATGGCCGTCCCGGTGCCGACCGTGCTGGGGAAGAATGATCTGACCATCGTGCATGAGGTGCTGGAGACGATTACGCCCATCCTGCGCCCGGACCAGATCATCGCCATGCGCTCGACCGTCCTGCCGGGCACGGTGCGCGCGCTCCAGGAGCAGTACCCGGGCGTCCGGTTCGCGTCGAACCCCGAGTTCCTGCGCGCCCACCGCGCCTTCGATGACGCGCGCCACCCGTACCGCGTGGTGATCGGGGCGGACGAGCCGGGCATCGCCGAGCGGGTGGCTGATGTCTACCGGGCGGTGCTCGATCCGGACGTCGAGTTCGTCCTGACCGACACCCGCACGGCCGAGATGATCAAGTACGCCGCCAACACCTTCCTCGCGCTGAAGATCTCGTTCATGCACGAGGTGTGGGATGCCTGCCAGATCCTGGGCATCGACTACGCCGTGGTCAAGCGTGGCCTGGAGCTCGACCCGCGCATCGGCGACGGTGAGGCCAACGAGGAGTTGACCGTGCAGCCGGATCGTCTCGGGTTCGACGACGAGTGTCTGCCGAAGGATCTGGCGGCCTTCACCTCGTTCCTCCAGAACGAGCTCGGCCTGCCGGCCACGCTGTTCGACGCGACGGCGACCGTCAATGCTGGGATGCTGTCTCGGCGGCTCGTGGCTGGCTGATAACGTCCTGGGCGACGGGCGCCGGCACGGGCTGCCAGGCGCCCGGCACCGCGATCGGGTCGCGGTCGAGCAGCGACCGGTAGAAGGAAAGCGTCTCGGCCGCGATCTTGTCCCACCCCACTTCCTGGCGCAGCCGGCGCTCCAGGGCGTCCCCATCGGCCGGAGTCGTCTCCAGGGTCCGTAGGGCGCACTGGAGCGTCTCCGTCGTCAGCGGCTGCTCGTAGGTCATGACCCAGGGCAAGCCGAAGCGCTGCCGCAACTCCGCCATCGATCCGCGCTCGGGCACGAGCAGCGGGCGACGGAACGAGAGTGCCAGCAGGGCCGAGCCGGAGTTCAGGATCTCCGTGTAGGGCAGGACAACCAGATCGGCCGCGTTGAGGAAGACCTGAATCCGCTCGTCCGGGATCAGCGTCAGGTGCGTCTGCACCCGCGGGTCCAGCGCCGCGGCGGCCCGGACCTCAGCGGCAAGCTCGGGGTCGTTGGGCAGCCCGGCGACGACGAGACGCAGGTTGGGGTCCGGCAGCTCGCGAAAGCACGTGATGAGGTGCGGCACGTTCTTGTACCGGCGGACCTGCCCCACGAAGAGCAGTACCCGGTGTTCCGGCTCCAGGCCAAGCCTGGCGCGGGCCTCGGAGCGCCCGATCCGGTTGGGGTAGACGTCGATGTAGTGCCCGTGGGGAATCACGGCGAGTGGCAGATGCCGCAGCCGCGGGAAGCGCTTGCGGGCGGCCTCCGCACTGCTTGCGCTCAGGGCGATCGCACCGTCGATCTGGTCCACGACCCACTCACGCAGCCACTGCTCCACGCTGGGGTAGAGCCGCTCGTGAGAAGCCAGGTTGTGGATCGTCCAGAC
Source organism: Sphaerobacter thermophilus DSM 20745 (assembly GCF_000024985.1). Taxonomy (NCBI): domain Bacteria; kingdom Pseudomonadati; phylum Thermomicrobiota; class Thermomicrobia; order Sphaerobacterales; family Sphaerobacteraceae; genus Sphaerobacter; species Sphaerobacter thermophilus. The sequence goes on from NC_013524.1 coordinate 1,212,469, forward strand.
GAGCCGGATGCCCTTCCGCTTGGCGAGCCGTATCAGCGCGGCCAGGGTGGCGACCTTGGTCAGCATCTCCGCTCGCCGGGTGATGCGCAGGAACTTCTCGGGCCAATGCATGTGCCAGACGTCCCAGTGCTCCAGGACCAGCCGCCGTGGCGTGAATTCGACGACTTCGATGCGCGGGTCGTACGCGGTGAGGTGGGTCGACAGCAGCCAGTTGTACGGGTTGTACGGCCGGTTACGGTACGCAGGCCAGCCGAGCACTCGCAGCGAGACGTCGAGCACGCTTGACCTCCTTACGTGCTGTGTGTTGTGTTACATACCCGATGCACTCGCCGAGGGGCGCGTGACGCACATGGGCCACGCTGCGCGACCGCGGAAGGGGTAGATGGTCGCGATTCCCACCGTATCAAATAATCGGCGACCTGGCTAGTCGCACGCTACGGAAGGGTGTAGGTCCACTCCCGGGTGCCGTACTTGGTGCGGATCAGCTCGCTGGCCTCCGCCATCTCCTCCTCCGACACCTCGTCCTCCACCAATCCGCCGCAGCGCTGGGCGAAGGTTTCGATCATCCGCTCGACGATCACGTCGCGCGGCAGGTTGGTCTGCTGGCGTAGGGGGCCGACGCGCCGAGCGGCGCTGGTGATGCCCTTGTCGCTCAGCTTCTCCTTGCCGATGCGCAGGACCTCGAGCATGCGGTCGGAGTTGAGGTCGTAGGAGAGGGTGGCGTGGTGCAGCACCGCGCCGAAGCGGCGGGCCTGGGCAGCGCCGCCGATCTTGCCGCCACTCGACGTAATGTCGTTGATCGGCTCGTACCAGGCGTCGATCCCGAGCGAGCGGAGCGCCTCGATGACCCAGTCATCGAGGAAGGCGTACGACTCGACGAAGGACATACCGGCCACCAGCTCCTGCGGGGCGTAGATGGAGTAGGTGATGATGTTCTCGGGCTCGACGAACATGGCGCCGCCACCGGTGAGGCGGCGGGTGATCTGGATGCCGTAGCGGCGAGCGGCTTCCTCATCAACCTCGTTGCGCACCGACTGGAAGCGGCCGATCACGACCTCCGGCTCGATCCGTCCCCAGAAGCGGAGCGTGGGCTCACGCTCCCCGGCGCCGACGCGGCGGAGGAGCACCTCGTCGAGCGCATGGTTGACGACCGAGGCCACGGGCATCGGCCGGATCAGATGCCAGCGGTAGGCGGACCAGCGGGAGTGGACGCTCATGCCAGTGCCCTCCGGACGGCGCGCGCCACCGCCTCCGGGCTGAACCCGATCATGGCGACGTCGGGCGCGAGGGCGGCGCGGACACGCGCGGCGATGGCCTCCTCATCGAGGTCGGCGGGTATCCCCTCGATCGCGGCAGTGATGGCGGTGAGCGCCTCCGCCGGTTCGAGGAAGAAGTCGCCGCTGACCTGGACGTCGACGACGTGGCCGTCGCGCACCTCGCAGTCGACGACCACCAACTTGCCTCCGGGGGTCTTGTACTCTCCGTGCACGGCAGGGCTCCCGGTGGTGGCGCGACAGAATAATCCGGAGCACCGACGAGGACGGCGCCCCACATCCGAGTTATGCCAGACCCGCCCCGAAGGCGCAATGCCGCTACGTTCCGTGGTTCCCTGGAGCGACGTTGACCGTCTGCACGGCCGCACTTGCCAGCATCGCCTCGATCACGAACGTGCGGGCGGCGCGGATCTGCTCGGCCATGACCCGCTCAGCCCGCTCCCCATCTCGTGCTGTCAGCGCCTCCAGCAGATCGTAGTGCTCGTGGAACGCCTCCTCGTTCCGGTCGTGCAGCAGGTGACTCATGTGGTGGACCCGTTCCACCTTGTCGAGCAGGTCCCGCACCATGTCGGCGAGCATGCTGTTGCCCGACGCCTCGGCGATCGTGGCATGGAACTCGGTGTTCGCTGCGAGAAAGTCCGCCGCGCTCTCGCGGTTACCGATCTCGTAGCGTGCGCCGCACAGCTCCTCGAGCCGCCGGAGAAGATCGGCGTCGATCCGTGCCGCGGCCATCCGCGCCGCGGGCGGCTCGAGGAGCAGGCGCACATCGAAGAGCTCGTTGACGTGTTTGAGCGTGATCGGTGCGATCACGTGCCGGTTGCGCGATAGCCCGTGGATCAGCCGCTCCTGGTAGAGCCGCTTCAGGGCCGTCCTTACCGCCGCGCGCCCGACCCCGAATCGGGCACCAAGCTGCTCTTCGGTCACCTGCTGCCCCGGCTCGAGCTCGCAACGGATGATGCTGCGTTTGATTGCGTGATACGCCTCCTCAGCCAGCACACCACTCTCACGGGACGTTGAGCGGCGCCCTGGGCCGTTCACCGGTTGAGCCATCGTCCCTCCATGTCTCCAGGTTGCATAAATCTACACGGTTTCTCCGGCTTCGTGAAGGGTTCCCCCTGCAGAACAGTGGTGTGGTGCGATTGTGCGACGAGATCTTGGACGTCGCTATGTCGGCTGCTGGGCGACAAACGATCTAGATTAGGCGCCTACTATAGCGTACTTCGGCGCCAAAAACTATTGACAGAGGAGCCTGACTCTGCTAGGCTGCGCTCAGTTCGTCGATAACTCGTCCCGGAAGACCGTGTCAGGCTCTACCAAGCGTTCTTGCGCGTCGTCGGTGTGACTCTGCGAATCGGCCGTACTGCTGAATGTTGGACGGTCGGGTTTCTGCGTAAGGGGCACGCTGAGACGGCGCGGGAGACCTAGAGGGGATGACTCTGGGTGTCGAGGCCTACCCGGTGGCTACGGGCAGAGGGCGAGTCGGGCAGTGGAGGAGGTTAGGAGGAGTCGGGATGACGCAGTTCAGACGGCATCTGCAAGTACTCATGCTGTTAGCTGTCGCGGTCCTGGTGATCGCGTGTGGCGGGAGTGGGACAACACCGACGCAGAGCGCGAGCGGCGCGGAGACGACGCCCACCGAGTCGGCATCGGGCACACCAGAGGGTGGCGAAGAGCCGGTTCGGATCGCGATGTTCCTCGCCTCAGCCGCGAATGCCTACGCGCAGGCACAGCTCGAAGGCGCGCAGGAGGTCGCGGCTCAGATGAATGCGACGATCGACAGTTTCGATGGTCAGTTTGATTCCCAGCGCCAGTACACCCAACTCCAGGATGCGATTGCATCCGGGAAGTACGATGCTTTTGTGATCTCCCCCAATGACGGCAATGCTCTCCTTCCGGTCACAGAGGAAGCGGTCGCCGCGGGTATCGTGATCGGTTGCATCCTGGCCCCGTGCGGATCGAGCTTCGAAACGCTCGAACCGCAGGTAGAAGGTCAGGTCGTCTTCGCCGGCATCCCGTTCTTTGAGAACGGCGCGCAGATCGCTGAGCTTGTCGTGCAGGCGTGTGAGGGCAAGGATCCGTGCAAGGTTGCCTATATGCCCGGCGCGCCGGAGTTGCCGCTCGAGACGGCTCGTCTCCAGGGCTTCAATAGCGTCATCGAGCAGCATCCCCATATCCAGGTGATCCTGACCTCAGCAGGTGGCTACCTGGCGGAGTCCGCACTGCCCGTCGCACAGGATGTGCTGCGCGCGAACCCCGACATCGCTGTGTTCGCCTCGAGCGGTGACCAGATGATCAATGGTGTCGAGCAGGCGGTCAAGGACGCGGGCCTGGAGGGCAAGGTGGCGCTGGTCGGCAACGGCGGCACCAAGTCGGCGGTGCAGGCAGTGCGCGAAGGCCGCTGGTTCGGGACCGTGGCTGGGTACCCACGGTCTGAGGGGAAGCTCGCAACCGAGTACGTCATCCGGGCTGTCCGAGGTGAAGATGTCACGCCGCGTGGCTTCGGCTCCGAGGATCTGGGTGCCGGCATTGGGCCTCTTATTACGCAGGACAACGCCAACGACTTCGAGGCGGAGTGGGAAGGCTAGCGCGAGATGAGCGCGACGCGCCAGCCGCACGTCGAACTGGCGCATATCGGGAAGCGCTTCCAGGGCGCCCGGGCGCTGCACGACGTGTCGCTGACCATCGAGCTTGGCTCGATCCATGCCCTCGTAGGGGAGAACGGGGCAGGTAAGTCCACGCTCGGGAAAATCATCGCCGGTGTCATCCAGCCGGACGAAGGAAGCATGAAGCTGATGGGGCGACCGGTGACCTACCGGTCGCCCCGCGAAGCCCTGGCGGATGGGGTCACGGCCATCCAGCAGGAGATCGCCCTCGTGCCGCAGCGCACCGTCCTCGACAACGTCTTCCTCGGCATGGAAGAGGGATGGCGGGGCCTCGTCGACCGGCGCGCGATGTTGCGTCGGTTTGAGGAGCTGAACGAGAGTTCAGGGTTCGCCCTGGACCCAGATGCCCTGGTGTCCACGCTGAGCATCGCCGAGCAGCAGAAGGTCGAGATTATGCGGGCGCTGGCGCGGAACGCCCAGCTCATCGTGATGGATGAGCCCACCGCGCGGCTGTCGGCCGCTGAGGCGCGCAAACTGATGGACATCATCCGAGATCTGCGTGCCCGCGGGGTGACCATCGTCTACGTCTCGCACTTCCTCCAGGAAGTCCTGTCGATCGCAGACACGGTCACCGTGCTGCGCAACGGGGAACACGTGCAAACGACCCCGGCATCCGACCAGACACCGGATAGCCTCGTGACCGCGATGTTGGGGCGTCCGGCGTCCACGGCCTTCCCCGAGAAAGTGCTTCCGCCAGCCGATGCGCCGTGTGTCCTCTCGGTGCGCGGCTTGACCCGTGCCGGTGTCTTTGAGGACATCTCCTTCGATCTCCATGCTGGAGAGATCCTCGGGCTCACTGGTCTGGTCGGCAGCGGGCGGTCCGAGGTCGCTCGCGCGATATTCGGGGCCGATCGCTACGATGCCGGCACCATCGAGCTCGAAGGACGGCCCCTGCGGATCCGCTCCACCAGTGATGCGGTCAGTGCCGGTCTGGCGATGGTGCCGGAGAGCCGAAAAGATCAAGGGCTCCATATGCGGCTACCCATTCGCCACAACGTCACGCTGCCGCACCTCCCGAAGGTTAGCCGGGCCGGTGTTCTCGACCTTGTCCGGGAACGGACAGCGGTCCAAGGCCTCCTGGAACGGCTCGATGTGAAGCCAGCCCGGCCGGGATCGCTGGTGAGCCGGCTGTCGGGCGGGAACCAGCAGAAGGTTCTCTTCGCAAAGTGGCTCTTCGAGGAACCACGGGTGTTGCTGCTCGATGAGCCGACACGTGGCGTCGATGTCGGCGCCAAGCGGGCGATCTACGAGCTGGTGGCCTCGCTCGCCGCGAAGGGAATGGCGGTTCTCTTGATCTCGTCCGAGATTGAGGAAGTGCTCGGGCTCGCCCATCGTGTCCTGGTCATGCGACGTGGCCGCATCGCGGCGGAGTTTGACAGCGGGCAGATGGCAGAGGAGCCGATCCTCCGGGCCGCGTTTGGTTCGGCAGAGGCGAGCTCGACGCGAGAGGTGGCATAACGGCTATGCAGAGCACCGGGGAACAACTCGTTCGCCCGAAATCGCGCGTGCAGCGCGTCGGCGTCGAAGTCGTCCGCGACTACGGGGTAGTCGCGGCCTTCGCGCTGCTCTTTATCATCCTGAGCCTGGCGTCGCCGGCGTTCTTGTCGACGCGCAACTTGCTGAACATCCTGGATCAGTCCGCACCGGTGGCGATCATCGCCTGTGCCGGGACGCTCGTCATCATCGCCGGCGGCTTCGACCTGTCGGCCGGAGCGGTCTTCGCTCTCTCCGGCGTCATCGCCGCAAAGGTTGCGAACGCGGTCGATCCCGTCGTGGGCATGCTGGCGGCGCTCGTGGTCGCGACGCTCCTCGGGGTTTTCAATGGACTGCTAGTGGCCGGACTCCACATCAATCCGTTTGTCGCAACCTTCTCCTCCGCCATGATGATCCGGGGACTCGCGGTCGTCATCACCGGTGGATTCCTCGTGACGGTGACGGACCCGGCCTACACCGTGATTGGCCGAAACTCACTCTTTTCGGTCAAGTACTCGGTGTACATCTTGGCGGCGTTCGCTGCGGTCTGCTGGTTCCTGCTGGTACGTACCAAACTCGGTCGTCATATCTACGCAGTCGGCGGGAATCCTGAAGCAGCGCGGCTGTCCGGTATCCGGGTGGGGTGGATCCGTGTGCTCACCTTCGCGATCAGCGGCTTTGCAGCCGGACTGGCTGGCCTGATCGCCTCCTCCCGCGTCGCGACAGGTCAGGCGGATGCGGGCACCCTCATCGAGTTCACCGCCATCGCCGCTGTGGTGATCGGTGGGACGAGCATCATGGGTGGAGAAGGGACCATCTGGCGCACCGTGGTCGGCGTTCTCCTCCTGGCCCTCATCGGCAACGGGTTCAATATGCTGAGCGTCAACCCCTTCTATCAAGACATCGTCAAGGGCGCCATCATCGTGCTTGCGGTGGCGTTTGATGCGTGGTCGAAGCGGAGAGCGTAAGTCTCCCGTCTCGGTTCAAGGATGTCAGTCTGGGAAGGACATGCGTGTGTCGGAGCGGAAAGGGCCGGATCCGGTTACGACAGAGATCATCAGGAACTACTTCCTGTCAGCCGCGCAGGACATGAACGCGACGCTGATTCGGTCGTCGTATACCCCGGTGATCTACGAAGGATTGGACTGCGCGGTCGCCATCCTCGATGAGAATGCCGACGTTCTCGGCCAAGCAGCGGGGGTGCCGCTGTTCGTCGGCAACCTTGAGGTGTGTGTCAAGTTGACCACAGAGATGTACGGCCGGGACATCTATGAACCGGGCGACGTCTATTACATGAACGACCCGTACCTGCAGGGGACACACCTCAACGACGCCACGATCTTCAGTCCTATCTTCATCGACGACGAGCTTGTCGGCTTCGCCGCAACCCGGGCGCACTGGCTTGATGTCGGTGGCAAAGATCCTGGCGTCACGATGGACTCCACGGAGGTCTATCAGGAGGGCGTGCGCTGGCCACCGACGAAGATCTACTCTCGCTACCAGCCGCGAGAAGACATCATCGAGTTGCTCCGGCGAAATAGCCGGTTCAGCTACTCACTTATCGGTGACATGAACGCGCAGATCGCCGCCTGCCGCACCGGCGAAGAGCGCTTCAAGGCTGTCGTTGAACGCTTCGGGCTGGAGACAGTGCGGGCGGCGCGGGATGAGATCTTCCGCCAGTCGGCTGAGCTGGATCGTGAGGCGATTCGCGCCATTCCGGATGGGGTCTACGAGGCCGAGGGTTGTCTGGATAACGACGGAATCTCCGATGACCCGGTGCCGGTCAAGGTGCGAGTGACGATCGACGGCGACCGGATGCACGTGGATCTTTCGGGTTCGGCTCCCGCGACGCGGGGACCCATTAACTGCGGCTTCGCGCAGACCATCTCCGCGACGCGCATGGCGTATCGGTTGCTGATCCACCCCGATCGCCCCGTCGATGGCGGGACGTTCCCCACGCTGACCGTCTACGCGCCGGAGGGCTCGATCTTCAACGCGCAGGAACCGGCTGCGTGCCAGTGGTACTTCACTCCGCTCGGGCTGATGACCGACCTGTTCATCTCGGCGCTCGCCCCTGCCATCCCCGACAAGGTGGCTGCGGCTCACTATGGTGACTCGATGGTGGTGACCATTGCAGGGCGCGACCCACGCCGTGGCAACGCCCCCTTCCTGACGATCGAGCCGACCGCTGGTGGTTGGGGCGGCTACAAGGGTGGTGATGGCCAGGACGTCCTCATCAACAACGTCAACGGCGCCTTCCGTGACTTCCCGGTTGAGGTCTGGGAGACCAAGTACCCGATCCAGATCGGTTCATATCGCATCCGGCCTGATACGGGTGGTCCGGGCAAGTGGCGCGGTGGTTGTGGGGTATCGCGGGAATATCGCTTCGAGACGGACGCCCACGTCTATCTCTGGTTCGAGCGCTCCAAGACCCCTGCCTGGGGACTCTTCGGCGGCGGGACAGCCGTGGGGCCGGAGAACATTTTCATCGGTAGCCGGAACGAGCGTCGGCTCAAAGGGAACGCCCTGGCGGTCAAGGCGGGTGACGTGATGGTGCTCAACACCGGCGGTGGCGGTGGCTATGGCGACCCGCTCGAGCGTGACCCAGAGGCGGTGCGCGCGGACGTCATCAATGGGTACGTCACGCGCGAGGGTGCGGCCCGGGACTACGGCGTCGTCCTTACCGATACCCTCGAGATCGACGAGGAGGCGACAGCCCGTCGGCGCGCTGAGATGGCCCGCGCCCGTGACGCGGTGGAGGGCTAACGATGATCCGGCTGACGGTCCTGTACAACCTACCGCCGGAGACGGACGAAGAGGAATTCCTGGCGTGGCGCCTGGGCGAGCACCAGGAGAGCAATATGTCGATGCCTGGCGTCATCGCGTCGTCCTTCTACCGAATCTATGGGACGTGGACCGGGGATCCTCCGCCCTATCGCTTCATGACTACCGTGGACTGGCCTGATCGGGAGAGCTTCGGGCGCGGGTTCTTTGACCCACACGTGCAAGCCAAGCTCCGCGACGATGTCCAGCGCATCCGTGACGCGGTCTTCCTCATCTCCGAGGAATTGGCAAGCGGTTCCGTATCCGAGAGCAGGGAGTAGCGGCGTGAGTAGGTACAAGGTTTCGATTGATATCGGTGGTACGTTCACTGACCTGGTCGTCCACGACGAGGTCGGGGGACGGGCCTTCACGGGCAAGGTGCTCAGCACGCCGCACAATCCGGCGGAGGGTGTCATAACCGGGTTGACCACGGTGCTGGATGACCCACGTGAAATCGGCTTCCTGGTGCACGGTACCACGGTCGGCCTCAATGCGTTCCTCGAGCGGCGGGGGGCCCGTGTCCTGCTCATCACGACCGAAGGATTCAAGGACGTCTACACGATTGCTCGTGGTGACCGCAAAGAGCTTCGTGCGCTCCGTTATCGCAAGCCGACCCCGCTGGTGCCTCCGAGCGACATCCACACTGTTCGCGAGCGCATTCGCTGGGATGGGACGGTGCAGGAGCCGCTGCACACGGAGGATCTCGAGCCGATCATCGAAAAGATCCAAGCAGAGGGAATCCGAGCGGTTGCTATCTGCTTCCTGCACTCCTACGTCAACCCGGAGCACGAACTTGCCGTCCGGGAGATCTTGACCCAGCGCCTGCCGGGCGTTTCGGTCTCCCTCTCCCATGAAATCGCCCGGGAGTGGCGTGAGTACGAGCGAACGTCGACCGTCGTGCTGAATGCGTACATCGCGCCGCCGATTGAGAACTATCTGGAGAGCCTGGAGCGGCAGATCGCCGAGCGCGGGGTGCAGAGCCGCCTCTACGTGATGCAGTCGAACGGCGGGGTGATGACCTCGGCGGCGGCGCGGCAGACCCCGATCCAGACCCTCCTGTCCGGGCCAGTGGGCGGCACCATCGGTGGGAAGGCGTTGAGCGAGGCGCTGGGACGGCCGAACCTGCTCTGCGTCGACATGGGCGGTACCTCCTTTGACGTGAGTCTGATCGTCAATGGCGAGCTGTCGGTCTCGACGGAGACGGTGCTGGAGGGCCTGCCGGTACTGATGTCGATCGTCGACATTCACACGATCGGTGCCGGTGGTGGCTCCGTTGCCTGGCTGGAAGCCGGGGCTTTGCGCGTTGGCCCGCGGAGTGCCGGTGCGGATCCAGGGCCGGCGTGCTACGGCAAGGGCGGCACAGAGCCTACGGTTACGGATGCCAATCTCTTCCTCGGTCGGATCAACCCCGGGTACTTCCTCGGGGGTAACATGACGCTGGACTACGACGCCTCTGCCCGGGCGATCGGGCGGCTCGCGGATAGCCTCGGCATGACGAGCGAGGCGCTGGCGGAGGGGATTCTGGCGATCGTCAATGCCAAGATGGCCGACGCCATGCGCACCCTTACCGTCAAGCGGGGAATCGACCCCCGGGACTTTTCGGTACTGGCGTTCGGTGGGGCCGGTCCCATGCATGCCGCCGCGCTCGCCGACGAGCTGGAGATCAGCGAGGTGATCGTTCCCTGGGCTCCCGGAACCTTCTCGGCGTGGGGCATGCTCCACACCGACGTCAGGCACGATCTGGTCCGCACGTTCTACTCCGCGCTCGACAGCACATCGCCGGAACAGATTGACGACGTCTTCACCGAGTTGGAAGCGCAGGGGCGCGCGATTCTCGAAGAGGAGCATGTGCCCGAAGATCGCATGCGCTTCATCTACTCCGCGGACATGCGCTACGTCGGCCAGGAGTACTTTGTCAACATCCCCGTGGAGCGGGGGAACGGATTCTCACAGGCCGACATCGCGCGGATGACAGAGCTTTTCCACTCGACCTACCGCACGCGGTACGGTCATGCGACACCCGGCGCGCCGTTGGAGATCGTCAATCTACGTGTGGCCGCGCTCGGCTTGCTGGCAGGCCGCGTCCAGGGCTTCCAGCCCCAAGAGGAAACGGAGCTTGTACGCGAGACACGCAAGGTCATCTTCGATGGCGAGCCGGTTGATACGCTGATCCTCCGCCGTGATGTCCTGCCTATCGGGGCCACCTTTGAAGGCCCGGCTGTAGTGGAAGAGCAGACTGCGACGACGGTGGTGCCACCGAATTGGGCGGGTCACGTTGATCACCTCGGCAACCTCATCCTCCGGCGGAAGCGTCCGGCGGAGCGGTAGGCGAAGACGGCTCATAGCTCGTCTCCGGGGACAGATCGACGCAGTCCGAGTACGCTTTAGTCGTAAGCGCCTCGTCTTGGGCGCCTACCGTACAGGCGTGACGGACGAGGCAACGACTGCGTACTGGTACCTGGATGAGAGGATGTGGTCAAGCGATGCGCGGACCGTTTCAGAATGAGCCAGCATTGGATTTCTCCCTCCCGGAGAATCGCGCGGCGATGCGGGCGGCGCTGGAGCAGGTGAAGAGCCAGCTCGGGCAGCGCTATCCCATCGTCATCGGCGGTGAGCGGCGGGAGACGGGCGAGTGGATCCGCTCGGTCAACCCGGGTCACCCGGATCAGGTCGTGGGCCTGGTCGCCAAGGCACGGGCGGCCGACGTCGAGGATGCGGTGGCAGCGGCGGAGGCCGCGTACCAGGAGTGGCGGCGGATGCCGGCCAGCGGGCGCGCCAGCGTGCTGTTCCGCATGGCGGCGATCATCCGGCGGCGCAAGCTGGAGCTGGCGGCCTGGATGGTCTACGAGCTCGACAAGCCCTGGGATGAGGCCGAGGGCGAGGTCTGCGAGGCGATTGACTTCCTGGAGTGGTACGGGCGGCAGGCGCTGGAGCTGGCGCAGCCGGTCCAGTTGAGCCACATCCCGGAGGAGGCCGTTCAGCTCTACTGGGTGCCGCTGGGCGTCGGCGTGATCATCCCGCCGTGGAACTTCCCCTGCGCCATTCTGACCGGGATGACGATGGGCCCGGTCGCGGCGGGCAACACGGCGATCGTCAAGCCGGCCAGCAACACCCCGGTCATCGGCTACAAGATGTTCGAGATCATGGAGGAGGCCGGCGTCCCGGCGGGCGTGGTCAACTTCCTCCCGGGCAGTGGTGCCGAGGTGGGCGACGCGCTCGTCGACCACCCGCGGGTGCGCTTCGTCAACTTCACGGGCTCAAAGGACGTGGGCGTCCGCATCTACGAGCGGGCGGCCCGGGTGCAGCCGGGGCAGCGGTGGCTCAAGCGGGTCGCGGCCGAGATGGGCGGCAAGGACGCAATCATCGTCGATGCCGATGCTGACCTGGCCGACGCAGCGCAGGGCATCGTCGCGTCCGCCTTCGGCTTCTCCGGCCAGAAGTGCTCGGCCTGCTCGCGCGCTATCGTCCACGCCGACGTCTACGACGAGATCGTGGAGCGCGTCGTGGCGCTGACGCGGGAGACGGTCAAGGTCGGCTCCGGCGAGAGCGGCGAGGCAACCGTCTGCGCCGTGGTCGATGAGAAGCAGTACCGCACGATCCTGAACTACATCGAGATCGGCAAGCAGGAGGGGCGCCTGGTGCTCGGCGGTGAGCCGGCCGAGGGGCCGGGCTACTACATCCAGCCGACGATCTTCGCCGACGTCCCGGCCGATGCTCGCATCGCCTGCGAGGAGATCTTCGGCCCGGTGCTGGCGATCGTGAAGGCGAAGGACTTCGACGAGGCGCTGGCCATCGCGAACGCGAGCGAGTACGGCCTGACCGGGTCGGTCTACTCGCGGAACCGGGCCCACCTGGAGCGGGCACGGTTCGAGTTCGAGGTGGGCAACCTCTATCTAAACCGGAAGTGCACCGCGGCACTGCAAGGGGTGCATGGCTTCGGCGGGATGAAGCTGAGCGGGACGAACACCCGAGCGGGTGGTCCCGACTACCTGCAGCACTTCATGGAGTTGAAGTCGGTCGGCGAGCGGCTCTAGCTCGATAAAGCGAGAAAGGGTGGCGTTGTCGTGACGGCGCATGGATCGTCGACACTCGGGGAGAATCCCCTCGGCCAGGTTTCGGCCTCGGTGAACCTGGTGTTCCGCAAGGGCATCCTCATGGCCACGTCGAACCGGTGGGTGTCACGGTTCGTGCGCCGGTACGGTATGCGCTTGGGCGCGGGCCGCTTCGTCGCGGGCGAGACCTTCGACGAGGCGGTCCCCGTCCTGCGCCGGCTCAACGAGCAAGGGCTGCGGACCAACACGACCCTCCTCGGCGAGGGGGTGCGCGACGAGACCATGGCCCGCGGCGTGGCCGATACCTACTGCGACGTGCTCGATCGGATCGCCGCCGAGGGGCTCCAGACGAATATCGCGCTTAAGCTGACGCACCTGGGGCTCGATCTCGGGGAGGATATCGCGTACGAGAACGTGAAGCGGGTGGTCGCCCACGCCGCAACCGTGGGCAACTTCATCCGCATCGACATGGAGGAGTCGGCGCGCGTCGACGCCACGCTGGCGATCTACCGTCGCCTGCGGGCCGACGGGTTCGACAATGTCGGCACCGTCCTCCAGGCGATGCTCTACCGCACCGCGCGGGACCTCGAGGACCTGCTACCGCTGAAGCCCAACCTGAGGCTGGTCAAGGGGGCGTACCTGGAGTCGGCGGACGTCGCCTACCAGAAGAAGAGCGAGGTCGACCGGAACTACCTGTACCTCGCGGAGCGGATGCTCGACGAGTGCAGCTTCACCGCGATCGCCACGCACGACGAGCGCATCATCGCGCACGTGATCGACTACACCAAGCGCCACGGCATCGGGTCGGATCGCTTCGAGTTCCAGATGCTCTACGGGATCCGGCCGCAGTTGCAGCGTGACCTCGTGCGGCAGGGCTACCGGGTGCTGGTGGCGACGCCCTACGGCAGCGAGTGGTACTTCTACCTCATGCGCCGGCTGGCTGAACGTCCGGCGAACCTGCTGTTTGTGCTCCGCGGGCTGGCGCGGTAGATTGCCGAGGCGGCGAAGCGTTCTCAGCCTCATGTGACTAGCCACCCTCTAGACGCGAGCGTGTACAGGCGGGGCGGGATATCCCCCCGCCTGCGTGTATAGCCCTTGCTCGGGGTGCCGGGTGGGGACGAGAATGCCCCGTGCGGGGACGGTGTGCTGCGCGGTGCAGAGGCGCCCGTGCGCTGTGGCTGATCGACCAGGCCTGTGGGCTGGGAAGGACGTGATCCGATGCCTGGACTCCGTGGGGTGTACAACATCCTCTCGACACCGTTCCGCCCGGACGGGGCAATCGACGAGGCGAGCCTGCGGCGGCTGACCGAGGCCACCATCGGCATGGGGGTCGATGGAATCACCATCCTCGGGGTGGCTGGTGAGGCGCAGAAGCTGCTGCAGGAAGAACGCCGCCGGCTGATTGAGATCGTGATGGAGGTCACCGCCGGACGGGTACCGATCATCGTCGGCACCTCGCACGACGGGACCGAGGCGACGATCGCGGCCAGCCGCGAGGCCCAGGCGGCCGGTGCGGCCGGGGTGATGGTGGCGCCGCCCACCTTCCTGCAACCCGGTCCGGCCCTGACCCGGCACTACGAGCGCGTGGCCGCGGCGATCGACATTCCGATCGTGCTGCAGGACTTCCCGCCGGTCAACGGGGTCACCCTCTCGCCGCGGGCCATGGCCGACCTGGTGCGTGCCGTGCCGGCCATCACCACGATCAAGCTGGAGGACCCGCCGACGCCGCAGCGCACGGCCCAGACGCTGCAGCTGCTGGAAGGGCGGGCCACCATCGTGGGCGGGCTCGGGGGCATGTACATGCTGGATGAGCTGCGGCGCGGCGCCAGTGGGACGATGACCGGCTTCGCCTACCCGGAAATCCTGGTCCGGATCTGGCGCGCCTGGGAGTCGGGCGATCGCGCGGAGGCCGAGGCGACCTACTATCGCTACCTGCCGCTGCTGGTCTTCGAGGGACAGCCGAAGCTGGGCGTGGCAATCCGCAAGGAGATCCTGCGCCGCCGGGGGTTGATCGACTGCGCAGTGCTGCGAGAGCCGGGCCCGCGCCTCGACGACGGCATACGGGAGGATCTCGAGGCCACGCTGCGGGCGCTCGCGATCGACGACGTGTACCCGCCGCTCGGCTAGGGTCGGCGGACCGAAGAGGGGACAGATGGCCGGACGCCGGATAATCACCACCATCGATGCCCACGCGGGCGGGGAACCGCTGCGCGTGGTGACGGCGGGGCTGCCGCGGCTCAAGGGCGCGACGATGCTCGAGCGGCGGCGGGAGATGCGTGACCACCACGACGCGGTGCGGCGCATCTTGATGTGGGAGCCGCGCGGTCACGCCGACATGTACGGCGCTATCCTGACGCCACCGGTGACGCCCGAGGCCGACTACGGCGTACTCTTCATGCACAACGAGGGGTACTCCACCATGTGCGGCCACGGGATCATCGCCCTGACCACGGTGCTGCTGGAGACCGGCATGCACCCGGTGGCCGGCGAGGAGACGGTCATCCGCTACGACAGCCCGGCCGGGCTGATCACGGCGCGCGGGACCGTCGTTGATGGCCGAGTCCGGCAGGTGGCCTTCGAGAATGTTCCCTCCTTCGTCTACGCCCCGGCGGTCGAGGTCGAAACGCCATATGGGACATTCCCGGTGGCGGTGGTCTTCGGCGGCGCCTTCTACGCCCTGGTCGACGCCAGTGTGGCCGGGCTGGAGGTCCGGAAGGAGCAGGTACAGGACCTGATCGCCTTCGGCATGGCGGTCAAGCACGCGGTCGAGGCGCAGCTCGACGTGGTCCACCCGCTCGAGCCGGAACTGCGCGGGATCTACGGCACGATCATTTGTGGGCCGCCGGTTGACCCCGCGGCGCACGGGCGCAACGTGACGATCTTCGCGGACGGTGAGGTGGACCGTTCGCCCTGCGGCACCGGCACTGCGGCCCGCGTGGCGTGGCTCTACGCCAATGGCCAGCTCGGTCTGGGCGAGCCGTACGTGCATGAGAGCATCATCGGCAGCCACTACACGGCGCGGGTGCTGCGGGAGACCCAGGTCGGCGACATTGCCGCGGTGGTGCCGGAGATCGCGGGCCGCGGCTACCTCACCGGCTTCCATACCTTCGTGGTCGAGGAGGACGACCCGTTCGCCGGCTTCCTGGTGCGGTGAGGCGGCGTCGCCTGTCACACCACGCATGACGGACAGGAGGAACGCCCGATGTCGGCACCGTGCTTTGCGTTCGACCTGGTGACGTTCGATGTCGGGCGGACGCTGCTCACGTTCCGGCCGGACCTTGCGCGCGCCTACGCCGAGGTGCTGGCGGAGATTGGCTTGGAGGTCGATGAGGCCCGGCTTGAGGCCGCGCTGAGCGCCGAGTGGGATGCCGCTGCGCGGCGCCGGGCGGCGAGCGTGCCGCCGGACCACCGCGTCAGCGCCGCGGCCGGGGATGAGCGCCGCCGCACGTTCGTCACCAACGTGCTCCGCAACGCGGGCGTCCCCGATGCCGACCTGGAGCGCAGCGTGGCGGCGGTTCGGGACGCCTACGACACGCCCCGCATGTATCACGTCTACGACGACGCCATGCCCACCATCCGCGGGCTGTGGGACCGCGGGCTGAAGCTCGGGGTGATCGCCAATGCCCGGCCCACCATCTCCCGCGTGCTCCTCGCCCTGGGCTTCGGTGAGTACATCGGCTTCTGGGTCATCTCCGAGGTCGTCGGTGTGGAGAAGCCGCACCCGGCCATCTTCGAGCGGGCGCTGGCCCTCGGTGGGTCGGAGCCCAGCCGTGCGCTCCACGTCGGGGACGACTACGAGCGGGACTTCCTGGGCGCGCGGGCCGCTGGGATGGAGGCGGTCCTGCTCGACCGGGACGGTAGCGGGCCGGAGCGGGACGCCGAGGGGCGCCCGGTGCCGTCCATCCGGCGACTCGACGAGTTGCTCAACATGATCGGCTGAGCACGGTAAAACCCGGGGAAGCGAACGGGCCGGGATCGAGCACGCGGGAGTGCTCGCCCGGCCCGTTCGGGTGTGCTGAATTCCGCCCCGCGAGCGCTACCGGGGCGGGACGCCATGGTGAGCGATGTAGTCGCGGATGGCGAAGATGTTCTGCACGTAGCGGTTCGTCTCCTCGAGGACGCCGGTTCGTGCGACGCTGCCCGGACCCTGGTAGTACCCCGCCAGCGCCAATTCGAGCGAGCCGCCGAAGTGGTTGATGAGCCAGTGGAGGTAGGCGGTCCCGGCGAGCACGTTGTCTTCGACGCTGCCACGGATGTCGAGGGGGCGTCCAACCACGAACTGCGAAACCCAGGCACCGGTTTCGGGCAAGACCTGCATGACTCCGATGGCGCCGGATGAGCTGACGACGTGCTGCTGCCAGCCGCTCTCCTGCCAGGCGAGCGCCTGGACCAGGAGCGGGTCGAGCCCATATTCGTTCGCATAGCGCTCGATGAGCTGCCGCACGTCCTGCGTCGACCAGTTCGCCCCGGCCGCCCCGGTGGACAGGGGTACCGCACCACCCGGCAGGGTGAGCGTGTGTCCGGCGTAGATGCGGTTCGCGTCGGAGATCGCCGGGTTGGCCGCCAGGATCGCGTCCACGGTGAGGCCGCGGGCGACGGCGATGCTCCAGAGCGTGTCGCCCGGTTGGATCGTGTACGTCTCGGTCGGCGCGGGCTCGGAAGCTGCCGTGGGGGCTGCGGTCGGCTGGGCGGTGTCGTCATCAGCGGTGGGGATGATGAGCTGCTGCCCGGCATAGATCAGGTCGACGTTGGCGATGCCGTTGGCCTGGGCGATGGCGTCGATCGTCACGCCGTAGGCCGCTGCGATGCCCGTCAGCGTCTCCCCGACCATGATGGTGTGCCGCTGTGCCGCGCTGACCGGCAGACTTCCGAGAAGCGCGGTTGCGGCCATCGTCCCCGCGATTGCCGTCATCCGGCACCAGCGTGGAATCAACATATCTTCCCTCCCGACTCGTCCGGTTGCGTATTCGGGTTGCCGCACCGGCTTCCATACGGACACAGTGTACAGACACCACCAGTCCTTGTCAAAGTTTGTCAGTGAGGCACATTGACCCGCGGTCACACCGAGAAATGGACCTCGGAGGCGCCTGCGGGCGCTGAGTTGGACTCGACGGCGGGATCGGCATGACGACCGGTCAGTGATCGGCGCCCATGGACCTCGGACGTGCCCCGCATGGTGTTCTTGCCCGGTACTCCGGCATGTGCGGACTGGTACCGATGGCGTCGATGCGGTGCCGGGTCGGCACGGGCGGTGCCGGATGGGACGGATGTCCCGGTACGGCGCGGCACTGCCGTACCGCGTCGGGAGGTCGATCGGCTATCGCCAAGGTACGGTTTGCCCGAGGCGTTGGGAATGTCGTCACGTCGGGGTTCGGGACTGGTGCGTGATATGGTCGCGGCGGTCGTGGCGGGATACTGATGGTGAGCGAGATCCACCGGGGAAGGGAGGCGAGATGAAGCTGACGCTGGAGGTGCTGCTGGCGATCGCGCTGGCAGTGGGCGTCTGCAGCATCGTCCTTTCATCGGTACTGGACCGGCGCGGGCCGTACCTGCTGACGGTGTCCGGAGCGCGGAACGGGGTCCTGCTGGCGCGGGTGGTGCTCTGGTCGCTCGCGGTGCTGGCCGGCGTCGCGGCCTGGTTCGCCGTCTCCTGGGCGATGCCGAGCGTCGTCGCGGTCGCGCTCTTCTTCGCTCTGGAGGCGGGGCTGCTCGACATCTGCACCAACCGGGTCGAGTTCGTCTACAGCGTCGCCACGACTGATCACAGGTTCCGATAACAGAGCCAGGCCGACATCTCAGGCAATGCCACCCTGAGCGAAGCCGGGCAGGCGGAGGCGGAGAAGCATCACGCTGCCGGTGGTTCCAAGGAAGAATCCTTCGCTTCCGCCGCCCGCCACCCTGCGCCGGGCGGCTTAGCTCAGGATGACGCCGAAACGAGGCATCACCCGCGCTTCGTTTGACGCGGCGGTGCGGTGTGCGAGGCCGCACCGCCGGTGTCTTCAGAGGCGTCGCACCCCTGCGGCGCGCTAGTCCCTGGTGCCTCCCGGGCGTGCCTCGTCCTGCTGCCAGAACTCGTCCTCCAGGATGCTCATCAGAATCTGGTCGTGCCACACCCCGTCGCGGTACAGGTCCTCCCGGAGCACACCGTCCTCGCGGAAGCCGCAGGCGACGTAGGCGCGACGTGCCGCCTGGTTCTCCGCGACCACACAGAGCCACACTTTATGTAGTCCAAGTCCACCGTAGCTGGTAGGGGTGAAGGCGTGTCGCAGGACGACGCGCAGTGTCTCCCGGGCGTAGCCTTGCCCCCAAATGTCGCGCTCGCCGATCATCAGAGCCAGTTCAGCCTTGCGGTGCTCCGGGTCGATCCCGAAGAGGGTGACGAAGCCAATCCGGTGGCGCCGCTCATCGCGTATCACCCAGAGCAGGGCTCCCTCGCGCCGATTGCGTGCGAGCCATGCTCGCATCTCCGCGCGCGTTGGCACGACTTGTGTGATCCAATAGCGCGTAACGTCCGGGTCGGACCGCCAACGGCGCACGTCGTCGAGATCGGCCTCCCCCAGCGGGGTGAGCGTGATGCGGTCGCCCTGGAGGGAGGCTGGCTCAGGCGGGGTGCGCGCGACCATCGTGGGTACCTCCTGATTCGCTCCTCGCGGTAGGATCGGTTCGGGGGTGTCCCGTCGGCTGGGCCGCTTGGAGTGTATCCGGTCGGACCCGGCCCGAGCCGAGAACCGGAGGGAACAGCGGTATGCATGTGAACGGATGGAGCGCCGACGCGGCGCCGGAGCCGCTTGGGATCCAAATCGCGGCGGAGGCAGACCTGCCCACGCGGTTCGGGCGCTTCCGTGCCGTCGCGTTCAACGACGTGCACGATGAACGGGAGCACGCCGCCTTCGTGCGCGGTGACGTGCGCGGGGCAGAAGGGGTGCTGGTGCGGCTCCACTCCGAGTGTCTCACCGGGGACGCCATCGGCTCGCTGCGCTGCGACTGCCGGGACCAACTCGAAGCCGCGCTGCGGCTGCTCGGCCAGAGTGAGCGCGGCGTCCTCCTCTACCTGCGGCAGGAGGGGCGCGGCATCGGCCTGACCAACAAGATCCGAGCCTACGCGCTCCAGGACCGCGGCCTCGACACCGTAGACGCGAACCTGGCACTTGGCTTCCACGACGACGAGCGCGAGTACGGGGCGGCGGCGCGGATGCTGGCCGCGCTCGGGGTCCGCTCGATCCGGCTCTTGACGAACAACCCGGCGAAGATCGAGGATCTGGCGCGGCACGGGGTGCGGATCGTCGAGCGGGTGCCGCTCGTGATCCCGCCAAACGAGTACAACCGCTTCTACCTGGAGACCAAGGCGCGACGCTCCCACCATATGCTGGAGTGGGACGACGAAACCGCCCTGGAGCAGGACGACGTCCCGTTGATCGGTGAGGATAGCCACTAGGGGAGCACGTGCTCCCGGGGTGAGGACGGGAAGCGAGGGCGACATGGCGGGAAGCAGGCGGGGGTTCGGAATCGCCGCGGCGGTGCCGGCGGAGGTGACGCGGGCGGCAGCGGCCGAGGCCGAGTCGCTCGGCTACGATTCGTTCTGGGTGAACGACACGCCGCAAGGGGACGGGCTGGCCGCTCTGGCTGAGGCGGCGCAGGTGACGGAGACGATCGCGCTTGGCGTCGGGGTGATCGCCCTCTCGCGGCGGAGCCCGAGCAGCATCGCGGCGCAGGTCCTTGGTCAGTCGGGCGCGGCGGACGTTGAGGGTGACGCCGGGACCAGTCTCCCGCTTCATCGCCTGCTGCTCGGCGTTGGCAGCGGCGCGGGTGGCCCCGGAGCACTGGCGCGCGTGCGCGACGGCGTGCAGGCGCTGCGGGAGGCGCTCGACGCGACGATCTACATCTCCGCACTGGGCCCGAAGATGTGCCACCTGGCGGGGGAGGTGGCCGACGGTGTCCTCTTCAACTGGCTCACGCCGGAATATGCCCGGCGGTCGGTCGAGTGGGTCCAGGCCGGCGCGGCGAAAGCAGGCCGGCAGACCCCGGCACTGGCGGCCTACGTGCGCGTGGCGCTAGGCGACGATGCGGCGAGGCGCCTCACGGAGGAAGGCTCGCGGTACGCCCGCATCCCGGCTTACGCCGATCACTTCCGTCGCATGGGGGTTGCACCGGTTGACACCTGCATCGCTGCGTCGTCGGCCGAGGCCATCCAGGAAGCGCTGGCAGCGTGGGACGGCGTGCTCGACGAGGTGGTCGTCCGCGCCATCACGCCGCACGACACCGTGGAGGAGACACTGGCGCTGGTGCGGGCCGCGGCGCCGCTGCGGGCGAGGTAGGCAGGACCGAGACGCTGCGGGCTAGCTCTCCCCGCGCGCCTGTCGCAGGTGCGCGGCGTCGTGGTCGACGAGTCGTTCCACCAGATCCTCGACGCTTACCTCGCCCCACTCGTCGTGGATGCCGGTCCGCTCCCAGTCCTTCAGCGCGAGGTTCATCAGGAGCGAGAGCGTCTCCCCGCGCTCGTGGGCGAACTCGTCCAGCACCGCGTGCAGGTCCTTGGAAGCGTAGTCGTGCTCCCGCGCCGCGCGGTCAGGGTCGAAGCGGCGCAGGTAGGCACCCTCTCGGGCGAGAATCTCCTGGATCCGACCGCGGTAGAGTCGTTCGACGTCCACCAGGTGGGCGACGATCTCAGCCAGCCCCCAGTGTTCGTTGGAGCGAGGCGCCCCCTCGGCCTCCGGCGCCAGTGCGACCAACTGCTGCGGCGTCTCGGACAGCGCGTCGATGAGCTCGCGATAGACGTCCTGCATGTCGGAGGTCCTTCCGTCTGGGGGCGCGCCCCAGGCCTCAGCCCGCCGCGGCGTCGGTCAGGTGCCAGGTCACGCCGAACGGGTCACGGAAGACGAAGGAGTGCGGCCGGTCGTCCGTCACCGGGAACGACCGGATCAGCGCCTGGGCACGGATGGTCAGCAATGTGCCGGGTGAGACGCGCAGGCTCACGTGGTCCAGCCGCGGCTCGGTGAAGATCGCCCCGCGGCCCGCTTCCCGCAGCACCAGCGAGAGCGGTGGGTGGCTGAGGTACACCAGATCGACGTACACCCCCTGGCGCAGCCCCTCTTCCCAGTCGTAGTCGGACGGGAGCCGCACCCAGTTGCCGTTCTCGCGGTGGGCCCGCAGCACCACGTCCATCTGGAAGAAGTCCCGGTAGAACTCCTCAGCCTTCCGGATGTTGGCAACCCGGATCGCCAGATGGTCGATCGCCTCAATGACCAGCGAGCGCTCGGCCTGGCTCACCGGACCTTCCGGGGCGGGTGAGAGCGCATACGGCTGGAGGACCGCATCCGTCGTCTGCAGTGCCGACCCGGGCTCGCCCTGAACCCTGCTCGCCATCTCGTCGTGCTCTCCCTCGATCAATGCCTTGAGCCCGGCGGCATCGGTGTCCGCCAGGCGAAGCCGCTCGCCGCCGAAGAGTTCGAACCGGGCCTCGGCCGCCTCCGGCTGCTCCACTTGCCACTGGTAGATCGCGTCGATGATGTCGTGGGCGTGGGCGACGACGGTGATCTCGGCGCGCTCCTCGCCGGGCCGGCGGACGGCGATTGCCTCGGCGTAGGGGGTTCGCTCGACGACAGCCTGCGCCTCCTCGGCGAGCGCCTCCGGCACCTCCAGAATGAAGCGATAGGTCATCGTGTCGTCACTCCGCGCCACATTCCCCCGATCCTCGGGGCCAACCAGCCACGGACGGACAGCCGCCGGGCCGATCCGCCCGGCGGCATTGTAGCATCCCCCTTCGCGATCGGACGGCCGGGATCGCGTGACCGAATCAGCGGTACCAGCCTGATGTGCTGAGAACCTGATTGCCGAGGTGCCCAAGGAGGACCTCGTAGGGCGTCCCCTTGTTCTCCGGGTGCCACTCAAAGCGGGCGCGTTCGAAGTACTGCACCGTACGGCCGTTCTCAGTGATCTCGCCGCTGATCGGGTAGCCAAACATGGCGAGGCCGCCGTTCTTCTCCCAGTAGTCCTTGAAGCCGAACGAGATGTAGTGCCCGGTCTCCGGGAAGTAGCGGCGCCCCGGCTCTTCCTTCTCGGGGGGCGGCTCGGCCGGGAACTCGCGCCCGCGCGTCACGTAACGGCCGAGCAGACCGAACTGCACCTCGTAGGGCGTGCCGCGGAACTCGGGGAAGTACTCGAACCGAGCGCGCTCGAAGTACTGCACGGCGCGGCCTTGGACGTAGAAGACCTCGGTCTTCGGGAAGCCGAACATGGCCAGCCCGCCGTACTGCTCCCAGTAGCGGAGGAACGGGTCGCGCAGCGTGTGACCCGTCTCCGGGAAGTAGCGGACGCGCTCGCCGATGTCGGGCGGGGGCGGAACCGGCGCGGTCGGCGCGCGGTCAGGCCGGGCGAGCGACTGGTAGACGCTGAACGCAGGCTTCCTCGGCCAGGGCGTGGCGTCCGGGCCGTAGCGCTGCGAGGAGTCGCGCAGGCGGACGAGGCCCCAGTTCGCGTAGGTGCCGCCGCCGCCGAAGTCCTCGTACTTGAACCAGAAGACGCGCTCGACGTAGGGCGCCTGGTCGCGCAGCGTGGTGTAGACCGCGTACAGGTAGTCGGCCTGCTCCTGCTCGCTGGCGGTCGGGTCCATGATCCCGAAGCTGGTCCACTCGGGTGGCTCGGCGGGCCAGCCGATCTCCGTGACCCAGATCGGCGTGGTGTCGCCGTACGACTCCTGAAGGCTCCGCAGCTCCTCCATGTGGGCCAGCAGTTGTGTCGGATTGAGGTAGTAGGGGTGGATGGAGATACCGTCCCACGGGTAGCGGCCGTGCTCCTTGACGTAGCGCTTGACCGCGGGCGACTCGTAGACCTTGCGCATCCACTCGAAGTGCTCGTCGCGGCCGTTCTGGACGTCGTGGTCGTGGAGCAGGCTGCCGGCTATGAATTGCACACTCGGGTGAGCGGCCTTCTCGTTGGTGTAGATGTCGGTGACGATCTGCCCGTAGATATCGGGGTTCACCGCCTTCTCACGGCCGTTCGTCTCCCAGTGCAGGAGCTGGTTGGCGTTCGGCTCGTTCAGAATCTCGTACGCCTCGATGGCGTCGCCGTAGTGGTCCAGAATCTCGTGCACGCGCTGGACGTAGGTTCGGCTGTACAGGTTCCTGCCGTCGGAGTCGGGCTTATCGTTGATGTGCTTGAACTGATAGGTCTTGTCGAGATCGGCCACGATGCCGGTACCGAGGACGGCCAGCGTCTTCAGGCCGTAGCGCGGCGCACTGTCGAGGAAGTACCAGTCGTGCTTGGCCCAATCGATCCGACCGGGCCCGACCGGCTCGTCGTACTCGGCGTGGAACTCAACCCGGACCCAGCGCGCCCCCATCTCGGCCATACCGGCGTGAAGGTTGTCGAGGAATGTGCGGTTGACGTCGTTGGGGAACTTCTCCGGATTGGTGTTGTACTCGTACCAGGGATCGCGGCCGACGATACCGAAGAAGTCCTGCGGGTCAGACAGATCCCGTGCGGCGGCTGGTTCCGGAAGGCTCAACGGGAGGATCGAGACGACGAGGAGGATGAGGCAAACCCGGACACCGCGCGCAAGAGCGCGTGGCTTCACGATGCGAACCCTTCCCATTCCCATCCCAAAGTGCGACCCGATGGCGGGGATACCCGCCATTTCCCTAAACGCGCGGCACCCCGGAAGGTTCCGAGTGGGTGGTGTGCCGGGGAGCGTGCCGCGCGGCGGTAGGCGTGTCAAGACCGCCGCTGTTCACGGCCGTCGAGCCGGGCGAGGACGAAGCGCTCGATGGCCTCGGCGACGCCGTCTTCGTCGTGGCCTCGGACGACGACATCGGCACGGGCCTGGACGTGCTCCGGCGCGTTGCCCATCGCCACGCCCAACCCGGCCGCCTCCAGCAGCGGCAAGTCGTTGTCGCCGTCGCCGACGGCCACCACGTCCGCCAGCGTCAGTCCCAGGTCGGCCGCGAGCTTGGCCACCCCACTCGCCTTGCTCACACCCGGCATGTGGAGGTTGGCCGCCCAGAGGTTGGCCGGACCCCAGGGGCCGTGGTGGTAGGCCGGGATGCCGAGCTGGTTTGCCAGCTCCGTGGTCACCGGCCGAAGTCGCTCGTCGCTGCTGAAGAGGTCGACGGTCAGGACGTGCTGCTGCTCCGGGAGTGCCGACCAGGGGAGGCGGATCGTCTCCTGCACGCGCGGGCCGACGTAGCCCGCGACGGCTGCCTCCGACTCAGGCGGGAGATCGTCGGGCAGGATGATGCGCTCCCCGGCCTGCGGCCCCTGCAGCAGGACGGGCGGCAGACCGGCCTCGCGCGCCGCGGCGATGACCTTCTCCAGGACGTCCCGGGTGAAGGGGGTCTCGTGCAGCGGACGGTCTTCCTCGGTGCTCCAGACCAGGGCGCCGTTGTAGACCACCAGGGGCAGATAGATCCCCAGATCCTCGACGACCGGGCGAGTCGAGCGCACCCGCCGGCCGGTCGCCAGGGCGACCTCCACGCCGCGTGCCCGTGCCTCGGCGATCGCCTCCCGCACGGTGGGCGTGACGATGTCCGAGGGATCCAGCAGGGTTCCGTCGATATCCAGTACCAGTAGTCGCGCCATCCATTCCTCCCGCAGAGCCGACCAGCAGCCACCGTGAATCGTACACGCCCGGCGTCGGGGATGCCCGGCACGGGCCGGGAGTGGCGCGAACACCTATAATGCGAGCCGAATGCCACACGATCGAGAGGAGGCGCAGGGAATGGCGACGACGCAACCCGGTCCCGGAACTGCCGGGCCGGCAGTGACGCGGGTGGATGTCGGCGAGGCCGCGGAGGGGTACGTCGAGGCGCTGATCGCGCAGGGTGTGGAGTGCCTGTTCCTCAATCCCGGGACGGACACCTTCCCGATCCAGGAGGCACTGGCCAAGCTCGAGAGCCTGGGCCGCCCTGTCCCGCGCACGGTGCTGTGTCTCTTCGAGACGGTGGCCCTGGCCGCCGCCCACGGCTACTACGCTGCAACGGGGCGGCCGCAGGCGGTGCTGGTCCACGTCGATGTCGGCACCCAGAACCTGGGCGGCATGGTGCACAATGCGCAGCGCGGCCGCGCCGGGGTGGTCATCGCCGCGGGGCGTGCGCCGTACACCACGGACCCGGCCGTGCGCGGCAGTCGCGACAACTTCATCCACTGGCTCCAGGAGCAGTCGGACCAGGACGGGATCGTGCGCAACTACGTGAAGTGGGACTACGAGATGCGGCGCGCCGACCAGGTGGGTGAGGTGGTCGCGCGCGCCTTCCAGATCGCCGCCAGCGACCCGCCGGGGCCGGTCTACCTGACGCTGCCGCGCGAGCCGCTGATGGAGCGCGTCGGAGCGATCGACATCTACCAGCCGGAGCGCTTCCGCCCCGTGCACATCGGTGCGGGCGACCCGGAAGCGCTGCGCGAGGTGGTCCGGCTCCTGGTGGCCGCCGAGCGACCCGTCGTGCTGACCGGGACCACGGGACGGACGGAAGCGGGGTACCGGGGACTGGTGCGGCTGGCGGAGCTACTCGCGCTGCCGGTGGTGGACTGGCGCGAGCGGGTGAATTTCCCTGCCGACCACCCGCTCCACCAGGGCGATGACCCGGGCACGCTGCTGACCGAGGCGGACCTTGTCCTCGTCCTCGACCAGGACGTGCCCTACATCCCGACGCGCATCCAGCCCGCCCCGGGTGCGACTGTGGTGCAGATCGGCCTCGACCCGATCAAGGAGCGCGTCCCGCTCTGGACGTTCCCGGTGGATCTGCCGATCCGGGCCGACACCGGCCGCGCGCTCGACCTGATCGCCGACGAGGCGACGAACCTGCTGACGGCGTCCGACCGGGAGCGCATCGCGGCGCGGCAGGATGCCCTCGCCGCGCGCCACGAGCAGCTCCGGGAGGCGTGGCAGGAAGCAGCGAGAGCCGCACGGCAGCGGCCGATGGGAGTCGCCTGGGTGGGCCACTGCCTGGGGCAACTGCTTCAAGAAGCGCCGGACTGCCTGGTCGTCGACGAGATGGTGACCAGCAACCGCGCCGTCTGGCAGCAGGCCCCGGCGCGGCAGCCGGGCACCTGGTTCGGGAGCGGTGGCTCGGCGCTCGGCTGGGGCCTCGGGGCTGCGCTCGGGGTGAAGCTGGCGAATCCGGACCGGCCGGTGCTGTCGCTCGTGGGGGACGGCTGCTTCGTCTTCGGCGCACCGCTGGCGGCGCTCTGGGCCATGCAGACGCAGTCGGCGCCGGTCCTGATCGTGGTCCTGAACAACTCCTGCTACAACGCCACCAAGCGCCCGCTGGTTGCCAACTACCCGGAGGGCTACTCGGTGCGCGAGGATCGATTCGTCGGCATCGACCTGCTGCCGGCGCCTCGGTACGACAAGATGGCCGAGACGGTCGGTGGCTACGGGGAGCGGGTCGAAGACCCGGACGAGGTCCTGCCGGCGCTGCGGCGTGGCCTGGAGCGCGTGCGCGCGGGCCAGACGGTGGTGCTCGACATGGTTCTGGCGCATCCGTAGCGGGCGTCATCGTCATGCGTCATTCTCCCCTCTCCCCTGGTGGGAGAGGGGCCGGGGGTGAGGGGGACGCATGACGCATGACGCATCTCGCCTCACGGTGCCTGGTCGTGAGTCGCCACGCCAGAGGTGTCGGTCTTGGCGGGAGGTGTCGGCCGCGTGCGCGCCGCGCTGGTGAGGAACAGCAGCGCGGTGCCCGGCTCGACTGGGGTGTTGGGTGGCGGGGCCAGTGAGGGGGTGCCGTCCGGCTGCATGATCCCGGCGAGCACCGCACCGTGCTGCAGGGCGCGCCGGTAGAGCGCATCGAACCGCGCGGGAGTCCCCGTGTCAGGCAGGCGGACCGTCCGAAGGGTCGTCCGGTAGGGATCCAACAGCGCGGCCAGCACCGGCGTGATGTCGGTGCGCAGCAGTGTCCAGGCGAGCGTGCCCCCGACCATCTCGGCGGCACCGGGGAGGTTTGCTCCGCCCGCATCCTGTGCCAGAAGATCCGCATAGGTACTGGAGTAGGCGACGGCCAGCACCGGGACCGCGCCCTGGACGACCTGCTGGGTCGCCAGGTAGCTGAAGACGGCGGCCGCATCCGGCGCGCGTGGATGCTCCACCACGTCGCCGCTGACGATGATGGCGTCTGGCTTGGCGTCCCTGATCGCCTGGCGCAGCGTGCTGCCGTCGGTCGGGTCGCCGTCGAGATAGCGAATCGTCAGCCGGTCGCGTACCCAGCCGGGTACGCTCCGGGAACGCCGCGAATCCGGGGTCTGGCTCAACGACGTGACATGGAACCGCGCGGCCGGGGCGAGGGCGAGTTCCCGCAACAGTGCCACGATCCGGCTATTGAAGCCAACGACCAGAACCGTGCGGACCTCGAGGTCGGTCATCGAGGGGATCTCGCCCGCCCATGCCGGTGTATCGGTGGTGGGCACCTCCCGGAGCGCGTCGGCGGCAGCCGTGTCCGCGGCGAAGACAATGACCGCGTCATCAGGGCCGAGAACCGTGCTCGGGTCCGGCGCGAGCAGGGACTGCGGCGACCCGTCACGAGTCGTCATGACACCGAGAGGCACTGCCGCGGCAAGGTGACCGATCAGGTCGCGGAAGGGGATCCCGGTCAACCGGTCGTCCCGCACCAGATGCAGTCCCGCTCCCTCGCCGCTGACCAGCAAGTTGCGCACAGCCTTCCCCCAGGCGGGTGCAGTCAACTCCAGCGCGAGCATGCCGGTGATGATCCGATCGACGACCACGTCATTGAAGTGCGGTGGGAGGATCGTCTTCGCCGCGTCGGCGTGCTCCCCCGCGTAGAGCACGACGCTCACCAGCGGCGTCGTGTCGGGTGGAGTGCCGTCCCCCTGGTTGAGATACCCGGCGAGCGTCGCCGCAGCCTGCACGGCGTTGGCGTCAGCGGCGCCCAGGCTCGGGTCGATCGTCCCCGCGCCGCTGATCACGATGGCGTAGGCGTCCCGCGCCGCGGCGCGCTCGTAGCTTTCAGGCTGCAGAACATTCCCGAAGGTGATCTGCGTCGTCGTCGAGGGGATCGCCTGGTGCAGCAGATTTTGAAGCTGGGCGCGACGGTCGCGCAGGCTGTCCGGTGCCAGCACCACGATGCTGCGAAAGGGCGTCGGTTCCCCGCCCAGGAGATGTGGCTGGAGGTAGTCGAGCGTCTGGAGGATGTCGGGGGTGGTGTCGTCCCAGCCGACGAAGAGGAGGTGCTGGCGCACGTCCACCGGGAGGTCCGCGCTGGCCAGACGCTCGAGCGACCGTTCGACGACCTCAGTTGCCAGCGTGACGAGGATGCCGACCAGGATGATCAACCCGGCGGCCACCAGGGCGAGACCCACGAGGCGTTGAGCCCATCCCCTATCCTCATTTAGCGCGCCGGGATCGAACAGGTGGTCCATCGTCCACCAGAGCGCGTCATCATAGGAGGAAAAGGCGTCAAGGCTGAAGTACATCACCGTGTTGCCCGCGACTGTGACGATGACGATCCCGGCGAGCAGCAGGATGATCCTGCCCGCCAGGGTGGCCACCTGCCGCTGGAGCCAGACGCCGACCCGCTGGCGTCGCTTCTGCCGGTGCTTCGATGCTCTGCTCGACATGGCAGCCTCGCCCTGGGCGTGTGACGCGTCATGCGTCATGCGTCATGCGTCATGCGTCATGCGTCATGCGTTCTGCGTCGCGGGTCATTGGTCAGGCAGTGTTACTGTCGTCCCCGGCCTCACCCGTGGGCCAGGGCACGCGCTGCGTTCAGGGCCGCATCGGGGTCAGGCATCCCTCGGATCGGTGCGACATCCACGTATCGCACGACGCGGTCGCGATCGACGATGATGATCGCGCGGTGCGAAATGTTGCGGTAGCCGATGAACTCGTCGAGCGTGATCCCGAGGGCGGTCATCCCTTCGCGGTTGAAGTCGCTCAGCATCGGGAAGGTGAGTCCCAACTCCTTCGCCCATGCCGCGGCGGCGAAGTGCGTGTCGACGCTCAAGCCGTAGACCTCGACACCCGACCGACGAAACTCGTCGATCCTGTCCTGCAACGAGGACATCTCGTTGACTCAGCCACTGGAAAACGCGAAGTAGTAGTATGCCAGGACGGCCGGGCGGTCCTGGACCAGCTCCGAGAGCCGCACCTGCTTGCGGTCCGTGGTAATGACCGTGAAGTCCGGCGCGGTCTGGCCGACAGTGACGGTCATGCTTCACCCCTTCCGTACCGCCGGCTATAGGGGCAGGGTTCCTTTGTGTTTGCCCTGCATCGTCTGTGCCCGCTATTGTAGCCCACACCCGACCGGCTCCCAGGGATCGCGAGTCGTCGGCTCACGGGATTGTGAGGGGAACGCGACTGACTGCCGCGGGGTTGGTCACTCAGGAACGTGTTCGGGATGGTAGCATATGGGCTTGTGGGGTCGGGCGAGAGACTTGGGTTGAGGAGGAGGGGTCGTGCGTCTCTACAACTCGCTCACGCAGCGCAAGGAAGAGTTCACGCCGCTCAACGGCAAGACCGTTCGAATGTACGTCTGTGGCATCACGCCCTACGACACCACGCACATGGGCCATGCCATGACGTACCTGACCTTCGACGTCATCAACCGCTACTGCCAGCACCTCGGGTGGCGGGTGAAGTATGTCCAGAACGTCACCGACATCGACGACGATATCCTCCGTAAGGCGCGCGAGGTTGGTGAGCCCTGGGACCGCTTGGGAGACCGCTACATCCGGCAGTTCCAGGAGGACCTGAATAGCATCAACATCCTCCCACCCTCTGTCTACCCTCGGGCCAGCGAAGAGATCCCGACCATCATCGAGATGATCTCAACACTGGTCGAGCGCGGGATGGCCTACGTGCGCGACGGCAACGTCTACTTCCGGGTGGCCAGCGACCCCGACTACGGGCACCTCTGTCGATGCAGCACCGAAGAGATGATCGCCCTCTCGGCCGAGCGCGGCGCCGACCCCAACGACCCCCGCAAGGAGAACCCGCTCGACTTCATCCTCTGGCAGGCCCAGCAACCGGGTGAGCCTGCCTGGGACAGCCCCTGGGGTCCCGGGCGGCCCGGCTGGCACATCGAGTGCAGCGCGATGGCCTACCGCTACCTCGGCCCTCAAATCGACATCCACGGCGGCGGTGGCGACCTGATTTATCCCCACCATGAGAGCGAGATCGCCCAGACCGAGGCGTACACGCAGAAGGAGCCGTTCGCGCGCTTCTGGGTCCACGTGGCCATGGTCCGGTACCAGGGCGAGAAGATGAGCAAGTCGCTGGGGAACCTGGTGCTGGTGCGCGACGTGCTCCGTGACCACACGGCCGACGCGCTGCGGCTCTACCTCCTCAGCAACCACTACCGCGAGTCGTTCGAGTATCAGGACGACGGCCCGGCGCGCTTCGAGCCGCTGGCCGATCTGCTCCGCCGTGCCGTGCGCCTGCCGGGCGGGAGCGGCCCGGCGCTCGATGTTGCCGATACCCACCGTGCCTTCACGGACGCCATCGGCGACGACCTCGACACCCCGACCGGCATCCAGGTGCTGCGCGAGATGGGCGAGCAGGTCATCTCCGCCGCCGAGGCGGGCCGCGACGTGACCGAAGCCCGCGAACTGCTGCGCCAGGCCGCGGGCATCCTCGGCCTGCAGGGGACGCGGTAGGTCTGGTTCTGTTCCGTCCGCCGTGGGTGGACGGCGGGGAAGGCGGCTTCAGCCGGCTGGGGGACGCAGCAGGGCTGAGGCCCATATGCTACGGTGCCCGCCGGTCGGCATGGGCCCGGCGGCTCTAGCCCCGGGCACGCGCCGCGGTGCGGGATCTTACGCGCCACCAGCCTCCGGGATCACGGCATGGCGCGGCTAATGCCGCACCATACCAAAGCGGCGACTCAGGCCGCCGCACTCCATATTGATCCCCAGCCGGCAGCAGCCGGCTTACGTTGTGAGCCCGGCTGACTCCCGCCCCCTGTGGAGCGCGGTAGGCGCGCCGCTCCTGCCTGCGCGCCTCAGCTAGCGGACAGGTGAGCGATCACGCGCTCGGCGACCTGGTCGGTGGAGGCGGTGCCGCCGAGGTCGGGGGTAAGGGTCGTCCCTTCAGCAGTGGTGGCTTCGATGGCGCGCATGACCCGTGCGGCGGCGTCCGCCTCGCCCAGGTGCTCCAGCATCATCGCGCCGGCCCAGATGGCGCCGAGCGGGTTGGCCACACCCCGGCCGGCGATGTCGGGGGCGCTGCCGTGGATCGGCTCGAAGAGTGAGGGGAGCGCCGGATCGGCCGTGAGGTTGGCGCTGGGGGCCAGACCCAGGCTGCCCATCAGGGCGCCGCCCAGATCGGTCAGGATGTCGGCGAAGAGGTTGCTGGCGACCACCACGTCGAACCGTTCGGGCGCGCGGACCATCAGCGCCGCCGCGGCGTCGACCAGCAGCGACTGGACCTCGACGTCGGGGTAATCCGCGGCCACGGCCGCGACCACCTCGTCCCAGAAGACCATGCTGTACTGCTGCGCGTTGCTCTTGGTGACGCTGGTCAGGTGCCGCCGGCGGGTGCGCGCCAGCTCGAAGGCGTAGCGGACGACCCGCTCGACGTTGAAGCGCGAGAAGACGGCCGTTTGCAGCGCGACCTCGTACGGCGTGCCGACGTGGATGCGACCGCCGACCCCCGCGTACTCCCCTTCGGTGTTCTCGCGGACGAAGATCATGTCGATGTCGGCCGGGCCTTTGTCCCGCAGCGGGCCGGTGATGCCCGGCAGCAGGCGGATCGGGCGGACGTTGACGTGCATGTCCAGCGCCTTGCGGATGGGGAGCATCAGGCCCCAGAGGGTGACGTGGTCGGGGATGTGAGGCGGGTCGCCGACCGCGCCGAGGTAGATGGCGTCGAACCCCTTCAGCGTCTCGATTCCGTCGGCGGGCATCATCGCGCCGGTTTCGCGGTAGTAATCACTGCCCCAGGGGAGATCGGTCCAGACCAGCTCGGCTGATCCGGCAACGGCGGCTTCGAGGACGGCCTTGCCCGCCGGAATGACCTCCCGGCCGATCCCGTCCCCGGCGATGACGGCGATGCGGTAGCGCTGCACCTATCGTGTCCTTCCCGGTGTGCCCACATTCGAACGACGAGGGGATCGTACGAGGGATCCGCGGACCGGACAACTGGGAAAAGGGGATCACACACCGAGAGCCACGAGCCATCCGAACCCCAGGGCGACAGCCCCGGCGCCGATAACCTTGAAGAGGTGGTGCTCGACGCGCCCCGGAGCGCGGGTGTGGGTCAGGCGGGCGGCGCCGAGCGCGAGGAGCACTGCCCCGGCCGCGAGCAGCGCGGGCAGGGGCCGGTCGGTGAGCCAGAGCGCCGCGATCGCCACCTGCGTGGCGCCGAGCGCCGCCGCGCCCAGGCAGGCGGCGAGCGCGCGGTCCCGGCCGAGCCGGGCGACGAGGGTGCCGGCTCCGGCCGCTCGGTCGCTGGCGGCGTCGGGGAGCGACTGGGCCAGGTGGACGGCAAGGACCATGAGCGCCCCGAGCGGGTAGAGGAGGAGCAGGCGCGGGTCGAAGCGTGCCAGCGTGACCCAGGCACAGATCGGCAGTAGCGGCAACGCCACGAGGTACGGAACCCAGGACCAGCGGGTCGGCTTGAGCCAGAGGTCGTAGGCGAGCCCGGCGCCCGTTCCGAGGCCGACCAGCGCAAGGGGCAGCAACCCCAGCGGCGCGCCTGCCACCAGCATCAGCGCCAACCCCCCGGCCGTCACCCTGAGCGCGGCACGGGGGGAGATGAGGCCGGACGGGATCGGCTTGGCGCGGCCGGCGGCGGCGTCCAGCTCGCGGTCGCAGTACTCGTTCAGCGCACCGATCGCGATCTGCCCACCCAGGGCTGAGAGGAGAAGGAGGGCGAAGCGGACCGGTTCGGGGCGCCCCCTGGTGGCGAGCAGACCGAAGAGTGCGAGGGCGGCGATCACGAGCAGCACCGCCCACGGGTGCGGTAAGTCGCGGTATGCGCGCAGAGTCGCGGCGCGCCGCTGGGGAGCGGTGGGTCGATCCATGGCTACGGTCCCGCCCTGAAGAGCCGCCTGGCTGCATTCGCTACGGTACCACGATACCCCGGAGCCCGGTTGTCGCGGGAGGCAGAGCGCGGTTATACTCCGATTAGCACTCTCCACCGGAGAGTGCTAACGAAGGGACGTAACGAAGGAGGGCAGGCCGATGTCCACCAACCGGTGGGATCCGTGGCGCGACCTCGTCACCCTACGCGACGCCATGCACACGCTTCTGGAAGACGGCCTGACGCGACCCCGGCCAGGGTTCACCGCCACCACCGCCGACGTGCCGGTCGACGTCAAAGAGACCGACGACGCCTACGTGGTGCTGGCCGCGCTGCCGGGCGTGGAGCCGGCTGACGTCGAGATCTCGGTGCTGGGCGACACCCTGCGCATCAGCGGCGAGTTCAAGGATCGCGAGCCGGAGGGCACCCGCTGGCTCATGCGCGAGCGGCGCTTCGGTTCCTTCGCACGAACGATCGGGTTGCCGACGGCGGTCAATTCCGAGCGGGCCACTGCCCAGTTCTCCAACGGTATCCTCTCGATCCAGCTCCCCAAGGTCGATGCGGCGCGGCCGAAGACGATCCCGGTGCGCATGGCCGGCGCGGAGTAGCAACCTCGAACATCACCCACAACCCCCTTAGTGTTCCTGGCGCACGCGGCGAGGCGATCTGCCTCGCCGCTGTTCCTATCTGGCACAGGTGCGCTTGGCGGGCCACGGGTCCGTCCGGTAGGCTATGGGCCGCGAGATCGGCTACCACAGGGAGGGGGACACCTGTGCTGATCGCGCCCCTCGTCGCGTCCGCGATCGACGAGTCCGTTCAAGAAATGAGCGACCGTACCGACCGGTTCGTTGCGCTGTTGCTCGACCTGGGTACGCGCGCCATCGGTCCGGCGATCCAGATCCTGATGATCGTCGTGCTCAGCCTCGTGCTGCTGCGCCTGCTCCGCTCGGTCGTGCGCCGGACCGTCAGCCGGGTGATGGAGCGCGCCGACACGCCGCCGCGTGAGCTCGCCAGCAAAGCCAACACGCTGGCGAATGTGATCGAGTCGGCTGGGCGCATGCTGATCCTGATCGTGGCCGGCATGATGGTGCTGAGCAGGCTTGGGGTCAACATCGCGCCGCTGCTGGCGAGCGCCGGGATCGCGGGCATCGCGATCGGCCTGGGGGCGCAGAGCCTGATCAAGGATCTCATCGGCGGCTTCTTCATCCTTTTCGAGAACCAGTTCGGTGTCGGCGACGTGGTTCAGATCGGCGACGCCTCGGGTGTGGTCGAGCAGCTCAGCCTGCGCCGCACCGGTCTCCGCGCGATCGACGGCTCCTTCATCGTCGTGCCGAACGGTGACATCCGCACCGTGACCAACATGACCAAGGACTGGTCGCGCGCGGTCGTCGATGTGGCGGTACCGTACGACGCCGACCTGAACAAGGTCATCGAGATCCTGCAGGGGCTCGTCGCCGGGCTCGATCAAGACCCGGTCGTGGGGGACGCCGTGCTGGGGCCCGGGGAGATCACGGGCGTCGAGGCGCTCGAGTCCACCCAGGTCAAGTTGCGCCTCCTGGTCAAGACCAAGCCGATGGAGCAGTGGCGGGTCCAGCGGGAACTGCGCCGCCGCATCAAGGATGCCTTCACGGACGCCGGGATCGGCGCGCCCTACCCGCGCAGCGTCACCCTCTTTCGCCCGGTCGACGGAGACCTCGGCGAGCGTCTGCCGATCGGCGACTCCCCGCGTACCGTCGAGGGGGACAGTCTCACCGACAACGGACAACGTTAAGCGAGAACAGGGCTCCCGTGAGGGCGCCCTGTTCCCGCTGGGCAGGTGAAGCCTGGAGTGCAATCTAAGCGACCGCGAATAGCGGTCTAATGCGAATGTGCAAGTTGCGTGCCACCCATTCCTGCCGGATTGGCCCGAGCGTGGTCATACGCAGATATCCCGGTGCGTGCCGCGGACCGACGGAGGTTGACTAATGTGATGGGCCTCCGGCGGTGACAGATGCCGGGGGCGGGCGGTGAGGAGGTTCCGGCGCCGTGGTGCGTGCCCGGGGGTAAACCCCCGGGCTGACAACGGAAAGCCCGCTGAAGCGGGCCGTAACCAGGCGGTGTGAGACTCCGATGATGCGGTGCCCGCGGGTAAACCCCCGGCCCCAACCGGGTCTTGGACACTGTATCACCTGGTGATGAGACCCTGTTGCCGCAGCCGGCTTCAGCCGGCGTTCATGTGTGAGCCCGGGGGTTTACCCCCGGGCACCTACCACCGCCATAGACCCGTATACGCCAAACGCCAATACCTCCGCCTGATTCTTCTCCGCTGCCGGACAGCCCGGCATCCTGCCAACCGGATCATCAAAGTCCCCTTTGCCGGTTTGACGCACCTCCCGCCTATCGTTACCATGGATCTAAGCGATCCGTACAGCCAAAAGACCGAGCCACGCCGAGGGTAGTCCATGGCGCACCTCGAGTGACGCGCACATCCTCGACCTCACGCAGCGAAGGAGGCTCCTATGGCGTCAGCACCCAGCGTCGAACCCAATATGCGCGACTACGAGGAGACTCGCCGGACGTTCCGCTGGGACGTGCCCGAGTACTACAACTTCGCCGTCGATACCATCGGCATGTGGGCGGCCGATCCGGCGCGGCCGGGCATGGTGCACGTCGACCACGAGGGGCGTGAGCGGACGATCACCTTCGCCGAGTTCGCGCAACGTTCCGACCGCCTCGCGAGCGCGCTGCGGCAACATGGAATCGGGCCGGGGGACCGCGTGCTCGTCGTCCTGCCGCGCGTGCCGGAGTGGTGGGAGGCGATCCTGGGCATCATGAAGGTCGGGGCGATCTCCCTGCCTGGGACGACGCTCCTCCGCCCGCGCGACCTGGAGTACCGCATCAATGCCAGCGGCGCCAAGGGGATCATCACCGACCCGGAGGTGGCGGCGCGGGTGGACGAGGTCGCCGGATCCTGTCCGACGCTCACGGTGCCGATCGTCGTCGGCGGCGAGCGCGACGGGTGGATCAGCTACGACGCTGCGCTGGCTGAGGCGCCTGCGGATTTCGAGCCGGTCCGCACCCGGAGCGACGACCCCTGTATGCTCTACTTCACCTCAGGCACGACGGCGCACCCGAAGATGGTGCTCCACACACATGCCTCCTACCCGATCGGACACGTTGTCACCGGGCGGTTCTGGTTGGACCTGCGGCCCGGCGATCTCCACTGGAACCTGTCGGACAACGGCTGGGCCAAGGCCGCCTGGAGCAGCCTGTTCGGTCCCTGGTCGGTCGGAGCGACCCTCTTCATCCACGACGCGCGCGGCCGGTTCGATGCTGGGCAGACCCTGGCAACGCTGGAGCGTTACCCGATCACCTCCTTCTGCGCCGCACCGACGATCTACCGGATGCTGGTGCTGGAGGACCTCGCGAAATTCAAGCCGGCGGCCCTGCGGAGTTGCGTCGGGGCGGGAGAGCCGCTGAACCCGGAGGTGATTGAGACCTGGCGCGAGGCGACCGGCATGACCATCCGCGACGGCTATGGGCAGACCGAGAGCGCCGTGCTGGTGGCCAACTTCCCCTCGGTGCCGGTGCGGGTCGGTGCGATGGGCAAGCCCACGCCCGGATTCGAGGTGGCGATCATCGACGACGAGGGGAGGGAGCTGCCGCCGGGCGAGGAAGGGCATATCGGCGTCCGGATCAAGCCGGGGCGCCCAGTTGGTTTGTTCCATGGGTACTACGGCGATGAGGCGCTGACCAATGAAGTCTTCGCCGGAGAGTGGTACTACACCGGAGATCGCGCCCGGCGCGACGAGGACAGCTACTTCTGGTTCGTCGGGCGCGCCGACGACGTGATCCTGAGCGCGGGCTACCGCATCAGTCCGTTCGAGGTCGAGAGCGCGCTGCTCGAGCACCCGGCGGTGGCGGAGGCAGCTGTCGTCGGCAGCCCGGACCCAATCCGCGGTCAGATCGTCAAGGCATTCGTGGTGCTGGTCCCCGGTACCGAGACGTCGCCGACCCTGGCTCAGGAGATCCAGGACTTCACCCGGAAGGTCACCGCACCGTACAAGTATCCGCGGGAGATCGAGTTCGTGGCGGAACTCCCCAAGACGATCAGCGGCAAGATCCGCCGGGTCGAACTTCGCGAGCGCGAGGTCGCGCGTAAGGGCGGCGGGTCGTAGCGGATTGCGGTTGCAGGACACGTTAGCGCTCCGGCCTCACACCGGCGTCGCTCCTTTGACCCTCTTGCGGGACGTTTCGTCCTCTTGGTCCCTACGCTTGACAGACCCTCATGCGATGGTGCGCCGCGCGAGGATCGCGCGGCGCACCGACGTGTGTCTCAGTCGGGGAAGTCGACGATGTTGAGGTTGAGCGGGAACCGGCGGCGCTGCGGTTCCGGGGGATCCAGGCGACTCTCGACCCAGTTGCCGGTCAGATCGTCGCTGCCGGCGATGTCCCCCGCCTGCCCGGCCAACAGGAAGTTGCGGAAGATGTAAGGGAAGCCGTCCGATCCGAGCACTTCGGGTCCGGTCGTGACGTGCAGGTGCAGGTGAGGGGCGGCCGTATTGCCGGAGTTGCCGAGATTGGCGATCACCTGCCCCCGCCGCACGCGGTCGCCCGGCTGGACCCGGATCGTGCCGAGCTTGAGGTGGGCGTAGTTGACGAAGTAGCCGCCGCCGATGTCGAGCACGACGTGGTTGCCGTCGACGGTGCGGGTGGTGATCGTGGCCGGATCGGGCAGTTCGCCCGGCACCTGGTCAGGCAGCTCATCGAGCACGTCGACCACGATCCCGTCGGCCACGGCCAGGACATCGGAGCCGTAGCCGACATAGTTCTCGACGTCCGACGGGTCGCCGACAACCAACCGGCCCTCGCTGTCGAGCCGCATCCAGTCGATCGCAAAGCGCTGGGCGTCCCAGTAGCCGCCGTTGATCGTCTGGATCGAGCCGCGGTGCACGATCTCCGGATTGCAGCAGCCGTTGATGGCGACCCAGCCCGTGCCACGCAGCGGCGGCCCGAGCACCGGCAGCCGTCCCCCACGGAGACTGAAGCGGGCGGCGGTGTAGTTCAGCGGGGTGGGCTCGGTGGCGCCGGGGTTGCTGGCGGCGAGCAGTTCGAGGTGGTGCTCGACCGCCTCGGGCACGGCGTCGCGCCTCGGGAAGGCCAGCTCGATATAGAAGAAGCGCCCGCCGTTCGGCTCGATCGCCGCGTCGGTGGCCGGCTGTGGGGTGAGGGTGCGCAGGCGCTCGACCACGTCATCGCCTGCGTAGTCGGCGACGACGCGGTCCGGGTCGTCCGCGTCCAGCACCTGGATGCGCTGGATCGTCGCCGGGGCCAGCTTGCCGTTGGTCAGCAGCAGCTCGTACACGACGTGCCACTGACCGTCGCTCCCGAGGACGGGTATCGTGTCCGGACCAACGGTCGAGACCGTGACCGGGGTGAAGACGTCTTCGGCTGGGGTCGGAGCGTCACGCGAGTGCGACGCTGGGGACGGTGCATCCGCCAGGGCGCCGGGACCGATGTCGGCGAGGGCTGCG
Organism: Sphaerobacter thermophilus DSM 20745; assembly: GCF_000024985.1. NCBI lineage: Bacteria > Pseudomonadati > Thermomicrobiota > Thermomicrobia > Sphaerobacterales > Sphaerobacteraceae > Sphaerobacter > Sphaerobacter thermophilus. The sequence goes on from NC_013524.1 coordinate 1,251,229, forward strand.
AGGACGACCGCGAGCGTGGCGAATAGGACCAGCCCGGCCATCCGTTTCATGGCCTCACCCCCTCTCGCTTCCACGAAACGTGGACGATCAGCTTCCCGATGCGCTCTCCCCGGATTCTGCGGACGTGGAGGCTGCCCGCCGCACTCACGGTGCCAGTGTGTGGAGGGTGCGCCCGGTCTGCGCGGTGCTGTCGCGCGGCACCTTCCACGACTGTCAGATTGGGCCCCTGCGACGGTGAGCAACGTGGCCCGCTGGATGGGGTGGCGTGCGACCGGCACCCGTCAACGCGCAACCCACGTAGCCGCCGCTGCTGTCGGGATTCTCAGGTGACCATGAACTGATCGTTTGAGGATATCTGTGGGTGGCAGGGTGTCGGTAGTGACCGGGCGCCCCGCTACGTGACTTGCTCCTGGAGAGCGGCGTGGGGTAGACGCGCTATACTGCGTGAGACTGGGCGGGTGTCGAGCCCGCCCTTGTGTGTCCCCGCCGGCCGGCACCGGCGGGGCAAGCTGTAAGCTGCTCCCCGCGAGGGACGATGAGGAGGAACATGATGTCGGAAGCCGTGTCCGCTGATCGCCCGTTGGCCGTGCCGACTCGGCAGCTTGAGACCGAGCGGGTGATTGTCACCGAGTGGCGGTTCGCGCCAGGCGCGCACACCGGCTGGCATACCCACCAGTACGACTACGTCGTGGTGCCGATCACGACCGGTCAGTTGCGGCTTGAAACGCCGAACGGGACGGTGACGGCAGACCTGGTTACCGGTCAGTCGTACAGCCGGGAGAAGGGCGTTGAGCACGACGTGATAAACGACAACCCCTTCGAGTTCGTCTTCATCGAGATCGAGCTCAAGCCCTAGGGCGACGGGGCAGGCGGATTGGCGAGCGACGCTCGCGAGATGGGTGGGGGATGCGCCCAATGCGGGGTGGTGGGGGAGCCCACACCGCCGTCCGTGACCGAGACGGGTGGTGCGCGGATCCTTGCACCGTGCTCACGGCCCGGGGCTGAAGCCGCCGGGCTGACCAACAAAGCCCGCTAAAGCCGGCTGAGAGGAATTGGGCCCGCGAAGAGGTGATGCGGAGCCAACCGTCCAGGTCGGTGCCCGGGGTCATGAACTTTGACGAACTACGAACTAATGTGGTGCACCCGCCAGCCACCCGGCGATGAGGGTGGCGCCGGTGGATCACGGTAGTAGGTCAAACTCCATGACCCCCCTATTCAGCCCGGCGGCTTTCGCCCCAGACCCTGACCGGTTGGCGGATACCTAACACCCGGGTGTAAGGACTGGTACCCAGCCGGCTCTAGCCGGCTTTCCTTGTCAGCCCGGGGGGTTACCCCCGGGCACCCACCACGGTGTGGGAACCTTCCCGTCACCCGCCCCGGGCACGGATGGCGACTTGTACTTGCGCCGCTATCTGGTCGTTGCACTCGGCATCGGCCGGGGACACGTTCAGCCGATGGACGGCCCCTCTCGGCCCACTCTTTAGGGCTGGCGCCGTACGTACA